>JAILLA010000034.1 GCA_024693325.1 Solobacterium sp.
GAAAAGTCTACAGGCTTAAGTCAAACGGTTATGTGAGACGCGGATGGTTCAAATTCAAGGGAAAATATTACTATTCTGACAAAAATACAGGTTCACTGCAGTACAGCAAATTTGTTACAGTCAACAATAAGACGTATTATCTGAAGAACGATGGTACACGTGCTTCCAAAATATGGGTTAAACTCGGAGGAAAGTATTATTATTTCAATGCATCGGGCGTTTTGCAGAAAAACAAAATGTTCAGTGTAGGCAAAAATTATTACTATGCTGCTGCGTCAGGAGTAAGACTGCAGAGCAGCTTTATGACGATCTCCGGAAAAACATATTATTTTAACGCATCCGGCATCCGTGTACAGGGTAAATGGGCCAGAATCGGCGGAAAATATTATTTCTTCGCTTCAAAGACCGGTGTTATGGCAAAGAACACATGGGTCGGTGATTATTATGTCGGAAGCGATGGCGCCAGACTGACAAACTGCAAAGTAGGCGCATTCACGCTTGACGCGAACGGAAAGAAGACGGAGGCTTCACAGCAGCTGTCCTCATCTTCAGCTTCCTCAGCGGTTCTTTTTGTCGGAGATTCAAGAACTGTGGGAATGCAGAACAGTGTTGCAGCTGCATCAAATGTCTCATTCAAAGCTAAAGTGTCCATGGGTTATTCATGGCTCATTGAATCTGCTGATCCTGTGATCAAAGCTGCGCTTAAGCGCAATCCATCCATGACAGTTGTGTTCGGACTGGGAGTTAATGATCTTGGAAATATCAATTCCTATATCAGCTATTACAACAAACTGATCAAAGCTTATCCGGAAGCGAAGTTTGTGTTCCTTGCTGTTAACCCGATCACATATTCGAATGCCTACATCAGCAACTCGAAGATTGCAGCATTCAATAAAATGCTGAAGAATGCTATGGGATCGAGATATCTGGATACAAATACATGGATGACAAAGAACGGGTTCTCAACTGTTGACGGACTTCATTACACTCCGGAAACATACAAAAAACTCTATGCTTATATTATGAAGAATATCTGATCTGAGGAACAGAAAAAAGATACAGTCAGGGGGCTGTGAAAAAATGAGATTGATAATCTCAGGCTTCACAGCCTCTTTTGATTTCGCTGTATAATTCTTCAAAATGATCCTGAAAAGGGCGCAATACCCCTTTCCCCATTGATAGTGCTTTGACATCAGTCACGCTGTCTTGGGGAGTTTCATCTGTTTGTTGTAGTATTTATAGAGATTATGACCAATAGAAACAAGAAATAATTCAAGCTTTACGTTATCCAGACCTCTTCTTACCGTTCGCTTGTACCATCGATCGTATTTCATTACACCAAAGGTACCTTCCGCCTGGATCGATCGGTTCATCCTTAGCAGCGCTCCATGAATACTTTCCAGATTATCGATCACCTCTTTATGCATAGTACTTAGCTCTTCGTTGATCCGGACTGTCCTGTTCTTTTCTGTCTTCTTACATTTCTCTGCATAGGGACATCCACTGCAGTCTTCGCAGGTATAGTATTCCTCCTGCCGTCCATATTGGTTTCCTCTTACCGGTTTTCTATAGGCAAAATGAAACGCTTTCCCGTTTGGGCAGATCATTTCTCCGGTCTCATTCGTTTTGAAGTTTACTGCCCGGAAGGGGTCGTCATGATAGTCTTTGTCCGTTGTTTCTTTCTTATACATTGGGAACTTCATGAACTTTTCCATCTCATGTTCCTGACAGAACAGATAGTTGTTGAATGAGCCATACCCTGCATCTGCTATCGGATATCTGGGATAAAAGCCATAAAGCTCATGAAACTTTTCCATTAACGGCACGAAGCAATCCATATCTGAACGATGCTGCATCACATCTACAATGGCTATGTATTCATCAGCCACGCCGATCTGGATGTTATATGCGGGCAGAAGCTGGTCATTTCCCATATAGTCCTTCTTCATCCGCATAAATGTTGCATCAGGATCTGTCTTGGAATAGCTGTTCCTGTCTGGACCGCAGATACGGATCTTTACAACATATTCCGTGAGTTTTTCCATATAAGTCTTCAGCTTCTCATAATACCGCTGCTCCTGGCTTTTCCTGTGCCCTCGCCCGGATACAAAGTCCTTTTCATCAACATGGCAGATGAAAGCATACCGGTTAAGAACCATTTCCAATTCATCTGGTGTATACTCTGTTTTTGTCTCAATCTTCAATCCAGTGTACGCCAGCGTATCATTCATTTCTGTGAACAACACAGTGATTTTTGAAAACAGACGGTAC
>JAILLA010000088.1 GCA_024693325.1 Solobacterium sp.
ATGCTTCTGAACAGCAGGATCTGCGCATTGCCTTCCGGATGCACACCAACCATGTCTATGCGTTTAAATACTGTCGCTGCGTGTGCATTCTTCATCCAATAGTCAAAAAATTCATCTGTTGGAATGGCCAGCGGGTAGCATTTGATTTCTTCCATGTTTCTCCTCCTGAATGATCTGGTAGATCGTCGAATAGGAGACTCCGTAGCTCATCCGGATCTCATCGACATATTCACCATTCTTTCTGCGTCTCATAATGTCAGCCCTGGATTCCGGGCTTCTTACTGCCTTAAGCCGCCTCTGCTTCGTGGTCGGTACATCAGCTGCACACTTCAGGCAGTACTTTCCTCCCTCTGCACCATGCATAAAGCGGTATTCTTTCCCGACATACTTACCGCAGACAACACAGTGCATGTATGATTCAAATTTCATCATCATCCTTTCCCAGGAACAGTTTGATGTCTTTTATTCTCTCGATTCTTCCCTGCTCTCTTCCGGCAAGGAATGCCAGTCTGAGTGCCGTATATATGTCTGACAGCAGCATTGTCGGAACCTCGGCTTCGATCCGTGCGATGTATGAGATTGCCGACTGCTCGATCAGGTGCAGATATTTCCGGCACTTTGTCATGCCTTTTTCACAACCGGGCATAAGTCTTTCTTTTCGTACTGCATCAGCTTCCATGCAGTATGTGTGTAGAGCTCGTCCTTCTTGTCGTAAAGGACTTTCAGCTGGCGGAGCCTGTCGTTCAGATCCTCGATCTCGCTTTCGAGACCGGCGATCCTGTTGAGGAGATCATTGATCAATTCATCCATCATTCACGTCCTCAGAACGGCAGTTCATCACCAAGATCTTCACTGTATTCTGCTTCTGCAGGTTCCATGTCATGCACAACATCTTTGGTGTACTGATACGAAGTTCCCTGCGGTCTGGATTCCTTCTTCGGCTCCGTACGGATCAGGTCGATCGAATCGGCAACGACATCCGTCGTATACACAGTCTGGCCGTCTCTTCCGGTATAGCTGCCAGTCTGAAGTCGTCCTTCCAGCTCTACCATCTGACCTTTAGATCCGTAGCTGCACAGATAATCAGCAGTCTGTCCCCAGGCTACGCATCTCGGGAAATCGGCTTTGCTTTCCTCGCCCTGTTTGTACCGTCTGTCTACAGCAACAGTGAAAGAACAGGTCGATTTCCCTGATGAGGTCTTCCTGAGTTCAGGATCCCTTGTCAGCCTTCCGGAAAGGATTACTCTGTTAATCATCCTCATTCCCCTCATCTTCACCATGAATCAGCAGAACTGTCGTTACATCCGGTAATTCAGCCCTTTTGATGCCGCTGCCAGTCTCTATCTGCATAAGCAGTTCCTGATGTTTTACTGATTCATATACCTTCTTGAATCTTGGAAACTCATAATTGCTGAGGTCTGTTGACGTTCTGTGCCATGCCAGCTCGATCAGATCATTCGGCGAATAGATACGCTTTACACTTTCCGGAAGCTTGTCCCAGTATTCTTCAACTTCTTCAGGATCCTGTGACGGGAGTTTTGAAAGCATTGCTCTGAGATTGCTCCAGACATTTTCGGCAACATCACTGTCATCACCGGAGAGACGAATCATCTTCTGCTTGATCTGAGCAATATTCGGTGCAAATTCTCTCGGATCTGAATATATGATCGCTTTCACAGCATTCACTACAGCTTCGGCCGGATCGTTCTTGAACGCTTCTGCCCACATATTCAGAAACATCTCAGCAGACTCATTCGTATAATCACGAAACGACTGCGGATAGTTAAGCCGCAGGATAGACAACACATTTCTTACTTCTTCTCTCTTCATCAGAAAACATCAAATCCTTTCTTCATAACCGATTTATCAGGATGGTACTTATCCTGTTGCCTGGATAACCATGAATTAACAAAACGGTTGATTCCCCTGCGTGTCTTCCGCTTTCCAGGATTTCCGTTGCACCATCCTCTCATATCTGCAAAAGCACGCTTAATGTCTACTGCCGGATATAATCTGCAGTATTCTTTGAATTGGTCGACTGTCGGAATCCATTCTGTGCCGTCATTCAAAAGCAGCGGCTCAACATCAGCTACCAGCTCGCGAGGGTCTTCGTCAGAAGATCGCTCCGAGCTATTATTAGTTCTAGTTCTCTTCTCTTCTAGTTCTAGTTCTTCTTCTAGTTCTAGTTCTAGCAGACAATTGTCAGTCAATTGACCGTCATCTGTCAGACAATTGTCAGTCAAGTATGATTTCGGCTCTTTTTTGACACTTGGCGGTGCTGGATATTTCCTGTTTTTATTACGTAAGCGCTGATGAGATTCGAAAGTTAACAAGTGGATGTACGGACGTTCACTCTCTGTATACGTCTCCACAAGTCCTACCTTGAGCAACTTTGCTATTCCATCACTGATTGCTTTTTTTGTAATAGTTTCCTTTGTCGGAAACAGGGTATTCTTCAATACCGCAACTCTGCCGTCTAAGCAGCCATAATCATCTGCAGAGACAATCATTCTGTAGAAGAGTACTTCTTCAAACCACGACAATTGATCAATTTCCGGACTTAACTTTATTGATTCCTTCAGCATTCTGTTAGGCATATCTATTCCTCCTGATCCGGGTCGATCTCGGTGACTCTTACGATCACTGAAGGCATGTCGTTTTCGCCGGTATAGCGCTTCTTTGCTGAAAGGTCCGTGATCTGCTTATCGTCAAGCCAAGCAACACTATTCAGGCCGTCGAACACAGCTTTCACGATATTGTCTATGTCCGGTTTTTTAGCAGGCAGGATCTTCTGCAGCATCATGGCAAGTCTGCTCTTCTTTGGTGTAGAAGCAGGGATCTGGAACCAGGCTGTGATCTCGACGGAGACCGGCTTTTCAGTCGGCCTCCATCCTTCTGCTGCTTCCTGGAAACAGGTCATCACCCTGTTCTCATACAGGACTGTCTTATGGGGTGTGAAATGTATGCCTGATCTTGTTGAACGTGCTCTTCCTTTGCCCTGCGGAGGACCCGGTATCACAAATTCAACGGTGCTCATTCGGTTATTTCCCCTGTCTCAGGATCGATGATTTCTGCATCAAAGTAGACAGGTTCTGCATCGTTTTGATCAATATTCTGCTGAATTGTCATGTCATTTGTGTACGCTTTCTGCATATCAATAGACATAATCCCGTACTTGGAAATGAGCTGTCTGTACATGGTCTTCAGAGCCATCTCATCGAAGTTCTTTTCCCAGAACGTATATCCCTTATGAGCTTTAAAGCCCATACTGTACTTTTCTGCATGCGCGGTCATCTTTTCCTTTGACCAGTACATGGCTTTTTTGGATCCGTTCAACGTCTCAAAATATGCATAATAACCAATCGTTTTTGCATTCTCTCTTTCAACAGGATCATCGATCGCCTCAAACTCGAACTCGCCTGTAATCGGATTGCACTTCTTCAGTTCACCCTCTTTGATAGCGACTGCATCGATGTTCCTGTACTGTCCGGACCGGAGCGCCAGCTGGTAATATCCCTTCCATCCGAGCTGGAATGTAGCTTTCGTGATACCTGCCTTGTTGTCTTTGAACGGTACCATGTAATACTGTCCAAGCTGCGGACTGGGTGAGAGATTAAGGGATTCTCCCAGGAGTGCTGCAGATATGATCGACATGCCGTCACATTCCCTCAGCTGCGGATTCGTGCTTACAGCGCTGATCAGCGAACTGGTGAAGGTCTTTGTACGTGCCATATCGCCGAGTGTTCCGGAGAGGCTCTTCTGCACTGCATCAGATTTGATCAGGGAGCTGAACTGGATCTTCTTTGCATTGGCAACGGCTGTCTGCGCTTTGGCAGTGGCTGCTGTTTTCTGAAGCAGCCCGTTCTGATTATTTTTTGATTCAGACATCTTCTTTTTCCTTTCTCTTTATCTCTGAGACCCTCAATATCCTGGTCTCAGTTTCCTTGGAATAGTGTTTGTATATGTCAGGTCTTTCCTTCTTCAGACGTGCTGTATCGACCGATGTTCTTTTCTGCGGTTTCCAGGACACCTTCCAGTCGCGCGTGAATCCGTACTCATTATTTCCGAGTATTTCTTTCAGCTGGTTCTCCCGCTCTGCCTTCAGGCTTTCCATGACCTTGATCTCCTGTTTGATCGAGTTCAGTTCTTCCAGGAGCATCGTATGATCAGACTGGTTCAGATTGATCGAGCCTTCGAATCCACCGCTGCCATAGCGCTCCCTGAGGGCGTCTGTTGTCGATTCTGAGCCATCTGCATCCGGCGGTGAATCATTCATCACCTTTTCCCAGAACGTGCTCTCTGCGCTTAACAGAGCAGCGATCTCATGCTCATCCCTGTCGTAAACTCTCCAGTAGAAATGTGGGAAGCACAGGACACCGAGATAGACCCTGTCGCAGCCGGTCACTGCCATGTAATGCTGGCACTGGACATAGTAGTGATCCGGGAAGATCCCGTTTTCATAGTTAGAGTTCTGATAGCTGTTGGCTGTCTTGCATTCCAGGATCGCATTCTCACCGACCACAGATCTGTCGATGTGTCCGACCATGAACGGATATTCCCTGAGCGTATATTTGTAATTGTCTCTTCTAACCTTTTTGCCGGTCGCTTCCTCGAAACGGTCAGCAACATATTGTTCCAGGTCTCTCCCGGTCCGCATCGCATCATTATCATCGATTTCCCCGGAGATCTTCCCTGTCTTCTCGCACCAGAGCGCGTACGGTGACTTCCACGGGTTCAGACCGAATATGGCACCTGCATCCGATCCGCCGATATAATTATTCCTGTCTGCCTTTACCGCCTCGGCCATGTCGGAGACCTTGGATCTGATGACTGTCAGTCCCGGACGGCATGCGGCTTTATAAACTACTCCCATAGATCGTCCTCTTCCTCTTCGTCATCTTCATCATCGTCTTCATGATCATCCGGATCTGATTCAAGATCCATGTATGCCGGGTCAAACGGAGCCCAGTAGTTTTCCACATCACGGTCACTGAACGGCATAGATCGTACCTTCCTTCAGCTTCCTGAGATCGGAACTCATTACAGCTGTTTTGTTGTTGAGATTTGCTATCTGCTGTTCCGTGACGCCGTGTTTCCTTACTGCATCTTCCGCAATAAGCGCAACAGCATCGATCCGGTCTTTGAGGACCTGGGAAGTCTGATATGTAACTTCGTTAATACCGTGCTGCTTGGTCAGGATCTCAAGAAGTTCTTCAATCGTCTTATCCATGCTGATGTAAGCCATGCTCAGACATACATTTGCGATCAGCAGGAACACGATCGCCAGTGTTGCACCGATGGTCATCCTTCACCTCCGAGGATCCGTCTCTTATAATCATTCAGTGTGCCGGGGAAACTGGCGAACTTGTCTCCTCTGACGCCTGCAAATACAAGCGTGCCGACCAAACGGTGACCGAAGAGATCACAGTTGTGCGGAAGCCCCAGCAGCCTGCCGTTCTCGTTGCAGATGATCACCAGATCAGGACTGATCGTA
>JAILLA010000103.1 GCA_024693325.1 Solobacterium sp.
TGAACTGCATTATAATAAGTTCGCTGATCAGGTAGGTCGAGTACTTGATTAGCTTTTTTCATATCTATATTATACCATGCTTGCATGTGTTTTGCCAGTTAAAGAAAACTGTAACAGTCATTTTTCAACTGTTACAGCCCCATATCAGACCATGTCTGCAGCCATTTCCTCGAACTGCCGGGTATAGAGACTGTAGTAATAGCCCTTCTGTTTCATCAGTTCGCGATGGGTTCCGCGCTCAACCATTTTGCCGTCCCTGACGACAAGAATGACGTCCGCGTTCACGATCGTAGAGAGACGGTGCGCGATCACAAAGGACGTCCTGCCCTTGATGACGATCGAGATCGCATCCTGGATCGCCTTTTCCGTCAATGTATCGATGGAAGCCGTTGCCTCATCCAGGACAAGGATCCTGGGATCGGCAATGATCGCCCTGGCAAAGGAAAGCAGCTGTTTTTCGCCTGTCGACAGCATATCACCGCCTTCCCCGACGTTGCTGTCGAGACCCTTGTCCATCTTTTCCAGGACAAAGTCAGCGGAGACTAGCTTCAGTGCCGCAAGGATCTCTTCATCCGTCGCATCAGGCTTGCCGTACCTCAGGTTATCCCTGACTGTTCCGGAGAACAGGTGCGGTGTCTGGAGCACATAGCCGATGTTGCTGTGGAGCCACAGCTGCGAACGTTCCCTGGCATCCCTGCCGTCGATCAGCACCTGTCCCTCGGTCGGTTCATAGAACCTGCACACGAGATTGACCAGCGTTGATTTGCCTGCCCCTGTCTCACCGACGATGGCGACATTTGTTCCCTGGGGAACATTCAGGTTGAAATGTTCAAGGACCTTCTCCGTTCCGTCAGGATAGACAAAGCTGACATCACGGAATTCCACGTCCCCGTACAGTTCTTCCCAGTTTTCTTTCTTCGGATTGAATGTATCACCGTACTTTTCGATCACTTCCGGACGGTCTGCCACGTCGGACTGGGCTGCGAGCAGGTTTGTCAGTCGTTCAATGTTGACCTGGATAGCAATCAGTGCGGAGATCGTCTGGATGATACTCTGGATCGGCTCCATCATGCCGAGCGCATAGGAGACGAATACGGATAATGTACCGATCCTGATCACGCCTTCCATACTCAGGCTTCCGCCCTTCCAGAGGACGATCGCAAGTGCTGCGGAGCTCATCATCGTGACAGCTGCCGAGAACAGCGCAGAGTAATGTGTCGCGTGGATGGACGTCCGCTTCATTTCCGTTGTGTCTTTTTTGAAATCCTCGTTGATCGTATCTTCAATGACGAGCGTCTTGATCGAACGGGCGCCGGTAATGCCTTCATTGAAGTTGCCTGTGATCTTTGAATTGACTTCACGGATCACACGGTTCAATGCGACGAGATGTTTCTGGAACCAGCTGATTAGCAGGACAGCGATCGGCACAAGGATCAGCACATACATTGCGAGTCTTGCATTGATCCTCAGCATAACGATCAGGACGAAGAGGATATAGGAACCGTTCCAGACGATATCCATCATTCTCCAGGCGACAAGTTCACCGATCTTGCCGGTATCGCTCATCACACGGGCATGGATATAGCCGACGTTGTTCTGGTTGAAATAAGAGAATGACAGTGTCTGCAGATGGTTGAATGAAGCGTTGCGCAGGTCCCTGTCCACGTTCATCTCGATCTGGCCGCACCAGTAGACGCTGATATAGTTGTCCAGCACCTGGATCAGCAATGTCAGGATGTAAAGCGCCGCAAATACCGGCAGCGTGTCCAGTGTTCCCAACGCGATGAAATGGTCGATCGCATAGCTGTTGAACAGCGGATACGCGCTGTCGATCATACTGCTGATGACCGCCAGGATCACAGCGAGGATGATCGTCTTTTTATATGGCTTCGCAAAGGGAATGACCCTGCCGATCCCGAACCAGGGCAAAGAAACGTTCTTCTTTTCTTCGTTCATTCTGCCACCTCCTGGCTCATCTGAAGGTCATAGATCCTGCGGTAGATCGAGTGATTGTTCAGAAGCTCTTCATGTGTGCCGATCTCGGCGACTTTCCCGTGGTCCAGCACTGCGATCTGATCGGCATTCATCAATGTCGTGATGCGGTGGGCGATCAGGATGACCGTCGATTCCTCGGATGCTTCACGGAGCGATCTGCGGATCTTTGCGTCTGTTTCCGCGTCAACGGCGGAAAGCGAATCGTCAAAGACCATGACAGGCGGTTTCCTGATGAGCATCTGGGCAATGGCAGTCCTCTGTTTCTGGCCGCCGGAAAGTGTTACGCCGCGTTCGCCGACAAAGGTATCGTAGCCTTTGTCAAAATGTTCGACCGCTTCATCCAGGGCAGCGCGTCCGGAAGCTTCCCGGACCTCCGCCATATTCGCGGACTGTCTTGCGATCTTGATGTTTTCCGACAGTGTGCGTGAAAACAGGAATGGTTCCTGCAGCACCATACCGATATTGGTACGTACCCACTCAGCCTTCATATCGGCAATGTCCACTCCGTTGATCGTGATCCTGCCCTGTCCTTCCGGCAGATCATACAGTCTGTCCAGAAGGTACATCAGTGTGGACTTGCCGGAACCTGTACCGCCGAGGATGCCGAATGTCGTTCCCTGCGGGATCGTGAAGGATACATCCTGCAGTACTTCCGTGTTTCCGTTTTCATATGCAAAGGATACATGATCGAAGACGATGTCCCCGTTCAGATCAGGCGTAACCGCACCCGGCTTATCCTGTTCTGCTTCGGAATTCATGATGTAGCGCAGACGTTCGACCGAAATACCGGCTTTGGACATCTGTGAAATGACTCTTCCAAGTGATCTGACAGGCCATGTCAGCATCAAATTATAGGAAACAAACGAGATATATCCGCCTGCCGTCAGTTCTCCTCTGACGCACAATATCGAACTGAAGATCGTGACCGTCAGGATCTGCAGTCCGGAGAACAGGTCGCTGACTGCCCAGAACTGTGACAGGATGCGCATCAGCTCGATCCACATATTCGTATAATCCTTGTTCTGGTCTTCAAAACGCTCCCGTTCGTATTTCTCCCTGCCGAAGGCACGGACGACTCTCACACCGGTCAGGTTTTCCTGAGCGATCGATGAAAGCTTTCCTTCTTCTTCATCCGCGTTCCGAAACGCGTTTCCGATCCGTCTGTGGAACAGGAAGGAATAACCGATGATGATCGGGATATAGCACAGCGAGACCATCGTGAGCTTCGGGCTGATCGTAAACATGAAGTACAGTGACAGGACGATCAGTACAGTGATCCTGACCAGTGCGATCAGCTGCTCGGACAGGAATACCTTGATCGTTTCCACGTCGGACGTGCATCTCTGGATAATGTCACCGGTACGGTTTTCACTGTGCCAGGAAAAAGGCAGGTGGATGATATGGTCAAAGAGCGTATCACGCATCCGCTTGACCAGTGTCTCCGCGCCTTTGGAATTGTTCAGGCGGAATTCATACCGGCAGAAAGCCCCGACCAGTTCGACCACAACGACCGTGAACGCAATGTAATGCAGATGGGTACGCAGGAACGGCGCGCCGCCGATCTTTGCGATCTGTGCGTTGACCCATGCCGGAAGCGTTGATTCCTTTGTGCCGATCACCGAGTCGACCGTATATCCGAGGATCTTCGGATTGATCAGGTCCAGGAGCGATACAAGGCACGCGAAAAGCATGCTGCAGAAGAAATAACGCTTGCTGCCCTTTAGAAAATACAGAACCAGACTGTTTCCGGTTTCAAATTTTGCCTGTTTTTTTGTCATCAAGCATTATTAAAACAGGATTCATTCATTTAAACAAGATAAATCATCCCAGCACTGTGTCGAGGATCATCATGATGGTGAAACCTGCCGCGAAAGCGATCGTTCCGGAATTGGAATGTTCCCCCTGGCTCATGCCCGGGATCAGTTCTTCCACCACCACATACATCATTGCGCCTGCCGCAAAGCTCAGGAAATACGGCAGGAATGCAGAAACAGTACCGACTGCCGCGATCGTCAGGATTGCTGCGGCAGGTTCGACCGCGCCGGAAAGGACACCCATGATAAAGGCCTTGCCCTTGGACATGCCTTCTGCCTTCAGGGGCATGGATATGATCGCGCCTTCCGGGAAGTTCTGTATTGCGATGCCAAGCGCCAGTGACAAGGCAGCCGCTGCCGAGATCGCGCTGCCCTTCATCAGTGCCGCATACACGACGCCGACCGCCATACCTTCCGGAATATTGTGGATCGTCACCGCCAGCAGCATCTTCACCGTTTTCGGCAGGTTTGAATGCGGCCCTTCAGGGACCTCGCTGTTGAGATGCAGATGCGGGACACTGCGGTCGATCAGAAGCAGGAACAGGATGCCCGCCCAGAAACCAACGGTTGCCGGTACAAACATCATGCTTTCCAGATGCTTTGACTGCTCCATGGACGGAATGATCAGGCTCCAGATACACGCTGCGGTCATGACCCCTGCCGCAAAGCCGGCCAGGATCCGCTCCGTGCTGATCCGGATCTCTTTCTTCATCAGGAAGACGCAGGCGCTTCCCAAGGATGTTCCTATAAACGGTATCAGAATACCCAATAATAACTGTTCAGACATAAAACCTCCTATTAAGTTAGTCTTATCTAACTATAGCACAAGATACAGTTAATGCCAGCCTGATGATCACGAAAAAGGACTATCAAAAACAAGTTGGGGAAAACGAAAGCTTCAAAGAATTCCGGGGCTTTCGCCCCGGACAAATTCATAGCGTCTGTATTTCGTGTGTCTGCTTTGGCGGGATCATATCATCCTGCCCGTACCTCGCCAATTTTTTATTCACTCACCGACCCTGATATAATATGCCGTTTCTTCTCCCGAAACTGTATCTTTCAGCGTCAGTCTGTACATACCGACTGTATCTTCACCGAAGAGTGTCTTCGGCCAATCGGAGAAATATCCCGATGTCAGCGTGACACTGCAGAGATAATCCCCCCAGCCGTTTTCTTCCGGGGACAGCAGCCAGCCAAGCGTGCTGTCACCATATACATCATCCGTGATTTTGACCTGGCTTTCCAGTTTGATGATGATGATATCCGCATCTTTGATCTCTTCACCGCCGCCGTCCATTTACTGGAAATAAAAGTCCTCTTTTCCCAGCCTCGCTTTCAGGAATTCCACTGTTACGTTCGACGCTTCATAAATGTTGTTGGTCCCGGAAAGTGTCAGCGGGCTTTATCTGTCCAGCCAGTGCTCACTCAGCGGCTTCTCCGTGATCTTGAATTTCACCGTCTTATATCCGCCGTAATTGTTGATACCGTGGAGCGTGGCGGAAGCTGTTCCTTTTTTGATGTTGTTTGCGTAGCTTACAATCTCATAATCCACACCATAAACAAGATCTGTTGTCTTGTTGATCAGTGCTTTTGTGAATGAACTCCCGTCCAGCGTAACTGCTTCCCCTGTGTATTGCCGAGAAGTGACTGTGAACACCGCTTTACTGATGTCCGCACCTTTGGAAATCACCCGGTAGTACCCATACGCTGTGCCGGTGTAATTATTCCTCCCGGTGACGGTGACCCTGATCTTTGAACCAGCAGGCACTTTGTCTTTTGCGCCAAGCAGTGTATATGTACCGTCCTCATTGTCCAGCTCATATACATATGACTTCAGATAATCCGTCCCCGCCTTCAGGGCTTTTTTGTCTGTATCCTTCAGGGAAGGCGTGCTCTTATACTTACCGGCAGTACTGCTGTACACAACATCTTTCACCGTAACTTCCGTTTCAGAGATATCTTTCAGCAGAATGTCATAATACAAAACCTGTGAATCCGTCCCTTTGTAGTTGCCTTTAAACTTCACTGTGGCGGACCCTGTTCCGATCCTGGTAATGCCGGTATAGGTGACTGTATAGTCCCTTCCTTCGGCAAGCAGCCCGAGTTCTTCGTCATACACCCGGATCTGTGCTTTCGCCCCGCCTTTTGCATACGGTACTTCTTCTTCATATGTAATATCATCCAGTGTAATTACTTCACTGTTTGGCAGAATGGTGAACTTCACGGTACGTTTGCCGGTGAATCCTCTTCTTCCTTCGACCTGGACAGAAGCAGTCCCTGCATTCACATTGTTTGTATATGTGTCCTCCAGGATCACGAAGTCTTCCGGTTCCAGATCAATACCGTTATATGTCAGTCCGAATCCATCCTGCAGTGTCTGCGGTTTCCCGTTATACATATATGTCCCGATATTTGCATTCTTCATCTTTTTGTCAGTCAGGGAGATACCGGTCACTTTCATACTCACAGTCCTTCTGCCGGTGTATTTCCCGGTGCCTTCAATCACAAATCTCAGTGTCCCGGTATTTCGGTAAGCCGAAGGTATTTCAGCAACGATAAAGTCATCCGGATACACCAGCTTCTGCTTCCCGTTTTTCACGGTCAGGTTCGGGATGATTTCTTCTTCGAAGTTATCCCCGTCAAGATCCTGGTATTTCACGCTCTTCGCAGAAACAGTGAGTTTGTTTACCGGGATCAGGGTATTCCCCTTTGGCACGACAGATGCTTTGACAGTGATCTCACCGGAATAATTACCCTTTCCCTGAATGGTAAGTGTCACTTCACCGGGACTCGTCCTGTCCCAGACCTCACCGTCCAGCGTGTACGCAGCGATCGTATAGTCGGTTCCTTTGACAAGCTTCTTCGTACCGAAATACACCACTGGTGCGGGATTCAGCATCTTTCCCGTCGTCTGCAGGGTCAGCTCTTCCGTCCTGACCCTTTCATCCTGCAGGGATAACGGCAGGATTTCAAACGTGATCGTCTCACTTCCGGTGTAGTTGCCCTTCATCTTCAGGGTGATCGTCGCCGTTCCTGCTTTGATGTTGTTCTTATATGTGAGGGTATAATCCGTCCCTGCCTTCAGCAGCTGCCCGGAGTCATATACCTGCACTGCCGGTTTGATGGCAGAGCCGGTGTATTCAAATGTCTTCGGGACCTCATTGGTGTAAATGCCATCCTGCGTGACTTCGACTGTGAAATCATCACTGAACTCCCCTGCCCGTACGGTAATCACCGCTATCCCTTCAGAAACACCTGTCACGACACCGGTTTCACTGACCGGGGCGATTTCAGGATTACTGCTTTCAAATGTCACTTCCTGATGAGTTGCGTTCTTCGGTTCAATGGCATATATGATCTGTATTTCTTTTCCAATCGGCAGGTATTTCACTTCGTTCAGGATCCGGATCCCCCTGACCGGGATCTCGGTAACAGTCACTGTCACGGAAGCACTCAGCCCGCCGTCATTTGTTTTTGCGGTGATGACAGCCGTACCGATGGAGACTGCCCTGACAAGACCGTCCCGGTCCACTTCCGCAGTTTCCGGATGGTCCGAAGACCATGTCACTCTCTTATCAGAGGTATCCAGGGGCATCACTTTCGCGACCAGCTGTTTTTCTGTCCCTTCCTCAAGCGCAATATCAGAAAGGACTGTTTCCTCCATGGTTGCCGGATCAAATTCAATGATCTGTATGCTTTCCGGATGGGCAATGACAGTCACCGTGCAGGCATCCGCAAGCTGCCCGCTTTCCGTCAGGGCAACAATAATCGCCGTCCCTCCTTTCAGTGCCGTTACCAGTCCGTTTTCGTCAACTGACGCAGCGAATTCATTATCAGATGACCATGTCACTTTCGTACTGATGGCATCTGCCGGCAGAACTTCTGCCGTAAGCTGGTATGTTTCACCTTTTTCCATCACCACATCTTTCTCGGAAATCGTTACGGAAGAAACTTCCGGTTTTATGATAACCTGATGCTCAGCAAAGACATCCGGATCAGAAACAGACCTTGCAGTAATCACAGCTGTTCCGGGCGCCACCGCAGTCATCTTTCCTTCATCATCGACAGCAGCGGTCTCCGGATGGTCACTTTCCCAGGTCACACTGCGATCATCTGCCTCTTCCGGCAGGACTGTGACCGTGAAGTTCACCTGGGTTCCCGGTATGCAGACTGTCGGTTCTGAGACATTGAACACCAGCGATGTCACATGGACGACCTCTTGCTCATCAGGAATATCAAAACAGTCAGTGTACTGGTAGTTGTCACTTCCCGGTCCGCTGTAAACCCAGTACCTCACCTGGTCACCGGTCGTTTTGATGCCGTAGATTCGGCCTCTGTTCATTTCACTGTCTTCCAACGCATATACCTTCCTGACTGTTCCGTCAGTTTTAATGAGGTATACACTGTCCTGCCGGGAGGCAAGGAACTGGTCATGATAAGAATCGAGCGATGTGAAATTGTCTGTCCAGGCACCTTCTCCATCCAGTTTATCCCATGTGCCGTTCAGTTCCGATGTCAGAACACGGTCTGTCCCGTCACTGTAGTCATGGACCCAGATTCCTGATGCAGGATCTTTCTTCGTATACGCGTAAAGCTTCCCGGCAGATGGGATCTTTGTCATGCTGTCTTCCCACCAGTTCACCGGGTATTCTTCGAGTGCCAGCGTACTGTATACATTCTCGTCTTTCGTATTGAGCCAGTCTGTTGTGCTGTGGCCTTCTTCTCGCATTCCTTCTCTGCTTCTCAGGAAATTGGCGTGACCGCAGTACATGACATAGTTCTCGTCCTGATCATCCTTTACTGTATCAACATAATATGTCTTCCCACTGATCACCACGGCATTCCAGGCATGGCTGAGTTCAGGACTTCCGATAATGTCACATTCAATCCCGGCCTGGTTCAGCAGGTATTTATATGCAAGCGCGTAACCGCGGCTCGTGGCTTCACCCATGACCAGCGCATCATAAATACTCCGGCTGTTCCCTGTCGTGTCAACTGCTGTCTCGGTCACGAGCACATCATGCAGGTACAGTGCTTTCTGTTCATCATTCCAGCTGCTGTCAATACCGGAGAGGATCCGGGAGATTCTTTCGTCAAACAAATCGATATCTGACTGTGTATATCCGGGATACTGCAGAGTATATGTCCCGACATATGTAAAGTTTGTCGTATGGCTTCCTGTCCCGGTCACATAGAACAGCTGCGGATTATGGGTGATCAGGTAATAGAACACATAATCGCTGTCTTCTTCCGGGATCTGCAGGTCTGCGACATCCAGGATGTGTTCCTGGTTCTCTGCCGCTTTAATCAGCCTCCTGGTGAGTTCGTCAAAGTAATTCTCCACCGGGAAACGATTTCCGCCTTCTTCAGAAGCGGGAATGTCGAAATAATCAAATTGCAGTTCGCCGTTAATATCCGGGTTGCAATAAACATCATATCTGACTGTATCGTTAACGGTCTGAATCCCGTAAATACGTCCGTATGCCAGTTCGTCTTCATCAAGCTTTCCGATTTCACTGACAGTCCCGTCTGTTTTGACGGTATAAACCGCATCCTCCTGGGAAGCAAGGAAGAAGTTATGATAAGAATCGAGCGAGGCGTAATATTTCGTGTAATAAGATCCGGGATTTGCGGGATTATGCCAGATACCCTGGAGTTCGTCGGTCAGGAGGCTGTCCGTACCTGAAGAATAATCATGAACATAGATATTCTTGTCATTTTTTGTATACGCCCAGAGGGACTGCACAGCGGGAATCCTTGTTTTACATTCAGACCAGTAAGCTCCCGGATATGACTCCAGCGCCAGTGTATCGAAAACAACATCCCCCCTGGTGTTCACCCAGTCATCGGAATCATGTCCCGCTTCGATCATTTCATCCCTGCTTAACAGGAAGTTTTCGTGGCTGCAGTACATCCTGTAAGTGCCTGTCGGGTCATCAAAGGTCACATCCACATAATATGTCATGCCATTCAGCGTAACAGCATTCCAGGCATGTACGAGTTCATCGCTTGATATGATGTCGCATGCAATCCCGGCCTGGTTCAGCAGGTATTTATAAGCAAGCGAGTACCCCTGGCACACAGATGTCCCTTCGACAAGTGCGTTATACGCGTTGGATTTTGAATATGTTTCGTCATATGTATTGTTAATGACCAGGACGTCATGGAGGTACAGCGCCTTCTGTTCGTCATTCCATGAATTGTCGATGCCTGAAAGGATTTCCGATACCTTTGCATGAAAAGCATCGATATCCGACGATGTGTAATTGTCGTACTGCAGGGCATATGTCGTGACCATTCCAGTTGTCGGATTGGAAAAAAAACCAATTTGCCCCTTCACATAGAAAAGCTGAGGATTATTGTTGATAAGGTATTGAAATACATTACCCGCTTCACTTGCCGGGATTCCAAGATCTCTGACATCCAGTTCACCGTCACGGATTAAGGCAGCTGCTGTCAGCCGATCGGTAAGCTCATCAAAGTTCTCGTCGATAGGGTATGTAAAACCTCCGGCAAAAGCAGACGCTTCTTCTCTGCTGTAAAGCATGCTGCCTTCCTGAAGGATGTGCGCAAAGCCGTCATATTCAACGTAATATTCTTCATCCGGCACATCTTCGTATGGTTCATCCGCGGCCTCCGGTTCAGTTTCTTCACCTTCTGTTACGTCAGCCTCTTCAGAGATCTCAGCTTTTAAACCCGTTTCAGTATCTTCCTCAGCGGATTCTTCCTCTTCCAAAACTTCCCCGGATCCGGTTTCTTCCGTCACCTCGGGCAGTGTTTCTGTCATTTCTTCTTCTCTTACTGTTTCCGATTCCTCTTCCGCAAACACTGTCATGTTCTGTGTCATACACAGAACAAAGCTCAGCATTACGCGAAGCCATAAGACAATACGTTTCTGCTTCATACGACCCTGCTTTCCGGCATATGTTTCTGAATGCCATTGTTACAGAAAATTATACCATTGAACCGTATTTCTTTATGTCCTGCGTGAGCTTTTTTCAGACCGGTTTCATCCGAACCTCTCACCAATTCGCCGACAACAGTCCGGAAATCTCCTTGGTTTTTGGACTGACGTTCATTTTTATCCGGACATCCAGACAGAAAGAAAGAACAGGTCTCCCTGCTCTTATAACTGCGGATATATGTATTCTTCGATCAGCCGGAGTACGTTTCCGCTGATGCGGCTCTCGGCACAGGCTGTGACAACTGCGCCTTTGTCTTCATATACGATCGTGTACTGCTCAAATTTGCCGTCTGCCCTGTAGGAATCGTGTTTTCCCCGCCAGAACAGATATCCGTATCCTTCACGGCCGTTGTCCGCCTGTTTCCGTGTCGATTCCCTGACCCATTCTTCAGGCACCAGCTGTTTCCCGTTCCATCTGCCCTTCTGTTCATACAGCAGGCCGAACTGATGCAGTTCGTCGACTGTCAGGAACAGTCCGCCGGCACCGAATGTATTGCCGTTGGGATCGGTCTCCCATGTAGGAAGCTGGATGCCCATCGGTTCAAACAGTCTCGGCATCAGATAATGAACAAGATCCGTGCCGCAGCGTCTCTGTACCAGGAGACCTGCCAGGTACGGTCCGGAATTGTTGTAAACAAAGTGTGTCCCGGGCCGGTATACGAACGGTCTGGAAAGCGCAAGCTGTGCCCAGTTCCTGTTTTCGTAATACGGCCTGTCCGCTCCCATCAGGAATCCTTTTTCCTGTCCCAGGCACATGGTCAGCAGATCCCTCACAGTCGCTACGGCCAGATTTTCCGAGATCACTTCAGGCAGGTCATGCGGGAACGCGTCGGTCAGTTTTTCATCCAGTGAGACCAGCCCTTCCCTGACGGAGATGCCGACTGCCGCGGATGTGAAGCTTTTTGCGGCAGAATACACGTTCCTTCTGAACGGTGCCTCCAGCATCCAGCGTGCCTTCTGTTCCGAGTCCTGTGAAACGATGATGCCGAGCAGTCTCGCTTCCTCAGCATGTTCGATCAAACCGTTTAATTCCATGTGATCATCCTTTCCTTAAAGAGGTGATGCCCTTTACCATCAATAATGTACCCATCAGTGAGATCAGGGACCCGATCAGCAGGACAGTTGACACTGCCAGATGATCCATCAGCACACCGCCCAGCATTGACGCGATGATGCCGCCGACCGTTGTCGTCCATGCGATCACTGCCTGTCCCTGGTTGCGGTCCTGTTCATCAAAGTGCTTGTTTGCGAAATATACGGACGAAGGGATCAGCAACGCATAGCCGAGCATCTGCAGTGCCATGCTCATGTAAAGCGCCGTGATTCCCGGTGCCAGCCAGACACAGAAATGCTTGATGGTGAAGCAGATGCCGGCCAGCATCATGATGCTGTCGACATCCTTCTTCTGCATGATCCTGGCGAACAGGAACATCGGCGGCAGTTCCACCATTGCCTGGATGAACAATGCTGTGCCCTGGTTTGAAGCATCGCCTCCGACATTCGTGATGACATGGATCATGAAGTTGTTTATCAGCATGTGGCATGTATAGATCATGACCATCCCTGCCAGTACCGGCAGGATATGCCTGTACTTGCGGAAGAACTGTCCGTAATTGACCTTTGCGGTCCCGCTTTCCGGTGTTTCCTTTACCGCCTGCGGTGTTTCCAGTGTCTGCACCGCAGCCAGTGTGACCAGGGCCATCGCCATGTAGATCAGCGGCAGATATCCTGCCGGAGCCTTTCCGCTGTGAAAGCTCAGACTCAGGAACTGTCCGATCAGGAAAGATCCCACAGCATACGCTGCAGAACCAAGTCCCCTGCACAATCCGTAATTGATCGTCTGTCCGACCTTCTCATAGATAAATGCGATGGAGTTGATAAACGGCAGGCCGGATGAAGCAGCGCTGAAGCTGACTGTCGTCAGTGCCAGCAGCAGGAATGACGCATCCGGCATGAAGTACATTGCCAGCGCAATGACTGCCGTAACGATCAGTGTAATGGATACGAATCCTTTTTCGGTCAGTTTATCGGAGCGGTCGATCAGCGGCGCGAATACTGCCTGCAGAATGACGCCGAATATGCTGACGCAGGAAAGAACGGCTCCTACCGCGGAATTGGAAAATCCCTTTGCCAGCAGGAAGTTTGCCGCGTAACCGACTGTCGAGCAGATCAGGAACATGTAGAATATGTTGATCAGAGCATATTTGAGATTCAGATATTCATATTTCACGTAATACCTTCCCTTCAATCAGAACTTTCCATGTGTTCCGCCATGTGTCTGTCCGTCTGTCGTATGTGTTTCCGAACCCTTTGATGAAGTCTTCTGATCGATCTTGCGGCGTGATATAACCGTATCGATCAGACGGTTTCTGGAGATGCCGATATTCACACTGTCCTTTACGACATAGGAATCAGCTTTTTCCCTGGTATATACGCTCTTGAGCTGTGATTTCATGGCGCCTGTGGGCAGCAGCGCTCCGAGGGCACCGAGCAGAAGTGACAGCGGGATCCAGATCAGGCTGAGTGCTTTCTTCGGAAGGTTCCCCTTGTCATAGGGTTTTCCTGTTTCAGCCTGCACGAGAAACTGATCCGCCAGATCCGTATATGCATCAAAGACCTTGTAATAATTACCCTTGCTCATGTCAGACTTCAGCTGTTTGATCAGGTATTCCTGACCGGCATTGGTAAACGCACCGATCGCTTTTCCCTTTGTGGACAGCGCAAACTCCCTGTCTTCTTCACTGATAAGGAGCAGGACGCCGCTGTCTGTGGGACCGTAACCCAGCCCGTTTAGATCAAAGAACTGGTCTGCGTATGTCTGTACATCCATTCCGTCCAGTGTGTCTGTCAGGGCACCCGCAACGGTAATGCCGTGTTCCGTACTGACCGCATCCATTTTCTGGATCAGGGCTGTCAGCTGGGAACCGTCCAGCTTCCCGGTAAAGTCCGTCATCCGCTCAGCGTAAGTTTCTGTCGGTCTTGCCGGGACCCTGTGTTGTTCAAACAGTTCTTCTGCATAGTCCAGGTATTCATCAACACATTCATAGATATCTTCATCACACAGGAACGCGTTCCAGATCCGCTCGGACTGGGCAGCATCGATGTATTGGGCAGCGCTTCCCGCGCTGTATACATAATATTCATCCGAGTCAACTGCCAGCATGATCCCGTCGGCAGACGGCGCATGCGCATTGTATTCACTGACAGCATAATCGATCAGGCTTCCGGTATTAGTTTCATCGAGCAGCAGGAGTACCGAATATCCTGTTTCCTGCAGGATCTCCTGCGCTTCCTCATTCAGTTCTGCTTTCTGGGCAGCTGTCAGATATCCGTCATAGTCCAGTATAAATTCATCACCCTGTGCCAGGACCGGTACAGCCAGTGTGCCCATCATCAGGGATATGACTGCCGGCAATAATACTTTCTTCATCATTCTCCCCTCCTTAATGCAGCAGGTTTGCGAGCAGGTAGATGGCTGCCGCAATGCCTGCACCGTATACCGCGAACCATTTCCGGTAGGCAGACCGGTCGATCGGAAGGTCCCCGACAAACTTTCCGGTCTGTCCGTTCATTGCGAATGTATATGTTTTGTCATTCCAGACGGTATTCAGGATCCATACAGGATACAGGACATATCTTGCCTGAATATCCGGGAGGATCTGTGAGAATGTCTCCTGAACATCCGTATAATCCGATACACTGTCCAGGAATATATCCCTGACCGACTTTTCCAGACGTTCTCTTGCCCGTTCGATCGTTTCATCTGTCCCGATGCTGTAACGGTCTGCGGAATATCCGGCAAGATATCCGGGATTGAACACAACAGCTTCCGACAGATCAAACGGCTCGATCGATTCCATCAGGTCATCCGGCATCTTGACAGAAGCATCGACAGGTATCGCTTCAAAGCGGAGCGTTCCCTTGCGGAACAGCTTATATGTCTTTGTTTCCGTTACCTCTTCATCATTCTCTTTCCATGTATTTTCTGTTTTGGCATCATAGGAGAATTTGGCGTCCACATCCGCGTCAAAGATCCAGTAAGGTACATAGATCCCCTTGATCTCATCGATATGATTGTCTTCGGTGAATGCCTTGGGAAGAAGTTTCTTTCCTTTCAGGTGTTTTTCAAACTCCGCCCTGGCCGCATCCTTGTTCAGCTTGAACGGGATGACATACTCAGGCCTCAGGGCATCAGAGACCTGATCGTTCATTACGACAGGATTGTCACAGTATGGACAGGTGGCTGACGCAGTCGTTTTGTCGGTCAGTATCGTACCTCCGCATGAACGGCAGATATATTCGGCCAGTCCAGCCAGTTCATTGTCGTCCCACTGACCGGCTTCGATCACACCGTTCCATGAGTCGTCTTCCGACACTGTTGTCTGCAATGGTGCCGCATTGAATTCTTCAACAGTATATTCACTGTCGCAGAACGGACAGCAAAGTTTCTGTTTTTCACTGCTGAACTCAAGCGGGCCTCCGCAGTTGGGGCATTTATATTCGCTGATTGTCGTCATAAAACCTCCTGAAGCAGCTGCTGTATTCTCATTATAATATGAGTCTGCCTGTTCTTCATTTATCAGAACCTGCTCAACTGTACCACAAATAAAAAAAGATCCGCTGATCAGCAGACCTTTCCATCATTTCAATGATCAGGGCAGGATCGTATACCCTGCTTCCGCAAGCACTTCCAGAGCCCTGTCATAGTTTTCTTCCTTGACCAGGATGTAATCGGTATTGAATGTTGACACGGCAAAGATCCCGATCCTGTTCTCAGCCAGTATACGGGACAGGTCCGCAAGGATCCCGACCAGTGAGAAATCCAGGATGCCCCGGACGCGGAACGCTCTCCAGCCATCCTCCCTGTCCTTCACACCTGCAGGAACACATTCGCTGCGGCATACCAGTGAAATCTCCTCATCCGTTCTGCCGACAAAATAAAACGCATCATTCAGGCCGATATCCGTGATTCTGTCTGTTCTGCACACCGACAGACTGTACGGCAGTTTTTCCAGTTCCATATGATCCTCATCCCATGTATTTATTATCATACAGCTGCTGATCATGCCATTGAGTGACTGACTTTCATAAACTTTGTTTTTCTGTCCGCTTTTTTTATTTACAAAAGTTCATTTTTGACACAATGATGTGCGTTGTTTGAAAAATGGTTTCATAAAGTTTTATGCATGATTATCGCAATTATCAATATTTTAAATAACCTTGTACGGTATGATGCTATGCTATGTAAATTTTAGATATTTTTACAATTCTTTGAAAAAAAATTAGGGTAAATATCTTGTGTTGTCATGGTTTTAGGTGAAATAATATATGTTGACATCAAAAGGAGAACAACACTATATGAACTGGCAGAACAGACCTGATTTCAATGATCCGTGTGCAAAAACCAAGACCCGTGCACACAACACATTCGGCGGGAAGACAGTAGAGATCCTGTACGGCGCAAAAGACGCTGACGGAAATCCGACTGAACCGAAGGATACGATGGAAGGAATCGGCCGCTGGACCGGTATCGAGGTGAACGGAAAATATCTGATGTTTACATGGCAGCATTCCGCAGAAGAAGGCGGTGCTGTTGAATATGGAACAGAGTACAAGGAAGATGCACTGAACGTCATGGAAGACGGCATCCTGAAAAAGCAGTCACTGTGCCGTGAAGCAGAAGCAGTCCTGAAAGAGATCGACAGCGAAGACGCTGAGGCAAAGATCGCTGCGATCAAAGAAGCATGGAATGCACTTCCCAACTGGGAAACCCCGAAAGAAGAAGAATACGCTAAGCGTTTCGAACTGGTATCAGGCAGATATGATTCCCGTGCCGAAACAGTCAAGGCTAACCGTACACTGAAAGAAGCAGTGCTTGCCAAGGCTGAAGAGATCAAGGAAGTCACAAACTTCAATGAAGCAAGAAAACAGCTGAAAGCACTCCGCGGCGAACTGAGCGACATCGGTTCTGCAGGTGCTTCCACAGATGATGATCTGTGGGGACGCTTCAACGCGATCGAAAACGATCTGCGCAGAAGACAGAGAGAATATTTCGACAACCTCGACGCAAACCGCGCAGCCGCAAGAGCAAAGAAAGAAGAAGTTATTGAAAACGCGAAGAAACTCGCTGACAATCCTTCCAACTGGAAGGCTGCAGGCGAACAGCTGAACAACCTGTTCAACGACTGGAAAGCAGCAGGAAGCGCAGGACGTGAAGTTGACGATGAACTCTGGCAGTTATTCAACAACGTACGCCAGGACTTCTTCGCACGCAGACAGGCATTCTTCGATGAGCGCAACGCTCAGTGGGCAAAGAGCATCGAAACAAAGACAGCCCTGATCGAAGAAGCAGCTGCGATCACAGCTGAAAAGAACTACAGCAAAGAAAAGACAGAGCGCATGAAGGCTCTGGACAGAGAATGGAAGACAGCAGGTTATTCCGGAAAGAATGACAACGACCGTCTTTGGGATGAATTCTGCAAGGCAAAGGAAGAATTCTGGAGCGCAAAGAAAGCGATCGCTGACAAACGTTTCCAGGATCAGATCGACGCCAGACTGGCAAAGGTCGAAGAACTCAGCAAACAGATCGAAGACCTCGAATACCGTATGACGATCGTACCGAAGCCTGCAATGAAAAAGGATCTCGAAACATCCGTCTATCTGAAGAAGGGTGAGATCGAATCCGTACAGAAAGAGATCGACGATCTCAAGACAAAGCTCAGCTGAATCTTATGAAGGAACCGCGGATGAAGCGGTTCCTTTTTTCTTTGTGTCAAGCAGTTCCTGCGGACTGCGGAAAAAAGCAGGGGATGTTCCCCTGCTCTTCACCATACCGTTCTGCTGAATGTCATCTTCCCCCAGTGGTAATTTGTTTTCGCTATATGATCTGCTGCCTCTTTGATCTGTTTCTGCTGTGACGATGTCACATGCCCTTCGATCACATAATAAGTAAGTCCTCTGTGCGTCAGATGCGAACCCGTTGTATACTCAGCGGATGCCTGTTCATACAGTTCTTTGAGTGTTTCGAGTTCGGATGTTTTGTAGGTACCGTACATGAGAATCGTTTTTTCCTTCATTACTGTCCTCCCTGTATTCTTCCGATCATTGCCTGAAGACGAATGATCTGATCGTTTGTCTGACTGCATTCCTGCTGCATTCTCTCCATTGCCCGGTTCAGCACCATGACCCTGTCACAGCCCGGATCATCAAGGATCGCCGAGATCTCGGACAGATGCAGTCCTGCTTCGCGGTATCTCAGGATCATGCGCAGGCGCATCAGCGCCTCAGCGTCATACTGTTTGAAGTTCTGTGAACCTGTTCTGCATACAGGTTTCAGGAGACCGGTCCTGTCATAGTAAAAGAGCGTCTTTCTGGTCACTCCCGTGAGTGCGCAGATCTCCGATACACTGTACAGATGGATCGATGTGTCCCTTAGGGAACGGTATGTCTGTTCTTCCGTCATCCTGCTTACCTGCAGGCAAATCTTAGCGGAAGGTTCAGACTGTATCCATGCCCAAAATATTTCCAAAACGATCAGGGTTCTTCCTGGTGTTCCGCCTTTCTGCGGGCAACTGCTTCCTCCATGCGCCTGGCATCGCTCTGCCTGATCCCGTTCAGGGCGTCTTCCCGGTTTTCGTAGATCTCATCCGGTTCAAGAACATTCAGCCAGCCGCATACCCTGCACTGCCATACCGGCAGATGATCATCAAAGCCCTCCTGTTCATTCAGATGTTCCAGGCAGTGATCGCAATACCATTCCACATCCGGGAATCTCTGATCGAATGCGTCCCCGTAATATACCGGCTCGTATTCTTCCGGAAAAAACAGGAAATGGATCTTGTCACGCAGTGTTCCGTCTTCACTTGCCTGTCTGTGCACGGCGATCATGGAGCTGTCGAACATTCTCAATACCCTGCCTGATTCATTCCTCAAAAGTCCTCCGATCAGCAGCCAGAGATAAGCTATTGCCAGGCTCTGTCTGTCATACAGGGTCAGCTGATACGCTGCATTGTAAAGGATCCCGTCAAAGCATTCATCATCCATGGGAAAAGGCTCGCTGTTCTTACTGTACTCATCCATTTCTGCCCTGTTTTCAGCCATTTCCAGAACAGCCTGCAGTACGGTCTCACCGAACGCGTCTGTCTGTTCGTCAGTAAATGCTTCAATATGCTTATATACATGTTCCTTCAGACTGCTCAGCAGGTCCATGTCCGTCACCATCAGGTTTGCCAGGTGCCGGCGGATCAGTTCTGCTGTCTTCCGTTCTTTCTCCTGGTTTCCCTTTGCGGTGCCGATCAGCCTGCCGGTGATCTGGGCGATCCTTCTGCTGCCTCCGGAATACAGTTTCCCGTGATCACGTGACGCATAGATATGGTATTCCATATCCACATACTCTGCTTCCTGTTTCCCGGGTGTCTCCCTGACCGTAACGATCAGTCCCGGAAACCACTCTTCCAGGATATCCAGCTGGGAGCCGGCACTGATCCCGAGAAATGATGTGTACAGTTCTGCAGCATAGCCAAGTCTTAATTCCATATGTGTTCTCCTTCCATGGTTTCATAACAGGAAGTGTTTATTATGCGAAAAAAAGGATCCGTACATGATGACAGATCCTTCGTTGAGATGTATTTGAATTATTTCATCATGGAAGCGAGGATGTTCAGAAGCTGTGTTCCGTCCATCTGGGCAGAAGGCTGCTGGACAGGCTGCTGAGTCTGACCCAGTCCGCCGAGCAGACTGAGCAGGGAACCGGCACTGGCTGCTGTATTTGAAGCAGGTGCTGCTGCCTGTGATGCTCCGCCGAGCAGATTGAGCAGGGAACCTGCGCCGCCTGCAGTATTTGCGGAAGGAGCCGCTGCCTGTGATGTTCCGCCGAGCAGTGAATTCAGAAGGCCTGCTGCACCGGAAGACTGCTGAGCCTGTGCCTGTGCCTGCTGGACTGTCTGTCCTGCGAATGTGTTGAAAAGGCTTGTCAGATCAGCTGCGGGAGCTGCTGCAGGTGCTGCTGCGGCTGCTGTCTGCTGCTGAGCGGAAGAAGCTGCTGCTGCAGAGAGTGCGGAGAGCAGAGCCGGTGCGAGACTTGCCAGACCTCTGGTGACTTCTTCACCCTTCAGTCCTGTTTCTTCAGCCAGATCAGCTACGACTTTCTTCTCATCATTGCCGAGGATATGACGGATGATCTTGCCGCCGTCTTCTTCGTCAACTTCGTCGATCTGTTCAGCCATGGAACGCTTGCTTGTATGCTGTGTCAGAGCGTTCAGCAGTGATGCTGCGCCGCCCTGTGAAAGGACGTTCTTGGTCAGATACTTGATCAGTATGGGCAGAGCTGCCATGATCAGCTTTCTTACAAGAATGGATGTCAATCCTGTCTTTTTGGACATGGAATTAACGGAAGAATTGGTAAGCAGAGCGCTCAGTAAAAGCTGCAGTAAATTCATATGATTTCAATCTCCTTATTCTTTATCATCATTTTACAACCAATGAAGGCACTTGACACAAAAAACATGTACCGGATGAAGATATTAATCAAGCACACAAAAATCACAAAAGCAGTCATGATTATATGTTTTTATGACAGGAAAAGCCACCGGTACCGTCATATAATACATGTATCAGAACAGAAAGCAGCCGTACCTCAGAAGGTACTATGACATACCCCCTCCATGACACAGAACAGGCTCACCCGGAGCCTTTTCTGTCTGCGCATAAGAAAAACGGGAGATCAGATCTCCCGCTTCCGCGATCCATTGTTATTTCTTTGTAACCTTTGTGATGTGCGGGTTAACGCCTTCATACCAGTACAGGAAGCCTTCCAGATCAACTTTATCGCCTACTGCAAGACCTTCAACTGCCTTGTAAACATCAGTGCTGCTGTCACAGAGATATGCTTCTACAGTGAATGTGTATGTCTTGCCGTCCTTGGAGACGTCGAAGTACAGGTCATCACCCTGTGAACCGGAGCCATCCCAGTTGTACATGAATGCGACATCATTGCCGTTGTCATCCTTTTTCGCTTCAACTGTCATGTCCTTGAAGGAAACCAGCTGGTTCTGATGATCGATGATCTCGTCTTTTCCGAGGAGATCTGTTACATCAACAGCAGTTGCGATCCAGTTGCCTTCTTCCAGTTCGAATGTTGCATCTGTGATCTCGATCTCACCTGACCATTCAGACTTGTAGCCCGTGACCTTGATCTTCTGACCCGGGACCAGTTTTTCATAGTCAGCTTCTGAGCATGCCATTCCATACAGGAAATATGCGCCGTCAGCGTCCTGTGTATAGACAGTAGCTGTGTCATTCCACCAGGACTGTTTACCCTGAACATAAGCTTCGATCGTAACTTCTGAATTCAGTTCAGCAGCTGCGTATTCTGCATAAGTCATGACGCCTTCGGATTTTGCTGAATCAGCTCCGGCTGCAGGAGCTTCTTCTTTCTTGGAGCCGCATCCTGCCGCAAGAACAAGAACTGATGAGAGTAATACTTTCGTAAATTTCTTCATGATAATCGTTCCCCCTTTCAATGGAACATAATTCATTATAACTGAATTAACGGAAAGCTGTGAATAATTGATGATCAGGCTGTTTCTTTCTTTTGCTTTGCCCGCATGCGCAGGACATACACGCCGATGCATACCCATGTGACAGCCAGGATGCCAAGCATCCATTTCGCTGTGGCAGGCAGCGGACCCAGGTCTTCCCTGGATTCTGCTCCGGCAGCAGATCCCTGATCCAGACGGTACAGGGCAGAAACATTCGTGAAGAGTTTTTCCATGTACGCCTCATCGATCGTTTCCTTGCGGTTGACCGATTTGGTGACATTTTCGATCATCTGTCCTGCCGCATCACGCAGCGATGTGGAACCGTTGAAGACAGGTGTTACAAATGTATGTTCGGTGTTTTCCAGCAGGAGCTGTGTCGCTTCGATCTTGACATTGTAATGGAGTTCATTGTCTTCTCCGCTTCTTGCCAGGTAATCCTGATAGGACGCGTCGCTTCTTGCCTTCATCGTTACAGGGACGTATCCTTCTGTTTCCGAATAGGCGATCTGGACATCGTTTGTCAGCAGATACTGGGCAAACAGCCAGGATGCCAGGACCTCCTGGGGATCACGCTTGTTGAAGATACAGATGGAAGGTCCCTGTGAGATCATGTACGGATCGGAAGGATCGAACTGCGGGACTGTTCTGACTGCCGTTTCAAATTCAACGAATTTGTCTGCGCTGATATCAGACAGAGGCGCATATGTACCCATCCATGTCGCGCCGGCTGTCGAGTCGATCGCAAAGATGCACTGGCCTGCATCCAGGAAGTTGGCAGGATAGCTTGAGATCTTGAATGTCGAGAAGGCACCGGTCTTTGCGTGCTTTGCGACCTCATAGAGAATTTCTTTGGTCGTATCATTGAAGATCTCGATCTCACCATTCTCATTGGAATAGCCTGCCCCTTTCTGCTTCAGCATCTGGATCATCATGTTGTCGGTGGACTTGTAGATGATCGGGATCATGACTTTCTGTCCGTTGACTTTATAGTTGCCGGACGCGTCTTTTGCTGTAGCAGCTTCGGCGACTTCGAACATGAAGTCCCATGTCAGTGTCTCAGGCAGTTCATAGCCGAGTTTTTCAACATACGTCTTATTGATGTAAACAGCTTCCGTAGAACGCATGTACGGGATGGCATAATGCGCTCCGGAGACGATGCATTCATCCAGGAATTCCATGATCATTTCGTTGCTGTCGGGACCGTCATACTTCAGCCGGCTTCCGCCGAATCCGTAATTGCCGTCCGCAAACAGTTCATCCAGTCCGACCATGACATTCGTACCGCTCAGATAAGTGGCGATATGGTCCGGGTATGTAATGCATACATTAGGAGTCGTATTCGTGGCGATGTTGGTAATGACATCGTTGTAGATCTTGCCGTAGTCCGTATACAGCCTCATGTTGACCGTGATATTCGGATACAGCTTTTCAAAATCAGAAATGGCTTTTTCGTAGATCCTCGTCTGGGTCTTGTTGGTATCGTTCTTTGCCCAGAACGTGATCTCATAATTCTTTGATTCATCAAATTGATCCGGTACAGCAAACGCCTCGATGCCCTGTGATCCGTGGCAGCCTGTCAGCGACAGCGCGCAGGCACAGCCAAGGATCCATTTCCATAATGAGTTTCTCATGCGCCTTTCGTGCCTCCCCGGGAAACACCCGCCATGATCTTCTTGTGGAAGATCAGGAACAGAATGATCAGCGGAACCGAGATAACAACGACAGCTGCCATCATGGCAGGGATGTTTTCACGTCCGAAGCCGTTTTCCCTGATCTCCTGGATACCGTTGGAAACGAGGAAGTACATTGCGTCATCCGTGATCAGTCTCGGCCATACATAGGAGTTCCAGCATTCGATGACCTTCAGGATCGTGATCGTAACGATCGTCGGCTGGCAGATCGGGATCATGACCTTGAGCAGATATTTGAGATCGCTCGTACCGTCTACCTTCGCTGCCTTGTACAGTTCTTCCGGGATCTGCTCAAAGTTCTCTTTCAGCAGGTAGATATAGAAGATCGAGGCGACCGAAGGCAGGATCAGACCGGCAAACGTATTTCTCAAGCCTGCGTTTGTGATCGTGACGAAGTTCGTGATGATGACCAGTTCGTTGGGGATCATCATGAGTGCGAGGAACATCGTGAATACGAGGTTCTTTCCCTTGAATTCCAGTCTTGAGAAGGCAAATGCCGCAAGGATCGTTACCACCAGCATCAGTATGGTCGTGATCAGCGTAAAGATGATCGTATTGCCGAAATATCTGGCAAGCGGTACGGCCGTAAACGCATCCGCATAGTTCTGGAATGTCGGGGCTGTCGTATAGAGTTTCGGGATATATTCGCTGTTATAAGCGCTGTAGCTCTTCAGTGATGTCAGGATCATCCAGTAAAACGGGAACAGGACGATCAGTCCCCACAGGACAAGCAGCGTATAGGTGATGACCGTGCGGATACGCTGGCTTCTTTCAGCGGACTTTTTAGCCTGTTGAATTTCATTCATCGTTGTCATAGTCCACCTCACGAAACCGTAGTCTTCCTGCTGGCCAGCAGATTGATGCATGTAATGGTCAGGACGATCGCGAACAGGATCAGTGCCGCAGCACTCGCGTAGGAAGGATATCCCCCGCTGTCACCGTACAGCATGTCATAGACATAGCCGACGATCGTATTCATGCCGGCAGCGTTCAGGTTTGTTCCGAAGATCGCAACTTCATCGCTGTATGCCTTGAATGCGCCGATAAATCCGGTGATGATCAGGTAGAAGATCATCGGTGAGATCATCGGGAGCGTGATCTTCCGGAAGATCCGGAAGCTGGTCGCGCCGTCTACCTTGGCTGCCTTGTACAGATCTTTATCGACCGAGGCCAGCGCGCTGGTCAGGATCAGGATCTTGAACGGCATGACCACCCAGATGGTATAGAAGCACATGACAAACATCTTAGCCCAGTACGGACCTTCGATGAAGTCGATCGTGTTCCCTCCGAAGGCATTGATGATCAGGTTGATGAAGCCGTCCGAATACGGAGTCTTCTTGAACAGGATCATGAATACCAGACCGACTGCCAGCGTATTGGTGACATACGGCAGGAAGAAGATCGTCTGGAACAGGTCCCTCAGCTTCTGGATGGAATTCAGTCCCAATGAGATCAGAAGCGCCACACCGGTCGAAACGGGGACCGTAATGATAACAAGGATAAATGTATTCTTGACCGCCTGCAGGAAATACGGGTCGCGCAGTACATATCTGTAGTTATACGCACCGACGCCGAAGTATGTCTGGGAAGCGGAATTGTAGCCTTCCTCTACCGAATAGATCATGACATCAAACAGCGGATAGATCATGAAGACGGACAGGAAGATCAGGGCCGGCAGCAGATACAGCCAGGCCTTTGCACTGTTTTTATACATATGCACCTCCTGCTATTCGTATATGAACGGAATCGTCTCTTCGGTCTTTTTATCGAACAGATGTACCTTGAACGGCTTCAGGCTGAAATTGACTGTGTTTTCCAATGCAGCGGTCCTGCTTTCGGAAGGAATGATCACACGGATCATGTCGGTCTGTGCGGAAGGATGTGTCGATACGACTGTTGTATCCCTTCCCATGACTTCCACTCTGTTCAGGCCGCAGTGCATCGGTCCGTTGTCATCCAGGATGAATCCCTCAGGACGGATGCCGACATAGACCTCCTGGTCTTCAACACCTCCGACATCCATTACCGCATCTTCACCGAGGTACAGTTTTCCTGCCCTGACTGCTCCGTCAAAGACATTGATCGCCGGTGTCCCGAGGAACTTCGCTACAAACAGGTTTTTCGGATGATCATATACATCCTGCGGTCTGCCCATCTGCTGGAAAACACCGGCAGACATGACGACGATCATATCAGAGATGCTCATGGCTTCTTCCTGGTCATGCGTGACGAAAACAGTCGTGATCTTTGTCTCCTGCTGGATCCTGCGGATCTCTTCACGTGTCTGCAGCCTCAGTCTTGCGTCCAGGTTGGAGAGCGGTTCATCCAGAAGCAGGACTCTCGGTCTCTTGACCAGTGCTCTCGCAATGGCAACACGCTGCTGCTGTCCGCCTGACATCTCAGAAGGCTTATTGTCCATGAGACGTTCGATCTGGACCATCTCGGCAGCTTCCTGGGCACGTCTTTCCATCTCTGCCTTCGTCAGTTTCTGGGCCCCCTTCAGGTTTTCCAGCGGGAACATGATGTTCTGTCTGACAGTCAGGTGAGGATACAGGGCATAGCTCTGGAAGACCATACCGACTCCGCGTTTCTCGGGAGGCAGTTCAGTCACATCATCGTCGCCGAAATAGATCTTCCCCTCGGTCGGTGTTTCAAGACCGCAGATCATATTCAGCGTAGTGCTTTTTCCGCATCCCGAAGGTCCGAGCAGACCGATCAGCTGTCCGTCCGGGATCTCGAAGTTGAAGTCATCCACCGCAACAACAAATCCGCCGATCTTCTTGTTGCGGTTCGGGTAACGTTTTGTCAGATGCTCTAATACGATTTTCATAAAGTCCCCTTCCAATTCAGAATATTATGAATAAAAAAGTAATCTGTTTTTATTGTAGCACTTTCCTGCATTTAACAATGTGTTGTGATTGCATGTTTGTGCTGTTCCTGCTAGTGTTATGAAACAGAGGTGACTATGGCTTCCATTACACAGCAGATCGACATGACATACGGCAGCTGCCGGCAGAAGATCGTCGCATTCGCTATACCGATGCTGATAGGGAATGTGGCGCAGCAGTTATACAACACGGCAGACAGTGTCATTGTCGGAAAATTTATCGGTGACAACGCCCTTGCGGCAGTCGGTTCCGCGGGACCGATCATGAATCTCCTGTTTGTCCTGATCATCGGCATCAGTACCGGTGCGGGCATCGTCGTCGCAAAGTATTTCGGCGCCAGACAGCAGGATGATCTAGCCAGATCGATCGGCGCCTGCATATTCGTTACAGCGGCAGCGTCCCTGTTTATCATGTGCATGACACCGTTTGTGATCAGGCCGATGCTGAAACTCGTCAATACGCCGCCGAGCGTACTGGACTGGTGCGCCCAGTATCTGACGATCGTCTTCCTGGGCATTGCCGGCAATGCGTTCTACTTTATCCTCGGCGCGATCCTGAGAGGACTGGGCGATTCCTTCTCGGCACTGGTCTACCTGTTTACCGCGACCGTGATCAATACCGTACTTGACTATATATTTGTTGCCCATGTCGGACTCGGCGTGCCGGGTGTTGCCTACGCAACGGTCATCGCGCAGTTTATTTCGGCGATCCTGTCATTGCGCAAACTGATGCACATGGACTGCTTCAAATTTGAAAAGGAAATGCTGAAACCTAACATGAAGTACATCAGGGAGCTGATCCGCGTCGGACTTCCATCCGGACTCACACAGGTCATCTTCTCCATGTCCAGCGTTGTCGTTCAGTCACTGATCAACAGCTTCGGGGAAATGTTCATCGCCGCAAACGTCATCGTCATGCGTATCGACGGCTTTGTCATGATGCCGACGTTCTCATTCGGTTCTGCCATGACAACGTTCGCTGCCCAGAATGTAGGCGCAGCCAAGATGGACCGTGTCGAACAGGGTGCCCGTGAAGGGACCGTGGTTGCCGTAGGAACATCCATCGTGCTTGTATCACTGATCTTCCTGTTCGGAAAACCGCTGATGCATATCTTTACATCCACCGAAGAACTGGTCCAGCTGAGCTATTCCATGCTGAAGATCCTGATGATCGGTTATGTTGCGATGGCATATACCCAGTCCATATCCGGTGTCATGAGAGGTGCCGGAGACACGGTCACGCCCATGATCATCTCAATGGTCACAACGATCCTGATCCGTGTGCCGCTTGCGTACCTGATCTCATGGATGACAAGGACTCCCGACCTGCCCAACGGCAGCAGTTCCTGTATCTTTATCTCGCTGCTGATCTCATGGGTATTAGGTGCAGCAATGACAGCCATTGCGTTCCGCCGGGGGAAGTGGAAAAAGAAAGCATTCGGTTCATTGAACTGATCATAACAGGATGCAGCAACTGAGCAGTATTCATTCACTGCCGGCGGTACTGCATCTTTTTTATCTGTCCGCAAAACGTACCGTCTGTTTCCGCTCAGCCGCTTTTACACGAAAAATGATTCCCCGATCTGTGTTTCCTTGTCAGAATGATCTTTCGCATAAACTTCAGTTATCCCTCACATACTGCGTCCGATTCTGTCTTACAATACAGGCAAGGAGGAAGTGCATATGCTGAAACACATCAGAAAACTGATCCTCTGTGCTGCCCTTGCAGCAGCAATCGGATGCGCAGCACCTGAAAGCAGCAGAACAGATCAGCTTTCCGTAAAATTCTTCAATGCGGGAAAAGCAGATGCCATCCTGCTCTATACAGATGAGAGCGCAGTCCTGATCGATACGGGACTGGACGGATTCGCGCCGTATATACTGAGCACACTGAACAGTCTGAACATCAGGACACTGGACACATTGATCCTGACCCACTTTGATAAGGACCATATCGGAAGCGCCGATGAGATACTGGAATCCGTTGAAGTCAGACGTGTCCTGTTATCCGACTATCCCAAAGACAGCAATGAATACGACGACCTGATCTCTGCCCTGAAGGCTGCGGGCATTCAGAGTGAGATCGTATTCGGTGATGAACAGATCCGCTTTACGCTGGACGGCGTTCAGTATACGGTCGACGGACCTGACGCAGACGATTATGATTCGGATGATTCCAACAACTCTTCCCTGATCATAACCGTGCAGTACGGACAGACATCCTTCCTGATGATGGGCGACGCCCAGAACGACAGGATCAAGGAATTCCTGGCTGAAGACAGCAATACCTATGATGTCCTGAAAGTGCCTTATCACGGCAATTATCAGAAGCAGCTGAAGAACCTGATCCCTTCTGTACAGCCTGAATATGCTGTTATTACATGCTCTGCTTCCGAGGGCGGCGAAGACAAAACACTTGAACTGCTGGACAAATATGACGTGCAGGTTTTCCTGACTTATCAGGGCAATGTCAGCATCGTTTCGGACGGCAAAAATATTGAGGCATATTATGATTAAGAATTGAGATTATGATAGTTTTTGCGTTATGATACAGGTATGTAGATAAATACCTTTTCAGGTAATCATAACTATCATTCAGGAGGATAATGACATGTTAAGGATCGGTATGCTTACAAGCGGAGGCGACTGCCAGGCACTTAACGCTGCTATGCGCGGTGTGTTCAAAACAGTTACCCGCAACAGTAAAGAGCCCGTTGAATTCTATGGCTTTGATGAAGGATACAAAGGACTGATTTACAGCCATTTCAGAATTCTGACCGAAGAAGACTTTTCCAACATTCTGACGATTGGCGGAACCATTCTCGGCACAAGCCGTGTTCCGTTCAAAACAATCCGTGAACCGGATGAAAAAGGCGTCAACAAAGTTGAAGCGATGAAGGACACATATTACAAGCTTCAGCTGAACTGCCTTGTTGTACTCGGCGGCAACGGTTCACATAAGACAGCTAATCTGCTGAGTGAAGAAGGCCTTAACGTCATCTCCCTTCCGAAGACCATCGATAATGACCTCTGGGGAACAGATATGACATTCGGCTTCCAGTCGGCCGTTGATATCGCTACACGTGCGATCGATGAGATCCATACGACCGCAAGTTCACACGGCCGTGTATTCATCGTTGAGATCATGGGTCATAAAGTAGGATGGCTGCCTCTGAACGCAGGTATCGCCGGCGGCGCAGACATCATCCTTCTCCCTGAGATCCCTTATGACATCGACAAGGTCATTGAAGTCATTGAAGAGCGTTCAAAGAGCGGACACCGCTTCACGATCCTGGCTGTCGCTGAAGGCGCGATCTCCAAGGAAGACGCTGCACTGACAAAGAAGCAGTACAAGAAGAAACTCGCTAAATCAGAATATCCGTCAGTATCCTATGAACTGGCTGCCCAGATCCTTGAAAGAACAGGCAGAGAAGTCAGAGTGACCGTTCCCGGACATACACAGCGCGGCGGCGCACCGTGCCCTTATGACAGAGTATTTGCAAGCCGTCTCGGTGCTGAAGCAGGACAGCTGATCCTCAATAAAGAATACGGATTCATGGTTGCCTACAGAAACCGTGAGATCGTAAAAGCACCGCTGAAAGAAGTAGCAGGCAATCTGAAAACAGTTGACCCGAACGCAAGCATCATCCAGGAAGCGAAGCTTCTCGGCATCTCATTCGGCGACGAATAAGCGGAAGGTTCCAGGCCATGGTCCAGCCATGGCCTTTTTGAATCCCTTCCGGAAAACGGGTATGATATAAGTACTTAGGAGACCACTTTATGATCAAAGAGATCTATATCAATACGATGGAAGACCTTTATCCCCTGCTGACCGAGCAGACTTACCGCTCTGACATCGACAGGAACAGAAATCTGTATGTTTATCGCGGTATGACGCGTGCCGACTATGAGATCGTCACTTCCCTGGACCGCAACTGTAAGGAAAAGAAAGCCATTCTCGAGCCTTCCATCCTGCGCAACTTCACAAAATACGCTGCCCTGGAGGATCCCTCCATCAAGGATTCCATCTGGCGCCAGATGATACTCGGCCAGCACCACGGGCTTCCTACCAGACTGCTTGACTGGTCCAGGTCACCGCTGATTGCCCTGCATTTCGCGGTCACGGAACGGAACATGGACAACATCAACAAATACGACGGTGTCGTATGGAGAGTCGATCTGGACGAACAGTACCGGCATCTTCCTGCTTCATACAGGGCAGTTACGAAGAAATACAATACGACGATCTATTCGGTGGACATGTTCAATGAAGCCTGCAGCAGTCTGAGGCAGTATGACGAGGACATGCAGGGCCGCAGTATGATGTTCATCGAACCGCCTTCCATCGATCCCCGCATCGTCAACCAGTATTCGTTCTTCTCGATCGTGCCTACCCATATGCACAGCATCGTTGATTTCTTCGCGAACAACGATAATCAGAAGACCATCAAATACATCATTTCCAAGGATCTGCGCTGGCGCATCCGCGACATGCTGGATCAGTACAATGTCAATGAGCGTATCGTATATCCGGGTCTGGATGGTATCTCGACCTGGATCGCAAGACATTATTTCGTCAAAGATCAAGACTAAAAAAACTGTGAGTATCGTGGATCACACAATGCTCACAGTATTTTATTAAAGCAGGCCGAGGGCGCTGAACCCGGTGATAAACAGGAACATCGTCACAACAACGGCGATCGTTGATATGACGACACACTGGGATGCCAGGTCTCCGTCCAGTCCCATCTGGACAGCCATCGTATAGGAGCTGATCGCTGCAGGTCCTCCGAACAGTACCAGCAGTGTTACCAGTTCTTCCCCTCTGTAGCCGATCATGACCGCAGCCGTCAGAACGATCATGGGGACCACGATCATTTTCAGCACGGCATAGATCCCGAGCAGTTTTTTATTGTCTGCCAGCGACGTGTAGTTGAAGCATCCGCCCAGAACAAATAATGACAGCGGCGTTGTCATCTTGTTGAATGTCTGGATCGTACTGACTGCCAGTTCGGGCAGCGGAAGCCTGAGGATCTTGAATACGAATCCGATCAGCGCGCCAATGATCAGGGGATTTTTCAGTACATTCATCAATGTTTTCTTCAGATCAGCCTGCTTCCCGGAGTATTTCTGCAGCACAAGCACTGCCGTGATATTGAACACCGGGAGCACGAATGCGATCATGACCGACGCAGCCGCGGCATTTCCCGCTCCGTAGATCCCCTCAACAATGGGAACACCCAGGATCGCGAAGTTTGTTCTGAACAGGCCCTGGATAATGACACCCAGCTTTTCATCCGGGAGAGAACTGTTTCTCGTCACCAGCATTGATACCCCGATGATAATCAGGATCGAAGCGATCGCGAAGATGATCAGGGAGATGTTGCTGAGCGTGCTGAGATCGGCATTCACGATATTCATGAATAATGAGACCGGCAGGCAGTAGTGGAATACGACCCAGTTGAAATCCTTGAATGACTTTTCACTGACCGTTCCGAGTTTCTTTGTCAAGGCCCCCAGTATCATGATCAGGGTGACCGGGATCACAGCTCTTGCTGCTATGAACAGACTTTGCATATGGTAAACCTCACACTTTTTATTATATGGACCCTGTGTCCATCTTACTGTCAGAATGCACAGTATGACTGCCGGCAGCCGGGATGTTCCGGTCTTCCTTCAGTAACTGCTGTTGTCAGCTGCCTTTTAAAGCCGCTTCATCATAACACAGGTACCGGCTGTACAATAACAGATATGCATACCCTACAACGAAACCGATTTTTCATATTCGCCGCTGCTATACCTCTGATGAAAACTTTTTCATACAATTCCTGACTTTTTATCAAATTTACATTTTTGCGTTTATCCTTTGTTGACATAAAAGTTCCTGTCTTTTATCATCATGATTAATCCGATGAACAGAAGAGTAGCTGTACACGTCCATCAGCGAGCCGGAACAGAGTGGAAGTCCGGCGGCACCGCATACAGTGAACCGCATCTGCGAGGAGTTTTCCGGAACTGACAGTATGGAAAACCGCAATTCCCCGTTAAGGATCAGAGAGGCCGGTATATTTGTGCCGGCAACCAGAGTGGTACCGCGATCAACAGTCGTCCCTGGACAAGGGCGGCTTTTTTGTTCTTAAGGGCCTCCCTGATAGAACATTAACTGTAATAGAAGGAGAAAGAAAAAATGAAAAAGAATCAGATCATGAAGGCTTCCGCAGCCGCACTGCTCGCATTATCAATGGCAGCCTGCTCATCAGGCTCCGCTTCCACATCAGATGGCAGCGGTACTGCAGCAGAACCCAAAACAGGAGTCAACTCCACTTACGCATATCTGCTGGATACAACAGATCTTGAAAAACCCGAGCTTGACCTCAGCAATGCCGACGGCGTTCTCAAGAGCATCCTCGACAAGGGTGTTATGACGATCTCCACATCACCTGACTATCCCGCAGCGGAATGGATCACGGATGACGGAACGATCTACGGCTCGGAAATGATGCTTGCGAAGTATATCGCTGACTGCCTGGGTGTTGACCTGGCGATCGAAACGATGGACTTCGGTTCCACACTGGTCGCAGTCGATGCGGGAAAAGCAGATATGGCATTCAGCGGCTACGGCTGGAAAGCAGACAGAGAAGAATCCTATGAACTGTCAAAAGGCTATATCGGTGATCCGGACAATGACAACTATCATACACTGATCGTCGCAGCAGGCGATGTTGATAAATACAAGACGCTTGAGGACTTTGTCGGCGCTCATATCCTTGCCCAGGCAAACTCCCTGCAGGAAATGTATGTTACAGACCAGATCCTGACGCTTGAAGGCGGCGACAAAACAGAACTCGAAAAAGTAGCTACACTTGACCAGGCAGTTCTCGGACTGGCATCCGGCAAATGCGATGCTGTTGCGCTTGACGGCAACACTGCTGAAAACTATGTCAAACAGTCCGACGGACAGTTTGCACTGACAGGCGTCAAATTCGATCTTGAAATGTACGGTATCCATGAAGGAAACGTATGTGCTGCCAAGAAAGGCGAAACAAGCCTGATGGAAACGATCAACACGATCCTCGACTTCGTCAACAGCAAAGACCTGTATAAGACATGGTACAGCGAAGCAAAGGCGGCTGCAGGCATTGAAGACTGACAAGTTCACTTCGAAAAACGGGGGTAAGACATGGGAAAAGGATTGATAGAAGTATTTCTTGAATATTGGCCGATCTTTCTGAAGGGTGCGGCCGGAACGCTGCAGTATGCGTTTATCGCCGTATTCTTCGGAACGATTCTCGGCTCACTGGTCGCGATCGGAAGACTTTCCAAAAGCAGGATCCTCCACGCGATCATCAAGGTCTACGTAACTGTCATCCGCGGAACCCCGCTGCTTGTACAGATGTACATCGCATATTACTTCCTGCCGATGGCATTCCCTGTCATGAATGATATCTTCAGCAAGGAATTCACGGTCGTGCTGGCACTGATCATCAACTCCAGCGCATATGTTTCCGAGATCATCAGAAGCGGCATCAACTCCGTTGACAAAGGACAGACAGAAGCCGCAAGGTCGCTCGGTCTTACCGCAAGCCATACGATGACGAAGATCATCATGCCGCAGGCGATCAAGAACATCCTGCCTGCACTTGCCAACGAATATATCGCAATGATCAAGGAAACATCCCTGGCAGGCACGTTCATGATGTACGAACTGATGTACACCAGGACCCTGCTGGCAAATAAATACCTGTTCTGGCAGCCGCTGTTCATTATCGCCGGCATCTACCTCATTATGACGGTAGTGCTGTCATGGCTGATCAGAATGATGGAAAGGAGGTTCGCTGTCAGTGACTGAGACAAATAACGTACTGATCGAAACAGTTGACCTGAGAAAGGACTTCGGTGACCTGAAGGTCCTGAAAGGGATCAATGAAAAGATCATCAAAGGAGAAGTCGTTTCGATCATCGGACCTTCCGGAGGAGGAAAATCAACATTCCTGAGATGCCTGAACCTGCTGGAGGAGCCTACCGGCGGTCAGGTCATCTTTGAAGGAAATGTACTCGATTCAAAGAGCACCAACCTGGATCTCCATCGTCAGAAGATCGGCATGGTATTCCAGCAGTTCAATGTATTCCCCCATCTGAGTGTCATGGACAACATCACCCTGGCACCTGTACTGGAAAAGAAAATACCGAAGGATCAGGCTGAGAAAGAAGCTATGGAGCTTCTGCGGACAGTCGGTCTGGATGACAAAGCAAACGAATACCCGAGAAAGCTCTCAGGCGGACAGAAACAGCGTCTGGCGATCGTCAGGGCAATGGCGATGCATCCGGATGTCATGCTGTTTGATGAACCGACATCGGCGCTTGACCCGGAAATGGTCAAGGATGTTCTGGACGTCATCAAAAAGCTTGCCGAATCCGGCATGACCTGTGTTATCGTCACCCATGAAATGGGATTCGCCAGAGAGATATCCGACCGCGTACTGTTCATCGATGACGGGATTATCGCTGAAGAAGGCACGCCGGAAGAATTATTCGAACATCCGCAGAATCCGCGTACAAAAGAATTCCTCAGCAAGGTACTGTAAGAAAGAAGGGCATCATGAAAACAACATTCAAGTACGATCATTACTGGCTCTACGATGAAGTGAAAACCAACCTGGAGTATTTCACGGAAACCTATCCTGACCTCTGTTCTCTTGAAAGCATCTGTGTCACAGAAGAAGGAAGAGACGTTCTGGCACTGACGATCACCAACAAAAAAACAGGTGATCCTTCAACAAAACCTGCATTCCATATCGATGGACTGCACCATGCCGGTGAAGTCACAGGTTCCATGGCTGCCCTGCACGCAGCAGACTATCTGCTCAGCAATTACGGCACTGATCTCACAGTCACCAAACTGCTTGATACCGAGACAGTATATGTGATCCCGAGAGTTTCTCCGGACGGATGTGAGACATATCTCACGACTCCCTATACACTGCGTTCCGTAAACCGTGTTCATAACCCGAAGGCAGGCGGCATCAAGGAAGAAGACCTGGATGGCGACGGCGTCATCCGTATGATGCGTATCCCTACCGTTTACGGCGCATGGAAAAAAGATGAAGCTGATCCAACACGCATGATCTTCAGGGATCCCGGTGATACAGACGGCGAATTCTTCGATATCTATCCGGAAGGCGTCTTCGAACCGTTTGACGGTGATGAGAACCTGAAGCGCAAAAAGCCCGACTGGGCACTGGACTTCAACCGTAACTATCCTTACGGCTGGTTCCCTGAAAACAGACAGGCCGGCGCAGGCAAATATCCGCTGAGCAATCCTGAAACAAAGGCTATGGCAGACTGGATCATTTCCCATCCGAACATCTGTGCTGTTTCAACAAACCATACATCAGGCGGAATCATCCTCTACCCTCCCGGAACAAGAAAACCCGAAACTGTTTCCAAGGATGACATCAAGTCCTTCGTACAGATCGCAAAGATGTGCCAGGAAGAAACAGGATATGAACCTCTGAACATTTATGATTCCTTTATCCAGGATCAGGCAAACTACGATTCCGGCGCATTTGATGACTGGTGCTATCAGTCACAGGGGCTGATCGCCTACACGATCGAATTCTGGGATCTGGCTAAGCGTATCGGTGTTCCGTATGACTGGAACGCACGCAGGGCGGAAGATCCTTCTGTCGGCATCAAACGTTTCAATGCCGCAATGGACTGGGTCAAGGAAAACGCTCCTGAATACTATGTCGACTGGCAGGAATTTGATCACCCTGTATTCGGCAAGGTAGAGCTGGGCGGATTCAACTATAAGTTCACACAGCAGAATCCTCCTCAGAAGTTCCTGACGGAAGTCTGCGAGAACATGACCAGGTTCATGGTCCGCTTTGCAAAAGCCGTACCGCACCTGATCATCGATACCCTGACAGCAGAAAAAGTATCCGACGGTGTATACAAAGTCACAGCAGTTGTCGGCAACACCGGATATCTCCCTACCAACATCACAGATGAAGCTGTGAAGATGGGAATTGCGAAATCTGTCAAGGTAACGATCGACGCGGATGTTGTCTCCGGAAAGAAGGAAGACGAGATCGGAAATCTGGACGGCTACAGCAGGACAAGAACAGGCTCCGCTTACGGAAACCTTTCTACAATGGCCAACGGCAAGCAGAGAAAGAAGCTTGAATGGATCATCAAGGCTGATGCCGGTACTGAAGTAACAGTCTGTGCATCACAGGAAAAAGCAGGCTGTGTAACAGCTGCAGTGATCCTCTGACAACATATTCCGAGGGAAAGAAATGGACGCAGAACGGTATGCAGTACCGGCTGCGTTCTTTTTTTTGCTCTTCCCCCTGATCAGTGACAATTGTATCACATAGTATATTGCGTTACATAATAGTATGTGATATTGTATAGGCGGAGGTAATCATATGGATGCACAGTTAAAGCGCGGCGTGCTGGATCTCTGTGTGCTGTCACAGCTGAGGAAGAGGGATATGTACGGATATGAACTGACGGAAACGATCGCCTCGGAACTGGAGATCACAGCAGGTACATTGTATCTGGTACTGAAAAGACTCAAAGATAATGCATATGTAGAAACATATCTTGTTGAATCCAGCAGCGGTCCGGCAAGAAAGTATTATCACATTACACCGGAAGGCCTCCGTTACCAGGAAGCCGGAAAAAAAGAATGGGAACAATTTGTGGAAAGGACAGGCAGACTGTTATGAAGAGAAATGAATATATCGGTATTCTTGCGGAAGTACTGGCAGATATGGACGCGGAATCACGGAATGAGATCCTGGAAGAATTTGAACATCACTTTGATGAAGGGATCCGCAGCGGCATGAGTGAAGAAGAGATCTCGGAAGAACTCGGTGATCCCCGTGAAGCTGCAGAAGGAATTACGGAACTGTCAGGCAAAGGTGAGCTTTCCCTGAAAAACATACTCTCCGAACTGGCTTCCGTCTTCCGTTCAGCCGGAAGAAGCGGAGACAGTGAACCGGAAACGGTCTGCGGATCTCATGACGGGCACTGCGGAAATGTTGTGATCCATACGGACCATGCAAGCGCAGATATGACGATCAGCACCGGTGACAGGTTTGAGTATGTATTCCGCAAGGGTATCAATCTGTTCGGCACCAATAACTGCCGGGTGGATCACGAGGTCCGTGATGACACCTTCTTTCTCAATATCTCAGACGGACATGGCGATCTCGAACTGACTGTCCCCTGCTGCTGTGACATGATGGAGATCCGTAATACCAGCGGTGATATTATGATCAGGGATATCAATCTTGTTTCTGCGGACATTAAAAGCGGCAGCGGTGATATCAGGCTTGAACAGACCGATACGGAAAAACTAAGAATCCTGGTACGCAGCGGCGATGTAAACCTGGTAAACGTCAATGCACTGAGATCGGAAATAAAACTGAGTTCAGGTGACCTGGAGATGAACTGCTGCAGCGGAAACGCGGAAATTGAAACGGTATCGGGAGACATCGATATTTCCGCTCATACCGGAGAGCGTATCGTCATATCCGGCAGATCCGGTGATATCGAACTGGAAACGGATGCGCCGGAGATCGAAGTTTCTTCCGTATCCGGCGATATCGAGATCGGAACACCCAACAGGATCGCACATATTGAAGTACATTCCGTATCCGGTGACATCGACCTCTCACTGAAAGATCCGGAATGGAGCGCGGAATTCAGCACAGTCAGCGGAGATCTGAAAAACAAGACCGGCAAACCGGATTACAGAGCAGGCAAGACGCTGAGGATCGGCGAGGGACAGATCAATGTGATCGCTTCTTCGGTATCCGGAGACATCAAGGCAGACACATATTAAGGACATCATGTACATGGGCAGCTGCGGCTGCCCTTTTCATGATCCGGCCATATCAGCACATAAGACCGGCTTTCAT
>JAILLA010000007.1 GCA_024693325.1 Solobacterium sp.
GATACTTCACAGACCATACCACATGGTAATTGATATTACATACAGAAGTCCTATAATGAACGAGATTTTCTTTCATACACATAGTATACCATTTTTAACATTATAAATAAATACGAAAAGACTATGAGAAGCAGACTTATGGTGCGCTTTCATCTGCGGCAATTGAATTGCCGAGGATTCCCGCTTAGTGTCCTAATAACGGCAGGATGGCGGTCATTGAGCCCTGAGCCAGAATGACCACATCGTTTTCTGCTTCAGCCTTACGGATCGCCTTGATTACAAGTTCATTATGCTTGTCTGCATCACCGCTCATTAAGATGTCCAGAGCACCGTCTACCAGATATCCGGTTACAGCAACATCCTTTCCCGCTTCTAAGGCTTTTCTTCTGACCAGATTGCAGCTGGGATTAACCGTAGAACCTACGGTCGCAACAACACCGATCTTTGAACCAAGTTCAACAGCCTTTTCAGCCATTGCTTCATCGATTTTCAGAGTCTTGCAGTCTGCCTGCTGTCTGGCAATGTCAAATGCTTCACCAACAGATGAGCACTGGTTGAAGATCAGATCAGGCTTTAATGTCTTGGCAACCTGTACATACGAACACATTCTGCTGATGATTGCAGGGTTTATCTGTCCGTTCTTTTTTACTTCGTCCAGCAGTGAATCATCAATGATATTCACCATTTCTACTTCCGGAATGATCTCCTTGAAAAGAGCTTTCAGATCGTTCAGCGAAACCGGGCTTGTGTGAATTAATACTGCTTTCATATCTTTTGTTTTCTTCCAAAACTGTATCTTAATCATATAATACGGATATGGTTAAGGCATTGATTTTGATCAGGGACAGCTGATTTACATGGTAATCTGATAAACATTTATGAAGTCAGAATTCTGACCGTTCTGAACCATAGTTACCCATTTAATATCTGCCGCATTAAAAAATTATTCATCAGGATACCCGATCAATAAGCCATTTTTTACAATAATCAGCAAATTCCTATCAAATCGTTGTCAGCGGAAAAAGTTTTACGTTCTTCAGCTCGTTCTGATATGCAGTCAAAAGAGTCAGTTTCTGCTGCATGTTCATCCAGCTTTCAGGTGAAGTGTTTGCAGCTTTAGCAATTCTGATTGCCATTTCATGACTCAATGAAGATTTTTCGTTAATCAAATCAGATAAAGCTTTTTCGGCTTACCCCAAGCAATCTGGCTGTTTCTGTAACTGACAGATTCAGCGGTTTCATAATATCTTCCAGTAGGACAGTTCCCGGATGAGTTGGTTTTCCGGTCATAATCTCTCCTTTCATTTCGGTGATTCCATATATATGATGACTGCTTTTTTCAAATATGATTTCAGTGGTCTGAATAGTGATATCTGCAGGCAAGAATATATATGTTATCACCTTCGACTTTGTAAATCAGACGATCTTTATCGTTGATCCTCCGACTCCAGAACTCAGAAAGATTACCGCTCAAAGGTTCTGGCTTTCCAATTCCTTCATTTCCATTTCTATCAATATCATCCAGTAGTTTATTGATTCTTTTTAATGTTTTTCTGTCCTCTGTCTCCCAATAGATATAGTCCAGCCGGCCGTTTTCAGTAAACATTTTATTCATCAACATCCTCAATCAGCTGGTATGCAGAATATTTTCCCTTTTCAAGCTGAGCTTTTGACTCCATCAGCCAATCATAATTAGTTTTATTTCCCATCACATATATGTTTTCAATAAGATTGTTGTAAGTTTCTTCTGACATTATGACAACGTTTTTATTTTCTTTTCTTGTCACAACAACCGTCTCATAAGAATCTGTCACAAGATCAAGATGGCTCTTCATTTTTTCTCTGAATTGTGAATAGTTTACTGCAATCATAGTATTCACCTCCCAACATCAGATTAACGTACAATTAATTGTACGTCAGTCATTTTATTGCTTATGCAGTATTTTTACGGTGGCTTAAATATTACCCGATATATTTATAAATTAGGTTTTACAAAGATCCACAAAAATATCTGCACTATTCTCAATTGTAGAGTGAAACACAAAAAAACTTATCGACCAGATTTACCGATCAATAAGCCTTTTCTACATGGTGACCTCTTAGGGACTCGAACCCTAGACCCACTGATTAAGAGTCAGTTGCTCTACCAACTGAGCTAAGAAGTCATTTAACTTGCTTAGTTATACTACTCCAAAGGAGAGAGTTTTGCAACACTTTTTTCAAATTTCTCTGTGTTTGTCATCTCATTGCCCGTAAAGTCTGAATCTGCAGCCCTGTTTCACAGTATAATGTTCTCAGTATTGAAGGAGAACTATCATTATGAAGTACGCACTCATGAACGGTATCATTCTTGACGGTACCGAGCATATGGAGCCGGTTGAGCACAAAGCGATCCTGATCAACGACGGTATCATTGAAGATATCGTAGATGACAGCTCACATATCTATGGTTATGAGAAGATCGATCTGAAGCACCGTTATGTGATGCCGGGTCTGATCAATATGCATGTCCATCTTGCCGGGTCCGGCAAGCCTCCGAAGAAACAGAGAGACAACACAAAGCTTGTCAAACTGATCTTCAGCAACCCCGTTTCTTCCAGAGTTGCCTATCATATGGTAGCCGGTTTTGCCAGGACTGCCCTGATGAGCGGTGTAACGACAGTCAGAACAGTCGGCGGTCTGCGCGACTATGATTCCAAGGTACGTGACGAGATCCTGAACGGGACACTGGATGGTCCGCGTATCCTCAGTTCAAATGAAGGTATTTCCGTTCCGGGCGGACACATGGCCGGTTCTGTCGCAATGCCTGTCAGAAATGAAGAAGAGGCAGTTGCCATGGTACAGGCACGTGATGCCGAACATGTAGACCTCATCAAGCTGATGATCACCGGAGGCGTTCTGGATGCCAAGGAAAAAGGCGTGCCCGGCGAACTGAAGATGCCGCCTTCCATCGTCAAAGCGGCATGTGATGAAGCACACAGACTCGGCTATAAAGTAGCGGCACATACAGAGAGTGCTGAAGGCGTACGTGTTGCCCTGATCAACGGAGTGGACTCCATTGAACACGGCGGCATGCCGGATGATGACATCATCGCTCTGTTCAAAGAGAAAAACGCCTTCCTGACAACGACGCTCTCCCCTGCGCTTCCCTATTCACTGCTTGATCCTTCGATCAGTCATGTCAGTGAAGTAGAAAAGTACAACGGCGACCTCGTATTCAACGGGATCATTGAATGCGCAAAGGCAGCTCTGGCAAACGATATCCCGGTCGCCTTGGGAAACGATGTAGGCTGTCCCTACATCACACAGTATGACTTCTGGCGGGAGCTTGTTTACTTCCATAAATATGTCGGCGTATCCAACCGTTTCGCACTGTATACGGCAACACTCAGAAATGCGCAGCTTGCAGGTATCGGTGACATTACCGGTTCCGTTGAACCCGGCAAGTGCGCAGACCTGATCGTCACTAAGGGAAATCCTCTGGAAGACCTGAAGGCACTGCGAAACGTCACAATGGTCATGGCACGCGGCAGATTGTACGAACATCCGGAGTTCAAGCATCTTCCTGAAGTTGAAAAACTGATGGATCCGTTTCTTGACTGATTGAACACCCGTAAGTTTTGTGCTTAAATAATTACAGCAATGATCAGGTGCGGCGACAGCAAGGCATGTGCAGAAAGATGGCGGAAGATGAAAGCCATTCATGTGTGCTCAAGCATTGGAGCCTGGGAGCTTATTACATCGGACGGCCCGTTATCCCGTAAAGTGATCCGTACATGATGTATGGATAAGTCGGGTGGCACCGCGCATGGAAACTATGCGTCCCTTCATTTGAAGGGACGTTTTTACTGGAAGGAGATCACATCATGAAACGAATGTTAAGCGGAATCAAACCTACCGGACAGCTGCACCTGGGTAACTATATCGGTGCACTGAGACACTTTGTCGATTACCAGGATGAATATGAAATGTTTGCGTTTATCGCAAACCTGCACTGCATCACAGTTCCCCAGGACCCGGCAGAACTGCAGAAGAACCTGAAGGACTGTGTCGCGCTGTATCTTGCGTGCGGACTGGATCCATCCAAGGCAACCATCTTCCTGCAGACAGATGTTCCCCAGCATGCACAGCTCGGCTACATCATGTGCTGCCATACATATATGGGTGAACTGAACCGTATGACACAGTTCAAGGACAAGCAGGCTCATGGTGAGACCAACCTGTCCGGCGGCCTGTATACATACCCTTCCCTGATGGCAGCGGATATCCTGCTGTATGACCCGGATTATGTTCCGGTCGGTGATGACCAGAAACAGCATGTAGAACTGACAAGAGACCTGGCGATCCGCATGAACAACCGGTACGGCGATCTCTTCAGGGTACCCGAACCGCTCGTTGCAAAGACAGGTGCCCGCATCATGTCCCTTTCCAACCCGGAAAAGAAGATGTCCAAATCCGATGAGACCAATAAGGGATGCATCTATCTGCTGGACAGCGAGAAAGTCGCCCGCAAAAAGGTCATGTCTGCGGTGACAGACTCCCTGGGACGTGTTCATTTCGACCCTGTCAACCAGCCCGGCATCTCCAACCTGATGCAGATCCTGTCTTCCCTGCAGGATGACCGCAGTATGGCTGACATTGAGCAGGAATTCGAAGGCAAGGGCTACGGTGACTTCAAACGCGCAGTCGCTGATGCGGTATGCGGAAAGCTGAATGAGATCCAGACCAGATACAATGAGATCATCAGCTCCGGACTGATCGAGACAACACTGGACGACGGTGCCGCAAAGGCAAGGAAGATCGCTGCCGTTAAACTGGCAAAAGTCCAGCGTGCGATCGGAATGGAAATAATTGAAAAATAGTTTCAGAAAAGATCATGCAATGCGCATGATTTTTTTATGTCCTTTGTTTCCGCTGTATTCAAACTGTAATAAAATAAATACGTTTTAGGAGGAAATACTATGAACGGATATGTCGAACGCGTCTTGAATGAGACACGTGAAAAGAACAGCAATGAACCTGAATTTCTTCAGACAGTTGAAGAAGTCCTGACTTCATTGGAACCTGTGATCCAGGCTCACCCGGAATATGAAGACCATGCGGTACTTGAACGCATGATAGAACCTGACAGAGTGATCGAATTCAGAGTCGTCTGGGAAGACGATCAGGGAAAACCGCGTGTCAACCGCGGATACCGCATTCAGTTCAACAGTGCGATCGGACCTTACAAAGGAGGCCTCCGCTTCCATCCGTCGGTCAACCTTTCGATCCTCAAATTCCTCGGATTTGAACAGGTGCTGAAAAACAGCTTGACAACACTGCCCATCGGCGGCGGCAAAGGCGGATCGGACTTTGATCCTCACGGAAAATCAGACAAAGAGATCATGCGCTTCTGCCAGGCATTCATGACCGAGCTGTACAGGCACATCGGCATCAACACTGACGTCCCCGCGGGAGACATCGGTGTCGGCGGCAGAGAGATCGGTTATATGTTCGGACAGTACAAGCGTATCCGTGACGCATATGAAAACGGCGTTCTGACAGGCAAGGGACTTCCTTACGGCGGAAGCCTTCTGAGACCGGAAGCTACAGGCTTCGGTGCCCTGTATTACGCGGAAGAAGTATTCAAACATGAGAATGATACGATCAAAGGCAAGACTTTCGTTCTTTCCGGATACGGAAATGTTACATGGGGTGCTGCCAAGAAGATCGCGGAGCTAGGCGGCAAGGTCGTTACGATCTCCGGTCATAACGGCTATGTCTATGATCCGGACGGCGTCGTTACAGAAGAAAAGATCAATTATCTGCTTGAGATGCGCCTGTCCAGAAATGCCAACGTCAAGATGTATGCAGACAAGTTCGGCTGCCAGTTCTTTGAGGGACAGAAGCCTTGGGGTGTCAAGGGCGATGTATACATGCCCTGCGCAACACAGAACGAAGTCGGTATGGAAGAAGCGAAGCTGATCGCGGAAAGCGGCGCAAAGTATTACTTCGAAGTCGCGAACATGCCTACCTCCAATGAAGCGATCGAATACCTGAAGAAAGCAGGACTGATCGTAGCTCCGTCAAAGGCAGTCAATGCCGGCGGCGTTGCAGTCAGCGCACTGGAAATGTCACAGAACTCACAGAGACTCGCATGGAGCGCAGCGGAAGTTGACGAAAAGCTCCATACGATCATGAAGAGCATCCATGACTCATCTGCTTCAGCAGCTGAGAGATACGGTCTGGGATATGACCTTGTCAAAGGTGCCAATATCTCGGGATTCGAAAAAGTCGCAAATGCAATGCTGGCTCAGGGCTGGTACTGATCAGAAAACAAACAAAGGTCATCGTGTGAACGGTGACCTTTTCGTTTGCGTTATGACTGTTTCAGATACGGTATCAGCAGCAGATCTGCCGGCAGCCATGCGACTTCATCCAGCTGGTCTCTTGTGACCCATCTGGCCGCTTCATGTTCCAGCAGGCTGATCTGTCCTTCCGTAATGTGCGCGTAAAAACAATCCATGGACAGGTGGAAATCCGGATAGTCATATTCGACTGTCGTGATATATCTGTCCACTGCGATCGCGATATTGAGCTCTTCCCTGATCTCACGTACGATCGTTTCTTCCGGTGTTTCCCCTGCTTCGATCTTTCCTCCGGGGAACTCCCAGCCGTCTTTATACGGTCCGTATCCGCGCTGTGTGGCGAATATCCTTCCATCATGCACGATCACAGCCGCTGTGACTCTTACTGTTTTCATAAGTCCTTATCAATCTCCTGACGAGGCGGCGGCTGCCTGTGCTGCAAGAACGGCATCGATCGCAAGCACAACTGCCACTGCATTCACTTCATCAAGAGGATCTTTTACGTCGATCTCGTAGGAATCCCCCCATGACATCCACTCTTTGTGGACCGAAACTATGACACGGCTGTTGTCCGTGATCTCATACTCATGTTCATGCCAGCTTCCGTCCACATGCCAGTCAAGACCTTCGATCTCATACTGCGGCCTGAGAAGCGTCAGTTTTTTACTGACGACAGCGATCAGATGATTATCCACGATCACTTCATATTTCGGCATGAAGCTGAAGATCTGCCGCAGATACGCGGTCTCATTGCCTTCATGGTCAAAAATATGCAGTTTTTTCATCAATGTAAAGAATTCCCCTTCTGCCGTGTAGCAGACTTCACCGTATTCATTGACGATCGTAAACCGGTCTTTCAGAGAAAATACTTTCTGTTTCATATAAAGCTTCATAAACGCACCTCTAAAAAATAGACGTGAAACCACGTCTGTTTTAAGCTGCGGCAGCGCGATTCGAACGCGCGCATGAGGGAGTCAAAGTCCCTTGCCTTACCGCTTGGCTATGCCGCAATATTGCCAGTACATTTTACAACAGATCAGTCTGTTTGACATCATTTTTTATCAGATGAGGCCAAAGTGCTTCATCGCGTTCATGATGCCGTCTTCATGCAGTCCTGTCGTAATATAGTCAGCCTTCTCCTTCAGCTCCGCTTCTCCGTCTCCCATAGCGATCCCTGTACCGCAGGCTTCCAGCATTGCCAGATCATTGAGGGAATCACCGAAGCCGTATGTATCGCTGATGTCTGCGCCAAGCTGTGTGCACAGCCATCTGAGCGCCTCACCTTTATCAACGCCGGGCATTGTGATCTCTCCGCCATTGCGGCGGTTGCCGCTGGTCGACAGCATACACACAAATGACATTGAAGGATCGATCTCCCGGCGGAACATATCGATATCCGCGTCCTTTTCAAAATAGACATCCATCTTATAGATACTGCTGCCGTCATATTTACTGACCGGCTCTCCGCCTAACAGTACGCTGACGCGTACGGCTGCGCCTTCGGAGACCGCACGTTTCTGTTCAATGATCCATTCCGTACGCGCTGTGCTGATCGGATCCGACCATGCCTGTTCATATCCCTGGATCAGAAGACCGGAACGGGTTCTTTCCGCAAGGGCGATCGTTTTCCGGACAGTCTCTGCCGGGATCGTCCGGGAACGGATGATCCTGCTGTTCAGTTCGATCCCCGCGCCGTTGCAGAAAATGATCCCTTCGACCGGAAGTTCCTTCAGTTCCTTCAGACTGTATACAGAGCGTCCTGTACAGAGGAACAGATGATGACCGTTTGCCGCAGCCATTCTGAGCGCTGTTTCAGCACTTTCCGGTACTGTGAGATCCCTGCTGTCCAGGAGTGTCCTGTCGACATCAAAAAACAAATACTTTTCCATACCTGTGCAGTATAGCATAAAATCAGGTACCACAAGGATACCTGATCTCATCAAACCATTCTGACTGATCTTCTCTTTCTGTGTCTGCGGTAAGCAACGGGCTCTTTCAAAACTTCAGCCATCACCACTGCTTTCCTGAGTTCACTGACATCTTTCGCTGTTTTCGAAGGAGCCACCGTAACCTTGACGGGTTCAGGGTGTTCAGTCCTTCTTTTGAACTCTTCAGCCCGCTTCTTTTCTTCAAGGGTAGGTTCCTGCTTCACAGCAGGTCTGTTCCTTTTCGGCGTCATCCGCTCCAGATCAGCTGTGATCGTGCTCTGGAGCAGATCGTTCAGCATTTTCAGCGAATTTCTATTTGCCATCTTTCTTCGGTGCAGTCAGATTCTTGGTAGGTGCGTTGCCGCCGGCGATCTCACTGCGCATACGTGTGTCGGCCTGGATATTCTGCATATCATAGTAATCCATAATGCCGAGCTTTCCTTCACGCAGAGCCTGTGCAAGGGCACGCGGTACTTCTGCTTCCGCGGCGACGACTTCCGCTCTCATTTCCTGTTCCTTCGCGACAGCCATAGCCCTTCTTTCCTCGGCCTTTGCCTGCGCGATATTCTTATCGGCTTCGGCCTGCAGGCTCTGCAGATGCGCGCCTACGTTTCTGCCGACGTCGATATCCGCGATATCGATGGAAAGGATCTCATATGCCGTACCTGAGTCCAGACCCTTTGACAATACGAGCTTGGAAATGTCATCCGGATTCTCAAGGACTGCCTTATGGGAAAGAGAGGAACCGACTGTGGTGACGATACCTTCACCGATCCTGGCGAGGATCGTAGCTTCACCGGCACCGCCTACCAGACGGTCCAGATTGGTACGTACGGTGACTCTTGCCTTGACCAGAAGTTCGATACCGTCCTTGGCGACTGCTGAGATATTGGGCGTCTCGATGACCTTCGGGTTGACCGACATCTTGACTGCTTCCAGGACATTTCTGCCTGCCAGGTCAATGGCAGCTGCCTTTTCGAATGAAAGCGCGATACCTGCGCGTTCTGAAGCGATCAGCGCGTCAACGACACCGTCAACGTTGCCGCCTGCAAGGTAATGAGCTTCCAGTTCATTTGCGTTCAATGACAGGCCTGCTTTGGTCGCCTTGATCAAGGGCAGAACGATCCTGGGCGGGCTTACCCTTCTCAGTCTCATACCGATAAGTGAGAAGATACCGATCCTGACGCCGGATGCCATTGCGGAGATCCAGAGTCCGACCGGAACGAACGTAAAGAACAGGATCAATATCAGGGCAACGATAATGATCGTAATGATCGGTCTAAAAATCATAGCATTTATCATATATTCACACCTTTCTGACCACCAGCGAATTGTTGCTGACGGAAATCACTTCTACTGTTTCACCCTTCTGGATGAATTCACCTTCGGAAATTACATCGTATGTACGATCGTTGATGCTGACCTTTCCTGCAGGCCTCATATCAGAAAGCGCCTGGCCTCTCTGATACATCAGGTCTTTGGGAAGATCCCGGCTGACAAATCCCTTGTCCTTGCTGAGTGTTTCACTCAGTACGACCGGCGGATTGATCTTGCCGCTGCTTAACAGCTTCAGCACAACGAAGATCATAACCGCAAGCAGTACTGCAAGCACTGCGATCAGCACTAGCGCTTCAGCAAGTGTATGGCTGCACATCATGATGCCTAATCCAAGCAGAACCAGTCCCGTGATGCCGGGCACGCCGAATCCGGGGATAACTGCTTCGATCGCCAGCAGGATAAAAGCCGTAATCAGCAAAACGATTCCCATGACTGTTGTAGGTCCCATTTTACCCTCCTGTTCCAAACCACGGTCTTTTCTCTGCAGAAAAGAAACCGGTATATCTGTTGATAAATGATCTTTGTTCCGTTCCGTGATTTGAGAATATTATAACATACTGTCAATACCCCGTTTCTTAAGTTGCTCAGAGTACAGAAAAACAGGGCTGAGCCCTGTCTGTCTGAACTATTCGATGATCTGCAGATCCTTCGGATACTTGTTGAGTACCTCATGGCCGTCTTCCGTGATCAGTACAAGGTCTTCAATACGTACGCCTGCCGCCTTTGCATTATAGATGCCCGGTTCGATCGAGAAGGTGTTTCCTACCTGGGTCAGGTTCATGTTTGCCTGGGAAACATCACCGAAGTCATGATCCTGGATGCCGATGAAATGTCCGAGCCTGTGGGTAAAGTCGGGACCGTATCCGCCTTCTTCAATAATGTCCCTGGCTGTCTTGTCAATGGATGCCAGCGTAATGCCCGGTCTGCACATATCCTCCGCGGACTGGTTGGCATTGCGGACAAGCTCATAGACTCTTCTGGCTTCTTCGGAAGGTACAGTCTTATAGAAGAATGTCCTGGTCATATCCGAGCAGTAATCATGATATTTGCAGCCGACATCGATCAGTACGGTGTCGCCTTCTTTCAGCACTGTATCATCCGGTCCATGGTGCGGATCAGCCGAATTGGCACCGAACGCTACGATCGGATGGAAAGAATAACCGGAAGCCCCCAGTGACTGGTAGATGCTCAGGAACTGTGAAGCTGCTTCTTTTTCTGTAATGCCCTCACGGATGCATGCCCTGAACTGTTCCATGGCACGGTCATTGATCCTGGAGGATTCCCTCATCCATTCGATCTCCTGCGCGTCCTTCAGCGCCCTGGCATTGTCGATCGCCAGCGATGTATTTCTGATGCCGGATGCGATCTGTGCGTCATACATCGGGATCAGGAATTTGGCAGCCAGTTCTTTATCAACGCCCAGCGGAGCAGAATGATCTACATATGTCTTCAGCAGTGTGATCAGATCTGTCGTGTCGGTAATGGGGACCTTGACTGCACCGATCTCCTCATCAAAGCGGAACAGGTCATTCAGGAACAGATGCGGCTGTGTGTCCGCATTCAGATACAGGCCCAGGAAACGCTCACCGGGATGAAGCCATTTGCCAGTCAGATAAAAGATCGCGACCGGGTCAGAAACAAGCATCTGACGTACGCCCAGTTCTTCAAGCTGTCCGTACACTTTTTTCAAACGTTCTGTATTCAGCATAGGTTAGCCTCCTATAACAGAATTAATGGTATCACAAAACTTCAATTTTAAAAAAGCGGCAGGACATATTTGTTCTGCCGTATCTGACCGTTTTTACGCGATCGCTGTAACTTTGTAATCTTTTGCTTCAACAGCTGCTTTCAGGACTTCATCGCTGACTTCCTTGCTGAGAACAGCAACTGCCTCATTCCTGGTTCTGTCTGCTGATGCGCTTTCGACTCCGTCGATCGCTTCCAGCGCCTTTTTCACGCTTGCTTCGCAATGTTCGCACATCATTCCTTCTACTGTTAATGTCTTTTTCATTTTCGTGGCCTCCTTTACCATTCCGACATATGTATAGTCTTTTGCTTCGATTGCCTGTCTGATCACTTCCGGATCGACATCCTTTGTAACTGTGATCACCGCTGTTCCGGCAGTATGATCTGCCTTCGCACTTTCAATACCGTCGATCGCCATCAATGCTTTCTGTACTGTGGCTTCGCAGTGCTCACACATCATTCCTTCGATCTGTACTGTTTCTGTTTTCAGTTCACATACACAGGGTTCTTCTTCCCTCAGAATGCCAATATATTTGTAGTCTTTTGCTTCAACTGCCTGTTTGATCACTTCCGGATCGACATCCTTTGTAACTGTGATCACTGCTGTTCCGGCTGTATGGTCTGCTTTTGCGCTTTCGATGCCATCGATCGCCATCAGTGCTTTCTGTACTGTGGCTTCGCAGTGTTCACACATCATTCCTTCGATCTGTACTGTTTCTGTTTTCAGTGCACAGGAAGCATCACATGCACATGTCTCAGCGTTCACAGGTTCTTTTTCTTCTATTTCAATCTTCTCTGCAGGCAGCGCTCTTTTCTTCAGCGGCTTATCCTTTGCGCTGCTGTGCATGTTGAAGAGATTCAGTCTCAGGGCATTCGATACGACCGTTACACTGGAAAGGCTCATTGCCGCAGCACCGATCATCGGGTTCATCTTGTACCCATACAGACCTGCAGCCAGCGGGATGCAGATCAGGTTGTAGAAGAATGCCCAGAACAGATTCTCATGGATATTCCTGACAGTCTGTCTGGACAAGCGGATGGCTGCAGGTACATCACTCAGCTGTGATTTCATCAGCACGATATCCGCTGCGTCGATCGCTACATCTGTTCCTGCGCCGATCGCAATGCCTGTATCAGCTCTTGTCAGAGCCGGTGCATCATTGATGCCGTCTCCTACCATGGCGACTTTTCCGCGTTTCTGGAGTTCCCTGATAACAGCTTCTTTGCCGTCCGGCAGCACACCGGCTATGACATGGTCAACGCCTGCCTGCGCACCGATCGCCTTCGCTGTACGTTCATTGTCACCCGTCAGCATCACTACTTCGATGCCCATATTCTGCAGTTCCCTGACAGCCTGCGGTGAATCTTCCTTGATTACATCAGCGACTGCGATCATACCCAGCAGACGGTCATCTTCCGTAAACAGCAGCGGTGTCTTGCCCTGTGAAGCAGCCTGTCCGGCTGTTTCTTTCATAGCCTGCGGCATCCTGCTGATGGAACTGATGTACTTCAGGCTTCCGCCCTGCAGTACATGACCGTTCAGCTTTGCCTTCAGGCCGTTTCCGGGCAGTGCGGAGAATTCCGTCACTTCATCTGCTTTGATATGCAGTTCTTCTGCTTTCTCAACGATCGCCCTGGCAAGGGGATGTTCCGATTTTGTTTCCAGCGCGAATGCTTTTCCAAGCAGTTCCGCTTCCGTAATCCCTTCAGCCGGTACGATATCCGTTACCTTCGGTTCTCCGCTTGTGATCGTTCCTGTTTTATCCAGGGCAACGATCTGTACTTCTCCTGCTGTTTCAAGTGATTCGCTTGTCTTGAACAGGACGCCGTTCCTTGCCGCAAGACCGTTGCCTACCATGATCGCTACCGGTGTCGCAAGACCAAGCGCGCACGGGCATGAGATGACAAGCACGGTAATGCCGCGTGCCAGGGCGTCCGCCAGGGAAGCTCCGGTAAGCAGCCATCCGATGACTGTGATCGCCGCAATGCCGATGACAAACGGTACAAAATATCCGGCAATGATATCCGCCTTGCGGGCGATCGGTGCCTTGGTGGCAGCCGCGTCAGATACCATCTTGATGATCTGTGAGAGTGTCGTATCCTCGCCGACCCTGGTTGCCCGGCAGCGGATAAAGCCGGACTGGTTGACGGTAGCCGCAGATACGGTATCGCCTTCCGATTTGTCGACCGGAACGGATTCACCTGTCAATGCTGATTCATTGACGGCACTGTTTCCTTCAATGATCACGCCATCCGTGGGAATGCTTTCTCCGGGACGCACCACGAAGATGTCACCGGATACGACTTCATCGATATCCACTTCTGTTTCCACGCCGTTCCTGATCACGTTTGCCTTTTTGGGAGCCAGATGCATCAGGCTCTTCAGTGCATCTGTTGTCCTGCCTTTGGAGCGGGCCTCCAGCATCTTGCCGATCGTGATCAGAGCGGGGATCATGGCTGCGGACTCGTAATACAGTTCATTCTGATAGACGTCCATCACCTCAGCGGGACTGACCCCGGCAGTCACCATACCGGTGATCTTATAAAATACGAATGTACTCCAAGCAAAGGCCACTGATGAGCCGAGCGCTACCAGCGTATCCATGTTCGGGGATCCGTGGAGCAGTGACCTGAAGCCGCTTGTAAAGAAATCCTTGTTGGCGATCAGGATCACGATCGTCAGCAGCATCTGTGTGAGTGCCAGTCCTTCATGATTGTGTTCAAAGAAAGAAGGCAGGGGCAGTCCCAGCATATGGTGTCCCATCGTGAAATACATCAGTACGAGCAGGAAGCCGACCGACATCAGCAGACGACGTTTCAGTTTCGGCGTTTCCCTGTCTTTCAGCGCGTCTTCCTCGGCAGCCAGCTTGGCGGAAGCGCTGATCTTTTCCTGAGACGCACCCTTCACGGATGCCCCGTATCCGGCATCCTGTACCGCCCGGATAATATCAGCGGATGATGCCGTCCCTTCTACACCCATGGAGTTCGTCAGCAAACTGACACTGCAGGAATCGACTCCCGGTACTTTCGATACTGCTTTTTCTACTCTTGCCTGGCATGCAGCACAGCTCATGCCGGTAACGATATACTGTTCCATAGTATGACCTTTCTACTTCATCAGTTTCTGAAGGACCTTGACCAGCTCATCGATCGATTCATCCTGGCCTGCGCGGATATCCTCCGCGACACAGGATCTGATATGAGCTGCCAGCAGTTCCTTATTGAAACTGTTCAGGGCACTTGTTACGGCAGATACCTGGATGAGGATATCCGGACAGTACATATCACTGTCCACCATCTTTTCGATCCCCCTGATCTGCCCTTCTGCTTTTTTCAGTCTCAGCAGCAGTGCCTTTTTCTCTTCTTCTGTTCTTTTCTTATGTCTTGTTCCGCAATGCGGACATTCCATCATTTCTTCACTCATATGTTACCTCGCACGATCAATATATACCCCCAGGGGGTATAAGTCAACAAAGATGATCTGCCCGGAATATTTATCTCACTGATCAGATAATAATTGTTGACATCAGGAATGTACTCTGTTACTATTTAGATAGTTAGTTAAGGCTAACTCAACCGGAATGCAATGAACAGCAGATCAACTCCTTCACAGGCTCCATCACTCCTGATATGTTCTCCCCTGCTGCTCAGTCCATTCCCAGACATCTGCATCCGGCAAAAAGCACTGACAGCCCTGATCCGACGGCATGCGGAACGGGCAGAATTAGCGACCGTCTTCCCAACGGTCCTTTTTCATTTTCCCGTGTCAAAGCAGCGGTCTGAAATGTACTTTCGTTTTTTTTCTTTTCAATGCATAATAAATGTATGAAAGAACTGTCCGTACTTATCAAGCCGTCTTCCTCACTGTGCAATCTCAGATGCCGGTATTGTTTTTATGCTGACGTGAGTGAGAACCGTGAAATCGCTTCGACCGGAATCATGCAGGATGACATGATCGGCATCCTGACGCAGCGGATCCATGAAGAGCTTGCTGAAGGCGGTACTGCCAATATCAGTTTCCAGGGAGGTGAACCGACAGTTGCCGGTGTGGACTGGTTCAGAAAGTTCGCGGAAGCACTGGATCGTTATGACAACATCAAGGTCAACTGGTCCATGCAGACGAACGCCACCCTTCTCACAGAAGAATTCTGTCAGTTCCTGCATGACAGGAAATTCCTGCTCGGCGTCAGCCTGGACGGCTACCAGACCAACCACGATCATTTCCGTTATGACGCCAAAGGAAAAGGCGCTTTCCTGCGCGTGCTCAAAGGGATCAGGATGCTGAAAAAAGCAGGTGTTGACTACAATATCCTGACGGTCGTGACACATGACCTGGCAGCCCATGCCTCAGCCCTGTATTCATTCTATAAACAGCAGCACTTTGAATACATCCAGCTGATCCCCTGCCTGCCGGCACTTGGAAGTGAAGATGATCCGCTGGCAATGAGACCGGAAGACTTTGAACGCTTCTACAAGGAATTCTTTGCCTGCTGGTTTGAAGATGCCATGAAGGGTGAATTCATGAGCATCAACCTGTTCGAAAACCTTGCCGGCATGATCAACGGTGTCCCGCCGTATCAGTGCGGACTGATCGGCCAGTGCATCGTCCAGTATGTGATCGAGTCTGACGGAAGCGTATATCCGTGTGATTTCTACTGTCTGGATGAACTGAAGCTCGGCAATCTCCGGGACTGCAGCTTTGAACAGCTCAGGAATTCGGAAAAGGCAAAGCAGTTCATCGCTACTTCCGCCTGCCGGAAGTCCCCGTGCAGTGACTGCCCGCATGTCAACCTGTGCAGAGGCGGCTGCCGCAGGCAGAATATCTGCTATCTGAAGGATGATTACTGCGGCTACCGCAGCTTCCTGGATGAAGCACTGCCCAGACTTGCCTGGCTGACGAGGCAGTACGGAAAAAAGTGAGCATTTCTTTTGCATTCTCATTTATATTTGATACAATATAATTGTACAAAACATAAGGAGGTACACATTCAATGAGTTTCTATGATTATTCCGTAACAGCACCGAAGGGCGATGTGATCTCCATGAAGGATTTTGCAGGCAAAGTCGTCATGGTCGTCAATACAGCTACAGGATGCGGCTTTACACCTCAGTATGAAGATATTGAATCCATTTATGAAAAATATCATGATCAGGGCTTCGAAGTAGTCGATGTTCCCTGCAACCAGTTTGCCGGACAGACACCGGGCACAGATGAAGAGATCCATGAATTCTGCACACTGAGATACAACACAAAATTCCCGCAGATGAAGAAGTCCGATGTCAACGGAGAAAACGCACTTCCTCTCTTCACATATCTGAAGAGCCAGAAAGGCTTCGAAGGATTCGGACACGGCCCCAAGGCTCTTGCCATGAGCGCTATGCTGAAGAAGCTTGACAAGAACTACAAGACAAACCCCGACATCAAATGGAACTTCACAAAATTCGTCATCGACCGTGAAGGAAATGTTGTCGCAAGATTCGAACCGACCGCAAAGATGAAAGATGTAGAAGCATGCATCGCAGGTCTGATCTGATATGACACGCTACGATATCGCAATTATCGGAACCGGTCCCGCAGGTCTGGAAGCAGCCATTACCGCCGTTGTCAGAAACAAGAATATCATTCTGTTCGGCAGTAAGGATCTTTCCAGAAAAATGCAGGTCGTCGATCATCCGATCCTGAACTATCTCGGCCTTCCGTCCGTAACCGGAAAAGAAATGGCTGCAGCTTTTACAAAGCAGCTGGAAGAACTCAATATCAGCATTACCGAGGAAAAGATCACGACCGTATACGCTATGGGCGATTTCTTCGGACTGCAGACATCCGCCAACGAGATCGTTGAAGCGGATTCCGTCATCCTGGCGACCGGCGTCACAGCCGGCAAGCCTTATCCCGGCGAAGAAAAACTGCTGGGCAGAGGCGTCAGCTACTGCGCAACGTGCGACGCACCGCTGTACAGAGGCAAGACCGTTGCCTGCATCGGCGGCAGCGCGCATGAAGAAGAGGAAGCCGATTTCCTCGGTGAGATCTGCGAAAAAGTCTATTACTTCCCTCTTTACAAAGGTGACATCACATTCCACAGCCCGAATGTTGAAGTTGTCAGGGAACGTCCTGTCGAGATCACAGGCGGCATGAAAACAGATGCCCTTGTCACAGACCAGAACACATGGCCGGTATCCTGCGTCTTCATCCTGAGAGACAGCCAGTTCCCGGGACAGCTTGTGCCGGGTCTGGAGGTAGACGGCAACGCAGTCAAGGTAGACCTTCAGATGGCCACAAATCTCCCCGGCCTGTTTGCGGCGGGTGACATCGCAGGCCAGCCTTATCAGTACATCAAGTCAGCCGGGCAGGGAAATGTCGCTGCTTTGTCTGCTGTCAACTACCTGGCTGCCAGAAAGCGGAGCCAGCAGTAATGAGCGATCCTGCGCTGATCCTTGAGAACCAGCTCTGCTTTCCGCTCTATGCGGCTGCCAGGAAGGTGACCGGACTGTATACTCCCTATCTGAAGGAGATCGGGCTGACCTATACGCAGTATCTGGTCATGATGGTCCTGTGGGAAAAAGACGGGATCAGGATCTCCGACATCTGCGGAAGGCTGCGCCTGGATACGGGAACGGTAACCCCCATGCTGAAGAAGATGGAGGATGAAGGCCTTCTGAACAGATCGCGCTGCGCAGAAGATGAGCGTACGGTCCTCATCACACTGACGGAAAAAGGACGTGAGCTGAAAGAAAAAGCCGGAGATATTCCGGCCAGAGTAGGTCCTTGTGTTCCCTTAAACAGAGAAGAAGCAGAACTGCTGTACAGACTGCTGTATCAGATCCTTGGCGAAGAAGCGTGAGCTTCTTTGTTTTTTATATATATGCCCCAAGCAGGATCTCGATGCCGATCGCGATCAGGATCACGCCGCCAAGGATCGATGCTTTCCCGGCAAGCTTTGTTCCGAACACCTTACCGATCGATACGCCGCTGATGCATATCACAAATGTTACCGCAGCGATGATCGCTGAGGCAAGCAGTGCCGCAGGCGCATTGTAATCGGCGATCGTAAAGCCTACGGACAAGGCATCGATCGATGTAGCGACACCCTGTACCATCAGTTCCCTGAGATCCACCTGATGGATCTCAGGAGCTTCCGGATCCGCGTGCAGCCCTTCCAGCAGCATCTTTCCGCCGATCCAGCCAAGCAGTCCGAAAGCGATCCACGGGATCACAGTCTCGAATGCGGTAAAGATATTGACGATCGTATGGACGCACAGCCATCCCATCATCGGCATGAATGCCTGGAAAAAGGCAAATGTTCCTGCGATCAGCAGGACCTTGCGGGCGCGCATGTGCGGCTCATTCAGTCCGTTTGCCATGGAAACGCTGAACGCGTCCATCGCAAGACCGACACCTAGCAGAATACTGTTGATCAGAAATACTGTATTGATCATGTGTTTACTCTCCAATAAAAAACGATACAGTCCCCACTGTACCGGTTTGATCAGCGGTCCCTTACGTCAGACTATGCTGTCCATAAGTGCCGCAGGTTCAAGCAAACCTGGCTCCCCCTGCCGGTATGTTTACTTGCTGCATGAGACACAGCAGTGTCTCAATGCGGATATCATGTCACTCAATGTCAGTGTTTGTCAAGTCAAATCCGCTCTGCCTTCTCGTATCTCCTGAGCATCGCGTCCAGGATATCGCATACTTCCTCTACCTGTTCCAGCGCTGCCTGGATCTGCCGCTTCGCGTCATTGATCTTGCTCTGGACCATCATATCGATAAAGAAGCTGTCAAAGAAGAAATCAGCGAATCCCATGAAGCCGTCCAGATCAAGGTCCGTATTCATTGAACGGTCTACGTCCGCGACTTCCCTGCTGAAGCGCATCATTGCCTGTTTTGCTTTTTCCATTTCGCGCTGTGCTTCACGCATCCTGCTGCGCTTGACTGCGGAGATGATCATGCCTCCGCCGAGGATATCGACGATGCCCCAGTTTCCGGCGCTGTTCAGTTTCTCCATGGCGCCTTCCAGGTAATAGATCGCGTCATCACCCGCTGCCATCGCTTCCATGATCTCTTTTTTCTCTTTTTCGTATGCCATACTGCTCACCCTGCTACAGAACAAATATTACCACAAAAGTATCGGATGATATTTATAATATAGTGGATATACACAGGAGAATGATTATGCTGAGAACACAGAGCCAGATCCTTGAAGGGATCACAGAAGATATCAAAGAACTGTTTGCCTCTGATGCAGGCGGACATGATTATGACCATACGATGCGCGTTTATAAAACGGCCATGATGCTTGCCAGGGAAGAACACGCGCGTGAGTTCATCGTCGGGATCGCTGCCCTTCTGCATGACGCGGATGACTATAAGGTCTCCCCGGATACAGAGAAGACACATGACAACGCAGTCAGGATCATGAAAAAATACGGGATCTCCGATGTACAGACAGACAACATCTGCCGGATCATCGAACAGGTCTCCTTCTCCGGCAGGGATTCCGTTGTACCGGACACCCTGGAAGGTAAGATCGTGCAGGATGCCGACAGACTGGATGCCATGGGAGCCATCGGGATCGCCCGCGCGTTTGCCTATGGCGGAAGCCATCACAGGAAGATCTGGGATCCTGCCGAAACATACAGGGCAGATCTCAGCAAGGAAGAATACAGGAACTCACAGTCGTCCACGATCGGACACTTCTATGAAAAGCTGCTGCTCCTGAAGGACATGATGAACACCTCCTCAGGAAAGATCATGGCGCAGCACAGGCATGATTTCATGGAAATGTTCCTTGATGAATTTGACGCGGAATGGGAAGGCAGAATTTAAAAGATCAGTGCATGAGCACTGACCGTATTATTTGAAGAAATCCCTTTGATTGAATGGTGATGTCATGAATCTCCAGGCTGCTTTGGAATTGGTCAGCCAGGCAATGTAATCATCATTCTTTTTCTTTTTCAGGTTCCTGATCATCCCTTCAACCAGGAACGACGCGACTGTTTCCGGTTTATCGCCCAGGATGTTGTATACCTTCTTTGTTTTCTCCGAAAGCTCCATTGTACCGTCCTGTCCGAGCGGTTTGGTGATGAAGTCCGTGATCATGATGCCGGGATTCAGCCTTCCGATCACGACCGGGCTGCCCGTCACCTCCAGTTCCTTTGCGATCCCTGCCGTCAGGTATTTGACTGCGCGCTTGGATGCCCCGTAAACTGTCAGGCCGAGCTGTACCGCGTCATTGGAGCCGAATCCTTCAATGCAGTATACGCACCCGTGTCCCTGCCGGTTCATGCCGTTGATCGCTGTCCTGCATCCGTACATGGCGCCTTTGAGATCGATATCCACGATGATGTCCATCTGTTCCTTTGTCAGTTCCCACATCGGTACCATCGGCTGGTTGACGCCGGCATTGTTGATCCAGATATCCACCTCGCCATAAGTTTCCACGGCCTTGTCCCAAAGATGTTCCAGATCTGTGAGGGAAGTCACATCCGCCTTCACGCCTGTTACACCGTTGAACAGTCCGTTCATATCATTCAGTTCTCTGACACCGTTGTTAAGATTGGTCTCATTGAAATCCGACACTACAACATTGAAGCCTTTCGAGCGGAATACCCTGGCCATTGCCAGGCCCAGTCCCCTTCCGCTTCCTGTGATCACTACTGTTTTTGCCATACGAGTCCTCCAGGGTTTATTATATGACATTTTATCAGGTGCATGATCCGTCAAAAAAATCAGCCGGAGCTGATTTTCAGAACAGATATTTTTTGATGTTGATCATGCAGGCAACGATGATCAGGCCCATTGCAAAGTAGAACAGCTTGTCGACGGTATTGTCATCGATCTTCTTATTGACCTTTCTGCCGATGATGCCGCCGCCGATGCCGCCGGCGATCATCAGGATCAGTGTCAGCGTATCAAACGGAGGGATCGAATTTGAGAGGATGGTCTTTCCCAGATTCGTGATCTGTCCGAACAGGATGATGAAGATACTGCATGTGGCTGCCGATTTTGTCGTCAGTGAGAAGAAGAAATACAGGACGACCAGGTTGATCGGACCGCCGCCGATACCCAGGAAGCTTGACATCGTACCGAGGAAGAAACCGATCAGGCATGAAGCCACCGGATTTTTGACTTCCATCGTTTTGATCTTCGATTTATTGAGTGTATAGATCGTACATGCGATAACGACGATGCTGAGGCAGATGGACTGGATGCCGCTGATGATGTTCGGGTTTTCAAACTGGTTCTTCACAAACGAGAACAGCGAGTTTCCGAACAGGCCGCCGATCGCGGAGCCGATGCCCAGCGGGATCATTTTGCTGTAATCGATACTGCTCTTCCCGGATGTGACTTCCTTGATCACGGAATACAGACTCATTGAGAATACAGTACATGAAGACAGGAAATTGATCGTTGCCGAGCCGTCATTGGTCAGCAGATCAAGAACAGGTTTGATAATAACACCGCCGCCGATGCCGCATATCGCGCCGATCAGGCTGGCAAACAAACTGATTAACAGATACATATATCTCCATCCTCCTGACTTTTACCGTATAGTCTTGCTGTGGATCATTTGACCACGGTCATATTTGATACAATTATATAATCAACCGCTGTAAAAAAGAACCCTTACAGATCCTCCGGCAGTCTGCATGCATGGACTGTTAAGGATCATAAAAGGCAAGAGGTACAGATTCTCTGTTGGCGACAGGAGAATATATACGTACTCATCTTGCCTTTCTGATTTTAACACCTTTGATCAGGTTCGTCTTTCCCTTTGTCCGGGATCAACGCTCGTACAGATGGCAGGCAACCATTCTCGTACCGACCTGGATCGGCTGCGGCATTTCCTTGTGGCATCTTTCCGTTGCCTTCTGGCATCTCGTGCAGAACGGGCATCCTGCGGGAGGATTGATCGGGCTGGGAATTTCGCCTTCCAGAATGATCCTGCTCTTTGCCTTGGCAACATCCGGATCGGGGATCGGGATGGCTGACAGCAGAGCTGTTGTATACGGATGCAGAGGTCTGTGATAGACATCGTTTCCGGGACCCATTTCAACCATGTGGCCCAGATACATGACGCCGATACGGTCGGAAATATGCTTGACCATGGAAAGGTCATGCGCGATGAACAGATATGACAGACCGAGTTCCTTCTGAATGTTCTTCAGCAGGTTGACGACCTGTGCCTGGATGGAAACGTCCAGCGCGGAGATCGGTTCATCGCAGACGATGAACTTCGGGTCTACCGCAAGCGCTCTGGCGATACCGATACGCTGTCTCTGTCCGCCTGAGAATTCAGCCGGATAACGGCGGATATGGTCAGGCTTCAGGCCGACGATCTTCAGCAGTTCGACAACACGCGCTTCACGTTCTGCGTCTGTGTCATAAATATTGTGGATGATCATCGGTTCCTTAATGATCTCACCGACCGTCATACGGGGGTTCAGTGATGCATAAGGATCCTGGAAGATCATCTGCATGTTCTTTCTGTAGGCCTTCAGCTCGGCACCCTTGATCTTGGCGATATCCTGTCCTTCAAATGTAATGGAACCGTCAGTCGGTTCATATAATTTGACGATCGTTCTGCCAAGCGTGGTCTTGCCGCAGCCTGATTCACCGACCAGACCGAATGTCTCGTTCGGCATGATGTCAAAGCTGACATCATCAACTGCCTTTACGATCTGCTTTTTGGTAAATAATCCTTTTGTGACGTCAAAATATGTTTTCAGATGGCTGACGCTCAGAATCGGTTTCTCACTCATTTTGCTACCACCCTTTCATCATACAGCCAGCAGGAGCTGACATGTGTATCACTGAATCTGATCTCTTTCGGAGGATAATTCTTGCAGACATTCATAGCCTTGTCGCATCTGTCTACAAACGGGCATCCCTTCGGAGGATTCAGAAGATCCGGCGGGGAACCCGCGATCGGATGAAGTTCTTCTTCGTCATCATCTTCCGGATTGGCAATGCATCCGAGCAGACCTTCCGTATACGGATGCTTCGGATCGTAGAAGATATCCTTGTCCGTACCGAATTCAACGATCTTTCCGCCGTACATGATTGCGATCTTATCACAGAGCTTCGCAACGACACCAAGGTCATGTGAGATCATGATGACAGCGGAGTTGCTCTTGTTCTTCAGTTCATCGATCAGTTCCAGCACCTGTGCCTGGATCGTAACGTCCAGAGCTGTCGTCGGTTCGTCCGCGATGACAAGCTTCGGGTTGTTCGCCAGCGCGATCGCGATAACGATACGCTGACGCATACCGCCTGAGAATTCGAACGGATACTGTTCAATACGTTTTTCAGGTGAAGGGATACCGACAAGCGTCATCAGTTCGATAGCGCGTTTCTTGGCATCTTCCATGGAGATCTTATTGTGGTTCAGGATCGGTTCAGTCAGCTGTGTGCCGATCTTCAGTACCGGGTTCAGGAATGTCATAGGATCCTGAAAGATCATACCCATCGTGTTGCCGCGGATATCTTTCATGACATCCTCGTACTCTTTCTGACTTTTGAAGTTTTTTGGTGAAATATCTTTTCCGTCAAATGTAATATCACCGCTTTCTACTCTGCCGTTCCCGGCCAACAGACCGATCACAGAGTACATCGTCTGGCTCTTCCCTGAACCGGACTCCCCTACGATACCGAGTGCTTCGCCTTCACTCAGTGAGAAGGAAACATCGCGTACCGCTCTGACGATACCCTGATCTGTTGTAAATACTGTTTCCAGGTTTTTTACGTCAAGTAATGGCATTCTCCCACCTGCTCTTTCTTTTTCAGCCGCCTTGGCCGAAACAATACAAACCCATCCTGCAGTTCTCTGCAGGAAAGATGACATTAAATTACAACATATCGGGACTGTTTTCAAGAATATTTCACCAATTGTTACATGAAAATACTTTCATGTTTTGATGTGAATGAAATGTATTTTCACTTATGTTAGGATTGTGTAGTAATCAAACAGGAGAGTTTATGAAACCGGTAGAACGAGATTTATTTACTGAATTCCACTATTTATCGGATCTGCAGATCAGTCCCGATAAATCAAGGCTCTATTTTGTCGAGACGCAGTGCGACATGAAAGAGAACGGATACAGGCACCGTTTATGGTCAATGGACCCCGAAACAAACGAGAGCCGTCCTCTCACACCATGGGCTCCGGGCTGCAGTTATACGGTCAATGAAAGAGGTCTGTACCTGCTGGAGCCGGTCAAGGAAAAGCACGGCACTGTCATCAAAACGCTTTGTCCGGACAACGGTGAAACAAGAGGTTCCTTCACACTGCCCCTCAGGGTCATGGATCTCAGAACATTCGGGGACAGCGGCTGGCTCGTTACGGCAGCCTGCAGTACAGACTGTCCCGACTATCACCTGCTGACGGAAGGCGAGCGGCAGGAATACCTTGACGCGAAAGCGGAAGACGCCGATTACCATGTAGTGACCGAATATCCGTTTGTCTTCAATGGCAGAGGCTTCATCAACGGTAACAGGAACAGACTGTTCACAGTAGATGAAAACCAGAAGATCAGGGCACTCGTATCCGGTAACACCAATGTTTCTTCCGCCGACATCTGTGATACGAAAGTCGTATACAGCGGTGCAGAATATGAATACGTACAGAAGTTCACTTCAAAGATCTGGCTGTATGACCGTACAGCGGATGAGACGAGCGTTCTTTATGATAAGGATGACATGTCCGTCAGGAAGGTATGGTTCTCTGAGGGAAGAGTTATGGCGATCGCGTCGATAGACGGAACGAATGACAACCCGAAGGTCTACGAAGTCAGGGACGGTGAAATGGAACTGGTGATTGATTGCGATGTGAGCTTCGGAAGCTCACTGGCTACAGACGCCCAGTTCGGCAAGCTGAACGGCATGTATAAAGATCAGGAGGACCTGCTGTTCAACGGTTCCGACTGTGATGAAGTATCCCTGTTCAGGATCCATGGCAATGAGCTCAGCATGGAGTATCAGTGCGGCGGCAGCGTCGATACAGCTGTTGCGGGAGACGGCGTCCTGTACGCGATCATGATGAAGGGCCAGGCACTGCAGGAGGTCTACAGGATCACGGGCAGCCAGGCTGAATGTCTGACAGACTTCAATGAAGCAGTGCTGAAGGACCGCTATGTAGCAGAGCCTCAGCCTGTCGTACTTGATAAGGAAACACCGATCCACGGATGGGTTTTGCTTCCGAAAGACTATGATCTTCAGAAAACATACCCGGCCATCCTGGATATCCACGGCGGCCCGGAGGCCATCTACGGCACCGTTTATTACCACGAGATGCAGTACTGGGCAAGCCTCGGCTACTTTGTCTTCTTCTGCAACCCGAGAGGCTCGGCAGGACGCGGTACGGCATTTGCCGACCTGAGACCTGCATGGGGTACGATCGATTATGAAGACATCATGGACTTCACCGATGCAGTCCTTGCAAAGTATCCCGCGATCGATCCGAAGCGCGTCGGCGTGACCGGCGGAAGCTATGGCGGATACATGACCAACTGGATCATCGGCCATACGGACAGGTTCGCGGCAGCCGCATCCCAGCGTTCCATTTCCAACTGGATCTCGGAACTGCTCGTCTCAGATATCAGCGTGGGCTTCATCCACAACATGATGAGCTTTGAGGATATCCGTCATTGTGAAAAAGAGCTGTGGGATATGTCACCGCTCAAATATGTCAACAATGCTGTTACCCCTACCCTGTTCATCCATTCGACAGAAGACTACAGATGCCCGATGCCCGAGGCCGTACAGATGTTTACAGCACTCAGGCTGGTCGGTGTCGATACGAAACTGGTGATGTTCAACGGTGAAAACCACGGGCTGTCACGCGGCGGAAAACCGAAGCACAGGATCCGCAGGCTGAAAGAAATCACCGGATGGATGAATCATTATCTTGAAAACAACGAATAAACATATGATAAGATTGGTTTAGCAATTAGGAGGAGAATGTTATGTCTAAAGGACTTGTATTGATTCTGAGCGGCGCCAGCTCAGTCGGAAAAGGAGATATCCGTGAAGCGCTTCTGAACGATCCCGATATGAAACTGTTCTATTCCATCTCCGAAACAACAAGACCTCAGCGTCCTGATGAAGTAGACGGCAAAGACTATTACTTCGTTTCACACAATGAATTTGCAGAGTCTGTCAAGAAGCATGAGCTTCTCGAATATACAGAGTTCAACGGTTATTATTACGGCACACCGAAGCCGCAGATCGACTTCCTGATCAACAAAGGAAAGAACGTCCTGATCGAAGTTGAAGCACAGGGTGTCGGTCCGATCAAGCTGAATATTCCTGAAGCAGTCGCGTTCTTTGTCATGCCGGAAAGCTTTGAACAGCTGGAAAAGCAGGTATCCGAACGTTATAAGGATGATGAAGCATCCATCCAGAGACGTCTGAACAAGGCAAAGATGGATATGGAGATTGCTCCCCTGTTCAAGCATGTTGTTTCCAACGCTGATACAGAGGCTGCAGTCGCCGAGATCAAACGTGTCTTCATGGAAGAACTCGAAAAGAATCAGTAACGCAAAAATGAACTGCTCCGGCAGTTCATTTTTATAAACACCATGGCGGGTCTTCGGATCCGCTTTTATTATTTCCAGGCATTCAGCTCTTCTGTCAGTTTTGCCGCAATATCCCTGCGTGCTTCCAGGCATTCCTTCGGATACTTTTTTGCGTCCTTGAAGCATAAGCCGATCAGTGCGGAAGAACCGAACGGGATGATCCCGTCCAGCATATCCTGCGGGAATACAAAGTGTGTCGCATGTTCATACTTCAGCACCCTGTACGTACTGTCGTGGGGCAGCCTTTCCAGACGCTCCGTCATTCTGTCGATATACCTGCAGGTGTCCCAGAGCGCGTCATCCTGCGCACCGATCAATACGATCCTTCCGCGGATCCGTTCCACTTTGATCAGCTCTTCTTCCTGCAGGGGGTGGAGACGTTCCGATTCATCAAACATATCCCTGCATGCGATCATTTCACCTTTCCGCTTCGACTCTTCCTGTATCTTCTGCCAGTACTCAGGATGCCTGTAGGCGTATGGAAGATACGGGAGCGGTCTGCCCTCCCAGCTGAGAGATGACTCATTGTCACCGGGACGTTCCTCCGCCCCGTCCTTTCCGTCACGGTAGAAGCCTTCCATGACAAAATCACAGGGTGTCAGGGCAAACGTCAGGGTGATATCCGGATAATACGATGCCGCGACAAGCGACAGCATGCCCGTAGTAGACGCCCCGCAGATCCCGATCTTTCTGAATCCCAGACGTTTCAGCCATGATACTGCCCTGCCGATCCGTTCGAGCGGGTAATTGTGGTGTCCGTAATCCTTCTGCGCAGGCGACATTGCCAGGGCGCTGAGGCCATGTCTGTGCACCCATCTGACTGCTGCTTTTACCAGCATGTCATCCGGAGAGTCACCGATCATGAGGATCATTGCGCGGTCAGTGCTTCTGCTGTTCGGATAATAGCACCCGTAAAAACCGTCTCTGGCTATGCTGAAATCAAACTTTCTCATTTCAGGAAATTCTCCTCGATAAAGACACCGATGCCGTCATCGTTGTTGGAGACTGTATGGTATTTTGCGACGTTCTTGATGCGTTCATCCGCGTTGCCCATGGCAACACCGACATAGTCACGGATCATGTCAAAGTCATTCATCATGTCGCCGAACGTCATGACCTGGTCTGCCCTGAGACCGAGCTGTTCCAGCAGGATGGCGATCCCTTTGGACTTGGACAGCTGGGGATGGATGACCTCCAGACGGACATCTGCCGATCTGGCAGGCTTGTAATTCCGCGGTTTGGGATCCTGTTCAAAGAATGCCACGATACGGTCCATCTCATCAGCTTCCGCCGTTACCAGCACCTTGTTGACGCCGCTGTGCCTGTATCCCTCAAAGTCATCCACGATCAGTTCCAGCTTGTTCATTTCGGCAGTCCTGATCATCAGCTTGTCTTCCCTGAGGGTATGCAGCGTGTCCTTGTCGTAGATACACGCATTGAATTTATAATCCTTCAGGTCATCCAGGAGTTCAAACACAGTCTCTCCGTCCAGCATGAAGTTCGAGCTCATTTCCTGCGTATGAACGTTGTAGATACTGCCGCCGTTGAAACCGATGATGTAGTCTGTCGCATCAGCCAGTCCCCAGTCCTTCAGCAGCCTGCGTACCGCATAGGGTGTCCTGCCGGTCGAAATGCCGAACCGGATATTTACATCCTTGAGCCTGTGGATCGCTTCGCGCGTCAGGGGCGTTACCTGGCCTGCATCATTCAGCAGTGTACCGTCAATGTCCGCCAGGATCAGTTTAATATCTTCCATACTTCACTCCTTGAAAACTGCCCCTTCCGAGGCAGTTTTTTCAGTTCTTATTTTTCGTTGAACCTGAATACCGCACATCCGTATCCCGGCAGAGGATAGCTGATGCGGTAAGGCAGTTTGTCGCACTCACCCTTCTTGGCAGTGAATACACGCGGCTTTTCGGTCGACGGTGCAACTTCACCATCCTGGTCCAGGACAAGCGTATACTTTCCTTTCACAGGAGCGCCTACCATGTAGTCGTCATATCCGACAGGCGTCATGTTTACGACAAACAGCAGGCTGTTCTTTCCTGTACCGTCCCTGCGGATAAAGCTGAAGATACTGCGGGATGCGTCATCCGCATTGACCCAGCTGAATCCGTTCCAGGAATCATCCAGCTTATACATTGCAGGATACTTGCGGTACATGTGGAGCAGGTCCCTGACAAAGTTCTGCATGTCCTTGTTCAGAGGCTCATCACACAGATACCAGTCAAGCGCGACCTTTTCATCCCACTCATGATACTGGGCGAAATCCTGGCCCATGAAGAGCAGCTTCTTGCCGGCATGACCGAACATGAAGAAGTATCCGCACTTCAGGTTCCTGAACTTGTCACCGTCGAGTCCCGGCATCTTGTTGATCATGGAACACTTCAGGTGAACGACCTCATCATGCGACAGTACGAGGATGAACTTCTCGCTTGTCGCGTAGCTCATGCCGAATGTCATCTTGTTATGGTTGTCCTTGCGGAAATACGGGTCAAGCTTCATGTAATCCAGGAAGTCATGCATCCAGCCCATGTTCCACTTGTATGTAAAGCCAAGACCGTCGTTTTCCGGTGTTTCCGTGACCTTCGGCCATGCGGTAGATTCTTCCGCAATAATGATCGCTCCGTCTTTTCTGCCGCGGATGACGCTGTTGAGATGCTTGAAGAATTCCATCGCATCCAGGTTTCCGTTTCCGCCGTATTTGTTCGGGATCCACTGACCGTCTCTTCTGCCATAGTCCAGATACAGCATGGAAGCGACAGCGTCAACTCTCAGTCCGTCAACGTGATACTCGTCATACCAGTACAGCGCGTTGCCGATCATGAAGTTCTTGACTTCCGGTTTGGAATAGTCAAAGCACTTTGTGCCCCAGTCAGGATGTTCTCCCATTCTCGGGTCGGCATATTCGAACAGCGCTTCGCCGTCAAAATCAGCCAGACCATGCGCATCCTTCGGGAAGTGGGCAGGGACCCAGTCGAGAATGACGCCGATGTTGTGCTGGTGCAGGTAATCGACCAGATACATAAAGTCCTTCGGATCGCCGTATCTGCTGGTCGGCGCGTAATAGCCTGTTACCTGGTAGCCCCAGGAACCGTCAAACGGATATTCAGCGATGCCCATCAGCTCAACATGCGTGTAGCCCATGTATGTGACATAGTCGACCAGTTCCTTTGCGTATTCACGGTAGTTCAGGAATCCGCCGTTCACATCCGGATTATCGGATTTGAACCAGCTGCCGAGCTGAACTTCATAGATCGCCATAGGCTGGTCGAACGTACCGGATTCAGCACGGTGCTTCATCCATTTCGCGTCATGCCACTTATAGTTTTCGATGTCAGCTGTTCTGCTGGCTGTTCCGGGTCTGAATTCCGCAGAGAATCCGTACGGGTCAGCCTTATAAAGGATCTCATCCTTCTTGGTCAGGATCGCGTACTTATAGATCTCACCGAAACCCATACCCTCGATAAAGCCTTCAAATACACCGCTCTTTTCCAGCGGCAGCATATAATTGGCTGTCGGATCCCAGTTGTTCCTGTCGCATACGATCGAAACTGCTTTGGCATGCGGTGCCCATACAGCAAAATGCATGCCCTGTTTTCCATCCAGTTTTGCAGGATGTGCCCCCATTTTCTTGTAGACCTTGTAATTCGTCGCCTGTGCCAACAGATATCTGTCAAAACCGGTCAGAAAAACAGGATCAAGCGGCTTCTGTTCCGCTTTCTTTTTGGCAGCGTTTTTTTTGTCCGTGCCTGTCTTTTTCATTGTTTTTGCCATAATCTCTCCAATTCAATGATATTGATCATTATGTGCTGCATTAACTACTATCTCTATTTTATGTGAAAACGCTGTTTTAAACAACACTTTATCATGCATACAAAAAGCTCCCTGTTCAGGAGCTTCGGGGTATTGGTCAGGCAACGCGCATTGCCAGATAGTGATTGCGGAATTCCTCTTCATCGGTGATCTCCCTGACCACATGGATCTCTTCCGGGAAACGGATCTCTGCATCCTCGGAAGGGATCTGTACAGAGAGGATCGCCTGCTCGTGCCAGAACGGGAACAGGTCGATGACAAAGTACTGTCTGTCATAGGCAAGGAAGTACCTGGTCTTGTACAGGGTGCGAAGCGATGTATCCACATCCTCCAGCAGTTCCAGATAATGATCCTCTGTCAGCCTGCGTTCAAGCTCCAGTGACTTGACGCCGGCCTGCCTGATCTTCTTTGTGGCGACTGCTGTCCAGTGACCGTTCTCACCGGTCTGCTTGATATGATATGTGCTTCCTTCAGGAGCCTTCAGGTAGGTCTCGATCACATCCAGTTTCCTGGTCAGAGGATGGCTGTCGAGCCAGTCAAGATCCGGATATTCGATCAGGAATTTCCTGCGCATCGCAACAGGCTCGGGTTCCCCGAGGAATGAGATGATCGCATTGAGGAGGCGCATCATCTTGTGTTCAAAATCCGTGGAATTGTCGATGATCGTAAAGTGCGGATGTCCCATCCAGGCAGAGATCAGACGGTTGTCCAGATCGATCGCTTCTTCAGCGCTCTCATATCTGGCCGCATTGTTTTCATTGGAATAGAATTCTTCGGCACCGTTGGCTGCGGTCACAAGATGGAATACAGCATCATAACGGTCTCTCAGTTCATGAATATTGCCGTTGACGGACGCGGCCGCTTCGGCAAATTCCTCTTCTGTCATATAGGCTTTGTTGTCCATAAAGCCCCTGTCGCATACGATCAGGATCTTATCCTGCTTCATGGTGCGGGCTGCCTGTTCAAACAGTTCCTCTTTTGTCAGCTGCAGCTTGACCTGTACTTTCTGGTAATCCAGGTTCGTACCGCAGGTCCACGGCGCAACACCGCCGCTGATCAGTTCGGTCGCTGTTTCCGGCACGAACAAAACGCACCAGCCCATTCTGGTAAGGTTGTTCATGACCCAGCTCATCGCTGTCGTCTTACCGGCACACGGTCCTCCGGTGATCACGATCTTCTTCAGTTCCATAGTAAAATTCTCCTGTTTATACAGTCTTTATCTGATACCGGTCAGCAGATACGGAAACACAGGCCATGCCGGGATCCGGTTTTTGTGATCCGGGCCCTTCCCGGTCAGGTTTTTTCCTGCGCTGTCAGTCCATCTTTTGTTCCGGTATACTTTCTGCATGCTTTTATCAAATGAATGCCGCAGCATCCGATCCCAACTACAGTATACAATTTCCGCACCGTTTCGGGCAAAGAATCCCGCAGGAATCATCGTTCAGTCTGTAAAAAATACAAAGCATGCTGCCCAGCGGTCGGCTTTGCAAATAACGCATCATTGGCGGATCCTGCCAAATGGTTCACGGTCATTTCATTTGAATCCCAGGCCGTTATTCAAATATACTTGTTACAGAAAGAAAAAGAGGTAAACATCATATGAAAGATGTATTGAAAGCGATCGCTGACAGAAGCTCGACCCGCAGTTATACCGGGGAAGCACTGAGTGAAGAAGAACTGGAGATCCTGATCAACGCAGGTCTGCAGGCACCGACTGCAGCCAATAAGCAGGAGATCCATTTTACCGTGGTGAAAGGTGATAATCCGATCCTGAGTGAGATCCAGGATGAACTGGTAAAGGAAAGAAAGCCGAACGGTCACAATTTCTATTATGAAGCTCCTGTTGTCTTCATCCTCAGCGGAGACAGCGGATTCCACTGGTCCGGAGTTGATGCGGGCATTGCCGCTCAGAGCCTCGCCCTGGCTGCAGAAGGACTGGGTCTTGGCAGCCTGATCATCGGCTGCATCAGAAACGTTATGACCGGTGAAAAGATGGCTTATTTCAATAACGCCCTGCAGATCCCGGAAGGATATGTATATGAGATTGCGGTAGCTGTCGGACACAAGGCAGCAGAGAAGATCCCTCATTCATACAGCGCAGTCAAAAACGTAACATGCCTCTGAGCATTCATTGAAAAGAACCTCCCTCTTTTCCGGCAGAAGCTGTTGTCCGCTTCTGCCTTTTATCATGCGCCTGTAAAAAAAAGACATCCCGGCCCGTCCGGAATGTCCTCGTTCTTCTGTTATTCGCCGATCAGGCCGACTGTCACGTCATTGACGTTCGTGCCGGTAGGACCGGTCATGATCAGCCCGTCACATGCTTTCAATGCATGGTATGCATCGTTGTCATCCAGTACAATGGCGATCTTCAGGCCCTGTTCCAGAAGCGTTTCAGCCGTGTCTCCGTCACTGTATCCGCCAGCCGCGTCTGTCGGACCATCAGTACCGTCACTGCCGAATGAGAACAGCGCAGCATTGGGCAGTCCGGCGATCTGTGCCGCTGCGGAAAGCGCGATCTCCTGGTTTCTGCCGCCGAGCCCCATGCCCTTCAGATGAACGACCGTCTCTCCTCCGGCAATGAAGGCCATCTTTTTCCCGTCGTTTGCGTGTGTCCTCAGAACAGAACCGAGCAGGCTGCCCGCATCCCTTGCTTCACAGTTCATCAGATCTGTCAGGAGGAACGTTTCATAACCCAGTTCTTCACATTTTTCCTTTGCGGCTGCGCACAGTTCCCTGACGCTTCCCGTGATCCTGGTCGTAACATTGTCCAGCTGCTTTGCGGTCTCGGTATGAAGCAGTATGTCAGCTTCTTCCGTCAGCCTCAGACGGTACTTTTTCACGATATTCAGCGCGTCTTCGCATGTCGATGTATCGGGTGACGCAGGACCGCTGGCGATCATATCGAGCGGGTCGCCGAGAATATCACTGAGCACGATGCTGAAGATCTTTGCCGGGGCAGCCGCATCAGCGAACTTTCCGCCCTTGACCGCGCTCAGACGTTTGCGGATCGTATTCATCTCAACGATATCCGCGCCTGATGCGAGCAGCTGGTTCGTGATATCCTGCAGCTCTTCTCCCGGAATGAGCGGTTTTTCAAACAGCGCGCTTCCGCCGCCTGAGATCAGGAAAATGACATTGTCTTCTTCCTTCAGTCCGCTGACCATATCCAATGCCTTCTGGGTCGCGGAAAAACTGTTCTCGTCCGGAACAGGATGTCCTGCCTCAAAGCATCTGACACCCGGGATCTCTCCCATGACATGATCGTATTTTGTGATAACGATGCCGTCGTCTACATGATCAAGGCATTTGACTGCTGCCGCAGCCATCTGCCAGGCAGCCTTGCCGATGGCGACAAGCAATGTTTTACCGGAGGAAGGACGGAACTCTTTCAGAGCCCGTTCTACTGCAGTGTCGGGCAGAACAGCGCGAATACTCGCATCGATGATCTGCTGGGCGTCATTTCTTAGATTTTTGTTCATAATTCACCTGCAAAACGTTAAAGAATGGAAATGAATGATTCAGTTACTGCTTTGAATATATTCTAACAATTAAATATACTTCTTACCGCTGTCATGACCGATAAACTGATATGACAAAAATATACGATCCCCGCAGCCTGCGGGGATCGTATGTTAAGTTCAGATCAGTCCTGCTTCTTTCATTGCCTTCCGCATAGCTTCCAGCTGAGGTCCTTCCTCTGTAGGCAAACCGGGCAGATAAGGAACGCCTGCTTCCCTGCCTTCCAGACGGATCATGTCCTTTGCGGCATTCGGGAAAGGTACAAGATCCATGGACAGACGCACAGGGTTCAGTTTGAACTGTGCTTCCAGGGAACCTTTCAGATCCCCCGCCACAAACTTCTCATATACATCGCCGATCAGTTCCGGCATAAAGTTTCCGGCTGTGCAGACACCGCCTGCAGCACCGACGCACAGGCTGGCATACAGCAGCGTGTCTTTTCCGCCGAACACCTTGAAGTCAATGTCTCTTGTTCTGCGGATGCATTCTTCTGTCAGGGTAATGTCTCCGGATGTGTCCTTCATACCGACGATGTTCGGTACTTCGTGGGCAAGACGGTCGACAAACGCGGCAGTCAGGCCATAGCCGACACGGCCGGGATTGTTGTAGATCAGGACCGGTGTTTCCGGAACTGCTTCCGCGATCGATTTGAAGTGATTAAAGAGTTCGCGTTCACTGGGCTTCAGGAACATCGGCTGAAGGATGGAAACAGCGTCAGCGCCTTTGGATACCGCCATTTTTGCAAGACGGATGCACTTCTTCGTGTTGATCGCACCGATACCGAAATATACAGGTACACGTTTCTTTGTCTGGTCGATGATGATCTCAAGCGTTCTTTCCATCTCATCTTCTTCTGCCTGGAAGAACTCTCCGTTGGATCCAAACGCGAGGATCCCGTGCATCCCGTGGCTGATGACATACTCTGTCTGTTCTCTCATCAGTTTCTCATCGACTTTTTCATTCTCATCGATGGGTGTAACGATCGGCACGACCACACCCTTCATAAATTCTGTGTTCATATTCTGATCTTCGTTTATTATGTGTTCTTATCGTCCAAGCTTGATGCCTGTCAGCTTCTCATAGTAGAGTTCGATCGCACTGTGGTCGAAGGAACCTGCTTCGTTGTTGTGGAGCCACTGCAGGACTTCCTGGACAGCTGCTGTCATCGGGACAGGTGCGCCGACTGTATGTGCAGCGTCAAGCGCATTGTTCAGGTCTTTGATATGCAGATCGATCCTGAAGCCCGGCTTTGTATTGCCTTCCAGCATCATCGGTACTTTAGCGTTCATGACTGTTGAACCGGCCAGTCCGCCTCTGATCGCCTGGAACACGAGTTCCGGATCAACGCCTGCCATCTGGGCAAGTGTGAACGCTTCTGCGCATGCCTGGATGTTGCATGCGACGATGATCTGGTTGGCAAGCTTTGTTGTATTGCCGGCACCGACTTCACCGCATCTGACAACGGAAGCACCCATGACTTCCAGCATCGGTTTTGCTTCGTCAAACAGATCCTGAGGACCGCCTACCATGAAGCTCAGTGTACCGTCGATTGCTTTCGGTTCGCCGCCGGATACCGGTGCATCAAGCATCGGGATATTTCTCTTTGCCAGTTCAGCGCTGATCTCTTTGGAAGCGATCGGGTTGATGGAAGAGCAGTCAATGAAGCAAGAGCCTTCCTTCATATCGTCTGCGATTCCCTGGGGGCCGAAGAGAACATCTTTTACCTGAGGGCTGTTCGGAACCATCGTAATGATGACATCACATGTCTGTGCCAGTTCTTTGTTGGATGAAGCTGAATGTCCGCCGGCCTCAACTACTGCAGCCATGTTTTCTTCTTTTCTGTCATAAACATGTACTTCATATCCTGCTTTGACAAGGTTGATTGCCATGGGTCTGCCCATGATGCCGAGACCGATAAAACCGATCTTTTTATCTTTAATGCTCATATTATTGTTCCTCCATTTTGTCATCTTAATCGTATGTTTGTTACTGATTTTATTCTAGCCGTCGCCTAATAAATATGACCGGTTTTTTCATCGTCAGGTTGAAGAATTCCAGTCGTTGAAATGATCTGTTTCAGAACAGCTTTCTGATTTCATTTTATTTCATAATCTCTGAAACTCAGCATTTCAGTTCTTCCTGTGAAAGAGTCCGCAGATGTGCCGCGGACTTTATTTCATGCTGTGAGCAGATCACATGATATGCGGTGCACCGTCTGATGTATATGCACGGGGTGAATTCAGATTCACTCTGCTCCAGACGATCGCTTCATGTTCCTTCAGGAAGTCATAGTTGAGGTCCATGCCCCAGCCCGGTTTGTCATTTGGCTTGATGAATCCATCTTCGACCTTGAGGACATCTGTAACGAGTTCAGCGTCAAGACCTTCTTCTCTCGGTTCGTTCTCGAGGAATGTCGTGTTGTATGTGCTCATGCAGAAGTGGACGTTGATGCAGTTGGCCAGTGTGCTGAGCGGGTTGTGAGGTGAGATCAGTCGGAAAGAAGGTTCTGCCATAGCTGCGATCTTTCTCATACCTGTCATACCGCCTACCAGCAGGATATCCGGCTGCAGGATCGTGACTGCATGGGACTGGATCAGTTCTTCAAACAACTGAGGTGTGAAGATCTGTTCGCCTGTTGCCAGTCTGACATTTGTCTTTGATGCATATTCAACCCAGTTCCTGAGGTTGTCGGGACGGATCGCTTCTTCAACGAAGAACGGACGGTACGGTTCGATCGCATTTGTGATGTTGATCGCTTCTGCAGGTGTGTAGATCTTTGTCTGCAGGTCTGTTCCGATCTCAAATGCATCACCAAGTGCTTTTCTGAGGCCGCTGAACATTTCAACTGCTTCATTGATTGCTTCGCCTTCCGGAAGGTACCCAGCGCCGCGGATGCCTACCTTGACAGCTTTATATCCGTATTTATCGATCTTGGGCTGGAGGTTTTCCAAAGTTTCCTGACTGTTTCTGCCCATTGCGTGGCAGTATACGGGAACCTTATCCCTGACTGCACCGAGCAGTTTGTAGACAGGGAGGCCAGCAACTTTACCAGCGATATCCCAGAGTGCCAGGTCGATGCCGGACGCTGCTGTACGAAGAACGGAACCGCCTTCAAATCTTGAATAGTTCAGAATACGCTTCTGGATGCGTTCCCTGTCCAGCGGATCCATGCCGATGACCCATTCGGATACATAGTGAACCATTTCAGCCACTGCAGCATCTGCGCCGACGCAGAAGAGTTCTCCAACGCCGTGGACACCTTCGTCTGTATCGATCCTGACAAAGTTGAAGTTTCTGAACTGTGTGGTGTGTACTGAGTATGTTGTAACATCCGTGATTTTCATAGCATTGCACCTCTTTCTTTTTGATCTATCAGCGGCCGCCGATCAGTCCGCTTGTACCGTTCATTCCGTACAGAACAAGGATCGTGACAAATACGACTGCTGTATGGATGATCCACGGCATGATCGAAGCTTTGAGAACTTCTTTCTGAGTATATCCGCCGGCACCATATGCGATCGCTACTGACGGTGAAGACATCGGTGTCAGCATGGCTGCTGTTGTCATTGCGGACAGCGCCAGGACACATGCGACAGGATTGAAGCCCATCTGCATAGCTGTAACGATGGACAGCGGGCAGAATACGTTATATGTAGCTGTATTGGACATGAACTGTGTCAGGATGCCGCCTACCAGCATGAATGCGAGAATGAATACCGGGAAGGAAGGATTTCCGCCGAGCATGCCGACGATCGCATTTGCGACGATCTGGGCTGCGTTGGACTTCTGCATAGCTGTTGCCAGAGGGAGAACGCCGCACAGCATGAACAGTGCATCGATATTCATTGCATTTCTGACATCCGGAACCTTCATGACGCCTGCCAGCAGGAGAATGATATCAGCGATTGCCGGAATGACATACATGTCGATCGGGAAGCCCTTGACCATGTTGGCAACGACGATCAGGACCATAACTGCGCAGAAGACTGCATAGATCAGTTTTTCCTGAGCAGGAGTAATGTCGGATTTCTTTTCGTTGAATTCTTTGATCTTGGATGTATCGATCTTATGAACAGGGTAGTGCTTCCAGCCGACCAGTACCAGGTACAGATATGTCGCAAGGCATGCCGGGAAGACAACGAATACTTTATCGAGAACGCCTGCTTCAGCAGTGGAACCGTTGGCAGCGAGCATTGCGTTGATCGTTACGAACGCTGTCAGTGTGTTTCCGAAAGGCAGGGAGTTCTGAGCTGCGTGAGCCATGATGGAACCCGGATAGAGCAGATGTGAAGGCTGGACCTTGGAATCTTCACCAAGTGCGTTCATCATCGGGAGCAGCAGTGAGATCAGAGCCAGCGGTGAAACGAAGTGGACCATCAGCCAGCATGCGCCGAAGTAGATCGCTACGATCGTTGTCGGGTTGTTTGCATGTGACAGCATCCATGCCCTGAGTTTGGAAACGATGCTTGTTTTTGCGAGTGCGCCGGAGAGAATGAACATACCTCCGATCATGATGATGTTGTTGGATGAGAAGTACGCAAAGGCTTCACCGAATTCCAGAACCTTTGTTACTTCCAGGATGATCAGGCCTGTCATGGCAACAGTGCCCATAGACCACTTTCCTGACATGAACCCGATAATGATCCATAACAGTACGAGCAGCGTGACGATCGTGTTGAAATCAAACATACTATCCTCCTGTAAGCCGGATAAATTACTTTTTCTTATATAATTTTCTTTTATATAAGTATTTTCTATAATGTATCCGCTTTCTTTTGACAATTTCACTATAATTAATCACTTGATTTTATACAAACAGGTATCTATTATATGATTAATCAGATTTATTTATAAAAGGAGGTTATCATGGATGTACGTTCCCAGACTTACATGATCGCCCTTGCCGAGCAGGGTTCCCTGCAGAACGCTGCCCGGGAGCTGGGTATTTCCCAGCCGGCCCTCAGTGCCTGGCTGAACAATCTGGAACAGGAGCTGGATGTCCAGCTGGTGATCCGCAATCGCAGCGGCATCATTCTGACACCGGCCGGCAGGCTGTACCTCGAAGGTTCCCGGAAAATGATCGCAGAACGGGACAGATTTTATCGTGAAGTCAAACTGCTCGCATCTTCTGATGAAGAGATCATACGGATCGGCGGGACCCCTTCCGGCGGAACAAGAGTATTTGCCCGCTTCTATAAACACTTCCGCAATGTCATGCCGTCCGCTACCCTCCAGTTCGTCGAATGCTACAACCGCGACATGCTGGAGCTTGTCCGCAAGGGAAAGATCGACTTCGGGATCGGCAGTATCTCCGATCCGGACTTCCCTGATATCGAATGCTGTACTGGCCGCCCGAACGAACTGATCCTGCTGATCCCCGAGGGCTTTGCCGGTTACTATGACCCGTCCGGCCTGGTAAAGGACGCCCAGTTCCCTGCCGTTGACTTTGACCTGATACAGAATCAGCCGTTCATCATGCCTTCCGAGCAGGTATCCTTCTGCGAAGCTCTGCATCATTTATTTGAACAGGCAGGATACAAGCCGAATATCGTCTTCCGTTCGTCAAATACCGGAGCGATCGGCGCGATGATCAAAGCAGGCAACGGGATCGGTGTGGTCTCAAGGAGAAACTTCTCTCCGCTTGAGCATATTGCGCCATACAGCTTTGACCCGCCTTTCATCGTCTATCCGATCCTTGCTTACCGGAAAGACCGCGTGCTTTCCAAAGCCGATAAAGAGCTGATCCGCTTCCAAAACGAACAGCTGATATCATTAAGAGGCTGAATATGAATACGAACAATTACGAATATATGCTTGCGATCGCCAGGGAAGGAACGATCCTGAAAGCGGCAGAAAAGCTCAATATTTCCCAGTCCGCCCTTTCCCAGGCACTCGCAAAAGAAGAAAAAGAAGCCGGCGGCCAGCTGTTTGAGCGCACCCGCGGCAAAAAAGTAACCGTCACGCCGCTTGGTGAACTGTACCTGAGAACAGCTGAGACAATGATCCGGATCAAAAACGAAACGTACGAAGGCATTGAAAGACTGGCGCATGATACTTCCAGAACAATACGGATCGCTATATGCAACCAGGCATACAATTCCATTTCCGACCGGATCCTGACTGTTCTGAAGGATCGGTTCCCTGACATCAACATTTACTTTTACCGTTCCGATTCCAGCCAGTCCCTTCAGCTGCTGAAAAACGGCAATGTTGACCTGGCGATCCTGGCAGCCAGGCAGATCCGGGACAGCGTCATTGAAACATCCCTTCTGTATCATGAACATCTTGTTCTCGCAGTCTCACAGGGTTATCCGCTCGATCACGATGCCCCGCTGATCAGACAGCTCAGAGCGATCCCGTTCATCTATTACGCGAAAGATACATTCCTGGAACCGCTGATCCCGGAAGAAATGAGCATCGACCGGCTGAAGCCGCCGGCAGTTTATAAATCCCCAAGCGCGGAAGAAACATTGAGGCTCGTTGAAAACGGATACGGCGCCGGACTGGTCCCTTCCCATCTGATCAAAGCGGAACATGGATTTACCGTGATCGAAACAGATCCGCCTGTCTGCTATGACATCATGATCGCGATCCCCAAATACAGCAGGAACAAAGAAAACCTGTATGATATTTTCCGGATGATCAAAGAACTGAAATGCTGAAAAACCGGAAAGAAAAAATGCTGTCTGTTTTGTTATCAAACAGGCAGCACTTTTTATCGTACTGATTCCGGCGGTTTATTTTGTCTGTGTTTTTGAGATCAGCGGTCCGCAGAGACCTTCCACACCGGTCAGTGCAAGCACGCACAGCAGGTTCTTTTGGACGCCTTTGTATGCGTCAGTGGGATCATACCATTCACTGATATCATGCGTTCCGCCGCTCTTTCCGCCGCTGCAGATCGTTGCGGCAGGGATGCCTTTGGACAGAGGGATATTCGCGTCTGTGGAGGACAGGCTTCTCAGGACGGGCTGAACGCCCGACACTTCAAATGCATTCTTCAGGATCGTTACGATCTCACAGTCCTCATCCTGTATTCCTCCCATGGATCCGCCCAGTACTTCCGTGCTGATCTGTATGCGTGCATCCAGATCAAAATTCTTCCGTCTTCCGTTTGCGGCAGACCAGTTCCGTTCTTCTTCCCATCTTGCATATTCTTCATCAGCACATTCATGAGCGATATCCAGGCACTTCTGATGGAACGCCTTCATCACCTCACCGTCCGCGCTTCTGACATCCATGGTAAATGAACATTCGCTGGCTATGGAAGTAACACCGGTGCCGCCTTTGACCGTTGATACATTGAAGATCGTAAACGGATCATTCGGTACGCGCTGTTCAGCGATCCTGGCGATCGTCCTGCCCATGCACATGATCGGGTTGACCAGTCCGAAGGCACCCATGGAATGACCGCCGGGTCCGCAGAATGTGATGCGGTACTGGACATCGGATACGCCTCCGTATGTCAGCTGGTCCCCGCAGCCGTCGATCGAGATGAACGCGTCAACCTTCGTATTCTTTGTTTCAAAGATATGGCGCATGCCCCGGAAGTTTCCGACGCCTTCTTCACCGACATCCCCGCCGATGATCAGCGTACATGCCGGTCTGATATCCGCTTCCTTCATTGCCCTCAGCAGTGCCAGCACTTCCGCACATCCTCTTGTATCGTCGCAGATCCCGGGAATACAGATGCGTGAGCCTTCCCTTCTGAGCTTCAGTTCCGTATCCATCGGGAATACAGTGTCAAGGTGCGCGCTGACCCATACGACCGGACTGTTTTCTGGTCCGGGGATGACCGTATAGGTATTCAGGACTTCATCCTGCACAGCTTCATATCCCATCTCTTCGATCAGTTCTTTGAATCTGGCTGCTTTCTGTTCCTCGTGGTTGGAATACGCAGGGATCAGTGCCAGTTCGATCTGCTGTTCTGTAATGTGATCTGCGTCCTGTTCGATGAATGCCAGTGCTTTCTGTACGCACGCGCTGTCGTGAAGTTTCCTGATCTGTTCTTTCATGTGTGACCTCTTTTCTATTGCAGTATGATGAACGCGCTTTTCGCGGGAATGATCTGTTCATGGATCTCTTTCTGCGCAAAGCTGTAGAGTACGGTACCTGCGGTACCGGTATCCAGATGGATATCGTTTTCAGAAGGATTCAGGATGACCAGGATCCGTTCTGTATCAGAACTGCGCTCATATACAAGCGGATAACCGTGGTAATTGATCATTCTGAAGTCAGACCTTCCGGACAGGGAAGGATGCTGTTGACGAAGGGCGATCAGCTTACGGACTTCGTTCCATATGGAATCCGGATCATTCATTTCCGTTTCTGCGTTGATCTGATCCATATGTGCTGTGTCCTGCGGCACATACAGCATGGATGCCGGCGCAGCCGAGAAGCCGGCGTTGACCGAATGGTCCCACTGCATCGGGGACCTGGATCCGGTACGGTAATAGCCGCCCTCTTTGGAATGCAGGCCCTCCACATAATTCATACCCAGTTCATCCCCGTAGTAGATGAACGGAATGCCCGGCATGGTGAGCAGGAAGGCAAACGCGATCCTGATCTCATCGGGTGTTAAAGTTCTTGCCAGGCGGTACATATCATGGTTGCCTGACGGGATGCAGATCAGTCCGTTCCCGTCTTTTGTCTTTGCCAGGTTTTTCAGGTATACGTCAAAGAATGCCTCCGCGCTGCCGTGACCCGCAAAATACGGATGATCTGTCCGGAACAGGTCCGGATAATGGGAAGGACCGAAGTGCAGGACAAAGTCCATGTCAAATCCAGCTTCCAGCGCTTTCTCTGCGTCACCCCATTCCGAAACGATCACAGCATCGGGATATTCCCGATCCAGCCATTTTCGGATATCCTGCCAGAGACTGATCGTGCCTTTACTGTCGGGATCGTTCTTTACAAGCGAACCAGCCATATCGACACGGAAGCCGTCCACGCCCATATCCAGCCAGAATTTCATAATGTTTTTCAGTTCTGCCCTTGTGGACATCGGACCCTCATCATCCACCGACTGTTCCCAGTCACAGCCTTCATCCTTAACGGCAAAGCCGTAATTCAAAGCAGGCTGTGCAGTGAAGAAGTTGACGGCAGCTGCCCCGTCGCGGTCATAGCCGCCTCTCAGCCATCCCATGATATTGCCGACGTTGTTCGGGGCGTTCCAGACCGTATCCGTCCAGACATATCTGTCGGTATATTTGTTTTTCTCAGGCAGACAGGACTGACGGAACCATTCACATTCAACGCTTGTATGTCCGGCAACAAGGTCCAGGATCAGGTGCATGCCCTTTTCATGCATCGCCGTGCAGAGACGCTTCAGGTCTTCGTTGGTGCCGTACCGTTCCGCCACTTTGTAAAAGTCGCGCACATCGTATCCGGCATCCACGAACGGGGAATCAAAGCAGGGATTCATCCAGACCGCATCACAGCCAAGTTCCCTGATATAGTCCAGTTTTTCAATAATGCCATTGATATCACCGATACCGTCCGCGTTCGTATCTTTGAAAGACTGCGGGTATATTTCGTAAAACACCGCTTCATCGAGCCATTTTCCAGCCATATTCAAAACCATCCTTACCGTAATCATACCCCATATGAGCCCGCTGATGAGTTTTGTGACTATAATAATTTATACGAGGTGTTTATCATGCACAGCAATCAGACAATGAAAAAGAACCTGATCATGTTTCCGCTCGGCACTGTCGGCAGGGATATGGTCTACACACTGGTCACAAACTATCTTCTGACATTCATCCTGTTCACAAAGCAGCTGACAAACGGACAGCTCGGAGCGATCACGGCGATCATGGTAGGCGCCAGGATCTTCGACGCGCTGAACGATCCCATCATGGGAGACATCATTGAGCATACCCGTACGAAATGGGGCAAGTTCAAGCCGTGGCTGGTCATCGGCATCCTGACGACATCCGTTGTCGTATGGACTGTTTTCAATGTGAATCTTACCGGCTGGAAGTTCGTCGTCCTGTTCGGTTTCTTCTATTTCTTCTACTCGCTGACCTACACGATGCATGATATCTCCTACTGGGGCATGATCCCTGCCCTGAGCTCTGACGCGGATGCCAGGAACAGGTTCACTGCCAAGGCAACGCTGTTTGCCGGTATCGGAAGCACGCTGGCGGGAATTGCCATACCGATGCTGACGACGGGCAGGTATGCGCTCGGGGGAAATGCCAAAACGGCATACGGCATCATTGCCGGGATCGTCTGCGTACTGGCACCGCTGTTCCTGTCATTTACGATCTTCGGTGTACGGGAACGCCGTGATAATTTCACCGATGATGAAAACTCATTCAGCCTGAAGGCGATATTCAATACGATCAAGGCAAATGATCAGTTAAGCTGGATCGCTGTGATCTTCCTGATCCAGCAGATCGGCAACGGACTGATCATCGGAGGGCTTGGCTCCACATATATCTATATCGAGTTCGGCTACAACGGAGGACTGTATTCCCTGTTCACAACGATCGGAATGGCTGCGACAGCCTTCCTCATGATCTTCTATCCGGCGATCTCAAAGAGGATCCACAGGAAGCCGCTCATGAAGATCATGCTGTATATCTCTATCGCGGGATATGTCCTGATGCTGGGAAGCGGTCTGCTTCTGCCGGCAGGCGATATGGCGAAATACGCATGCATCGTCTTAGGTTACATGATCTCCAATTTCGGCCAGTACTGCTACTACCTGATCATGATGATCTCGATCATCAATGCGGTCGAATACAACGAATACAAAACAGGCAGAAGAGATGAAGCGATCATCACATCATTGAGACCGTTCATCACCAAGCTCAGTTCAGCCCTGACTGCCGTTCTGACATCCGGAGCCTACATGATCTTCGGCATCACCCGGTTCACCAACAGGATCTCCGAATATGAGAGCGCGGCCGCCACGGGAACGATCAGTGAGACCGAGAAGATGGATCTGATCTCACAGGTCCTGACCAACGTACAGCGTTCACAGGCATCCGGCCTGCTGATCCTGATGACGGTGCTGCCATGCCTCATGATGATCATTTCCTACCTGCTTTATATCAGGCACTATATTCTTGACGAAGATGAGTATGTGCGGATCTGCAATATCCTGGAAGAGAGGCAGTGGGAGGAATCCTATGAGCATAACTAAGCTGGCATTGAGATTCGCGGCACCCCTGCCTGATATCTGTTCATTTGACAGATACCTGTTCTTCGGCCCGCATCCGGATGATATTGAGATCGGAGCAGGTGCCACGGCCGCAAAGCTTGCCGCGGAAGGCAAACAGATCTGCTTTGTCATCTGTACGGACGGACGGTTCGGAGGCGGTTATGTACCGGACATGAAGCCTTCGCAGCTGGCTGAAAAAAGAAAACTGGAAGCTTCTGATTCCGCGCATCTGCTCGGCGTCCATGATGTACGTTTCCTTGACTTCAGTGACGGAGGTTTCTATAAGTACAAAGATCTCAAGCGGGAGATCGCCGGAGTCATCGGTGACTTCAAACCGGATGTGATCTTCGCGCCGGATCCCGATGTTTCCAGTGAGTGTCATATCGACCACCTGAATACGGGAAACGCAGTCAAACAGATCGGCTTGTTCGCGCCGTTTGCGGGCATTATGAAAAAATATGATGCTGAATGTGCTGATGTAAAGGCAGTCGCACTGTATATGACAGCGAAGCCGAACCAGTATATCAGCACGGGAAAATACATGTACCTTCAAGACAGGGCGGTATTTCAGTGCCATAAAACACAGTTTCCCGAAGGTGCTTCAGAGACCGGTGCGATCCGTGCCTACTGGAAGCTAAGAGCCATTGACTTTGGGATCCGGAGTCTCAAAGGACAGGCAGAAGGCTTCCGTGTGCTTGGTCCGACACAGATGCACTGCCTGCCGGAAGCTGGACTCTGAACGATTCCATATGAAATGAGACTTCACAGCGACTGTTGAAAATGAAGTCCCGGAAAAACAGCGGTATGAAAACAGGGAAGAAATGTGACTTCTTCCCTGTTTATTCAGCCGGTTTTCTGCGTCATGAGGTTTGTGTATTTATTCTTTGCCGATCATGATCAGCCGGTCGTTTTCAGCGATTTTGATCGGCAGGACAGACCCTGCGATGATCTTGAAAGGATTGTCTTTAGTCCGGATCCCCATCAGGATACCACCGCGGGCATATACATATTTAAGCAGTTCTTTATAAGTCATTTCTACACCGGCAAGAGCCATCTCGGATGCCGGTTTCATATATGCTTCCGAGCCTTCTTCCGACAGCAATTCATTGAAGACAGGTGCCCTTCTGACATCAGCGCTGATCTGTGACAGCATCATCGAGGAGAGATCCGTGGCAACGATAAAGTCTTCGGAGTCCTCCATGTTGATCAGATCGCGGTTATTCTCACAGCGCATTTCCGCGGTGATGGTAAACGACCACTTGTATTTTTTCTTGATATTGCGCAGCCGGATGATCCGCAGCATGGTTTCGGTATCGGAATCTTCTTCCTTTTTGCGGTGATCGGACAGGATGCAGACGTGGCTGGCATCCCTGACCATATCCAGGAGATTGCGGTCGTATTCGGTGCTTCGGAAATCAGCTGTCAATTCGGAAACGAATTTTTCATTCTCCGGAATGAAAGCTGCTTTATCCTGCTGGGAAACACCGATCAGTTTGATGCGTTGGATATTGTCAGGCAGTTCCTGCATGATCGTTAAGATCGATGAGTTGATCCCGAAAATCACAACTTCCTCGATCGGTTTCGAAGGAATCTCGATAAACTCGGAGGGGATCCGTGACTCCTGAAGATCCTCAAGAATCAGATCTCCGGGATCTTCCTCAAATGTGATCAGGATGTCATTTTCCTTTATGATGGTATCCGGTGCCGGGTTGATCAGCGCCCTTTCATTGCGGAACAGACCTGTGACGATTCCTTTTCGCCCGGACAGCACGACTGATCCGAACGGCAGCCCGGCTGTTTCCGGTCTCCGCTCAAAATAGAATTCATAATTGTCAAAGTCGATCATGTCGAGAAGCGCTTCAAAGATACCGGTCTGCGTCGTCGAACGGGCGATGATGCGGGCGACAATATCACCGGAATACAGCATTGTGATCCCGCTTTCTTTCATCATTTCCCTTGAGAACACACGGGTATTTGAATCGACGGAAGCAACGATCCTCGGACGCCTGCTGCTGCCCATCATCAGGATCTCAGCCGCCAGCAGAGTCTTGATCGTACGGCCGCGGTTTCTGGTATTTACCACAAGTGTCGAACAATCCGGGATCGCGCAGCAGCGCAGATCGTTGGGACTGGTGGTATCGCCCTTGATCGTGATCAGCCGGATGTTATTGGGGACAGCAACATTCTTTCTGATCGCCTGCTCCATATCCTGGCGCTCCATATCCTCAACAATGACGATCGTGCGTCTGTCTTTCCAGGTAGACTTGATCATCTCCTTCAGCAGAGCGTATTCACCGCTGCGGAAACCGAGAATGACGGTATGATTTTCTTCAATGATCTCCGGGTTTTCCTCCTGCAGGGCAATGATGCGTCCGCGGATGGTGCTGGAAAAGATACCTATGAGCATGCCGGTAAATACCATACCGGTGAGGCCCAGCAGAGTATACAGGACAATATACAGAAGCGAGCCGGAATCAGAGGACGGGAAAGACGAGGACATTGCCGATCTGAGATTGTCCCAGAATATGGCAATGACACTTTTCCCTTCAGCCTGCAGGTTAAACAGCAGGACCAGCGCTGTTACAAAAACGACAGCGGTCAGAACAAGTGTCAGAAGAAGCTTGACCATACTTGCTGTTCCCGACGCCATTCGATAATCCAGCCAGTAGCGGATCTTTTGACGAAGTGTTACCTTTCTCATAATGCCCCCACAGAAAAAATAAAGTTATGTCACTATTGTAACAGCAAAAACGAAAATATCATTCAGCCTTCTCTTTTCGGAATAGTAAAAAAGGACACGACAAACTGCTGTCATGTCCGCCGCAATATAAATGAGGTAAGAAAGGAAATGAAAACCGGCAGGCTGACCGGCATCCCGGCTGTATAGAGTCTTCTGTTTTAGGACATTAAGCGGGAATCCTCGGCAATTCAATTGCCGCAGATGAAAGCGCACCATAAGTCTGCTTCTCATAGTCTTTTCATATTTATTTATAATGTTAAAAATGGTATACTATGTGTATGAAAGGAAATCTCGTTCATTACAGGACTTCTGTATGTAATATCAATTACCATGTGGTATGGTCTGTGAAGTATCGCAGAAAGATCCTTTCCGAAGATGTGGAACTCTATCTGAAAGAGCTTGTACAGCAGATTGCTGCAGATAAGGGCTTTACTGTTCATCTGTTTGAATGCGGTGAAGGTGATCATGTTCACTGCTTTGTGTCCGGTCCTCCGAAACTGTCAATTACAGATATAGTGAAATATCTGAAGGGTATTACGGGAAGGAAACTGTTCGAACAGTTTCCTGAGATCAGAGAGAAACTCTGGAAGGGACAGCTGTGGAATCATTCCTACTATGTGGAAACGATCGGCTCTGTATCTGAAGAAAACATAAGAAGGTATATTGAAAAACAGACAAAAGCATACTGATAAGGAAGGAGGAAGAATATATGCTGCTGAGTCATAAAACGAAAATAAAGCTGAAAAACAATGAAAGCAATATACTCGGCCATATGAACTATGCCGCATATAAGCTGTGGAATGTATGCAATTATGAGAGACGAAACTACAGAGAACTTGAACTGAATCAGTACCCTGACTGGTATTACCAGAAGAAAGCACACAAGAATGATCTGTGGTTCAAATCACTTCCCTCGCAGACAGCGCAGGAAGTATGCAAACAGCTGGACAAGGCATGGAAGTCATACCATGCTCTTTTAAAATCCAAAGGGATCGAGAATCCGAATCCTCCTCGCTTCAAGCAGGAGAACATGGAAATCACATACATGCAGAACGGAATCAAGCATGAAGCAGGGAGTAATGAAGTACGTCTGAGTCTTCCGGAAAAGCTGAAGAAATATATGAAATCGGAATATGGCATCGAAGATAAATACCTCTATCTGGAAAATGAGATTTTCCGGGAAACAGATGTCATAAAGCAGATCAAAGTATATCCTCCGGAAGACGGAGAGAGTGAGATCATAGTGATCTATGAGGTCGCTGATCCGGAGTACATGGAAGACAATGGGCAATATCTTTCTATTGACCTGGGACTGCATAATCTTTTCACTTGTTATGACAGTACAGGGAGAAGTTTTATTGTCGGCAGACAGTACCAGAACATCTGTTACAGATATGAAAAGGAGATTGCACGTGTGCAGTCGCAATGGAGCCGGATACAGTCTTCAAAGGGAATAAAGTATCCGAAAACATCGAAGCATCTGGAAAGGCTGTACGAAAAGAAAAGCTGCAGTATCCATGATTACCTGCATAAGATTACGAGGTATATTGCGGATTACTGTCATGACAATGATATCCATACAGTTGTCATCGGAGATATCCGGAATATCCGTAAAGGAAAGAATCTCGGAGACAGTGCAAACCTGAAACTGCACAGTCTGCCTTATGCAAAGATTTATGGCCTGCTGGAATACAAACTGCAGATATACGGGATCAGAATGGTTCGGCAGAATGAAGCATACAGCAGTCAGTGCGGACCGCATACAGAAAGAGTATGTGCAGAAGAAGCGGTAAAGAAAAACAGGATAAAGAGAGGATTGTATCAGGAAGGCAAGGACATATACAATGCGGATGCGCTTGGTGCATACAACATTCTGAAAAAG
>JAILLA010000073.1 GCA_024693325.1 Solobacterium sp.
TATACAGGAACGATCAAAAAGACAGTCACTGTAGCCAAGGATAAACTGACAGCAGCCAACACAGTCGTAAATGTACCTGAAGCAGTTATGATGAAGAACGGCGCAAAACCTGCACCAACTGTAACAGTCAGCGGAACAGAAATTGTTGAAGGAAGTGACTATACACTGAGCTATGCAAACAACAAGAAAGCAGGCACAGGAACAGTCACAGTAAAAGGTATCGGAAACTATACCGGAAGCCTGAAACAGACCTTCACGATCAGTGCAAAAGATCTGTCACAGACAACACTTGAGTATGCCAACAATGTCAACAGCTCCGCAAAAATGGGAAGCTATAAGACAACAGTCGTCATTAAAGATGAAGACGGAGGAGTACTGAAGGCAAATACAGACTACACACTGAAGTTCTATGATGGAGATACAGAGATTCCTGCAACAGCTGCAGCGAATGATTATCTTGGCAGGACACTGACAGTAAAGGCATCCGGTAAAGGAAACTACACGGGAGAAGAAGTACTCAGTGCAGAATATACAGTCACAGACAGTACGTTGAATCTTGCGAAAGCATCAATTACGATCAAGCCTCAGCAGTACCAGTCAGGCAAGCCTGTAGAGATCACAAGTACAGAGCAGTTCAGCAAGTCTGCAATGGGCAAGACACCATTAACACTTGGAGAAGACTTCGAGGTATACTCCTACAGCAACAACACAACCAAAGGAACAGCGACAGTCGTATTCAAAGGAATCGGAGAATACAGCGGATACAAGAGCGTCACATACAAGATCGGACAGAGAACGTTCAAGGACCACTGGGAAGGTATCGTGTCGTTCTTCTCCAAGCTGATGAATTGAAACAAAATGAAAGGCAGTTCTGCAAATGCAGGCTGCCTCTTTTCATGGGGAGTAATGCAGGATCATGTATGGATCCTGCTTATTCAGGGTGCTAAAAGCTTCCCTGGCAATATTTATCAGTAGAAGAGATTCGTCGGTATCAGGATCGTATAAGGCGCTGTGATCACAGCCATCAGCATTGCGATCCGTACAGCTGTATGTTTCTCTAATCCTGCTTTGGTGAGAATATGCCTGTCAAAGAAATAAACGCATATGCCGGCGATCAATATTGCAAGCAGGAATACGATCAGGCCTGCAGATGATGCGAACGGAGTCCCGTATACCGCATAATTGATCGCCTGTATGGTTTCCTGCGGAAAGAAAGGCTTATAAAGGTCACGGAAGATGATGATCGACGCACCGATGAAGTCGGCCGCAAATCCCGCTATACAGATCTTCCATGCTGTATGATCCAGGAATGACTTTTGTTCCGCTATATTATCAAACACATGTTCACGTTTCAGCCCGAGTGTCAGTACGAACCTGTCGATTATATAGTTCAGCGGTATCAAAAGGACCCAGAGCGGATTGGGAAACAGCAGGAGCCCGTATACAGGAAAGATCAGGTTGTAAACACGGTATTCAGATGATCTCATAACACTCTCGTTTTAATCCTTGGGACGCAGGTTATATCTGGGATCAGGCTTTTTCATGATCTCGATCGTGCGCTCTTCCAGTTCTTTTTCTCTTCCGGTATAGTTGTCCGTCAATAATGTCATCAGATGTACAGGATGTCCTCCACCCAGGATAAATCCCTTATAGCATCTTGCGCAGCAGGTGATCACAGGCAGTCCGTTCAGCTGGGATACTTTTTCTTCCATCAGTTTTTTTGCCATCTCACTGCCGTAGTGTGTCAGATGGTCGGGTGACGATATCATATGTCTGTATCGTTCCGTATCAAAATGGAGAGTACCGCAGAAGTCTGAATGTTCCATGGTGTGCGGCAGTTCCACATACTCAATATGCATTTTACCCAGAAGGCTTCTGACTGCTTTATGGATTTCCGGATGCTCACGGTCTCTCCAGCAGTCCTGGATCACACACTTCATTCCGGAATAATCAGGCAGGACAAATTCATTGTCTTCATCCAGAATCTCCCAGAAGCTTTTCGTACGGAATCCCTGACCTTCCATGAATTCTCTGCATGCCTGACAGAAATAGAGGGCTGTATCTTCATCAGTCAGAATGTTTTTATCAAAGTGACAGCATCCCCTGATCTTCATTTCTTTACTGCGGGCGTACTGTATCAGTGCCTTTGAAGAGACAGGATCCATTTCATTGAATGAACAGCTTGGCTGATAATATAACATTAGAGAGTTCACCTTCTTTCTGTAAGTACATTCATTGTATACCCGGATCTCATCAGTTCAGGGATATTCATGCGATTTTAAGAATTACCGTATTGTGATTTCAGAACTGTCCTGAAAAAGCATACAGCATCGGTTTTTCATGATGGATCAGTTCAAAAAAATGGTCTTCAGGTAAAAATATAACCCCCGGGGAGGCTTCTTGGAGCCTTCGTTTTTCTGTAGAATGCAGTTTATCAGGAGGATCTTTATATGCATATGGCAGATGCTTTGCTGTCACCGGGTACGGCAGCAGTTATGTATGCAGCTTCAGGGGCAGCTGCAGGTATTTCAGTTTACAGACTGAAAAAACAGGACCTGACCGAAAAGGTACCGCTGATGGCAGTCAGCGCAGCACTTGTTTTTGCGGGCCAGATGATCAACTATACGATCCCGGGAACAGGGTCAAGCGGACATCTGTGCGGAGGCATGCTGCTGTCGGCACTGCTTGGACCGGAGGCAGGATTCCTGTCAATGATCACTGTTCTGCTGATACAATGTCTCTTCTTCGCGGACGGCGGTCTGATGGCTTTGGGAGCGAATGTCTGGAACATGGCATTCTACGGATGCTTCCTGGGGTATTACCTGATCTGGCGTCCGATCGTGAACAGCGGACTGTTCGGGGGCGATATGAAAAAGAAGATCGCTCTTGCGTCGGTCCTCGGCTGTATCTTGACACTGCAGTGCGGAGCTTTCTCGGTTGTTCTGGAAACGACCGCATCCGGTATTACAGAGCTTCCGTTCGGTGCATTTGCCGGACTGATGCTGCCGATCCATCTTGCGATCGGACTGGTCGAAGGACTGATCACCACGGCAGTGCTGGAGTATGTCTGGGCTTCACGTCCCGAACTGCTTGCCGGCGTGGAAGAAAAAGGCGAGGCAAAGAGCTCCATGAGGTCTGTACTGGCAGTTCTGCTTGCTGTTGTCGTTGTGACCGGCGGATTCCTTTCCCATCTGGCAAGTTCCAACCCCGATGGACTGGAATGGGCATTGTTCGGAAACACAGACGGCGGCTACAGCGCGAACATGGGGCTGGATGAAGAGGACTTCGGTGTCTCATCAACTGCTGCGGACACAGCAGGCTCGATCCAGGAAAGTACATCATTCCTGCCGGACTATGCCTTCAAAAACAGTGACAGCGCGATGGGGACAACTGTTTCCGGACTGGTCGGAAGCGCGATCGTTGCCGGCACGGCAATGGTGATCGCAGTGGCCGCAGGCAGAAACAGGAAGAAAACAGCATAATATAGTAATATCAAGGATGTGAACCATCCTTCTTTTCAGGTATACGCATGAACAAAGCAGAACAGGCACTTTTTGAACTGAGACATATGGATGAACTGCAGGATATGGATTCTCCTGTCCACAGATGCTCTGCACTGGTCAAACTCATTGCGGTGATCGCTTATATCATCACCGTCGTATCGTTTGATAAGTACGATCTGAGCAGGCTGTCGGTCATGATGATCTTTCCTGTGCTTTTCTATGCGCTGGCAGACATATCACTGATGACATGTTTCCGTAAACTGAAGATCGTTCTGCCGCTTGTTCTTGCGGTAGGAATATTCAATCCTCTGCTTGATCGGACAGTTATGCTGGTGATCGGCCCGCTTCGTATTACAGGTGGATGGATCTCAATGATCACATTGCTTCTGAAAGGCGTACTGGCGCTGACAGCGTCATTCCTGCTGGCAGCCACGACGCGGATCGATGAACTGTGCGGTGCGCTGCGCAGACTGCATGTGCCTTCGATCATCGTAACAGTCCTTCTTCTGACGTACAGGTATATCACGGTATTGACGGAAGAAGTATCGATCATGACGGATGCGTATCATCTGCGTGCTCCCGGGCAGAAAGGGATCGCGTTCAAGGCATGGGGTTCATTCCTGGGACAGCTTCTGCTGCGTTCAGCAGACAGGGCTCAGGAACTGTATTCATCCATGCTGCTGAGGGGATTCAACGGGGAATTCAAACACGTAAAAACAAAGAAGGAAAGCAGCAGGGAGATCCTGTTCTGTCTTCTGCTGCTGGTGCTGTTAGTATTGCTGAGAAACTATGATCTGGCTGAATGGATCGGAAAGGCGGTGACAGGATGATCAGATTTGAACATGTTTCATTCTCATATGAAAAAGGAAAACAGGTCCTGCATGACCTGTCCTTCGATATCAAAGACGGGGAAAGTGTCGGCCTGATCGGCGCTAACGGAGCCGGTAAGAGCACGGTCATGAAAGTGATGCTCGGCCTGATCAAAGCAGAAGGCAGGGTCACGATGGCAGGACTGGAAATGAACGATGCGAATCTGGCTGAGATCCGCAGAAAGACCGGTTTTGTCCTGCAGAACAGTGACAACCAGATGTTTATGCCTACCGTATATGAAGATCTGGTGTTTGCGCCAATGAACTATGGGATGTCGAAAGAAGAAGCTGACCGTAAGGCAGCTGCCATCCTGCAGCAGTTAGGCATTTCGGAACTGAAGGATCGTTATAACCACAGGCTGTCCGGAGGGGAAAAGCGCATGGCAGCTATCGCCGTGATCCTTGCCATGGATCCGGAGGTCATCCTGATGGATGAACCGACATCCGCGCTGGATCCCTATAACCGGAGGATCGTACTGAATACGATCCGTTCCATGAAAGGGACAAGGCTGGTCGCTTCGCATGACCTTGACCTGATAATGGATGTGTGTGACAGGGTCATACTCATTGATCAGGGCAGAGTCATTGCGGAAGGAAGCGCTAAACAGATCCTCAGAAACAGGGAACTGCTGGAAGCACACAGGCTGGAACTGCCGCTGAGATATCAGTGATCACTTGGGAGGTTCGTATGTTCGCAAGAGAAGATGTAATGAAATGGCAGAGTGAAGTCTGCGCTGATCTGATGAAAAGATCAGGGATCCGGGAAGGGGATACCGTGATCGATTTCGGATGCGGCAGAGGTCATTATGCATTTGCGGCTGCGATCGCCGTGGGAGATACCGGGACGGTCTATGGTCTGGATACGAATGCGGCAGTGCTGGAAGTCCTGAAACAGGATGCGGAGTACCGTCATTGTACAAATGTGATTCCTGTGAAAACAGAACCGGGTGTGAATATGCCTTTTGCGGACAGTTCTGCAGATGCAGTGCTGATCTACGATCTGATCCATGAAACAGAACTCAGGCAGCCGTTTCTGCAGGAAGCGCACAGGGTGCTGAAACACGGTGGAATCCTGTCTGTACTGCCGTTCCATATGACAGACCGGGAGATCCTGGATATGCTGGAAGAAGTCAGAAGCAGCGGATTTGAAACATACAATGATGTAGAAGGCGGCATCCATTTTGTCCTGGACAAGGCTGCCAGCAGTCAGCGGGAGGATATATCCCTGCTTGAGCACGGAATCATTCATAATTTCCGGTCAGTAAAGGTACAATGAAGAAAAGGACGGGAATGATATGAGAAAGTATGCTTATCTGAAAGAACCCAGGAAATATGATACAGACACATGTGTATATAAGATCATGCTGTATGTGACGGAAGAAGGCGTGTATCTTTACGAATACAGCAGTCCCGATGCAGTACTGTGTTCATCTGACCGTTTCTATGAAACATTGGATGATCTGTATGATGACTGGAATGATCTGATCGATGAACGAGGATGGACCGTGATCGATGATCCTCTCCCGTTCTGCCAGCATGATGCGTTCCTTCCCATCCGGGTAAAAGGCCGTGATACCGGCGATCCAGAATGGGGAAGATACGAGATATTGAAGGACGGAAACTGGGTCGGGTATATACCTGAGTGATCAGAGGACGATATTCATTTCCTGGGAAATCTTTACAGCACAGCGGAAGCTGTGTTTTTATAACTGAACGATAAGAAAAACGCTCTGTTCATCAGAACAAAGCGCTGCTCATCATGACCGGTTTTCCGGTTCTTTGTTTTTCAGGATGATCTCTGTATGGAACATTCCTTCATCGGACTTGTGAGTATACTGTCCGTCATACTGTTCCGCAAGACCGGCGAGGATCGTCATGCCGATACCCCGTTCCAGCTCCGGGATCCGGCGTTTCTTTTCCCTGGCTGTTTCAGGGATGGTATTGGAACAGGAAATGGAGAGATACGGTTCATCATATGCTGTCTTCAGGATGATCCTGGCATTTTGCGTATTCCTGCATGCTTCGATGGCATTGTCCAGGATATTGCCGTAAATGCAGATCAGGTCGGGATTGGAAATACAGAGCTCAGCAGGCAGATGAAGATCTGTCTCAAACACGATCCCTTCGGAAATAATATCTTCCCGTTTCTTTTCCAGATAACTGGCTATCACGGTATTCCTGCAGTCAGCGAAAGGAACAGCTGTTTGATCCTGTTCGCTCAGCCTGTGGATATAGTCTTTTGCGTCCTGGAAATCACCTCTGTCAAGAAGACCCTCCATTGCATAGATGTGGTTGTCGATATCATGGCGCATCTTTCTGATATCCGCATAGGTAGATGCCAGGTGATGATAATAGTTTCCCTGGGAATGGATCTGATCTTCAAGCATCTCACTGCGGATCCGCAGTTCGGTATTATTCGCGGTCATACGGATGGTATACAGCAGCGCAGCATCTGCCAGCAGATCGATCACCACCATGGCAATCGCTTTGCGCGTATCATAATTGCCGTATGCGGCATACTGGTTGAACCATACGAACAAGGAGTATACCTGGCTGGCAGGAAACAGAATGAACATGAACCACTGCTTTTCTACGACCAGTCCCCGGTAACGCCGTTTGTACGCGATCAGCACAGCTGTAAACAGAGAGATGACTGTCAGATTGACGAGTACAAATATGGAATAGACAGGGACTGCATATAATTTGAACAGTTCACCGTTCATGGCCATTTCATATGGAATAAACACGCTGAGGATCACTTCAGATATGACCATGGTCATAAACAGCAGTACTCCGGTGATCAGTTTGAATAACGGCTTATCTGTATGGAAGACCTGTAAGAGAATAACAGGTACAGCCAGCCCGACAAAAAAGCGGAGCGCGGAGAACAGTGTAAATACATGTTCAAACAGATACCAGAAAACAAACTGGATGATCACTTCTGCGATGACTGTCAGAACCTTCGGATATTTATTATCAAGGATCAGATTAGCAGAGATCATCCAGAATACAGCGATCAGCAGGTTGGAAACAGTATATTCAATTCCGCTGTGCATAATCGTTTCCCTCCTTGTATTCCATGATAAATGAAATGCATGAATTTTGTCAGATATCTGCTTTTCGTATGGATCCATGCCCGGATAAAAAAGACCTGCACAGCGGTGTGCAGGTCCCTCATTGCTAACATCAGAAGTAGAGTAAGACTTACTGAAGCGGTGTTTTGGTGATCTTGAAGGTGATCTTCTTTGTGCCCCAGTATTCGCCCTTGCCGCGGATCGTCATGGATGCCGTACCGATCAGCCAGTTGTTGCGGATATCGATGATCTCGTAATCATCCTCCGTCAGAACAGTCTTTCCGAGGGTAACGGTGACCGGCGGAACGATATTCCAGTCATTTCCGAGATAGACGGCTTTACCGTCATTGACCTTGACCTTGGCTGAAGCGATCTTCTTTGCCTTGGAAACCATACGGTAGTTCATATGGATCATTGAATCGCGTTCATCTTCATAGGTGAAGATATAGTTCGGATTCAGCATCTCAACTCTCGCGCCGACATGGATGACGGCACCGAGCGGAACATCTGCACCATCAGGGATCGGTTCATCCTTGGAATGACGGATCACGCCGTCTTCATCGAACCAGTCCTCTCCATACCAGTAGCGTATTTCAAGTATCTTGTAATCTTTCCCGTTCTTCAGTGCTTTGCCGTTGTCGTAGATAACAGGAACTGACTTGAAGTAATTTGCTTTGCCTTTTGCGTTGTATACCACATCAGCTGCCGCTGCAGTCAGCGGGCATCTCCATTCATAGAGCTGTCCGACATCAGCAGGAACGACCGTAAATGTTACAGCGTTCTGCAGCTTGCCTTTGTAGAAGCCTTTTCCGGTGATCGTTGCGGAAGCCTGTGCACCGACTGTTTTGTTGTTTGAGTAGGTGACAGTATAGTCTTTTCCTTCCGCAAGCTCATGCTCGGGATTCCATGGCATCTCAACGATGACCCGGAGCTCCGGCTTAGCGCCGCTGGAAGAGTACTGGACTTTATTATCTTCGGCATCACGTAAGGAGACATGCAGTTTCCCTGCGTTATTCAGTGAAGCCAGATCAGCGGAAACGATCTTGATCGTCTGTGTGATCTGTCCTGTATAGCCGCGTTCAGGTCTGCCGGCAAATGTGATCTTGAAGGACCCGAGCCTTCCGTTGTAGTTGTCGACGAAGATCACGTAGTCATCCGGGTCGATCACGTTGCCGCTCTTATCCTTCAACTGGACTGAAGATGCGTTTCCATCAACGGAAAGCTTGCTGAGATCAGGCTCCCATCTCCGGTTTCCTTCTTCGTCAATGTATTCATTGAACAGCTGGAAGTAATTGTGTTCGTTCAGTTCGACCGTGGTCTTCATGCCGGAAACGGATGCTGTTTTGGAGGAGATGTTCAGGATCGGAGCGATCGTAAAGGTGACTTGTTTGGAACCGACGACGTAATAGTCTTTATGGACTGCATTTCTGTTGCCTTCAGCATTTTCCTCAAGCCCCATCCCGCTCAGTTGAAGCATGTTCTTCCCGGCTTTGAGATCTGAAGTCCAAATGATGAAGTCACCATCTTCGACAATTTCGGGGAATGGGGATTCGTTGTCACGAATCACAGCCGGCTTTAGCGCTTGCTTGCCAATCTTGACATGGATCTTTCCTTCTATGAAGAGCTTTTGGATCTCCTGCGGGTCATATCCTTCGTTGTACGCAAGCCTCAGCGTCCCGAGGGACTTCGACAGTTTCGCGTCGTTCATGTTGAACAGCATGACTTGGGACTGTTCACTGTTGAATACCTGGATCATCGGCATTCCCATGCAGTACTCCTGGAATATTTCACTCTCAGGATCCATTTCGAAACCGGCGATCTTCTGGCTTGTTTCCTTCGGTACGACGACTGCACGGTAGTTTCCGCTGCGGTCTGCCGGGATCTGGCTGACAGGTTCACCGAACTTTTCCCAATATCCCGGATGCGTATCATCGGTGCCGTTCATCGGATAATAGAGGATCGTGTAATCGGTACCTGCTTTCAGGGCTGCTTTTTTGCCGCTGCGTGAGATGAGTGCAGCAGTGATCTTCGGAACAACGGATTTTGTTGAAGCAGTCGTTATGAATGACGGCGTCGTTGTTGTGACAGACAGGTCAGTGTCAAACTCCCTGACTCTGTCTATCGGCATCTTGCCGATAGAGAATGTCTGTTTGTATGACTTTGTATATTCCCCAAGTCCTGTGATCGTAACTGTCGGAGCTTTCTTGGCCGTGGCGAGGGCAGGATTCACATTGTTGGAATAGGTGACTTTGTAATCCATTCCTTCGCCGAGCTGATGCGTTCCGTACCAGACACGGATGTTATCGAATGTGATCTTATCTCCTGTATAAGGTACTTCCTCCGGGATACCGAAGACATGGAGCGTATTCTTCAGATCGGCCGGTGTCAGACCGTTGTCAATAATGTACTGTCTGTATTCTTCATCCCAGATCTCATCTTCAAATGAATTGTTGCGGACGCGGAGTCTTGCGATGAGCAGATCGGAATCCTGCCAGCCTTCCTTGCGGGCGTATGCCGCAAGCCACATCGTGCTGTTTCCGAAATAAGGGGACATCACCTTGAACTGGCTGTGATATTTCTGTGTTTCTTCAGAAGCCAGCAGTTCTTCTCCTGTATGAGGCAGGTCATCCGGTTCTGTTTCGTCTTCCGTATACCAGACGCGATAGAAGATGTCGGGTGAATCGGTATTGTTGACCTGGATATAAACATCTTCATTGTTCTGCCATTGCCGTTCATTGTATTCAATGTTTTTCCATTCATCCCATTCAAGCTTCTGCTGTCCCCGGACTTCAACATAGGTGTATCCTTCCGTACGCCATCCGGTGGAATCAAGATCAACACGGAAATGAATCTGTGCATTGCCTTCCCTGACAGGAGTCAGCTGATAAGTGAACTGTGTCTTTCCGGCATTTTCAGATGTCTTTTCCACTGTGAACGGCCAGTCTTCCGGATCAAGCGGGAAGTTATCTTCTTCCTCTTCACCTGTGTTCCAGACCTCAACGACCGGTTCTTTTCCTGCGGCCTTACCTTTCAGTGTGACAGTGACTTCGCCGCTTCCCTGAGAAGTGCTTCCCTCTAAATAGGTCAGCGGGATCCAGTCTTTATCAGTTTCTACGAAGCGTGTGACGTATACAGTAACGGTCGTCTTGACCTTGCCTTCGGAGAATGTCAGTGTCGCAGTTCCTTCTTTATCAAACGTTTCATAGAAATACATCGCTTCGTTGGATTCATTGCGCTCGATACTGATGATCGAAGGATCGGAGCTGCTGTAGGAAATACGCGCAGGATCGACTGTTTCAGGCGTCAGGCTGATCCAGATCACACCGCGGTTGTGAGGTTCCACGTTCAACGGACTTTCCGCTGTGATCTTCTGCAGTTTGACATCCTCACATACCTGGACCATCAGGCAGGGGATCGTCAGGTCTTTTCTCTTATCATTGGGGTCTTTGCTGGTGAGGACGATGTCCGTCTTACCTGCAGACAGAGGTCTGACAATATATTCAGTTCTGCCTTTATCATCAACATTGTCTGTTTTCTCCAATGCCGCAACAGATTCATCTGCGATATGGAATTCATAATCCAGGTTCCAGTCCCTGACTGGTCCTTCCGGAGCCAGCCAGATACTCTGCGGTTCAGCATTGACATCTGCAAACTTCAGAGGACCGCGGTCGGAATCATACCATCTTACGATATGCAGGAAGACCTCGCATCTTGCGATCTCTTCATCGTTGACTTTCAGGATTCCCCGGACACTCAGATCGCCGACATCGGCTGTATAAAGTACGGGTTCTCCATCTTTGATATTGATCGCAGCCATGCCGGGATCATCTGATTCCCAGATAATGTCGTTGATTGTCGCGCCTTCATAGTTCAGGACATAATCAAGCGGAAGTTCCGTCCACTCAGGAACGAACATTTCCGGATATCCGAATGAGAAGGCACCTGCTTCATTCGTGACATGAAGGACAGCTTTGGCATCACTGCCTTCTTTATAGAAAGTAATGTCTGCTTCACCTGATTCCTGTCCGCCATGGATCAGGAATACATAAGGACTCATGTCTTCGGGACCGCGTGTCGCCACAGCAACATCCGGGTCTGATGTTGTCATCTGGATCGTGAACGGCATGATAGAGTCCGGCTCAAGGACGACAACGACCGGGACCGGACTGTCTCCTGCTCCAATGTGAAGCTCTGTTATAGGTTCATCATCCATTGAATGGATCGTGATATCTGCAAGTTCTGCGCCAGGATCGCATACGACCACGTCCAGGACAATGATATTGTCCATTGTTCTTTGCGGATCATTGGGATCATCCATACGTACAGCAAGCTCTGTAGTGCCCGGACCGGCAGGATCAACTGTAACTGTCTTTGTATCGCCGTCACCATCACAGGAGACCTCGGCAATACTTTCATCGAGCGAATAAACAGTATATGCCTGTCCTGCCGCGTCATTCACTGCCTTGATATGGAAAGTCATCGGCTCCTGGCCCGCGTTCTCGAACATCATTCCCGGGATATCCGGTTCAAACCATTTGGCGACGGTAACTGTCATCGTATCGGTGAATTCTGTCTCACCTAAATGCAGCGTACCGGTGATAACAGCTTCTCCCTCCTGTTTTGTTGAAACGTAAAGGTCATCGTCATCATCTTCGATCAGTGCGACATTCTCGTCGGAGCTTTCCCATGTTACATTCTGAACATCAATTCCTTCCGGCAGTGTATACGGTACTTCATACTGCTTTTCGTACCATACAGGCAGCTTCACGGATTTCAGAGAGAAGGGATTTTCGTTATTGAAATGAACAGTCAGGGCTGCAGTCACGTCACCGCTTCCGGCACGGATGATCGCATCTTCATTTCCGGGCTGCAGCGGAAAGATATCAACGAAAAGCGGATTGTCTTCCCACGGAGATGCTTCCGCAGCCGTTTCATCGGAACTGCTGAAACTGAGATCCAAAGGATTGTATGTTTCCGGGACCAGTCTCAGCTTCAGGGTATAAGGATCATAAGTATTCATTGTGATCTCAGTGACCGGTTCACCGGTAAACGGATCGATGAATTCAATGGATTCCAAAGGCCCATCCGAGCATACGGTAATATCCTGACAGGGGATGGTTACCTGGTCTGTTCCGTCCGGATCATTCGGATCGCTTACCAGCATGACCAGCTGAGTGATGCCCGGACTGACCGGAGTGACACGGTAAAGAGTTCCTTTTACGTCGTCATATTCACCGGTTTTTTCAACGGTAACGATATCCGTGTTGCTGCTCTGAATAGTGAACTCTTTGTCCAAAAGGAGGCCGAGTGTTTTGAACCAGACATCCTCCGGCTCATTATCGGAGAATATGATTGAAGTTGAAGTCGCAGCAAACCACTGGTGGATCACGACATGCATGACCTGCGTACTGATCGTGATGCCATCAACGACCAGTGTACCGGTGATGTCCGCTTCGCCCTCAGGTCCAAACCGGAACAACGGTCCCTCACTGACATCAACCAGGTCCGGATTATTAGTCTCCCATCTGACATCATCAATGGAAGCCCCAATCAGCGTATACTGCTTCAGTTCATAACCGGACCACATGGGTACCTGGATCTCCTGCGGCAGTATGAAGATGATCTCTTCTTCGGGATCATCACCGATTTCGGGTGTTTCAATATCACCGCCCGAAAATACTTCTGCAGGTTCCTCTTCTGCAGGCTGTGGCTGTTCCTCAATGAGGACTGTTTCCTCCTCAGCTGTCTCTTCTGAAGGGACTTCTTCTGCCCGTACCTGCGTATTTCCCGCAAGCATCATGACAGAAAGAAGGATCGAAAAGAATTTCCTGAATGATCTGTTCATATGACTTCCTTTCTGATCTGCGATGACGCAGATCATTTGAATCCTATTAATACTAATATACAGGAAACATGTATGAATTTATGCAGAAACATCAATTGAACAGCACAGCTGTTACGAATGTGTTGAAAACAGAATGAATAAAAGGCTCCCGAAAGCTGAATATCAGCTTCCCGGGAGCACGATCTTATGTTATGGCTGATGATTTTATGCTTAACTGACTGCTTTCTGATACTCGTTTCCGAAACTTTCCATTGCAGAGATGATCGGACGCATGGATTCTCCGAGTTCGCTTAAAGAATATTCTACTTTCGGCGGGACTTCCGGATATACGGTACGGGTTATGATACCATCCTCTTCCATGGAACGGAGGGACTCTGTCAGGACTTTCTGGGAGATCCCGTCCAGGTCTCTCTTCAGTTCATTGAAGCGCCATGGCCGTGCCATCAGGTTGCGCAGGATCAGCAGTTTCCATTTACTGCCGATCAGCTGGACGGTAGTTGCGACAGGGCACAGCGGGAGCTGGTCTTTTGTTTTCATTGTGATTCTCCTTCCGGCAGCGAAGCCTGATCCCATATGCATTAACGGGAAGTATCTGTAATGCAACTATAACAGAAGAAGGGCATAGTTACAAAAAAGTGCGTACTTTTCTCCTTTTTAAACATCATTGATAATGATGACGGAAAGAAAAGGAGATGCAGAAAATGACAGAACTGATCGAATTGATGAAAAACAGAAGAACCATCCGCAAATACAGACCCGAACAGATCAGTGAGGAAGAACTGCAGCTGATCCTGGAAGCCGGACAGTACGCGCCGAGTGCGGGCGGAGCACAGAGTACAAAGATCGTCGCATTGCAGAACAGAACACTGTCAGAAAAACTGGGAAAGATCAATGTCGGGCTCATGAAGCGTCGTGAAGGAGCACATGTTTCCGATGAACAGCCGAGCATTATCGATGACCCGTCGATCCCGAGCGGATTCTACGGGGCACCTACAGTATGTGTGATCTTCAGCAAAACAGAAAGTTCCTACAGTATTGCGGATTCCTTCTGCACTGCTGAGAATATGATCCTTGAAGCATATTCCCTGAATGTGTCTTCTGCCATTATAGGAAGGGCAGAGATGACGTTTGACAATGACCTCGGAAGAGAATTGATGAAAGAATGGGAGATCCCGGAGAACTATACTGCACGCTGCTTTGTGATCCTCGGATATCTGGATGGACCGTATCCGTCCATGAAACCGAGAAAAGAAAACAGGATCAGGATCATCCGCTGAAGATCGTTCTGACAACATACAAGTGTTTGTAATAAAATGGAGAAAAGAACAAGAGGAAAAGCACATGAAAAGGATCGTAGAGAACACAATCAATGAATTTGAGAACGTCCATACAGCAATGTCTGACGTACAGCTGGACGGAGAAAACACGATACGTGTTGTAAAGGCAGACAAGATCATGCTGTTTGATGAGAACACACTGGTCAGGTTGAAAGACTGTGATTTCCATAACGGGACCATTAAGGTAAAGATGCTGAGCAGGCTTCTGCCGGACGCACCGGATTTCGCAAGAGGTTTTATCGGAATCGTATACAGGGTCAATGACACCAACAGTGAATTTGAGTCGTTCTATATCCGTCCGACAAACGGAATGACCGACGATCCTGTCAGGAGATCCCACGGATGCCAGTATTTCTCTTATCCGGGATATACGTTCGCATACTTCAGGGAATTCAATATCACAGGATACGAAGCACCGATCCATAACGGTCTCAATGAATGGGTACAGCTGAAAGCCGTGATCAAAGATGAAACGGCAGAATTCTATCTGAACGATGAAACAGAGCCTGTTCTCACTGTGAAGGATATGAAGCACGGGAAAGATGCGGACGGATCGGTCGGATTCTTCTCGGAGATCGGTACAGAAGCATTCTTCAAAGACCTGGAAATCGAATTTGATGACTGATCAAAATAATTGATGAAAATATGATGTATGAAAAACCGGCTGCAGGAGTGATGAACACTGCGGCCGGTTTTTTGCCGGACTCCATAGGCATTGGATGACGATCCGAGTGGGTTTTATTGTGGGTAAAACATCAAAAAAGCCTTTAGATAAAGGCTTTTTTGAAATATCTGAGCGCTAAGGGACTCGAACCCATGACCCCTTCCACGTCAAGGAAGTGCTCTCCCAACTGAGCTAAGCACTCAGATGTGCTCTATTAATCTATCACAATTAGACGAATAAGAAAAGCATTAATTTACTTTATTGAGATACTTGTCATCAAACGCGTCATGACTCTGATTCTCTGAGATATGTTTTTGCAAAACCGCTTCTCGACAATCTTTGTTTATGTTGGAAATCAACTGTCAAAGTTATAAAATGAATTTAGAGAATTGATCGATCATGTTTTCAGAATGGTCATAATAACAGGAGGTAAAAATGACTGATTGGAAAAATTTAGACACGCTGGCTTCATTCAAAGCACTCGAATCCGCTGCACGTGTTGATCTGCCGGAAGTAATGGCAGGTGAAAACGGTGCTGAACGTGTTAAGAAGTACAGCGTGCCGATGGCAGAAGGCCTCGTTTATAATTTCGCAGCGAAGGCTGTCAATGATGAGATCCTTGCAGATCTTCAGAAACTCGCTGATGAGCAGGAACTTCTTGCAAAGTTCGAAGCACTTTACAATGGTGAAGTTGTCAACACAGGTGAAAAGCGTCTTGTTCTGCACCAGCTGTGCAGAGGACAGCTCGGCAATGATGTTATGGCTGACGGAGTCAACAAGCGTGAATTCTATGTAAAACAGCAGGAAAGGATCGCTGCTTTCGCTAAGAAGGTCCATGACGGAGAGATCACAAACGCTGACGGTGAAAAGTTCACAACAGTCGTACAGATCGGTATCGGCGGAAGTGACCTTGGTCCCCGTGCGATCTACATCGCTCTTGAGAACTGGGCAAAGACAAACGGCAAGCTGAAGATGAATGCAGCATTCATCTCCAACGTTGACCCGGATGACGCTGCAGGCGTTCTCGGAAACATCGATGTCAAGCATTCCCTGTTCGTACTCGTATCCAAATCCGGTACAACACTGGAAACACTGACCAACGAATCATTCGTCAAGAACGCCCTGACAGAAGCCGGTCTTGATCCCAGCAAGCATATGATCGCTGTTACAAGCGAGACTTCACCTCTGGCAAAGAACGAGGGATACCTCGATGCATTCTTCATGGATGACTACATCGGCGGACGTTATTCCTCTTCATCAGCAGTCGGCGGTGCAGTGCTCTCACTGGCATTCGGACCTGAAGTATTTGCTGAATTCCTGGACGGCGCAGCTGAAACAGACAAACTCTGCAAAGAACCCAATGTCTGCAAGAACGCAGCTCTGCTCGATGCACTGATCGGTGTCTATGAGCGCAATGTACTGGGCTTCGAGAACACAGCAGTTCTGCCGTATTCCCAGGCTCTGAGCAGATTCCCTGCACACCTGCAGCAGCTGGATATGGAATCTAACGGCAAGTCCGTCAACCGCTTCGGCGAGCCTGTTGCTTATCCTACAGGACCGATCATCTTCGGTGAACCCGGCACAAACGGACAGCATTCCTTCTATCAGCTCCTGCACCAGGGCACAAACATCGTTCCGATGCAGTTCATCGGTTTCCGCAACTCCCAGATCGGCTCTGACGTCCTGATCCAGGGAAGCACAAGCCAGCAGAAACTGAGCGCAAACGTAGCAGCACAGATCGTTGCGTTTGCATGCGGCAAGGATGACGCAAACCTGAACAAGAAGTTCGCAGGCGGACGTCCTTCCAGCATCATCATCGGCGACCAGCTGACACCGAGAACACTTGGCGCGCTGCTTGCTCACTTTGAAAACAAAGTCATGTTCCAGGGCTTCGCATGGAATGTCAACAGCTTCGACCAGGAAGGCGTACAGCTGGGTAAAGTTCTTGCAAAGAAAGTCCTTGCACACGATACAGACGGCGCACTGGCAGAATACAGTGCACTGCTCAACATCTGATCTGAACAGACTGATAACATTACAGGAGGATCGTAACCGGTCCTCCTTTTTGTTATAGGCATAAGAAAACGCCGGTCTGATTGCCGGCGTAAGTCTTATTTCTTGAAACTGTCTCTCAGTGAAACACTGCGGTTGAAGACCAGATGGTCTGCCGAACTGTCTTTGTTGTCGAGACAGAAGAAGCCTACACGCATGAACTGGAAGGTCGGCGCATTCGTTCCTGTACGGTTCTCACGCGCATCGAATTCCCTTGCGACATCCTGCATGGACTTCTCAACTTTTACGTTGTGCAGTACTGTCAGGCTCTCGGGATTCAGTGCCTGCAGGAAGTCCTTGTCCGGTCCATCCGGGTTCGGGTCTGTAAACAGATTGTCATACAGACGTACTTCCGCATCCAGGCAGTTCTCGGAGTCGACCCAGTGAATGGTAGCGCCCTTGACCTTGCGTCCGTCAGCAGGGTTGCCGCCTTTGGATGCAGGATCATATTCGCAGAGCACTTCTACGACATTTCCGTTCTCATCCTTGACGCAGCCCGTGCATGTTACAAGGTATGCACCCTTGAGTCTGACCTCATTGCCGGGATACATTCTCTTGTACTTCGGAACAGGTTCTTCCATGAAGTCATCCTCTTCGATCCAGAGATGACGGCTGAACGTGATCGTATGTGTTCCGTCTTCCGGTCTTGTCGGGTTGTTCTCGACTTCGAATGACTCGGACTGTCCTTCCGGATAGTTCGTAACTGTCAGCTTAACAGGATGCAGGACAGCCATGGTACGTTCTGCTGTTGCGTTGAGATCGTCTCTCAGGCATCTTTCCAGTTCCGAGAATGCGATCGTATTGGAGCTCTTGGCTACACCGATCGTGTCGCAGAATGTACGGATGGATTTTGCTGTATACCCGCGTCTGCGCAGTCCGCACAGTGTCGGCATACGGGGATCATCCCAGCCTGAAACATAGTGTTCTTCAACAAGCTTTCTCAGCTTACGCTTGCTCATGACAGTATGGTCAATACCGAGACGCGCAAACTCGATCTGTCTGGGCTTGTGGTAGGGGATGGATACATTCTCCACCATCCAGTTGTACAGCGGTCTGTGATCTTCGTATTCCAGGGAGCACAGGGAATGCGTAATGCCTTCCAGTGCGTCCTGGATCGGGTGTGCGAAGTCGTACATCGGGAAGATGCACCACTTTGTTCCCTGACGGTGATGGTTGATATAACGGATACGGTAGATGACCGGATCACGCATATTGAAGTTGCCGCTGGCAAGATCGATCTTTGCGCGCAGCGTCATCTTTCCTTCTTCCACTTCACCGTTCTTCATCTTTTCGAACAGACGGAGGTTTTCCTCGATTGGTCTGTCCCTGTAAGGAGACCTTGCCGGTGTCGTGGTATCGCCTCTGTACTCCCTGAACTGTTCGGGTGTCAGTTCACAGACATATGCCAGACCTTTTTTGATCAGTTCCACAGCATACTCATAGTCTTTTTCAAAATAATCGGAACCATAGAAGAATCTGTCGCCCCAGTCAAAGCCAAGCCAGTGGATATCTTCCTGGATCGCTTCAACATATTCCGTATCCTCTTTTGCAGGGTTGGTATCATCCATACGAAGATTGCAGATACCGCCGAATTTCTCCGCCATGCCGAAGTCAATGCACAAAGCCTTGCAGTGACCGATATGCAGGTAACCGTTAGGTTCCGGCGGGAAACGGGTATGTACTGTCAGTCCTTCGAACTGTCCGCCCGGCGCTATATCCTCTTTAATGAAGTTGTATATGAAATTACGGCTGTTTTCATCTTCCAGAACAGTCTCTTTCTTTTCCTCATCCATATAACGTCTCCTCCTTGATAATCACGTAACAAGTATACCCTAAATCAAATGTTTTTCTCATATTTTTATCTGAATTTCATTGTCCGGCAGGCGAAGCTGCGGAAATCGGAAAAAAGCATTCCGGAAAAACACGGAATGCCTGAAGGGTCCTATATCTGTCCGACAGCCCTGATCTGCTGTCCGGTGATCCTGTGATACAGGTATGCATAGACGAGCGTACTGAGTGTCCATGTGAACGGATAGATCCAGCAGACAAGCAGGAAGTTGTGAACGACTTTCCCGATCGTCATCAGGACAACGACACGCACCGCGCACCAGCAGAAGACATAGACGAGCATCGGCTCGACCGGATGTCCCAATCCTCTCAGCGCTGCTGCGGTGATATGTGAGTATCCCATCAGGACGAAGAACAATGAACAGATCCGGGCACGGGTGACACCGTAATAGATGACTTCCGGGTCCTGGACAAACATTGCGATCAGCTGCGGTGCGAACGCATAGATCAGCAGGCCGATCGATCCGATCATGAACACAGAGCACAGTGTGGAGAAACGGATACCGTCCCGGGCACGCTTGTACTGCTTTGCGCCTATATTCTGTGAAACAAATGTAGACAAAGCGAGTGAGAAAGCAGTGACCGGAAGGAAGATGAAGCCTTCCACACGTGAATATGCGCCGATCCCGGCGATCGCCGCCATGCCGAATGAATTGACATATGACTGGATCAGGATATTGGAGAGATCCACGACACAGCCCTGGATGGCAGAAGGAATGCCGTAACGGATGATCGTTTTCGCGTTAAAACTGTCAAGCAGGAGTTTCCGGAAATCGACCCGGTATGACGCATCGATATGCAGCAGACGATGCAGTGCCAGACCGACAGATACAAGCTCGGAAATAACGGTAGCCAGCGCAGCACCGGCAACGCCCATATGGAAGACTGCTACAAAGATCCAGTCCAGTATAATATTCACCAATGATGAGGCGACCAGATAGTACAGCGGATGTCTGCTGTCACCGGAAGCCCTCAGGATACCGACAAAGATGTTGTACATGACGATGCCGAATGACCCGGCAAAATAGATCCTGACATAGGTCACCGCACCGGGCAGTACATCATCCGGCGTTCCCATCCATCTCAGTATAAGCGGTGAGAGAAAAATACCTGCCAGTGTCATGAGCACCGAGAAGAACAGACCGATCGAAACAGCCGTATGCACTGCTTTTTCCGTCTGTTCATCATTCCTGGCACCGATATGACGTGCGATCACGATCTCTGATCCGGTCGCAAAGCCGAGAAAGAAACCGATCAGCAGGTATACGAGCGCGCTTGTAGAAGTGACGGAGGCCAGTGCCTGGGCTCCCAGGATATTGCCGACGATCAGGGAGTCGACTGTACTGTACAGCTGCTGGAACAGCTGTCCGAGAAATACCGGGATCGCGAACAGGATGATCTTTTTGCGGAGATCTCCTTCCGTCATCAGATTATTAGCTGCAGTTGTCATGAAAAAAAGTGTATCACAAAATGAATCACAGCAGTCAGGTATTATAATGAAAACAGCTTGATCCGGGAGGCAGTTATGTTTGGTTTTGGAAAGAAAAAGATAACAAAGACATATGACAAGGAAAACCTTGTCCCCATCCTGCGCAGCAGCATCTGTACAGGTGAGACGACAGCAGGATTCAAAAACATTCACACAGGCGCTTATCAGGAAGTCATGCTGATAACGAATGCGGATGACCTGAAAGAATTTAAACAGACATACGGCATTGTTGAAGAAATGAAAACGGAATACTGATCTATGTACGATGTATTTGAAAAGACGATCACACAGCTCCAGCAGGATATGACGGACGGAGTTACGACATCCGAAGAGATCACAAGAGCCTATCTTCAGCGGATCAGGGACCTGGATCAGGACGGTCCGATGCTGAGATCGGTCCTTGAGATCAACGCAGACGCACTGGAGATCGCCCGGGCTTCCGACAGGGAACGCAAGCAGAGCGGCCCCCGCAGTATGCTGCACGGGATCCCGATCCTTATCAAGGATAATATCTCGACACATGATAAAATGCATACTTCCGCAGGTTCCGAAGCATTGCAGAATAACTTTGCAAAAGATGACGCATTTGTTATGAAACAGCTGAGAAAGTCAGGTGCCGTCCTGCTCGGCAAAACGAATCTTTCGGAATTTGCGAGGTTCATGAATACCGAAATACCCAACGGCTACAGCTCCAGGGGAGGGCAGACAAAAAGCCCGTTCGGTGATGATGTTGACCCGCTTGGAAGCAGCACGGGTTCCGGTGTGGCGTGCGCCATGAGCTTCTGCGCGGCGGCAGTAGGCACAGAAACATCCGGCTCCGTCATTTCCCCGTCCTCAGCCAACAGTATCGTCGGCATGAAGCCCACGGTCGGACTTGTCAGCCGTTCCGGCATCATTCCGATCAATGCCCAGGACACAGCCGGTCCTATGGGCAGGACTGTCATGGACACTGCGATCCTGCTGAACGCCATGACCGGCGAAGATGAACGCGATCCCGCAACGATGTATACGTCATCCATGATCCCGAAGGACTACAGCAAAGGTCTTGATGAAGACTGTCTGCAGGGAAAACGGATCGGCGTCAGTATTCCGGACAGCAGGTGGTATACGGAAGAACAGATCGAAGCATTCAGATCAGCCCTGAAATATCTTGAACAGGCAGGCGCGGTCCTGGTAGAAGGCTGCACGCTGAGAAACGTATCGTCGAATGCCGGAACACTGGCAAGACCTGTCATGCTGAATGAATTCAAGCAGTATATGAACGCATATCTGAGTGAATACTGCTCCGATCCGGAGATCAGAACGATGGAAGACATTATCCGGTACAACCGCGAGCACAGTGATACTGCATTGATGTACGGACAGGATATTCTCGAAGCAGGGAATGCGCTGAGCGGCACGCTGACGGAGAAAGAATACCTGGCCGACAAGCTGACTGCTCCGTATGAAGCAAAGGAGATCATCGACGGACTGATGCGGGAACATCAGCTGGATGCGATCGTATGTCCAGGTGCATCAGCACTGCCTCCGCTCTGCGGCTACCCGATCATTACGGTCCCGGCAGGCTGCGGAAAGGACGGGAAACCGGTCGGTCTGTCGTTCATTGCCGAGGCATTTTCAGAACGTAAACTGCTGAAATTCGCGTATGCATTTGAACATACTTCAGCACTGCGCATGATTCCGGCAGTGTCAATAAAAATTACAGATTAACTTAATTAAAATAATGATAAAAACATATCTTCAGACCCGAAGATATGTTTTAATTTATTTGCGAGATGATTCGCGAAACAGGAGGAAAGATGAAAAAGTTTATTGCATTGCTCTCCAGCTTTGCTATGGCTGCAGCACTTGTCGGCTGCTCAGCCGGAACAAAGCCGGAAGAAACTCCCGCACCTGCCGCTGAAGGTGTATCCGGTACATTCGAAGGAACATCTACAGCTGGTATCGGCGGCGAAGCCAACCCTGTCAAAGTCACATTAACACTCGAAAACAGCGTCATTACGGATCTGGTTGTTGAAGGACCTGGTGAAACAGAAGGAATCGGCACAAAAGCAATTGATTCACTTCCCTCACTGATCGTTGAAAACAACAGTATCAATGTTGACGTTGTATCCAGCGCTACAATGACTTCAACAGCTATTATCGAAGCAGCTTCCGAAGCTCTGAAGGCTGCCGGACTGAATCCTGAAGACTACATGGCAGAAGTCTCTTCACAGAGCGCTCCTGTAGGCGATGTTACAGTCGACACAGACGTTGTCGTAGTCGGTGCCGGCGGCGCAGGCATGATCGCAGCGATCGTTGCGGCAGATGCAGGCAAAAATGTCGTCATTCTCGAAAGCCAGGCGATCGCAGGCGGAAACTCCGTCCGTTCTACAGGCGGCATGAACGCAGCAGATACACCGTATGAAGATTCCAATGAATTCGGTGAAACAGCCGGTGTTGAAAAGACACTGGCTTCCGCAGCAAGCACATATGCGGACAATGAAACGATCACATCACTTGCAGCAGCGGTCAAGGAACAGTGGGATGCATATCAGGCTGCTCCGGAAGGATATTATGATTCCGTAGAACTCATGCAGCTGGATACAATGATCGGCGGCAAGGGCATCAACGATCCCGAACTGGTCAAGGTTCTTGCTGAAAAGAGTGCTGACGCGATCGAATGGCTGGGCACAGTCGGCGCTGAACTGCACAACGTTGCAGCATTCGGCGGCGCTTCCGTCAAGCGTATCCACCGTCCTGTCAACGCTGAAGGCAAAGTCGTTTCCGTCGGCGCATATGTCGTTCCGATCCTGGAAAAGGCAGTCAATGAAAGAAATATCGAAGTCAGATACAATACAACAGCCAAATCGATCCTGACAGATGAAAGCGGCGCTGCTGTAGGTATCGAAGCTGAAACAGCTGACGGCTCCAAAGTAACTGTCAACGCAAAATCAGTCGTTCTGGCAACAGGCGGCTTCGGATACAACCTGAAGAAGGTTGCTGAACTGAAACCTTCCCTTGATGGATTCTGCACAACAAACGCAGCCGGTGCTATGGGCCAGGGTATCGAAATGGCTGAAGCAGTCGGTGCTGCAACAGTTGACATGGATCAGATCCAGATCCATCCGACAGTTCACCTTGATGAAAACAACAACGCAAGCCTGATCACGGAAGGTCTGCGCGGCGACGGTGCGATACTTGTCAATGCTGAAGGCAAGAGATTCACGGATGAAGTCGGTACACGTGATGCTGTATCCGCTGCTGAACTTGAACAGACAGATGGCTTTGCATGGCTGATCGTTGACCAGGCTATGGCAGACGCTTCTTCCGTCATCCAGGGCTACATCAGCAAGGGCTTCACTGTAAAGGGTGAAACATATGAAGAACTGGCAGAAGCTATGGGCGTTGACGCAGCAGCCTTTGCTCAGACAATGACTGACTGGAAAGCAGCCTGGGATGCAAAAACAGATGCTGAATTCGGACGTACATCATTCGCTTCCGAGATCGATCTGACAAAAGCTCCGTTCTATGCTCTGACAGTTACTCCGGGTATCCACCACACAATGGGCGGTGTCAAGATCAACACAAATACCGAAGTACTCAAAGAAGACGGAACAGCTATTCCGAACCTGTTCGCAGCAGGTGAAGTAACAGGCGGCGTACACGGTGCTAACCGTCTGGGCGGAAACGCAGTTGCAGACTTCGCGGTATTCGGACGTCTTGCCGGCGAAGCAGCAGCCGCAAACGCTGAATAATCAGAATCATGATTTCTGAGGGATTCCTGAAAGGGAATCCTTTCTTTTTCGGCAGTTCAATCGGTGATATGATTGTTGCATGAAAAAGCTCAGCGAGTCATGGGTAATGAAAGCCATTATCCCTTATCTGATCCTGGCATTGATCGTCATCTCAGCAGCGTTCGGCATCGTTTCTTTCATGCGGCTGAGGGAAGTCGTCGTGCAGGTCGACCGCAGTATTACCGATACAGGAGAACTGCTCTCGTCCAATCCCCTGATCGTTGAGGCACTTGAAAAAGGGTACACAGACAATGAACTGAAGGAATATCTGGATGAACTGATCAAAGCGAATGAGTATGTAGATTATGTAGTCCTGGTAAATAATGATGATATCAGGATCTATCATCCGGAACATGAACTGATCGGCGGAACGTTCACCGGAGGAGACGAAGCAGCGATCCTGACAGGATCAGCTCCTTATATTTCGGAACACATGGGAAGGAACGAGAACCAGAGAAGGTATTTTGAGGCTGTATATGACCATGAAGACCGTCAGATCGGATTCCTGATGGTCAGTTGCTTCACACGGGCTATCCAGGCAATGCGTACGGAAGCCATTACAGATCTGACCGTGATCTTCGCGGTATCGCTGCTGCTGATCCTGCTGGCGGGCATACTCGTATCAATGCGTGTCCGCAGGATCCTGCTGGGTTATGAGCCGTACCAGATGGCGGAAATGTTCCGCCGCAGGGAAGAGGTACTTGGTACCATCAAAGAAGGCCTGATCCTGGTCAACGGGTCCTGGGATGTACAGTATTACAGCCCTTCAGCTGCCGGACTGATCAAGTCGGACGGGCAGAATGATGAAGCCATCCGGAACTTCCTGGACCGGTTGATCCGCCCTATGATCATGGATCACTCTGACAGGATCCACAATCAGGAGATCAGTTACAAGGATTCCGTGATCCTGGTGAACATCCTGCCGATCCATGAGGATGAGAGATATACGGGAAGCCTGATCCTGCTCAATGACCGCACGGAAACGATGCGGATGGCAGAGGAACTGACGGGTGTCAAGCATATCGTAGAAGCGCTCAGGGCAGCTACCCACGAGCAGAAGAACAAGCTCCATGTGATCCTCGGCCTGCTGCAGATCGGCGAAACCGAACAGGCAGAAGAGTATATCACAGATATTACCGGGGAACGTGAAACAGACAGCCGGATCCTCTCAGCTGTTGAGGACCGTACCGCGGCAGCATTGCTGCTCGGCAAGAAGAGCAGGGCAAAGGAACTTGGCATTCATTTTGACCTGATGAAGGGAAGTCATCTTTCCGCGGACAACGGTTACCTCAAGACGGAGGAGCTGATCACTGTCATCGGCAACCTCCTGGAAAACGCGTTTGACGCGCTGGAAGAGCAGACAGGGGAACGCAGCGTTTCATTGTATGTCAGTGATGAAAATGATGCGCTGATGATCGTATGCGATGACAACGGCGGCGGGATGAGCGAAGAAGTCAGGCAGAAGATCCTGTCGGAAAAATATACGACCAAAGGAGAAGGCCATGGTACGGGACTCGTACTGATCCGGCAGATCCTGGATAAATGTCACGGCAGCCTTGAAATCGAAACAGAAGAGGGTGAAGGAAGCAGCTTTACCGTGACAGTTACGAAGAAAATATCGGAAAGGAGCGTTGTATGACCGGAGTGATCAATGTTGTGATCGTGGAAGACGATCCGATGGTTGCACAGATCAACCGCAAATATGCCGAGATGACAGATGACGTCATTGTCAGGAAGGTATGCGCAGGACCGAAAGAAGCACTGGAATATATCAGGGATCATTCTGTTGATCTTCTGATCGCAGATGAGTACATGCCCGGAATGAACGGACTGGATCTTCTGGAGGAAATCAAACGCGGCGGATATCAATGCAGCTCGATCATGGTGACGGCTGCCAACGACAGGGCGACTGTAGAGCGTGCGCTGAAACTCGGCGTGATCGACTATCTGGTAAAACCGTTTACCTATGAGCGTTTCTCACAGGCAATGGACAGATTCCGCCGCAGACATGAACTGCTGAATTCAGAGGAAAGCTTTACCCAGAAACAGATCGACTCCCTGATCTCTGCTGAACAGACCAGGCAGGAAGAGTACACAAAAGGCATCAATACCGAGACACTCAGAAAACTGGAGGAATACCTGGTACGCATCGGACCGGATTCCATGTCCAGTGATGAGATCGCCCAGGCTACCGGTTTTTCCAACGTTACGGTCAGACGATATATGAATTATCTGGTGGAAAAAGGCAAGGCGGAATGCGTTACGGATTATAAAACAGGCGGCAGGCCCCGTCTGCATTACAAGGTCTCACAATAGTACCGGAAAAAGGAAGGAATACAGTATTTGCAGGAGAGGAAAACTATGGCAAAAGATTTCAATTCATTATCACTGGAGCTTCATGAAAAGAATCACGGAAAGATCGAAGTAGTATCAAAGGCTTCTGTTAAGACAAGGGATGACCTGTCCACGGTGTATACGCCCGGGGTAGCAGAGCCGTGCAGAAAGATCGCCGAAAACCCCGAAGATGTATACAAGTATACGGCAAAGAGGAATCTGGTCGCTGTTGTCACGGATGGTACGGCGGTGCTTGGTCTCGGTGATATCGGACCAAAGGCAGGAATGCCGGTCATGGAAGGCAAATGTGTTCTGTTCAAACAGTTCGCGGATGTTGACGCGTTCCCGATCTGTCTAGACACAAAGGATGTCGATGAGATCGTTGACACGATCTGCCGGATCGCCCCGACATTCGGCGGCATCAATCTGGAAGACATCAGCGCGCCAAGATGCTTTGAGATCGAAGAAAAGCTGAAGGAACGCCTGGATATTCCGGTATTCCATGATGACCAGCACGGTACGGCGATCGTACTGCTTGCGGCATTGATCAACGCACTGAAGGTCGTCAATAAAAAGGCAGAGAATATCAGGGTCGTCATCTCAGGCGCAGGTTCCGCCGGAACAGCGATCGGAAAGCTGCTTCTGAGCTACGGCGTCAGACATCTGACATACTGCGACAGATTCGGGATCCTGAGCAGACGCACAGCTTCCAACAGCGCGCAGCTTGCACTGTGTGATGTTACGAACCTGGAGGACAAGGACGGCACGATCGGCAACGCGCTGCGCGGGGCAGATGTATTTATCGGCGTATCGGCTCCCGGTATCGTTACAGAAGATATGATCCGTTCCATGGCAGCGGATCCGATCGTATTCCCGATGGCAAATCCGACACCTGAGATCATGCCTGAACTGGCAAAGGCAGCCGGCGCAAGGATCATCGGTACGGGAAGGTCCGACTATCCCAACCAGATCAACAATGTCCTCGTATTCCCCGGTGTATTCAGAGGCGCGCTGGATGTCAGGGCAGAAGGCATTACGGAAAACATGAAGCTGTCCGCTGCCAAAGCGATCGCTTCCCTGATCCCCGATGAGGAGCTGAACGAAGAAAACATCATTCCTGATGTATTTGATCCCCGTGTCGCTCCGGCAGTTGCCAGGGAAGTTGCGGAAGAAGCCAGACGTGCAGGAATCGCACACGCATAACAGACCAAATGAAAAGCAGCTCGCCTGAACTGCTTTTTACTTTGCCTGTATCTGTACGATGGCAGCAGCGATCCCGCCGTCATGGGAGATGCTGACGGATATCTCCGGATGATCCTTGACATACGGTCTGCCGGACGTTTCATGCAGGATGGCGTATTTCAGGTAATCCCTGTCCTGGGATGCTTTGAATATCGCTTCCTTGGCCGCAAACCTGCCGGCAATATATTCTTTTTTCCGGCTGTCTGCGGTATACAGGGCAAGTTCCTGCCGCTCTTCTTCCGTCAGGACCATTTCAATAAATCTTTGGTTTTTCAGGTCGATCCGTTCAACGGACACCACATCGATTCCGATCATAAGACCATTTTATCAAAGATATGTTCTGCCCGGCATCTCGATATCATGACTTCATAAGAAAAAGGTGCTTTCGCACCTTTAATGGATCAAAGGATCGGAATGCGGATCGTGCACTCGGTCAGCGGGTAGGCGGAACATGCATGGACGAAGCCGAATTCCTTGTCGGCCATACGTCTGCCGTCTCCTTCAGCAGGAACGAATACATCTCCGTCCAGTACCTGGCATCTGCAGTATCCGCAGGCACCGCTTCTGCATCTGGTGCGGTTTTTGATGCCGGCACGCTCCAGAGCGACTGCGAAGGGTTCCAGGGAGGATGCTTCAATGATATCTTCCTGGATGCCTCTCATAACATGAAGCCTGAATGTCTGAGGCTTGAAGTCCTGCGGGTATCCTTCGGCAGCTGTGATATCCCTCGGCGCACCGAACACTTCCATACGGATGCGTTTTGCCGGTACACCCAGCTTATCCAGTTCGCCTTTGACAAAGTGATACATTGCCAGGGGACCGCATACGAAGTATGTCGTATCTCCTTCGGAATACTTTTTGATCAGTTCGGCTGACAGGAAGCCTTTTTCACCGTCATATGCCTCATCACCGGAGATGACGTTGATGAAACGGACTTTATCGGACCTGATCGCTTTCAGCTGTTTTTCCAGAATGATGTCCTTTGTAGACACAGAACCGTACAGGATCGTCAGATTGATATCCAATGTCCCGTGTTCGATCTCTTTTGCCATGGAATAGAAGGGGGTGATCCCGCTTCCGCCCGCAAGCGCAACAACGTTATGGCTGTCACGCAGCGGTTCATAGTAGAACTGTCCGAAAGGCAGATGCGCCGTGAATGTATCGCCTGCCTTGACGTTCTCATAGAACCAGCAGGATACATAGCCGGTACCCGGTTTTCCGTTTCTGACAGTGATCTCAAAGAACGGATGTTCGCCTGTGCGTGCTTCAAACGGAGCGCTGCAGATCGAATAAGGACGGGTTGTCAGCGTATCATCGATCTGCAGATCGATGGAAACATACTGACCGCACTGGAAGGGCGGAAGGATATCCCCCTTATCTGCTTCAAATGTATATTTTCTCGCTGTGGGAGAAACATCTTCCACTTTTGTTACTTTGACATGTGTGACATCCGGATGCAGCTCACGTGCCACATCATTGATCGGATCGCGGAAGACAGCTGTTTCGGAACCGCTTTTGATGAGCTCGCGGCGTGCTTTGACAACACGGGAGGAACCAAGAACATCTTTCAGAAAACCATTGATCTTCATGTTATTTTGCCTCCTTCTTCATTTCTTCCAGGATCATCTTTGCGGCGATCTTGCCGTTGTTGATGTTGCATGCCATGCCGTCGCCGACGAGCTGGTGGCTGGCGCATCCGACCAGGCCTTTGATCCACATTTCCTTCTCAACGTCTTCCAGCCTTGCGACAACAGAATTGTTCATGGAATGCTGGTAGCCGTAGATGCCGCCGCGGTATGCCTTCGCGTAATGAGCGATCGTCATCGGGGATTCGATCTCGATCTCTTCGATGTGTTCCAGCAGGTCAACACCGAGATATTCCGAGACCTGTTCGATCATCTGTTTCGCAATTCTGCGCTTCATGTCCTGATATTCATCAGCCGTGATATTCATGAACGCGTCCGCCAGCGGCAGGAATGTGATGGAAAGCGATGTCTTTCCTTCCGGTACCGCATCGGGATTTGCGTAGTTCAGGCAGATGGTCGTCAGATTGGACCAGTTTCCAAGCTGTTTTCCCTGTTTCCAGAACACATCCGTATCAAAGGGAATATTGCTGGAGAATACGGAATAATCGTTGATGTTGAGTTCTTCCGGACGCTTGTCCAGCTGCATGACTACACTGAATGTCGTAACGCCGAGCGGCATTGCGTCAGCGTATTTCCTTGCCATGACAGGAACCTCTGACTGGGGCTCGATCATCTTTGCGTAGACGACATTCGGATAGGGAGCGCTGGCAACATAATCACAGTGGATCTCATCGCCGCGCTTTGTCCTGACGCCGTATACATGGTTGTTTCTGACCAGGATCTTTTCGACATCCTGGCAGTATTCAAACTGGACTCCGAGCTCTTCGCATCTGTGCGCCATCGCGGCGGACATTTCATGGGAGAATCCTTTCGCGACAAAGCTGCCGCCGAGCAGATAGTCAGCCATCAGGAAGGAATAGATCGTGAACGGAAGCGTGCTGATCGGCTGGCCGACATAGATCCAGTAGGCGGACAGGATATGCTTGACGTCATCGGACAGATGGAATGCCTTGTCCATGACCTCCTGCGCGCTGTAGCCTGCTGTCTTTGTCAGCGGCTCATGCTTCAGCAGCAGCGCCAGCTTGGAAGCTGTATGTTCGTTCAGGAAGAGAACGGATTCATAAACGCTCTTGCATGTTTCCAGAAGACGGTTGACCTCGTCTCTGGAACCCGGATACTGCGCTTCGATCTCATCAGCAGCGATCCATGTGCCATCATCCCTTCGACCGGGATGGATAATGATATCGATGCTGTCTTTGGGGGAGAGCAGCCTGTAAGCTTCAGGCACCCTCAGCCAGTTGATCCTGACACCCATTTCATCCAGATATTCACGGATGAAGAGAGGACGTTCCTCCGGTCCGATGGACATCATTTCATGCAGCGTCGCTTCCATTTCAATGCCGCTGCGCACAAAAGATGTCGCCAGACCTCCGGGCAGATTATGCCTCTCAAGGATCAGGACGGATTTTCCTTCTGATGCCAGTTTCATGGCGCAGCTCATTCCGGCCAGAGCTCCGCCGATGACGACGACATCGTACTTGTCTTTATAGAAAGCCATTATAACCTCCAGATACAGTGATATTGGTTTAACCACCAATATTATAGGAGACCCCGGTCATCCGGGTCAATCATGCCGATTGAACAGATGTGACAGTTATGATACTCTTTTTTATATTGTTGTAGAGGTGTCATATGGATATCGGAGTCATTAAAACGCCAACTGTCAGGAACCTTCTTGTCGAGAAAATAGCGGATATGATCATCAGGGGAGAACTCATGCCCGGGGACAAACTGCCCACGGAACGCGAACTGGCAGCGCAGACAAAGGTCTCCAAGTCTGCCGTGCACCTGGCTATAGCCGATCTGGAGCGCATGGGCTTTGTCGAGACCAACCAGAGACACGGTACATACGTGGCTGACTTCGCAAGGACAGGCAATATCGAAACGCTCAACATGATCATCCGGATCGGCGGTGAAAGCTTCGACAGCGAGCGTATCCGGGATATGCTTGAAATGCGTACGGCACTGGAAGGAAAAGCGTTTGAACTGCTTGCGCAGCGCAGTGACTGCGATCTGTCAGAACTCAGGGAGATCACTGCCCGGGCTGAGGCATATGTCCAGGAAGAACGTGTTATCCCCAATCAGCTGGCGAAGATCTTCTTCCGGTTCCACCATCAGGTCTGTGTCAGCTCCGGCAACTTTATCCTGCCGCTGCTGTTCAATTCGTTTGAATATGTTACCCTGGCATTCTGGGAACGTGCGATCCGGAGCCTGGGACCGAAGGCATGCACGGAGCTCCTGCGCGGTATGCTTGAAACGCTGGAACAGCGTGACGCGGACGCCAGCAAGCTTTATCTGCAGAAGGAATTTGAACAGTTCCTGAAAACAAAATAAACGATATAACAAAATACAGGCTGCCCCCGGCAGCCTGTTGTCGTTATCAGGAAAGATCAGAAGAAACGGTCTACGAGTTCTCTGGAGTACTCAGCTGTTTCGTCCATGTCGCCGAAGGACATGATCTCACCGGCATAATATGTGTCATACTTGCCCTGCATCGCTTCGACTTTGTCATACCAGCCGTCTGCGTAGTCTTTGGAGAAGACATGCGGGAAGTAATACCAGGATTTCTCATTGACGACTGCGGAAGCGGGGTTGCCCATATCCTGCAGGTCGGCCAGTACAGTCTGTCTGCACTGTTCATAAGGGATCTCAGGCTTATCCTTATGCTTTCTCAGGGCATAAGTCGTGATGACCTGGTTGACGTCATCTCTCCATCTTCTGTAATAGACCATCAGATGACCGTAGCGTTCCGGTGTCATGTTGTCAAATACATAATAGGAGATCTCCGGATGGTCTTCCGGTTTTGTTTCGACAGCGAGGACATCATAGCGCTCGTAGTCGATCTTGGAGAAGAAGTTTTTCTCATCTTCACGCGCGTCAGCGTAATCAGGGAAGTACTGCAGCGGAGCTGTTACGATCAGCTTGTCATATTCTTCGACTGCGCCGTTGACTGTGATGTAGACCTTGCCGTCTTTGCGCTCGACTTTTGTAATGTCGCAGTTCAGGCGTGCATGGTTCTTCAGCTTTGCATTCAGGGATTCCCAGATGAACTGTGTTCCTTCCTTCCATGTCCAGAGGTTGATGTTGACGAAATTCATCGTTGTCTGGAAGTCGAGGTATTTCAGGACATAAGCAGCGGGGATCTCATCAAAATAGCCGTATCCAAATGATGTGAACGGGCCGATCCAGATCTCCTGGACCAGGTCAACACCATTGAGTCTGCAGAATTCTTTGAAAGGAAGCGCCAGGTCTTTCAGGTTCGGGTTTTCACCGGATACCTTTTCACGTCCCGGAGTAACAGCGTAGCCGTCATAACGGCCTTCTGCTACGCCTCTGTGACCGTTGATATCATAGCCCTTGTATTTTGTTTCAAGGAGCTCGGCAAACTTCTTCATCTGGTTCTTCATCTTCAGAAGGTGAGGAGCTCTCAGGATGTTGGCTCTCGGGTTGAACGGTTCGATGACTTTGCCGTGCTTGTCCTTGTAGTTGCGGTTCAGCTTCGGTCCGTCATGCGTGATGCCGCAGAATTCTTCTACGTCATGTACCGCATAGTAGGAAGGCACGCCCATGATAGCGCCCATCTCATAACGTCTTCCGTTATAGTGAGGGGAATGGCACTTGCCTCCGACATGATCGTTTCTTTCCAGAATCGTGTAGTTTTCATATCCCTTCTGTTCGAGATACATTCCTGCTGAAAGTCCTGCAGGACCGGCACCGATAATGGCGATCTTGATGTTTTTATCCATTATTCTTTTTCCTCCCAATAAATTGGTTAAACCACCAATCAGATTATAGAACAGTTTGTTAATTTTTGCACGAATATGTTATCATCAAATCAGAGGAACTGAAAATGACAGTCAGATACCGGGATTTTGAAGACCTTCTGATCAGACAGGCACAGGATCATGCAGACGGGACAGCGTTCCTGAAAGACAGACTCGGACGTATATCATACGGCCGGTTTTATCAGGATGTTCTGGCCTGCAGGGACAGCTATGCAAAACAGTCTTTTACCTGCCTTGGCCTGCTGGCGGACGGAAGCTATGAATGTATCCTGGCGCTGTTCGGCAGTGTGCTTGCCGGCAAGCAGGTCGTCATGCTGGACAGACAGCTGCGTGCAGAGCAGCTGATCCCGTTGATCGGATATACGGACATTGATGAACTGTGGGGTGATGACGCGGTCATTTCCGCCTGCCGTGACGCATTGACCGGCGGTGTCCGTGACGGGGCAGGGAAGATCCTCTTTTTTACAAGCGGAACAACGGAACGCGCAAAAGCAGTCGTTCTGACCGATGCGTCGCTGATGCAGAGCGCCTATAACGGCAGCTGTATGCTGGAGCTGAAGCAGGATGACATCCTGCTGAATGTCCTGCCGCTGTCCCATGTGTTCGGATTCGTGTGCGGTCTTCTGTGGGGACTGTCGTGCGGGGCGTGCGTTGCCTTAGGCAGAGGTCCGCGTCATTATATCGATGACTGCAGTTATTTCCGGCCGACCGCAGTATCACTGGTTCCCAGCCTGCTGGGATTCCTGCTGCAGCACAGACTGCTGAATGAAGAACTGGACCTGATCCTTGTCGGGGCAGGCCCCTGCAGCGATCAGCTGATATCTGCCGTCAGGGAAAAAGGGATCCGCCTTGCGTGCGGATACGGCCTGACGGAAACGAGCTCCGGTGTTGCGATCAGCACATCCGGCGATCCGTTTGCGATGGCAGTGTGTCCGGATGATACCATCACGCTGGCAGAGGACGGAGAGATCCTGGTATGTGCCCCGACAAGCATGATGCAGGGCTACTATAAGCGTGAAGCGGATACGGATGCTGTACTGAAAGACGGTGTCCTGTATACGGGAGACCTTGGAAGATTTGATGAAAACGGTCTGCTTCATATCACGGGACGGAAGAAAGAGATCCTCGTCCTGCCGGACGGGACAAAGATATTCCTGCCGGAATATGAGGCTGTGATCAGAAATACCCTGCATACGGATGACGTATGCATGGTGCTTAGGGACAGCAGGCCTGTGCTGGTCCTGGGGAAAACGGATATGAGCAGGGAGGCGGTCAGTGAAGCTCTGCGTGAAGTGATGAAACAGGTGCCGAGAGGCCAGCGCTTTACGGATGTTGTCATACTGGGCCACGAACTGCCGACAACAGCAACAGGCAAGATCAGACGATGGGAAGCAGAAAGGGAGATAAACGCATGACAAGAGAAGAAGTACTGGAAAAAGCCAGAAAGATCATCCGTGACAATGTACCGGATATGTTCGGGGAGGAACTGGATGAGTCGACAGTTCTGAACGAAAAGGGAAATGTCGACTCCATGGGATTTATCCTTGTCCTCACAAAGCTGGAAGGCGAACTTGGGTGCATGATCCCGGACAGCGAATGGGATAAGATCTCCACACTGGGCGACCTTGTGGACCTGGCAATGAAGCACATGCCTGAGGCGGCGGAATGACATATTCCGTACGGTATACACTGAAAAACAAGGACGTAAACCTGTACAGAAAGCTGAGAACATCAGCTTTGTTTGAGCTTCTTCAGGAAGCCTCCATCGCGCATACGGAAATGCTTGGGATGGGCAGGGAAATGACGCTTGACCGCGGTTTTCTCTGGGTCGTCCTGCAGCAACGCATCGATATCGCGCGTATGCCGGAGTATGGCGAGACGATCACGATCGAAACATGGCCGGGCACCACGATGCATGTACTCTTTCCGCGCTACTATCAGGTGAACGATGCGGAAGGAAACATCCTGATGAACGGCAGCGCTGTATGGGCGCTTCTGGACGCGCAGACACGCAGGATGATCTTTCCGGACAGAAACGGCATCTTCATTGAAGGGGAAACTACAGGCAGGGAGACGGGACTACCTCTTCCTTTGAAACGGACGGACACAGACCGTCAGGATCTTTATACTGTCCAGTTCTGTGACTGTGACCTGAACGGGCATATGAACAATACCCGGTATTTCGACCTGTGCGAGAACCTGCTGGAACATCCTGCGCAGGGAAAAGATCCCGTCAGGATCAAAGCAGAGTATGTGCAGGAAGCCAGATTCCGCGAGACTGTTGCCGTGAACTGGTCGGAAGATGAAAACAGTGCGCTGATATACGGGGAAACAGAAAAAACATGTTTCCGCATGCGGTTTGATTATTAAGTTTAACGGTTTGAAAGTGCAGAATCTGAAATAAATGTTAGCGCTAACAATCCTATGTTATAATTGGTTCCAGGAGGAATATGAACACTATGACAATTGTTGTAAATGCTTTTCTGAAGAAAAAGGAAATCAAGGAAATTCTTGCGGCCAGTGCAAATCCGAAATACGAATTCGTCGGCGAAAAAGGCGCTGATATGGAGTATGAGGTTACAGACGTTGACGGAACAGCAGGAGATCTGCTGAAAGCAACGGAAAAACTGATCAAGGCACAGCCCTGGGCAGCTGCACTTGTATTCCGTGTAATTCAGAAAGGCCAGCTTTTCAAAGGTCAGAAGATCTAAGCGGACAGAACAGAGATCGAAAAATCTCTGTTTTTCTTTTGCCGCAGAAGGCAGCACTGTCTGACGATGAAGATCATATGTTAGAATTAATTTAATCAATAAAGGAGAGTGAGATCATTATGGCATTTCCGAAAGGTTTTCTGTGGGGCGGCGCTACAGCTGCCAATCAGTTTGAAGGCGGATGGAATGAAGGCGGGAAGGGACCCGGCGTCCCCGATCATATCCGCGGCGGTACGGTAAGCGCACCGCGTCTGTGGGATAAAGAGATCGATCCGGATGTTTATTATCCGTCACATCAGGCTGTCGACTTCTATCATTTCTATAAAGAAGACATCGCTCTTTACGGAGAAATGGGCTTCAAATGTTTCCGTCTTTCCGTTAACTGGTCCAGGATCTACCCCAATGGGGATGAGCTTGAACCGAATCGGGAAGGTCTTGAATTTTACCACAATGTTTTTGCGGAGTGCAGAAAATACGGTATCGAGCCTCTGGTTACGATTTCCCATTATGAACTGCCCTGGGGACTGAGCGTTAAATATAACGGCTGGACCGGCAGGGAAGTCATCGACTGCTTCGTCAGATATGCGACAACACTGTTCAATGAATATAAGGACGAAGTCAAATACTGGCTGACATTCAATGAGATCAACATCGGTGCCCAGTCATTCGGACGCATCATGTCGCTCGGCATGCAGGGTGAAGACGGCAAACCGATGTTCAAGATGGAGGAGACTCCTGAAGAGGCTTCCGACAGGTTCACTGCCCTGCATAATCAGTTTGTCGCAAGCGCGAAGGCTGTCGTCATCGGACATGAGATCAACCCTGAATTCAAGATCGGCCTGATGATCGCCGGCTCAATGGCATATCCGTTCACACCGAATCCGAAGGATGTCAAGGAGACGCAGGACAAGATGAATATGTCCAACTGGTTCTGCGGCGACGTGCAGGTCAGAGGACACTATCCGTATTACGCAAAGAGATACTTCCGTGATCACAACATTACGGTACGGACAGAACCGGGTGATGATGAGATCCTGGCAAAAGGCACGGTCGACTTCTACAGCTTCTCCTACTACATGAGCAGCTGCGCATCCGTGGATCCGGAAGCGCTCAAAGGTGCCGGAAATATGTTCACCGGCATCGTCAATCCGTATCTGAAGGCTTCCGACTGGGGCTGGCAGATCGACCCGGAAGGACTGCGCATCTACCTCAACGAAGTATACGGCAGATATGAGATCCCGCTGTTCATCGTAGAAAACGGACTCGGTGCAAATGACGTCAGGGCAGAGGACGGCAAGTTCCATGATGATTACAGGATCAATTACCTGAGAGATCACATCAAGGCAATGTCCGAAGCGATCGATGACGGCGTAGAGCTCATGGGCTATACGATGTGGGGCTGCACAGACCTCGTGTCCGCATCAACAGGTGAAATGAAGAAGCGCTACGGATTTGTCTATGTAGACAGAGACAATGACGGAAACGGTGACTTCCACCGTGAAAGAAAAGAATCCTTCTTCTGGTACAAGAAGGTCATCGAAACAAACGGCGAAGATCTCGACTGAGAGATCCGCTGAACAGCATGAAGGCGGAGCTGCGGCTCCGCTTTTGTCTGCCTGCTTGAAACAAACTGGTCAGGAAGCGGAAACAGTGCAATGATATACGGGGATGCGGAAAAGAGTATGAAGGTACTGCTGATCGACGGAGAACAAAGCGGGGCAATGGAACGCTGTGCGGGATATCTCGCGCAGGAAGGGATCTCATCCTGCGTCATGATCCTGCAGGATGAGATACAGGGATGTGTTGCCTGTGGGAAATGCTATAAGCAGTCACGCTGCATCTTTCATGATGAGATCAACACGCTCCTGGACAGCGCAGATGATTATGACGGACTGATCGTTTCCGCGAATGTCTTTTACGGCAGACCGGACGACCGGGTGCTCCGTTTCCTGGAGCGCCTGTTCCGGTGCGATCCGGCAGTCTGGGCACTGAAGCCGGCTGCCTGCGTTGTGTCAGTCAGAAACGGCAGCGGATATCAGGCTTTTGAACAGCTGTCCGGATTTTTCAACGAAATGATCCTGTCCGGATACTGCACAGTACGCCATACATCTGAGGAAACACCGGATGATGAACTGAAACAGCTGTGTGAGCGTATGGCATGGCTGCTGAAATGCATGGAAGCCGGCGGGAAGGAAGGCATTGAAAAACCTTCCGGGTATGTCCGGAAGGATATCAGCTATATGCGTTAAAAAACCGGAACAATGTCCGGTCGTGATGTTTTGGTCAGGCAGCCTGGGAAGCTGCTTTTTTTCTGTATGCCGCAATGACACAGACGATGACAAGCGCCTGTACGACAGCCATCGTCCAGAGGACAACATTGTAATTGCCGGTCGCGTCGAACATATATCCGATCAGTGTTCCGGACAGCGCCCCGATCATGGAACCCATGAATGAGATGACCGGGTATCCTTTGGAGTAGTTCTGGGCACCGAACATATCGGAAGCGATCAGCGCGATGCCGACGGAAGAGTTCGCGGCAGATACCGTGCAGAGGAATGCGCCGGCCTGCAGCGTCAGGCGGGCTGATGTAAAGAGCAGGATAAAGTTGGAGACCAGTGACAGAACAGCTGTTATGATCATTGCTTTGGAATTGCCGAAACGGTCAGCGCCTGTTCCGTAGATCAGCTTGCAGGATACACTGCCTGCCATCGCTGTCGACAGCAGCAGTGCGCCGAACTGTGAATCGAATCCCTTTGATTCCGCAAATGCCGGGAAGTGCTGGGTAAACTGTGCCGCGATGCATACAAGGATCGTAAATCCTGCAGCCAGGGCAAATTCAGCAGAGAAGAAGCTGAAATGCGGAGCACGTCCCCTGATGACATGGGTCGGGTTCTGCCTGAGGAACTGCTCATATTCTTCCTGCCCGTATGCGGTCATGGAAGAATCCTGGGGACGCAGTGTGAACGGGAAGAGCAGGGCAGGCAGGTTGAAGAATACGATCGCTGCGGCTACCGCAAGGAATCCTGTCCTCCATCCCGCGTTCTGGATGACGCTTGTGAACAGGGATGACAGGACCAGGGCAGGCACGCCCGAGAATGTCATGGCAATGCTGGTGAATACGCCGTGTGATTTGCGGAACCAGTTGTTGATCAGCGTGGTGACCGTAACGAATCCGCAGATCCCGCAGCCCAGTCCGCGCAGCGCGCAGAGCAGGTACAGCGGAAGCAGGGCATTGCAGAGCGAGAACATCGCGGTAGAACCTGCCATGAGTATCGTGGCCGCAAACAGAAGCGGCTTCAGTGATTTCGGCTTAATGATATGCGGAGTGACCATACCCATTGTGGATGAGGCGACACTGAAGATCGAACTCATCATTGCGACAGAACCGCGTCCTACCCCGAACTCTGCTGCGATCGGTGTATAGAACAGACCGTTGGTGTTGAAACAGATCCCGACAGCACTTGCCGCGAGACCGCATGCGGCTGCCAGTACCATCCAGTATTTACTGCTCATCTTCATAAACTGCTTACCTTCCTGCTATGTTCAAATTGTAATCTACAAAACGGGAAAAAGAAAAGAAGCAGGCATGATTTCGGCCTGCTTCGGTACTTTTGTGTCAGATCAGGAAGTATTTCAGGATAAACAGTACGGTAAGAACGTACATAAGTATCGACATACCTTCTGTTTTTCTTGTCAGGACATGCAGGACCACGTAGGAGATGATGCCGAATGCGATGCCTTCGGAAATACTGTATGCGAAGCCCATCATGGTAATGCAGATGAAGCAGGGGATCGCATCTGTCATATCAGTCCAGTCGATGTCTGTGATCTGCTGCATCATCAGGAAGCCGACAACGATCAGCGCAGGCGCTGTTGCAAAGGACGGGATCGTCAGGAACAGCGGTGACATGAACAGGGCAGCCAGGAAGAGGACACCGGTCACACAGCTGACCATACCTGTACGTCCGCCTTCGGAGATACCGGAGGATGACTCGACGAATGTTGTGATCGTGGATGTACCAAGGCATGCGCCTAATGTTGTACCGATGGCATCAGCCAGCAATACCTGCTTGATGCCGGGGAGTTTTCCGTCTTCATCCAGCATGTCAGCCTTGGCAGCACAGCCGATGACTGTTCCCAGTGTATCGAAGATATCGACGAACAGGAATGCCAGCATCATGACGATGAAGTCGCCGAAATGCGAACCGATGAATCCGAAGTCAAACTTGAACATCGTGGCAGACATGGAAGCCGGTGCTGAGAAGAACGCAGACGGAATGACGGAATAGAATCCGAGTTCCGGGTTCGGAACGTACAGTCCTGTCAGCTGGCAGATGATGCCGAGCACCCATGTTGCGAGGATCCCCAGCAGCATATATCCTTTGACGCCTTTGATGAGCATGAATGCCGTAATGATGACGCCGATCAGGGCCAGGAGGACTGTAATGCCCTCTGTGAAGAATGTGCCTGATTCCAGAGATGCCTTGAAGGAAAACAGACCGACCAGTGTAGCACCGTCTACGATGATGTGTGCGTTCTGGCAGCCGATGAAGGCGATGAACAGTCCGATACCGCAGGAGACCGCGATCTTCAGCGTCTTCGGAATGGAATTGAAGATCGCTTCACGAACATTGGTCAGAGACATGACGATGAAGATAAGACCTTCGCACAATACGGCAGTCAGCGCAACCGGCCAATCATAGCCCATGGCACCGCAGATCGTATACGCGAAGTAAGCGTTCAGACCAAGACCGGCAGACAGCGCGAACGGCTTGTTTGCCAGAAGTGCCATAGCGAAGCATGCTACTGCGGAAGAAACAGCTGTGGCGGTAAATACAGCGCCGCTGTCCATACCGGAGGCACTCAGGATACCCGGGTTGACGGCCAGGATATAGACCATTGTCATAAAGGTAGTGAGGCCGGCAGTGAGCTCGGTACGGGTATTCGTACCGTTCTCTTTCAGTTTAAACAGATTTTCAAACACAGGATCATTCCCCTTTCATAGATAAATGCCGGTGCGCGGTTTCCTTTATCCCCTGATCAGGAATCAGCGCGATCACGATGGCATGATGCACCGGCAAAAAGATAATCACTATTATATGCCGAAACAGGGAAAAAGAATTCATGAATCATACGATATATTTCAATGTCTGATGCCTGCGTATGATCAGGAACAGATTATAATGAAAGTAAGAACAGGAAATTTTCATAATCATGGAGGCATCGTATGAGAAATCATGAAGTTACAGTACCTCAGTTTCTTTTGGACAGGAACGGTGAGATCGCCGAGCCCGGATGGGCACGCTCACAGGTCTGGAGATACAGCAGGGACATGATCAAGGCAAACAGGCTCAGGATCAAGGAATGGGACTATTATCTGATCGCATCGAAGGACTTCGCGCTGGCACTGACCGTTTCCGATGACGGCTATATCGGACTGCAGTCCGTATCGCTCCTGACATTCGGAGGCACGCCCTGGGAACATACGGAAACAGTACTCAATCTTTTCCCGATGGGAAAACAGAAAATGCCCGCGTCCTCACGCCAGGGAGATGTCGCGTTTCAGAACGACCGTCTGAGCATCCGGTATGAGCTGAGCCCCGGACAGCGGCATATTACGTGCAGCTTCAAACAGTTCAACAAAGACAAGGATCTGAGCTGTGATGTGATCCTGCATGAAGACCCCAATGATGACAGTATGGTCATCGCAACCCCGTGGAACGAAAAACACGCGTTCTACTATAACCAGAAGATCAACTGCATGCCTGCGGAAGGAACCGTGGAATATGACGGGCATACCTACAGGTTTGATCCGGAACATGACTTCGGTACATTGGACTGGGGCAGAGGTGTCTGGACTTATGACAATACATGGTACTGGGGCAGCGGCAATGCCAGGATCGACGGACACAGGTTCGGCTTCAACCTCGGATATGGCTTCGGCAATACGTCTGCCGCAACGGAAAATGTCATTTTCTGGGACGGAAAGGCGCATAAGCTGGATGATGTGAAGTTCTGCATTCCCAATGACAACGGACCTGATCCCCTGAACGGTACGGGAGAACAGGTACGGCCGGGCATGTCCGGCGACATGGATTCTCCGGAATACATGAAAGAGTGGACATTTACCTCATCCGACGGCAGGTTTGAAGCGGTATTCAGGCCTGTCCTGGACAGAAGCGCAAAGATCGATCTGAAAGCGATCATTTCCGACCAGCACCAGGTGTTCGGACTGATGAGCGGCACAGCCATCCTGGATGACGGGACACATGTTGATTTCAAGGATGTACTCTGCTTTGCGGAAAAGGTACACAATCAATACTGAGGTGATGAAATGAAGAAAACACTGCTTGCAGGAACCTATACGGAACAGGGAAGCCGGGGGATCTACCGCTTCGGATTTGAAGACGGCATTCTGTCGGAGGCGGAACTCTTTGCGGAAATACAGGACCCGAAATACATCTGCACAAACGGAAAACTGGCTGCCGCGGTCGGAACATGGGACGGCAGGTCAGGATGTGCCGTTCTGGATGAAAACGGACAGATCATAGACCGCGCATTATTTGAAGACGGCGTGTCCTGCTATATCACATGGGTCGGCGACAGACTGTACTGCGCCAATTACCATGCGGGACACTTCACGGTACTGGAATACCGTGACAGGCATCTGGAAGTGATCCGTACCGTTGAGATACGGGAAAAGGCAGGCTGCCATCAGGTGATCGTCACGGATGACAGGATCCTGGTACCATGCCTGTTCCTGGACGCCGTCAAAGTATTCGATCATGACCTGAACGAACTCTCGCAGATCACATTCCCTGACGGGACAGGACCCAGACACGGGATCATGACAAAAGACGGAAAGCACCTGTACCTCGCTTCGGAACTCAGCAATGAACTGTTTGAGATCGAAACAGAGAACTGGACGATACAGAGACACATGAGCGTGCTCCCGGAAGGGAAGACACACCTGAAGGACACCGCAGCCATCAGGCTCAGTGAAGATGAAAAGACGCTATATGTATCGACCCGTACGCTGGATGTGGTATCTGTCATAGATATTGAAACATTTACACTGAGGCAGTGCGTACCTTGCGGCGGCAGCCATCCCAGGGATATCTACAGACTCGGACAGTGGCTGCTGAGCGCCAACCGTTTTTCCGATACGGTATGCTGTTTTGCCCTGAATGAAGACGGAACGATCGGTGAAATGACTGGGAAGACGCACATCATCCAGGCAGTCAGCCTGGATGTCATGGAGTGAACATGGTATCGGTCAATGTGTATGAACGTTACTACAAGGCGGAATGCCTGTATAACGAAGTGATGCGGTATGGCGCAAAGGTGATCCTGCTGTATGAAGCGGAAGAAGGCGCATACAGCTATACCGCACAGTTGATCTTCTTCCCGCATCGTGATACGGAGGATTATGCGGTCTCTTATGACGCGCTGTTCACGGAAACGCTTCTGGAGGGAAAGGGCAGAAGGTCAAAGAAAAAGGAAGCAGAACTGCTGGCGCATCTGCAGGAATGCTGTGACAGGCTAGCCGCTCAGGCAGGCGGCACGGTCTTCTGGTCAGAACCGCTCACAGATGAACGAAGAGGATAAAAAAATACAGGCACCGCGAGGTGCCTGTATGCGTTGACGTGCTTATTTCTTGCCCATCAGAAGGCTTGCAAGATTCATCAGTGTATTGAGATTTCCTGCAGGTGAAGTATTCTGGGCTGTTGTATTGTTTCCGTTCAGGCTGAACACCTGGCCGTAACCGTTGTTCGCAGGAGCGGCAGCCGGCTGCTGGTTAACAGCGGAAGCTGCTGCAGGCTGGCCTGTCAGCTGTGACATCAGCTGTCCCATCTGCTTGGCATTCAGCGTGATATTCTGGGAAGCCTGTGCCTGTGTGATCTGGACATTGCCGCTGCCGAGCATGGACATGATCTGGGCGAGCTGGAGTCCTGTCAGGGTAACCGTCTGCTTGGAAGCTGTATAGACCTTGCCGCCAAGCTGGTTCAGCATCTGCTTCAGCTGTGATCCGTTCAGTGTGACGGACTGTTTTGCCTGTGCCTGCGTGATCTTGAGCTGTTCTTTTGTGAACATCTGCATGATCTGTGCCAGCTGCATGCCGCTCAGTGTAACAGTTGCATTAGCGGATGTTGTCTGTGTCTGCGGCTGCTGGGGCTGTGTGCCGAACAGATTGCCGAGCAGTGAGCCTGTGCTGTTCTGCTGGGGCTGCTGTGCCTGCTGGGGCTGCGCGCCGCCGCCGAGCAGTGCGGACAGCAGTCCGCCGGTAGGGCTGCTCTGCTGTGCTGATGTGTTATTGCCGGATGTTGACTGCAGCATGTTCATGACTGCGAGCAGGTCGTTGGCGTCCAGCTTGCCGTCAAGCAGGGCACCGATGCCGGATGCTCTTGTGACGCCGTCGGCTTTGCTGCTGAAGCCGCCTGTCAGCTTCATCAGGTTTTCCGCATCGATCTGTCCTTCTGCGCCGAGGAACAGCTTCATGATGTTGTTTTCGGAGACCTGCTTTGTGATCGCGGATACTTCGGAATCACTCAGTTTTTCGTCTGCCAGGATGCCTCTGACGACGCCTTCCGTGCCGTCTTTCAGCATGTCGTTCATTTTTGAAGGATCGGATGCCAGGGTATTCAGGACCTTGTTGACATTATTATTTTTTTCACTCATTGGTAACTACCTCATTTCTAACAATATTTTGACATTCAAAGGCATGAAAGTACAGCAAATATTCAGCGGATTTCGATGCTTCCCTTTATAATAATGAACATATAGAAAGCAAGAGGATTGAATTATGACTGATATGCTCGCCAGATACAAAGCTGCTGAAAAGCTTGTTCCCTGGAATACGAAACATGCCGTCCTGAACGGCAAGCCTGCAGCGAAACCGCTGGACGAAACACATTTTTACTGGGCAGAGGAAGTACGTGAAGGTGAAGATGTTTATTCCGTATTCCGCAAAGTCAGTACCATTGACGGAACAGAGGAAGATCTCTTTGATCACGCAAAGCTGTGCGGCCTGCTGTCAACGGACCATATTCCTTTCACTTCCTGCAAAGTGAAAGACGGGAAGATGGAATTCACATATGAAGACTTTGATTATACATACAGCCTGGATGAAGGGACCCTTGAAAAGACGGGATTCCATCAGGAACGCGCAGTCTCCGTTTCACCGGACCGGACAAAGGAGATCTTTGTCAGGGATCACAACATGTGGATCCGCGACTGTCAGGACGGAAAGGAAACACAGCTGACATATGACGGCGTCAAAGACTTCGAATACGGCAAATGCGCGGAATACAGCGGGTATATCACGGACCGTGTCAAGGGAAAGCCGGAAGTGCCCGGTGTGCTGTGGGCACCCGATTCAAAGCATTTCCTGACGTTCAAGCTCGATCAGAGGACGGTACCGGAGCTGTTTATCATACAGTCCTACGATGAGGAGACAAGGGAAAGCATCCGTCCCCGCCTGCATACATATAAGTGCTCATTCCCGGAGGATAAAGAGATCCCGCTTGCGTACTACTGCATGGGCGATGCCGAGGCATGCACAGTTACCATGCTTGACATGGAACCGCAGCCTGCCGGAGGACCGCTGTTCGGGGAACGCTACGGAATGGCAAAATGGCTGGATGACAGCAGTGCCGTCTATACGACGCTTGTCCGCAGAGGCTGCAAATCCGCCGCGTTCGTCCTGATGACGGCAGACGGGAATGTCAGAACGCTGCTGGAGGAAGCCAGCGATACAGCGCTGAACATTCGGACACACGGAAACCTGGACGGCTTCAATGATTACTGCGCAAGCAACTTCCTGTCTCAGGACAAGAAGACGCTTGTATGGCAGAGCGAACGTGACGATTTCGCGAGACTGTTCCGCTATGACGGAGAAACAGGAGAGCTGCTGAATGCCATGACGCCGGCAGACTGCAGCGTCGGTGAACTGATCTCCTATGACGATACGCATGTTTATTTCTATGCAAGCAACCTTTCCTGCACAAGCGATCCGTATTACCAGCTTGTCTGCAGGACAGCATATGACGGAAGCGGCTTTGAAGTCCTGACACCGGAAGACGGCATGCACAGGTGCACGATCATCAACGATATGATCATCGATACATGGAGCAGGGTCGACTGCCCGCCTGTAACCAACCTCAGGAATAAAGACGGCACGCTGGTCAGGGAACTCGTTTCTGCTGATATCAGCGACCTGCTTGCCAGAGGCTATATCATGCCGGAACGCTTCACGGTCACCGCAAGCGACGAAAAGACGACGCTGTACGGCATTCTGATCAGACCGGCAGACTTCGATGAAACAAAGAGTTATCCGTTCATTGACTATATTTACGGCGGCATGCAGTGCTACAACGTTCCGAAAGCATTTGCTTATGAAGGCGCGATCGACGGCAGGGAAATGATGGGCGGCCTGGAAGAACTGGCACAGCTCGGCTTTGCGGGCATCATCCTGGACGGTCTGGGAACACCGGGCAGAGGAAAGAAACTGCACAATATCAGCTATGAGAACATCCACGGCTGCGCGGGACTGAAGGACCATGTCACATCACTCCCCGAACTGAAGGAGAAATTCCCGTTCCTGGATCTCGACAGGGCAGGCATGTGGGGCAACTCCGGCGGCGGCTGCGCAACATCCAGGGCTATGCTGGAATATCCCGACACATATAAAGTCGGTGTATCTTCTGCCGGCAACCATGACCAGCGTATGTACAACAACCAGTGGACGGAAACATATTACGGTCTGTACAACAAAGAGATCTACCTGAAGGGCGACAATACGGCACTGGCAAAGAACCTGAAGGGCCATCTGTACATCGTACACGGGGCAATGGATGACAATGTCGCGATGTCTCAGTCGATCCGTCTGATCGATGCGCTGATCAATGAGGACAAGGACTTTGACTTCCTGATCCTGCCGCGTACCAACCACAACGTACCGGCAAACCCGTACTTTATCCGCCGCAAGATGGACTACTTTGTCAGATATCTGCTGGAAGAAGAAGTACCTTCATACAGATTCGTCATGCCGGAGGACTGAGATGAACAGGATCACCGGAAGCAGCAGGATCCTTGTTGAAAACCTGATCGCTTCGATCATGAAGGACTATGATGCCTGCGGCTTGGCCGCCTGCATCATCGACCATACGGGAACTGTTCAGTATGAGATCTTCAGAGGGGAACGTGAAAAAGGCACCGGGAAAGAGATCAACGGCGACACGATCTTCGGCCTGGCATCCGTTACAAAGTCATTCACGGCACTCGCGGTCATGCAGATGGCGGAGGCAGGCATCCTGTCACTGGATGATCCTGTCTCGAAATACATTCCCGAGTTTACAAACAGGAATACAGATACAGTAAAGATCAGTCACCTGCTGAGCCATGCCGGCGGATTCTTCCCGCTGCCCAGGATCCTTGTTGATCAGGTCGCGGAGCAGCTTGGCCTGCATGAAGAAACAGACGGTGACCTTGCGTACAATGAGGCACTGGCTGCAGAAGGCGGCAGACTTGTGGCAGAGCGTCTTGACGAACAGACCATGGAACACGGACTGAACGGAAGGCCGGGAGAATACCTCAGCTACTGCAATGACGGCTTCGGACTGCTGTCGGAGATCATCCGCAGATACGGCGGATATCCGTCCTATGCGGAATACCTGAATGAAAAGGTATTGAAGCCGATGGATATGGACCGTTCCTTCTGTGATTTCGTGCGTCCCGCCAAAGATGAAAATGCAGCGGTGCTGTATCAGAAAAAAGACGGTATCATGACAGGACACCGGGATTATCATGACAACGCGTTCGTACTGAACGGCGGCGGTGCCATGAAGTCGACACTGAACGATCTGAAAAAGTACCTGGCGATGTACCTGAACAAAGGCATTGCCCTGAACGGCAGGGAGATTCTGAGTGATTACAGTGTACATGAAATGGTAAAGGGACGGATCCCGTACGGACATGACGGCAGCTATGGCTATGGTCTGTATACACAGATGATCGGCGGAATGAATGTGCCCCAGCACGGAGGTTCCCTGCCGGGTGTATCATCCAACATTGCATTCACCTATGACAATGACTGCGCGGTCATCGTGCTGTGCAATACATCAGGCGTTCCTGTCGCTGTCATCAGTGACGCGCTGCTGAAGATGTACGCAGGCGTATCACCGCTCAACAGCAGGCATATTTATGAACACCCATGGTCCGATGAACTGATCTCCGAAGTATGCGGAACATATTCATCAGGTGAAGGAACAGCATTTGAACTGTACAGAAAAGCAGACGGAACAGTCGGTATGAAGGATGAAACAGGTGAAAAGAACCTGATCACAACAGGTCCTGAAACAGCTGTTGTCAGGAATCTGTATGCCGATACATTCTGCCGGGTGATCCGCAGCAGACAGCGCGGTGTATATGCCGTGCAGTACGGAAGCAGGCTGATCCCTAAGGAATAACGAAAAATGAAGGTCAGTAATCAAACCGGCCTTCGTTTTTTTCTTCCAGTGCTTTGATGACATGGTATGTATATTCACTGTACGGTACGCTGATCCTTACGGCTGCAGCTTTCCTGATCAGCACGCCGAGGAACATATCGACCTCCGTCTTCCGTTTCTGATCCAGATCCTGCAGGGTGGAGAGCCTGCCCTCAGGCTTCCACTTGCCGTACTGTACATGATCAATGTGAACACCATAGGCTTCAGCGACACGCAGCACTTCTGCTGCCAGAACGTCGCGCATCCATGCGGCATGTTCACTGTCATTATATGCGCCTGTACCTACATTGAGGACGGCCTGCGGAAGGTTTGCGGATATATTCAGGGCGTATTTATGCCATTGCTGGGCAATGATATCATCACATGCGTGATACGGAAGCTCCGTACCTTCAAACAGTTCATTCAGTTCAGCGACACGGCTGTCATGTGCAGGACATGTGCTTCCATAATAGATACCGAAAGCAGAAGCTGGATTCCAGGTAAGTTTTCTTCCGTTATGCTGGGCTGCAACACGCATGAAGCAGGGTATGACCTGTGATGGATCAACGGCTTCCGCAATGATCTCTTCACTGTCGATTCCGTTCAGCAGGCTCAGAACAGTCGTATGTTCATCAGCGATCGTCCGGATATCGTCCAGTACGTTCTGCAGAGCGGTATATTTGACGGAAACCATCAGCAGATCAGTTCCCTGCGCTTCTTTCGGTGTCCTGATATCCGGATGGTATGTTTCACCCTGAATATTCAGGCCTTCTGTTTCAAGGCGCTGTTTCCGCTCACCTGAAGCAATGAAGGAAAATGTGACCTCTCCGCTCCGGATCTTTCCCAACAGACAATGATAGATATAAGCACCGATCGCTCCCGCGCCGATTACTGCTATTTTTCTGATCTTCATACGAAACTCCTCAATATGCACGCATTATATCAAAGATCGCAGTGTACATGCACAAACGTGACCATATCTTTACAGGGGTTCAGCACGCACTGCTTTTCATCTTTCGTTTTGGCTGATCAGGGTCAGAATCATTGACTTCCTGACTGCAGGATACTAGGATTGATTCTCAGAAGAAGTATTGCGGATAAAGGGAGAATGATATGAGCGGGGAAACACATACGCATATTGATGAAAACGGGAATGTGATCACACATACTCATGGTGAAGGACACCATGATCACGGTCATTATCATGATCCCGAGGAAAAGAAACGGCAGCTGAACCGTATCTCAAGAGCGATCGGTCATCTGAACCATGTCAAAGGCATGATCGAATCGGATGAGGACTGCGCGGATGTACTGATCCAGCTGGCTGCTGTCAATGCGGCATTGAAGGGCTTGGGTAAACAGATCATCAACGAGCATATGACACACTGCATTACACATGCCATTGAGGATGGAGACCTAAAAGCTGTTGAAGAATTCCAGAAGGCTGTAGAGAAATTTATCTGATCACCCTGTACCGGGGTGATTTTTAAGTTTGCGGCATGTCATGCCAAGCAAAGTCCAAATGACAGGGAATCTGTTAGAATTGAGTCATGAAAAAGACACGTTGGATATACATCCTGATCGGTATCTGGCTCGGGTTCACTGTTTATCAGACTTTGTTCAGGAGACCTGCTGACACACCGGGCCCCGTAATACCGACAGCGATACCTGCCGCAGCACCATCCCCAGACATTCCCGGGGAAGTCCGGTATACGGATGAAGATATTGCGGAGCTTGAACATACGGAACTGTTCTATGACAGCACGCTGGAACATATCTTTTACGGTGAAGTCAACAGTAAGGGAAACGGTTCCGGTTATCATTATGACCGTGTTGAGAATACACCCGGGTCGATCGTTGAAGGCACTCGTACGGAAGAAGACCAATACGGTGTTTACACAGCAAAAGTGGTCGTTGATGGCGCACCTAAGACCGGGAATAAAGGATATTCCTCATTCTTCCCGGATGAGATGTCACCGCAGGAAGTGATCGATGCCATCAACGAGGCTTATGAAAACATGGAAAGGCTGAGCGGAGACCTGTATGCAGGACTGTGCGATGCCGGATTTGAGATCGATATCGTGATCGATGATGACGGGAAGATCATCACAGCCTATCCCGTCAAAGAGGAGTAGATATGCTGGAACATCATTACCGTGAGCTCAGACTGCGCGGAAAGAACAATACAAAGAGAAAACTTGTCCTGGAATTCATGGATGAGAAATATGATCTGCTGGCAGAATTCATCATGAGTGATCTGAGCCAGTTTCGTGATGAGTTTGAACAGGAACTGGATGCAGTACTGAACGGTGAACTGGATAAGTCGGATATCAGAGGGAACAGATGCCATCTGGCCATCTTCCCTTACTATGTCATCGTATATGACGACCTGGCAGAAGACGGCGTTGGTCAGTGGTGCCAGGCTGATATGGATGATTTCCTGGATATCATCGAAGAATGGGATCAGAAATCGGAAAAACTGAGAGAACGGGAAGAACAGGTATCCTGATGTTCGGGATTCAAATGGAACGATTTATGTTTATAATTGTATGAATCAATCTGACAAAGGCGGTAAAGCATGAAATTACTGATTATCAATCCCGGATCAACATCAACCAAGATCAGCATATATGAAGATGAAAAAGTTCTGTTTGAAGAGAGCGTCTTTCATGACGCGCCGGAGCTTCTCAGATATCCCCATGTCAATGACCAGGTCCCTTTCCGGAAACAGGTCATTCTGAGTTTTCTGGAACAGAACGGTCTGTCGCTGAACGACATCGATGTGTTTGTCGGCAGAGGAGGCAGTGCCGTACCTGTAAAGTCGGGTGTCATTGAGATCAATGAACAGCTTTACAACGACACAAGAGACGCCAAAGGAGGCAGTGAGCATCCGGCCAAACTGGGTGTTATGCTGGCATATGAACTCAGCAAAGAAGGACATCAGAGAGCATTCACAATGGATCCGACCAATGTGGATGAGCTTTGCGATGAAGCAAGACTGACAGGCATCAAAGGGTTATACCGGAATGCGCAGGCACATGTCCTGAACCAGAAGGCAGTCGCAAGGAAGCACTGTGAACAGCATGGTCTGGATTATGAGTCCTGTGATCTCATCGTATGTCATATCGACGGAGGGATCACCGTTCATGCGCATCACAACGGCAGGATGATAGACGGCAATGTCGGCAGCGGCGGAGACGGCGCGTTCACACCGACCAGGATCGGTTCTGTCCCGGTGTTGAAGCTCCTGGACTACATTGATGAGCATGGAACACAGGAAGTCAGGACGATGTGCTCCAGATCGGGCGGTTTTGTATCGTTCTTCGGAACCAGCAATTTCAAAACAGTATACGACATGGTGCTGAGCGGCGATAAGAAAGCAAAGCTTGTATATGACTCCATGGTCTATCAGATCTGCAAGGAGATCGGTGCCATGGCTGCAGTACTGAAGGGAAAAGTCGACGGCATCCTGCTGACAGGCGGACTGGTCATCTATGATGATCTGTGCGGTCAGATCAGGGAACGCTGCGGATGGATCTCCGATATCTTCGTGTATCCGGGAGAACTGGAGCAGGAAGCACTGGCAAAAGAAACGCTGAAAGCATTGAGCGGAAAGCGTACGATCCATACCTACGACGGGATCCCTCCCTTTGATGGCTTTGAATTCATTGAAGAATCAGTTTGAATCATACATATTGACGAAACCTTTGGACACACCTTTGCGGGGGTGTCCTTTCTTTGTCTGCGCAAAGGCCGGATCATCAAAAAAACTTCCTGTCCGCCGGTCGTTGTTTCATCGGCAGATCAGGAAGTTTTCTGAGAGGTGCAGCTGTAAATGAATTTCAGAAATATGTGTGGGCTGTTTTATACAGATTTGTGATCTGATCCAGTATATACATGACACCGTATTTGGATGAGTTATATCCCTGATTGGGACCGAAGTTGATGATCAGGTCAAACCAGTTCAGACTGCCTGTGTCCTCAAGCTGGGTGACCAGGATACTTTTCATCTTCTTTTCTGTGACATAGTCCTTGATCTCGGATGTAACAAGGCTTTTTCCGTTGATGCTGATGCAGAAGAGAAGGTCATCCGCATCTGCTTCCCTGATCGTCTGGTTCTGTCTGAGAATATCGATGTTGCAGATAGCCAGTTTGTTCAGTTTCATCAGTTCGACCTGTGTTTTGAGCGTGAGGTTGATGTTGTTTCCATAAGCATAGAAAATGATCTTTTTGCTCTGGATCATTTTATCCACTGCGCTTCTGAACACCTTCGGGTCGATACGATTGATGTTTTCAAGTGTTCTTCCGATCGCTTCACTGGTTTTCTGCCTGCTGGTTTCATCAAACAGAATGTCTTTTGAATGCTCATCATGAAGAAGGATCTTCTTCGCACCGGAAAAGTTTTCGAAGCCCATGTCCTTGAAGAATCTGTTCAGTGTGGAAACGGATACATTGCATTCAGCAGCCGTTCTTTCAAGGCTCCACGCCGGCAAGGATGTGATGTTCTGGGCCAGGGCAAGCGCCAGATAATAATTGGTGTCCTTTTTTATGGAATTATTCAGGAAATTCATAAGCATATAAAGCAGGTTTGTCATAAGTCATCTCCTCATGAATCATTATCCGTTTTCTGTTGATCATGCTTAATTTATCTAAATAATTTATAACATTTTCAAGTATTTTTACTAGTCAGAATCTGACCAGCAACATGTCTGTTGCTGAAAAGTCACACGCGTCGGGAAAATATATCATTTGGTTGTCAGAAAAAAGAGAGAGGAGGAACTGATATGAGTTTTCCCGAAAACTTCCTGTGGGGCGGCGCAACATCTGCTCATCAGTTTGAAGGAGGTTACAACCTGGGCGGCAGAGGACTTGCCAATACAGATTACCTGACTTCCGGAAACAGAAAAAACCCGCGCAGGATCACATTAAAACTGCAGAACGGTGAACGGTATGACGCAGTCAAATCGTTCCATGGTGTGAAGATTCCCGATGGGGCAGTAGGAGAGGTATATGAAGATACCTACTATCCGAGCCACAATGCGGTCGACTTCTATCACCGTTACAAAGAAGATATCCGTCTGATGGCAGGTATGGGACTGAAATGTTTCAGAATGTCAATATCCTGGTCGAGGATCTTTCCGAAAGGGGATGAGGAAGAACCAAATGAAGAAGGACTCGCATTCTATGAGGATGTCTTCAAAGAATGCCGCAGATACGGGATCGAGCCGCTGGTAACGATCTGCCACTTCGATATGCCGGCATATCTGTCCCAGACATACGGCGGATGGATGAACAGGAAAACAGTCGGTTTCTTCGAACATTACGCAAGGACAGTCATGACAAGATACAAAGGTCTTGTCAGATACTGGCTGACATTCAATGAAGTCAACATCCTGGATGATTACGAATGCACGGGCTCAACAGAGCACGGTATGTATGCCAAGTACCAGGTACATCATCATATTTTCCTGGCTTCCGCTAAAGCAGTCATTGCTGCACATGAGATCGATCCGGAGTTCAAAGTCGGCATGATGGAAGCCAACTTCTACTGGTATCCGGAAACATGCAATCCCATGGATTCCCTGAGAAGGATCGAGCTGAGCAGGGAGTGGAGAGATTACGCGATCGACATTCAGGTCAGAGGTTATTATCCCAACTACCTGAAAAAACTGCTCGAAAGAAATCACATCGAGCTGAAGACAGAGCCCGGTGATGATGAGATCCTGCTGAAAGGCAAAGTCGATTTCCTCGGTTTCAGTTATTACAACACCAGCGTTGCGACAACAAGAGTCGATGCGGAAGAGACCGGCGGAAATGTTATCAGCGCCATCAGAAATCCTTATCTGAAGGATTCCGAATGGGGATGGCAGACAGACCCTGTCGGACTCAGAGTCATTCTCAATGATCTGTATGACAAATACCAGGTCCCGCTGTTCGTTGTCGAAAACGGACTCGGCGCAGTGGACCATATGGAAAACGGTCAGATCATCGATGATTACAGGATCAATTACTTCCACGATCACTTCGTGCAGATGAAAGATGCCGTCGAACTGGATGGTGTTCCGGTCATGGGCTATACATCATGGGGCGTGATCGACCTGGTATCCAACAGCGGCGGTGAGATGGACAAACGTTACGGCTTCATCTATGTCGATATGGACAACGAAGGAAACGGTTCAAAAGACCGTATCGTAAAGAAATCTTACGGCTATATCAAACAGGTTTATGAATCAAACGGAGAGGATCTGGAGATCAGAAAGGAATATAACGTATATGAATAGCATCTCAAATTTCCTGAAAGAAAGGATCGAGCCGACAGCTCAGAAATTTGCCAACAGCGACTTTATCAGAATCATCAGCAGCGCATTCACAATGCTTATGGGCGTCCTCATCGGCGGCGCATTCTTCGCCCTGGTCAGCTCCCTCAATATCGGGCCGTATCAGACACTGCTTACAAACCTCGGTGTTAAGCCGTTCCTTGCTGTAGTTGAAAAATTCAGCTCCGGTATGATGGGCGTCTATGTCGCATTCGCAACCGGCTACAGCTACATGAATATCAAAGGATACGCAAAAGATGCGATCGGCGCAGGCTTTGTATCCATTATCTCATTCCTTGTCATGACACCGCTGGCAGTCATTGAAGAGACAAGCTACATGGCATTCGACTATCTTGGTTCTGCCGGTATCTTCACTGCGATTATCACAGGCTTCATCGTCGGTTCCGTTTACCGTTTCTGCATTGAAAAGAACATCAAGATCACAATGCCTGCAGGAACACCTCCGATGGTATCCAACGCATTCACAGCTGTCATTCCCAGCCTTCTTGCCATCCTGGTCGCAGTTATTCTGAACGGCCTGAGCGTTACACTTCTGCATACATCCGCTACAGAGTTCTTATACAACCTGATCGGAACACCGTTCTCCAAGTTCACAGGCAGCGTATTCACGATCGTATTCTTCGTCTTCTGCATGAGTGTATTCTGGCTGTTCGGTATCCATGGCGGACAGATCTTCACTCCGTTCATTCTCATGCTGTATCTCCAGAACGGTATTGCCAATCAGCAGGCATTCGCAAGCGGCGGCACTCCGACCAACATCCTGACATTCTCCTTCTTCCTGCTGACTCTGTGCGGCGGAAACGGCGGAACACTCGGACTGAACCTGGATATGCTGCTGTTCTCCAAGAGTGAGCGCTACAAGACACTCGGCAAACTCGCCATTGCACCGTCCCTCTGCGGCATCAACGAGCCTCTGCTCTTCGGTCTGCCGATCGTCATGAATCCCTTTATTGCAATTCCATTTATTCTTGTTCCAGTTATCAACGTTCTGGTTGCTTACTTCACAATGAGCATCGGGCTGGTATCCGTTCCCAGAATTGCAACAACTGTTATGGGAACACCTGTATTCATGGATGGTTTCCTGGTCTGCGGTATTTCCGGTCTGCTCCTGCAGGTCGTCATGGTTGCAATCTCAGCAGTCATGTATCTGCCGTTCTTCAAATCTCTTGATGCCAAGGCAGTTGCAGAAGAAACTTCCGCTGAAGCTGAATAATAAGATACGATCCTCCGCAGAAAAGCGGGGGATTTTTTGGCTGCTAAAACATCCTGCTTGGTCGGTAGATATTTGTTCTTTCCGTGGCATCCAGGATCATTTGGCGTATATTATCTTGAAGGCAAGAGTGATGAAAGAGATCATCGAGGATACAGATAAGATCTGATAAAAAAATGAGATCCCGGTATCCTTACTCAGAGGTCAGGAATCTCATTTTCTTTCCATGCGGATGACAGGACTTGAACCTGCACGCACAAGGCACCAGATCCTAAATCTGGCGTGTCTGCCATTTCACCACATCCGCATAAATACAGGCACGTACATGCCGTGCCTGTTTATTTTATCATGAATTACTGTTTTTGCATGACGTATGCAGCGAAATGCTCAACTTCATCCAGTGTTTTGAACCTTGAGATGAAGTAATCATCAGCCATGCCCTGCAGGATGCCGGGCATCCTTCCGGACATGCAGATGTGCTGTCCGTAATTCCGGTAGACATCGTCATTGGAATGGACGTAGCTGCATCTGTCGCGCTTGCCGATAAAGACACAGTTCCATGAATGATCGATATGATCGGGTGATCCGTTGTCCCAGCAGACTTTGGCGTACATTCTGTAGAGGTCAACGTCACATTCATAGTTCATCATATCCGGGATATATCCGCCCGGTGTGCGCATATTGACTTCCAGGCCGATCAGGTCGCCTGTTTTTCCAAGGCCTTCTTTATCCTCTGTCATGCGGAAGTATTCCGTATGGAAGAATCTGGACCGGATGCCGAACTGCCTGATCACTTCCGATGCCTGGGTGTCGATATCTTCAGGGATGTCACGCAGGGAATAGAAATAGTTTTCCGATCCTTCATTCAGCACATCCATGACGGATGATTTATAGACGTGGCATGTACGGTAGATGATCTTTCCGTTCTGATCGACCAGACCGTCATAGGACCAGATCTCACCGGTTATGAATTCTTCCATGATGTACTGCACAGGCAGATTCAGTGTGAAGAATTCCCTCAGCATGCCTTCATCCTTGATCTTCCAGGTGGCATTCGCTCCGACGCCGTCATCCGGTTTGACGATGACAGGATATCCGACTTCTTTGATAAATGCCAGAGCATGATCCAGGTCACTGACAAGCTGGTATCTGGCTGTCTTGACGCCGGCTTTCCGGTAGTAGTCCTTCATGGTGGACTTTTTCTTATAACGCATGACAGCGACCTCATCATCACCGCTGGTGATGTTGAAGTCCGTACGCAGTCTTGCATCCTGTTCCAGCCAGAATTCATTGTGTGATTCCAGCCAGTCGATCTTTCCGTATTTGTGAGCGAACCATGCGACAGCACGGTACATTTCATCATAATCGGCCAGAGAATTGACCTGGTAGTATTCCGTACATGCATCCTTCATCTGTTGGGGAAGGTAATCATACGGATCTTCGGCAATGCACAGGGCATTGCCGCCCATCTGCTTCCAGGCTTTCGGGAACTGATAATATGTATCGGGGAATGTCGGTGAAATGAATACGAAATTGTTCATAGCATCCTCCCTTTTTTTATTCAGCAGATGAAGCCGACGTAGTAGGGCAGTTCCTGTCTCCACCAGGGCCAGTCATGCGCGACATCATAGCCCCAGAAATCGACCCATGCAGGTACATCCTTGTATCCGAAGAGTTCCTTCATACGCTCAGCGTCTTCCTGCATCGGATGTTCCCAGGCACCGCGTCCGCAGCAGATGATCAGGTTCCGCTCACGGTACATCTGTACATAAGGGTGGTCATAGGGCATGCCGTTGATGTAGTCAACAGGGGAGTTGGCATAGACCAGATCATCGAAGTAATCCGGGAAGAACAGTCTGGCATTGTATGCGCCGGAAAGTGCGATGCATCCGGCAAAGATGTCAGGACGTCTCAGCGCAAAGTTCAGGGCATGAGTGCCGCCCATGGAGCAGCCTGTCGTCATAATGCCGGATGCGTAGTTTCCTCCGTTGCACTCTGCGTTGATATCAAAGATCCTCGGGCAGAGTTCATCACAGATATAACGGACATATTCTTCCTGCGCTTCGATGCGCTTCCGGTTGTCCCAGCTGGTGGAAGACCAGCTGTTGTCATCGTTGGAATCGCAGCAGAAGAGCTGGATCCTGCCGGCATCGATGAAGTCCTGGATGCAGGCGACCATGCCGTTGTTTTCGAAATCAAAGAATCTGCCGCTCTGGGAAGGGAATACGAGCATCGGTCTCCCGGCGTGCCCGTATACCTTGAATTCCATATCTCTGTGAAGATTCTGACTGTATTCGCGGTAATATGCTGTATACACTATTTTCGTTCTCCTTCTTTTCTGTAAACATCTGCAGCAAATTTATTGACTTCCTTGATGGTGGTAAATCTTGCCATGTAGAATTCATTGCCCATTGCTGAAGACAGCAGATCGGGCATTCTGTCGTGCATGCAGAGGTTCGGACCGTAGTTCTTGTAGATATCAGCCATGCTGGTGGTGTAGATGTACTTATCGCGTCTGCCGCAGTATACGCAGTAGTACGGACGTTCGCCCTTGTCGGAAACGCTGTTGTCCATGCACATATGGGCGTAGATGGAATATACGTCAACATTGTTCGCGAAGTTCATCATGTCAGGTGTATAGCCTCCCGGAGGACGCATGTTGACTTCCAGGCCTACCAGTTCACCCTTCTTTCCGAGTCCCGGCTTGTCTTCCGTAAGACGGAAATACTCTGTATGGAAGAAACGGCCTTTGATGTTAAAGGCATGGATGACTTTTTCACCCATTTTCTTCAGGTCTGCAGGGATCTTCCTGACGGTATAGTAGAAGCACTCGCCCTTGGAATTGACGATGTCCATGACAGTCTCGGGGAATACCATGGAGCTTTCAAAGATGATGTTGTTGTTCTGGTCGGCAATGCCGTCATATGTTTCGATATATCCGGGAATGAATTCTTCCATGATGTACTGTGTGCCGAGATCCTTTGTGTAGAAATCAGCCAGTTCTTCGTCATTGGAGATCTTCCATGTCGCATTCGCGCCGACGCCGTTGTCCGGCTTGACGATCACGGGATAACCGACTTTTTCAACAAATGCTTTACCTTCTTCCAGCGTAGTCGTCAGATGATATCTGGCTACCGGAACGCCGGCTTTTTCATAGTAGGCTTTCATGCCGGACTTGAACTTGTACCTGGTTACGTCATCTGACTTATCACCGCTGGTGATGTTGAAGTCCGTACGCAGTCTTGCGTCCTGTTCCAGCCAGAATTCGTTGTTGCTTTCCAGCCAGTCGATCTTTCCGTGCTTGTGGGCGAACCATGCAACAGCGCGGTAGACTTCATCATAGTCCTGCAGATTGCGTACCTGATAGTACTCATCCATCGCATCCTTCAGTTCCTGTCTCAGGCTATCGTAAGGATCTTCACCGATGCATAATGACGTGCCGCCGATCTCTTTCCAGGTCTTCGGGAACTGGTAGTACTGGGGCGGGAATGTGGGAGATATAAACACAAAATTTGTCATAAGTAAACTCCTTTTAGTTGTCCTGTACCTGTTAATTTTATCATATGGCGTCCATGGGTGCTTTATTTAGCAGGACATTCATGAAAAAAATGTTACAGAAGCTGAAAAAATGAAAACCCCTGTCCGGCAGGGGCTTATATTCAGTTATTCCAGATCAGGCTGTCTTCCAGACCGGACGTATAGGCGACCATGAGTCCGCCTGCTTTCCGGCAGTATTCCGTGTCCGGCGCCTTGTCCGGGGACATGATCCATATGACTTCCAGGCTGACATTGTATGCTTTCCGGTAATCCTCCACAAGCTTCATTCCGTCTTCATAGCTCATCGTAAACAGCGTGGTTGAGAGCGCGTCGGCAGCTGCCGAATCAGGCGTGATGATGGACACGGACCGGAAGTATGATGCGGGATACATCGTGTCGGGATCGATGATGTGGTGATACTTTTCCCCATCTGTCCCGACAAAGTAGCGTTCATAGTCACCCGAGGTAACGAACGAACATGCGCCATTCTGCTTTACGATGATCAGGCTTCCCTCTGCATCGGGATTCTGGATGCCGATACGCCATTCCTGCCCGTTGTATTTCTGCCCCAGTGTACGGGTGTTTCCGCCGGCATTGACAGCGCCGTTTGTGATGCCCAGTTCATTCAGCTTCTGCGCGATCTTTTCCGTTGCGAATCCTTTGGCGATGCCGCCGACATCCAGGGAGATATCCGGATCTGTGATGAATACCGTATTGTCTGCTTCATTGATCTCGACATATTCCCAGCCTTTGCGGGAAGAAGCTTCCTCCAGCTCGGAAAGCTCCGGGAGAGCTGCGGGTTCACCCGCCAGGTTCGTTTCGATCCCGGCATCGCGGTATTCATGCCACACCTTCAGGAGGGAACCGATCGTAATATCGAACTTCCCGTCTGACAGTTCATAGTAATCTTTCGCTTCCAGCAGCATCTCGATCAGATCCGGATCGACCTTGACAGGCTGAACGCCGGCATTCTCGTTGATCGTATACATGTTGTTCATGCCTTCATAGCTGTTGTAGATATCAAACAGATCGTTGTAATAGGTAAACAGAGAGACAGCCTGATTGAAATGCGTGTCGAATATGTCCTTTGTTTCGGTGGCTTCCTGATAGGTGAAGACCGTATCAAAACCTGCGTCCAGCGACAGGTTGTTGTAGTTATGCAGTTCCGGAGCAGTGTTTTCTGACTGCCCGGGTTCCGCGGAGCATCCTGCGCAGGTAAGCGTCAGGGATGCCGCCAGTAATAACTTGACTTTGTTCATAATCGCGATTATAGCACAAAGCACTCGTTTTCAAGTGTTCAGTATGTTTGTTTGATGATATAATTTCAATGTTATAAGGAAGGGATGAAACTATGTCATTTTTAACAGGACCGATGCATCATCACCTGGAAGGACATAAGGATCTGACTGCTCATAAAGATGTACTGATTCTGGAAGAGCCGGATGATCTTTATATTCCGCTGGTCAACGGCAGGGCATCATGCACGCCGCTGGTTCAGCCTGGTGATGAAGTTAAGGTAGGAACAAAACTCGGGGAACCTGTTGATCACTGGTATGTACCTGTCTTTTCACCGGTTTCCGGAACTGTGGTCGGCGTTGAAAAACGTATGTCCGCAATTCTGAAGCCGACAGATCATCTGCATATCAAAAACGATCATAAGGGGACATCTGTACGCGCTTTTGAGCCGTTTGACTATGAGAGCGCAACTAGGGAAGAAGTTCTTGAGTTCACGAAGAATGCCGGAATGCTGGGACTCGGCGGTGCCGGATTCCCTACATTCATGAAGTATTCCAAGCCGGAAAACATTGATCTGTTTATCATCAACGCAGTTGAATGTGAGCCTTATCTGACTGCTGACTACAGAAACTCAATGGAGAATGCTTCCCTGATGAAAGCCGGTGCGCTTGCACTGCTGAAACTTTCCACAGCACCGAAAGGTGCGATCGCCGTCAAAGAGGACAAACACGATCTGATCGATGTCCTGAACAAAACATTTGCCGGCACTCCGATCGAAGTAAAGACTGTCAAGGATATCTATCCTGCAGGCTGGGAACGCACGCTTGTATATCTCCTGACCGGCAGACGCTATGACAGGCTGCCTGCTGAAGCCGGCTGCATTCTGAACAATGTCAGCACATGTATCGCTCTGGGCGACGCGATGATCAACGGAAAGCCGATCACGCACAAATACGTCACTGTATCCGGTGACGGCGTGAAGGATCCGCACAACGTATACTGCCCGGTGGGAACACCTTCCGCAACGCTGATCAAAGCCTGCGGCGGATATACTGCTGAAGACTGCCTGCTGATCGCAGGCGGTCCGATGATGGGACGCGCGATCCCGAATGAAGTATTCGTTATCGGACCTGCCAACAACGGTCTGACCGTACTTCAGAACAAGGAATACAAGACAGTCAAATGTCTGAGATGCGGCAGATGCACGGAAACATGCCCGTCCGGACTGGAACCTGTCCGTATCAACCAGTATGAAAAGATCAAAGACCTGGACGCTCTGAAGAAGCTGGACATCATGTCCTGCATCGAGTGCGGTATGTGCACTTATATCTGTCCGTCCAACATCGATGTTACTGAAGGTATCCGCAGAGCGAAGAGATATCTGACTCTGCAGGCTAAGAAGTAAGGAGGAGGGTGAATATGAAACTGACATTTAAACCGTCACCGAACTACCGCTCTTCCCAGACTACGACCGGGATCATGTTTGATCTCACGGTTTGCCTGCTTGCGGTAACTGTGTTCTCGGTACTTTACTACGGCGTCAATTACGGCGCTTCCTACGGACTCAGAGTTGTGATCATGATGGTTTCCGCTGTCATCACATCCCTGATCGTTGACGCGATCTGGGCAAAGATCCAGAAGATCGACATCAAGGAAGGCATCCTGAGTTCCTATTCCTGGATCACTGCAATGATCCTGACACTGATCATCCAGATCGATGTCAGTCCTTATGCGCTCTGTGTTGCGACGGTCATCGCGATCGTATTCGGCAAGCTGGTATTCGGCGGCTTCGGTCAGAATATCTTCAATCCGGCTGCGTTCGGCGCCGCTGTCATCATGAGCTCATTCGCTGCGACAAAGTCAGCTGATTTTGTAACAGCTGCTACTCCGACCACGACAGCTGCTGCGTACGGCTGGATCATGAACACGGAAACATTCGGTTCATATGTCACGCAGTACGGCGGACTCGGAAAGATGCTGCTGGGCTGGTACCCGAGCTCACTGGGTTCCACAAGCGCGGTCCTCATCGCACTGTGCGGTGTCTATCTTGTCTGGAGAAAAGACATTGACTGGCGTCTGCCTGTCTGCTACATCGGCAGCGTATTCCTGATCACCACGATCATCGGCCTCATCAAGGGTGCCGGTCTGTGGTACGGTGTGTTCAATGTTCTCGCCGGCGGCGTCATGCTGGGCGGCGTGTTCATGGTCACCGATCCTGTAACAAATCCTGTTTCAATCCCCGGACGTATCATATTCGCGGTGGGATGCGCAGCACTCACTGTGATCATTCGTCTCAAAGCTAATTTCCCGGACGGCGTTCTGTTCTCGATCCTTCTGATGAACATGATGACTCCGGCGATCGATAAAATGTTCGACGGCAACCAGATCAAAAACGCTGCTGATTTCCGCAATAAGACGATCATCTGCAGCGCACTGCTGGCACTTGTTTCCGTTCTGGTAGGCTCGACCGTACAGGCTAAGGAAGTCGTACCGGAACCGGCTGCTCCCGCTGCAGTCGAAGGTTCGCTCGGTTCGATCGACTTCAGCGCAAACAATGTTGAAGTTACCGAAGTTTCCAACGACGGCAAGACAGCTGTATACAGCTGCTCGGCAGACGGATTCGGTCTTATGAACAACATGGGCGCTGAGTACGGCAGAAACGAAGTGACAGTCACAGTCGATGTCGCAAAGGGAAGCGTCGTCAGCGTAGCACTCGATAACTTCGGCGATACCGCAGGGATCGGTGATACAGCAACTTCCGATGATGCGCTTGCAGGCTATGCCGGCAAGACACTGAATGACAGTGTTGACACGGTAGCAGGCGCAACATTCACAAGCGGCTCGGTTGCCGCAATGGTACAGGCAGCTCTTGAAGCTGCGGCGAAGTAAGGGGGATCCGGAATATGAGTAAAGATTCCACAGCTTACAAAGCGGTATTACTTGCAATACTGTGTGCGGTGTGCGGACTGCTGCTGTCAGGCATCAACGCCCTGACTGCCCCGATCATCGCGAAAAACCAGCTGGCGACAGTTATGGCAAGTCTGGAACAGATCTATCCGGGCGGAGAATTCACGGAAGCTGAATTCGACGATCCGAGCGGACTGATCCAAGGTGTCTACAAGTCACCCGGCAATGGTACGATCTATAAGATCCACAATGTCGGCTACAACTCCAACGGATTCACATTCATGGTTGCCTTCAATGAAGACGGCTCAGTCGGCGGATTCCTCCCGATCGAGCACAATGAAACAGACGGCTTCGGCGCAAGATGCTTCCAGGATGACTACACAGCTACGATCAACGGACTGACATCCTCCGATCCTGTTCCGCTGCTGTCAGGCGCTACCCTGACATCCACAGCGATCCAGCAGGGTATCGATGCCGCAAAGGCACTGTTCAATGCGGATGCGGGAATCTCCTATGATCCCAATGCTGTCGCAGAACCGTCTGCACCTGAAGCTCCGAAGATCTCATTCAGTGATGACTTCGCCAATACAGAGCCTGAGGCAGAAGAAGTTTCCAATGACGGAACAACAGCTGTCTACTCCGTAAAGGCAGGCGGCTTCAGCTTCCTGAATGAAAAAGGAAACAAGAACGAAGCAGAGATCACACTCGATGTACCGAGCGGCACAGTCAAGTCTGTCAAGGTCACGAAGTTCTCCGATACTCCGGGTATCGGTGACAACGCAACATCTGACAGCGCCCTGAAGGCTTATGAAGGCCTGAAGGCAGGCGACAGTGTTGACGGTGTATCCGGTGCGACATTCACTTCCAAATCCATCGCTGCCATGGTCAAAAGCGCTCTTGACAAGCTGGCAGGCGGCGGAACGTCCGCTGCAGAAAAGCCTGCAGAGGAAAAACCTGCTGAAGAAACAGCAGCTGTTGCAAAATATCCCGAGACTGAACCGGAAGTGGAAGAAGTTTCCAATGACGGAACAACAGCGGTCTACCGTGTCAAAACAGGCGGCTTCAGCTTCCTGAATGAAAACGGCGACAAGAATGAAGCAGAGATCACGATCGATGTTCCGTCCGGAACAGTCAAGTCGATCACGGTCGATACTTTCTCTGATACAGCAGGTATCGGTGACAAGGCAACGGCAGAGGATTACCTCAAAAAGTTTATCGGTGTCAGCGATCCCGAAACAGTAGACAGTGTATCCGGCGCGACATTCACATCCAATTCCGTTAAATCAATGATCCAGTCAGTTCTGGATAAACTGAAGGGCCTGAACGCAGGTACATCTGCGGCAGAACCTGAAGCAGCTGAAACAACAGCTCCCGTCGAAACAGCTTCTGTATCCAAGTATGCAGAAACAAAGCCGGAAGCTGAGACAGTATCCAATGACGGTTCGACCGCTAAGTTCCGCACAAAGTCCGGAGGCTTCAGCTTCCTGAACGAAAACGGCGACAAGAACGAAGCAGAGGTCGAAGTCGATGTTCCGACAGGAAAAGTCAAGTCAGTCAAGGTTACAAAATTCTCCGATACTCCTGGTATCGGCGACAAGGCGACAGATGACTCATGGCTGAGCAAATTCGTCGGCGTCAGCGATCCGGATGAAGTTGACAACGTATCCGGCGCAACATTCACATCCAAATCCATCAAGGGCATGATCCAGTCAGCTCTTGATCAGGTAAAGAGTTCCGATCCGGCAGCTGCTGCACCTGCAGCATCCGCTCCCGATCAGACAGCAGCTGTACCTGAAGAAACAAAAGCTCCTGAAGCATCTGCTGCTCCTGAAACAACAGACAAGGGTGACAGCCAGCAGACAGTATCCAGATTCAAGGAAACAGAACCGGAACTGGAAGAAGTTTCCAATGACGGCAAAACAGCTGTTTACCGCATCAAATCCGGAGGCTTCAGCTTCCTGAACGAAAAGGGTGAAAAGAACGAAGGCGAGATCGAGATCGACGTTCCCACCCGTACCGTCAAGTCCATCAAGATCACAAAGTTCTCCGATACAGCAGGTATCGGCGACAAGGCAACTGCCGATGATTTCCTCAGCAAGTTCGCAGGCAAAAAGGATGCAGATGATGTTGACGGCGTATCCGGCGCAACATTTACATCAAACTCCGTCAAAGCAATGATCCAGTCTTCCATCGATAAGACAGAAGCACCGGCTGCTGCTTTGCCGAATACTGAGGCAGGAAAGTGAGGAGACGATCATGAGTGTAAAAGAAGAGAAAAAAAGTTTCTTCTCGGAGATGCTCTTAAACAATCCGGTCTTCGGACTTTATCTGGGAATCTGCTCAACTCTGGCGATTTCCACCAGTCTGAACAACGCATTGGGTATGGGCGTTTCAGTAATCTTTGTCCTGGTGCTTTCCAATATCCTGGTATCACTGATCGCCAGGATCACACCGGATGAGATCCATATTCCGGTTTACATCGTTATCATCGCTACGCTGGTCACTCTGGTAGGCATGCTGCTGCAGGCATATACGCCTGAACTGTATTCCACACTGGGTGCTTACGTAGACCTGATCGTCGTAAACTGCATTATCCTTGGACGTGCTGAAGCATTCGCCTGCAAGAACGGCGTAGGAGCTTCCGCTAAAGACGGTCTGATGATGGGTCTGTCCTATACATTCAGCCTGATGGCGATCTCCCTGATCCGTCAGATCCTCGGAACAGGTATTCTGTCAATGTCCAACCCGTTTACAAATGCCGAGATCTTCGCGCTCCGTCTGATCCCCAGCGGATTCGAGATCCCCATCTTCAAGTCCCAGACAGGTGCGTTCCTGACATTCGCGATCCTCGCCGCTGCTGTAGCAGCTTATAAGAAGAGTATCGACGATAAGGCAGCGCAGGCTGAGAAAGAAGCGAAAGCGGCTGCTGCAAAGGCTAAGGCTGAAGCAGCGAAAGCAGCGAAGGCTGCAGGTGCTGCCGCAAAGGAGGCTAAAGCATGAGTCTGTCCAGTATATTGACGCTGATCATCGGCGGCATTCTGATCAACAACGTCGTATTGACCAAGTTCCTCGGAATGTGCCCGTTCATGGGTGTATCAACAAAACTCAGTTCTGCCATCGGCATGGGCCTGGCTGTTACATTCGTTATCTTCGGTTCCTCCGTGCTGTCATGGCTGCTGTATTACTATGTTCTGGATCCGCTGAACATCGAATACATGGAACTGATCACATTCATCCTGCTGATCGCGGCATTTGTCCAGTTCGTTGAGATGTTCGTCAAAAAGAACTCTCCTTCACTGTATAAATCGCTTGGTATCTTCCTCCCTCTGATCACAACAAACTGCGTAGTTCTCTTTGTTGCTCAGGACAATATCACACAGGGCTACAACCTGATCGAAACGATGGTAAATTCCATCGCAGTACCGCTCGGCTTCATGCTGATGCTGGTGATCTTCGCAACGATCCGTGAACGTCTGAATGGTGCAGATGTTCCTGAAGCGTTTAAGGGCAACCCGATCGCGTTCATCGTTGCAGCGATCATGGCTGTTGCGTTCACCGCATTTGCGGGACTGGTATAAGATCCGATGAATTTCATATATGCAATACTGATCGGTGCCGCACTTGGTGCACTGAACATCTTTCTCATGAAGAAGAACAGGGAGACACCGGTTCCCGAAGGCTGTGAAAACCTGACACCGGACTGCTCTGCCTGCGGTATTGCGGACTGTGCATTGCGTGAACACTATTTGAATCAGAAGGGAGAAAAAGATCAAAATGCTTAAAGCTGTATTGATGATGCTGGTTCTCGGCGGACTGTGCGGCGGACTGCTCGGCATCGCTTCCGTAAAGTTCCATGTGGAAGAAGATCACAGAGCTGAAGAAATTCTTGCTATGCTCCCCGGATATAACTGCGGCGGCTGCGGATATCCCGGCTGTGCAGGTATGGCTGCGGCAATTGCGGACGGTTCAGGAAATGTCATGAACTGCAAGCCCAGCAAACCGGAAGCGAAGGAAAAGATCAAACAGTATCTGGCAGAGAATCCTGCTGCATAATACCGGAACAAACTGCAGACCTCACAAAGGTTTGCAGTTTTTTTCGTTTCCCGGAAGTGTTCAGACGAAATACACACAAATTCCGATGAATTTATGGTATTCTTTTGACACTATGAGAAATTACATCAAACGATTCAGATACAGCCTGTGTGTACTGGCTGGCGCAATATTCTTCACTTCAGGGATCACCGCCAGAGCGGAACTGATCCCCAATTCTTTCGACGAAACGTCAAGATCGCATGATCTGAGAAGAAACGTTCCTGTTGCGATCAATGTCTACGCGAAAAACGGAACTGTTCCTCAGGTCGTTCATGAAGAAGGCGAGCTGAATGGCATCGCGTTTGACGTGCTGCGTGTAGACCCGTCTGAGGATACGTTCATCCAGGTGGATTACAGTCCGTCCGCGCAGCTGCTTTACACATTGTATGACCATGATCTTGTCAACAGCGGGTATACGCGGATCGGCGGCATCAACGCAAGCTTCTTTTCCGGCGGCGGATGTCCTGCCGGGGCAGTCAGGATAGATGACCAATGGCAGTACTATGGTGATATGGAACTGTCTCCTTCTTATGGAAACGGGTATGCGACAGCGTATTTCAACAATACGGATATGGAGATCAAGTATCACGGCTGGTCCGGAAGCGCATGGATCCCGTATGATGACGGGATCTGGAACGGCGAGCAGACCGGTGTGCATGCCTACGGGATCAGTTCAAAGTTCGCGCTGTCAGGTTCCTATACATATTTTGTCAACGGTATTCAGACAGACCTGACAACAGGAGGGACCGGCCGCTATCAGACGACCAGGGCTGTCAGCCTGCTGGCACAGCGCGCTGACAAGCAGTATCTGCTGCTGAATTTCTATGGACGTATTTCCGACTGGGATATTATTGAATATCTACGCTCAGAGGGTGTAACGGACGCGATCAAATTTGATGGCGGCGGTTCTACCCAGATGGTGTATGAAGATACACTGGTGAACCTTCCTTATGTGAATTCCGGATACAGTGAAAAGGTCAACGACAAACCGCTGTTCGGATGGGGAGCTGTTTCCATGGGTTATCCCAAGATGGAAGAACCTGTTTATGAACGGGTGACGCTTGATGTGAAGTCAAGTGACACGGTACTCTTTGAGGAATCAGTCCCGGTCGGCGCGACGCTTACGATCATGGATGAAACAGGAAACATCTATCTGGACCATGTGAAATTCCTGCGTGAAATGCATGTTTCGCTGACGCCGACGTCTTCCGTTGCAAAATCAGGCTCACTTGATCACGACACGCTCTTTTACCAGGACCAGGAATTCGGCACAGCAAAGACGGTACTGCGAACAGGATCGGAAACAGATGTCGTGCTGGTCGTGGTAGGTGACTATGAAATACCCGAACTTGATCTGTTTACTGCATCAGCAGTATCCGGTGAGGATACCGTCTGGACATATACGGGACAGACTCCGGTAGAACTGACGATATGTGATGAAACAGGAACACCGGTCAGTTCCGGGACTGTCGACTACGATACAACAGTTGAACTGACGCATCCCGAAGTGGAAGGCATGGAATTTACCGGCTGGCAGGTCGGAGGCGATCTGCTCAATATCAGGATCGAACCTGTATATGAGAAGGCAGAGGAACCGGGCGTCATGGACAGGATCAGCGGATTCATTGGTAATCTGCTGCCTGATAACGAAGAATAAACGGAGGCAATATGAGCAAGATCGTATTTCTGGATGTCGACGGGACACTGATCGACTACGAAGCAAAAACACCGGCAAGCGCCAAGAAGGCGATCGCCGCAGCCAGGGCAAACGGACATAAGGTATACATCTGTACAGGATGTTCCAAAGCTGAGATCGAGCAGAGAGACCTGCCCGAGCTGGACGGCATGATCGGCGGAAACGGCGCATACGTAGAGGACAACGGTACCGTTGTCATGCACCAGGGACTTTCCGAAGAGGATGTCAGGCACATCGTTGACTGGTGCAATGAACGCCATCTCGGATTCTATCTCGAAGCCAACTCAGGAATGTACTGCAATGACTACATGCTGGAGCAGGGGCCTGAGACAATGGTGAAGTACGCATCGGGAAAGGGCGCTGACCTGAGTGCCGCAAAACAGTCTGCCAGCAGGTTCATCAACAGCTTCATCCATCTGCAGGGAGAAGATCTTTACCGCAGTGATGTGAATAAGATCAGCTTCATCCTGAGCACCTATCAGGATCATCTCGATTCCAAAGAGGAATTCCCGCACCTGGTCGCTAATACATGGGGCGGCAAAGGCGAGCTTGCGCTGTTCGGCGATCTTGGCCCGACAGGCATCACCAAGAAACATGCGATCGAAGTTCTTCTTGATTACCTGCATGCGGATCAGAAGGATACGATCTCATTCGGAGACGCAAAGATCGATCTTTCCATGTTTGAACTCTGTGCGTTCAATGTCGCGATGGGCAACGGCGGTCCGGAGATCAAAGCGGCCGCTGACTATATCACGACAGATGTGAATGATGACGGTCTTTATCATGCGTTCAGCTATCTTGGGCTGATCTGAGCCGTTACCTTACAAAACTGCTGTCAGATAAAAATCTGTTGACAAAGAATTGAAAAGAAATAAACTTGTTTTATAAGCTGAGAAGAGAAGAGTACCCTGACGGAAACCATTCCAGAGAGTCCCGGAAGCTGAAAAGGGACAGGCGGAGATCAGGCGAACATGGTCTTGGAGCTGCAGGTCCGACATGTAGGATCTGCCGGGAGTGCCCGTTACAGCAATAGAGTATTTCTGAGCTGTTCAGCGTACTTGAAGAGGAGATGATCGTGAGGTCATTTTGAACTAAGGTGGTAACGCGTATGACTACGCCCTTATGATAAGGGGCGTAGTTTTTGTTAAACCGGCCGACAGGATTACCTTTTCAAGGAAAGAAAACTAGGAGGGAAATCGCATGAAAAAAGCAATCAGAACATTAACCGCAGCATTCCTTGCAGCAGCACTTGCAGGATGCGCAGGCGGATCATCAGCTTCAGGTACACCTGCTGAAGACAAAACCATCACAGTCGGTGCTACACCGGTACCGCACGCAGAAATTCTGAATGATATTCTGAAGGATGTCCTGGCAAAAGACGGCTGGACACTGGAAGTGACTGTCTTCAATGACTATGTACAGCCCAACACGGCTGTTGAAGAAGGCGAACTGGATGCCAATTATTTCCAGACACTCGGATACATGAACGGTGAGAATCAGGACAGGGGACTTCATCTTGTTGCTGTAGCAGGCGTTCATATTGAACCGATGGGACTCTATTCCGAAAAGATCACAAGCCTGTCCGACCTGGCAGACGGTGCTGAGATCGCTGTTCCGAATGATAAGGACAACGAATCACGCGCGCTTTCCCTGCTTGTCGCAAAGGGACTGCTGAATGACCCGGGTACGGAAGTACTGACGGAAACAGACTTCAACGGCAACGCTGATACGAACCCGCATGATTATAAGATCACTCCGATCGAAGCGGCATCACTCCCCAGAACACTGGCTGATGTTGACGGAGCAGTCATCAACGGCAACTATGCGCTGGAAGCAGATCTGCCGGCAACGCACCCCGCACTGTTCATCGAGGAATTCGACGCTGATACGACAGTACGCCGTACAAACTGGATCGTTGTCAAGGAAGGCAATGAGAACTCCGAAAAGATCCAGGCACTGTGCAAGGCGATCCAGTCTGAAAAAGTACAGAAGTTTATCGACGAAACATACAAGGGTGCAGTGATCACTTCCTTCCTTGGAGCTGACGCTGCCAAGTAAGTAAAAAACAACAGATTAACCGCCAGCAGCACTGGTACTTGCCGGTGCTGTTGTCTTCATGAAGAATTACAGGAGCTGAACATGGTAGAAATCGCAAATGTCAATAAAAGTTTTGGTGATCTGAAGGTACTGCAGGGGATCAATATCCATATCAATGATCATGAGATCTACGGGATCATCGGTCAGAGCGGTGCCGGCAAGTCCACGCTTCTCAGATGCATCAACGGCCTGGAGTCATATGATTCCGGGGATATCATCGTGGATGGAGTAAAAGTGAATATCCATGACAAGAACCAGCTTCGTCAGCTCCAGAAAAACATGGGAATGATCTTTCAGAACTTCAATCTGCTGAGCAGGCTGAATGTCTATGACAATGTTGCGCTCCCTATGAAGTTCTGGGGGATGAAGACAAACACTCCCGAAGCCAGGGAGAAGATCCTCGGTCTTCTGAGACTGGTCGGTCTGGAAGATAAAAAGGACGCAAGACCGAGAGAACTCTCGGGCGGACAGATGCAGAGAGTTGCCATTGCCAGGGCACTTGTCCTCGATCCGAAGATCCTGCTCTGTGATGAAGCAACGTCCGCACTGGATCCGGGCATTACAAAAGAGATCCTGGCACTGCTGCAGAAGATCAATGATGAGATGGGAATCACGATCATAGTTGTAACGCATCAGATGGAAGTCGTGAAACAGATCTGTCAGCGTGTCTCCTACATCAAGGGAGGCAGAGTGCTGGCAGAGGGCAAACCGGAAGACCTGTTTGTCAGGCCGAACAAGGATATCAAGGGCTTCCTTCAGGAAAACAGCGACCTGCTTCCGAAGGAAGGGGTCAACATCCAGATGTTCTTCACGGATGAGAGCTCTGATGAGCCTGTGATCACGGGAATGGCAAGAAACCTCGGCATCGATTTCAGCATCTGCTGGGGCAAGCTTGAAGATTTCCGCTCCAATGTATTCGGAAGCCTTGTCATCAACGTAAAGCAGGAAGACCAGCAGAAGGTATGTGATTACCTTGACCAGGCAAAGGTCGTATGGGAGGTACTGGAATAATATGATGGATATTATCATGAAAGCTACGACGGAAACACTTTACATGGTGTTCTGGTCGACACTGTTTGCGGTGATCATCGGATTTGTTCCGGCACTGATCCTGACACTGACCGCACCGGACGGACTGCGTCCCAACAAGCCGGTCTATGAAGTGCTGAGCTTTATCGTCAATACATTCAGAAGCTTCCCGTTCATTATCCTGATGGTCATCGTCATTCCCGTGACCCGTGCCATTGTCGGCAAGGCGATCGGAACGACGGCGGCGATCGTTCCCCTGACCATCACGGCTGTTCCGTTCATTGCCCGTATATTTGAGAACGCGCTGCGGGAAACAGATCCGGGTGTTATCGAGGCAGCCCGTTCATTCGGCGCTTCGGACACGCAGATCCTGTTCCGTGTCTACATCAAGGAATCCATTCCGCGAATGCTGAACGGCATCATCCTGCTGATCATCAACCTGGTCGGCTGTTCCGCAATGGGCGGCGCGATCGGTGCCGGAGGACTCGGCGACATCGCGATCAGATACGGCTATCAGATGTACAGACTTGATTACCTGACTGCCTGCTGCATCATCCTGATCATATTCGTACAGCTGGTACAGTCCATCGGCAACGCGCTCTATAAAAAAATCTCATAACAATTGATGGAATCGGCGCCCTTCCTGCGGATATTACCAGGGAGGGTGTTTTTTATGAAGCGGAAAACGATCAAGATCACGGCAGCCATCATCTGCGGTCTGGCACTGGGAGCACTGACCATACTGGCGGCTGTTGTGTACAGCAGGATCACAATGGATCTTGTGCCTGCATATGTCGCGTCACATGATATTCCGCCCAGGACAAAGATCACAGCATCCGATCTGACGGTGATCAGGATACCTTCCGCGTATCTGGCGCCGGGGACATACCGCCGGAAAGAAGAGATCCTCGGCAGATATACGGAGATCCAGGGGATGATCCCTGCCGGCTCACCGTTCTACGCAAATATGCTGTATGAAGAGGACAGTCTGCCGGATTATCCGGCATCCCAGCTGAAACAGGGACAGGCAGCCTATTCCCTGGAAACAGACCTGGCATCAGCCGGGTCCCTGACAGCAGGCATGCGTGTCGATCTGTACCTGACGGTGGACTTTCATGATTCCTCTCATGCATCGCAATGCCTGTTTCAGCATGTCAGGATCATATCCCTGAAGGATCATCAGGGGATCGAGATCACGGATGAAAGGAGCACCGGCATGCCGTATCTCGCTGTCATTGCCCTGAACCGGAAGGATGTAGAGACTATGAGTGTGGCGGATGAGATCGGCACCGTGAAGATGATCGCTTCCTCCTCATCCTATGACAGTACGAAGGAAGCAGTCCTGGTCGGGAAGGATCTGGTCGACAGATATCAGGAACAGCTGAAGAAGGAAAACAACTGATACTTTGCGTTTTCTGCTCAATGCGATAGAATTGTGTCATCTGAACGGAGAATTTAAAATGCACGAAATACTTGAAATGGGTCTTGAACTGATCGTTGAATACGGGGAACTGCTGCTGGCGTTCACCGGAGTCCTGGTCCTGCTGTATCACGCAGTCAGGGGGATCATCATGATGGTGAAACACGATAAAATGGCGCCGCTGTTTGTCGGGAAAGGCATCAGCCTGTCACTGGAATTACTGATGTGCGGTGAAGTCCTCGGAACTGTCCTGGCAGACTGCCCGGATGATTACATCAGACTGGCTGTTCTGGTCGCGCTGCGTGCAGCGATGTCTGTGATCATCAACTGGGAAATGAAGAACGAAAGAAAAGAACTCGAAGAAGAGCGCGAAGAACATTGAGAGACCAGCCGGCAGAAAACATCTGACAGAATAAAAAAGAGGTGCAGCCTCAGGATCAGTGATGAGTGATCATCAGCTGCCTGTCGGCTGTTCCTCTTTTATTTTTTGAATAATAAACGCATGATCTCAGCAGATGAATGGGATCGTGCAGAGAGTTCCATGGACTGTTTCAGCAGGGGTACTGCGTAGTCATAGTACTGTCGCAGCCCGTCGCACAGATAATAGAGTCCCTGTTCGCCATCGTCCGCATTGGCAAACCTGTCTTTCAGGCAGCCCCCGCCGCAGAACTTCAGATACGGACATTCCCGGCACTGCCTGACAAGGGCGTCTTTTTTTGCGTTTCCGAATGACCGCTGTACGTCCGACTCTGCCAGGGTACCCAGATCATCCTCCAGTACGTTGCCGATCAGGTGGTGCCTGTCGACAAAATGATCGCAGGAATAAACATTCCCGTCCCGTTCCACGATCAGTACTGTTCCGCATTTTTCCGCCAGCCAGCATACATCGGGGCTTCCGCCCGCAAGGACCAGGGCAGTCTCCGCGAACAGCTGGACATTTGTTTTTCCCATGTCATGGGAAGCCCATTCACGGAACACATCCTTCAGGAATTTCCCGTACAGCTGGGGAGTCACGGAATCCTCCGTGACACTGCCGTTTTCACGCCGCACGATTGGTATGAACTGGATCCATCCTGTATTGAATCTGCGCAGGGATTCATACACAGCCTTGCCATTTGCGGCTGTATCAGAGGTGACCGTGCACAGCAGGTCCGGCATAATGCCATGTTTCTTCAGACGCGATACAGTGTCCGCAACACGCTGATAGGTTGGCCTGCCGCCTGTATCATGACGGTACAGATCATGGATGAACCTGGTTCCGTCAATGGAAACACCGACATCAAATCTGTTCTCCTTCAGGAAACGGCACCATGTATCATCGAGATACAATCCGTTTGTCTGAAGGTTGTTCCAGCATTCCCTGCCGGAAGGCAGATATTTTTTCTGCAGGGCGACTGCTTTCCGGAAGAATTCCAGTCCCGCAAGCGTCGGTTCGCCGCCGTGCCACGTAAAAGAGATGACTTTTCCGCTTACGGCATTCATGTAGCTGCGGATATATGTCTCCAGAATTTCATCACTCATATGAGGCGGGGCACTCCCGTTGTCGGCATTCAGGTAATAGCAGTAAGAGCACTGCATATTGCACAGGGAACCGACCGGTTTGGCCATCACTACAAAATCGCTCATGCACAGTCCTTTCGTGAAAGAAGACCGGTTACGGTCTTCAGATGTTACTTCAGATGTTTGTCGAAGAATTCCAGTGTCTTGTTGAAGGAATCCATTGCCTGTTCCTGCCGGTACATCGGCTTGTCATAGTACCAGATGCCGTGTCCCGCGCCATCATACCGGAAGAACGTATAGTCTTTGCCAAGCTTTTTCAGCACCTCTTCCGTCTGGTCGACCTGTGCGGCATCGGGATTATGATCTTCATTGCCAAAGATACCGAGCAGAGGAATGTTCAGGTTTTCCGCATAATCGATCGGTGATTTCGGACGCGCAGGGCTGAGGTCCTCTTCCTTCATGATGACGCCGCCGCCCCAGCAGTCTACGGCACAGTCGAATCCGTCGACCGTGCAGGCAGCCAGGAATGCATGACGTCCGCCGGAGCACATGCCGATGACGCCGACCTTGCCGTTGGACTGAGGCTGGATCTTCAGGAAGTCCAGGCATCCTTTGGTGTCGCCCATGACGCAGTCATCGGGAACGCCGCCCAGTTCTCTGCTCTTTTTCGCTACTTCAACGGGTGTGCCGGTTCCGACACGGCAGTAAATATCCGGACAGAGTACAGCATAACCATGCTGTGTGAACCTTCTGGATGTTTCTCTGCACCACTCATCCCAGCCCGGCATATGGGGGATCAGAACGATCCCGGGATGCGGACCATCAGAGAGCGGCCGGGAATAATAGGCACGGATCTGATCGCCCTCATAGCCTCTCAGGGAGATCGTTTCCGCAATCATGCCCTCACGGGCACCAGTCTGCAGATCATTCCACATAGTATTATCACGCTCCTTATAAACTATATTTATCATATCGTAAAAGAAACACTGCTTCAAATATCCTGCCGGCATCAAATATAATATTGCGTATGGAAATAAGAGAACTGAAACGCAGGGATCCTGAAATGAAGGAAGTCAGACGTCTGTATGAAGCGTCGTTTCCCGGAAATGAAAAGATGCCGTTCCGCATCATCCTGAAAATGCTGGATGAGCATCACAAGCTGTATCTCATCACAGAAGATGCACAGATCATCGGCTTTGTGTATATGTATCTGGATACGGTATCGTTTCTTTACTATTTCGCTGTGGAAGAGGAATTCAGAGGCAGGGGGTACGGCACGCGTATCCTGCATATGCTGAAGGGGATCGGGAATACGGAAAAGATCGTCCTGGATATCGAACGGGTCACAGATGATATGACCGAAGCAGATGAAGCGTTCAGAAGATTGCGGTTTTATGAACGTGCAGGATATGCCCGCACCGGTATCCGCTACTGGTTCTTCGCAGATTACGAGCTCATCGCCGATCCTCCCGGGTATACGGAAGAAGAATACCGCAAACTGGCGCATCAGATCTGGGGGAACTATGCGAAATTCATCAGATATCAATAAAAAAGGACCGGAGTCCTTTTTTGAGTTGCTGTGATCAGTCGATCGTGATGTATTTCTGCTCTTCGGGCTGATGTTCAACAGCCTTGGTATTGGGAACTGTCAGATGGAGCTCACCGTTTTCAAACGATGCCTTGATGTCCTCCTCCTTAATGTTCTCACCTACATAGAAGCTTCTGGAAGCACTGCCTGAGTAACGTTCCTGACGGATGATGTTGCCCTTGGCGTCCTTCTCTTCGTTTGTTTCGTTGCGCTTTGCTTCAATGACCAGATTGCCGTTTTTCAGAGATAACTTGATGTCTTCCTTTTTGTATCCGGGAAGCGCTACATTCAGCAGATAATTGCCGTCTTTCTCTGTGATATCGGTCCTCATGATGTCATTGGTCCTGTTTGATGTGAAGAACGGTGCGGTGAATGCATCATCGAAGATGTCATCAAACAGATCATAAGCTCTTCTTCTTTCAGGTAAAAATCCAAACATAATTTCCTCCTCGTTCACTCACGTGTTGATCCGTTTTACGTCGTGCACTTGGTTGGAACTTTTCTTTTTGTAAGCTTCTTTTGCTTACACCTATAATATAGCACGCTTTTTAGCACTTGCAAGTGGTAAGTGCTAAAATTTGAGAAAAAATATTGTTTTTTAGCAAGCAAATACAAAAATCAGCCTGTTTTCAGCGAAATTAATGTTTGACACATATCGCTTCATTGAAAAGACGTATAGAATATAGGAGCTGTTTAACAGCAGACCAGGAGGAAAGAAAATGAAAAAGATGATGAATATGATGTTTGCCGCAGCATTGCTGTGCACTGTCACAGGCTGCTCAGGCAAAACAGATAATGAACCGGCACCTGCCGTTTCCGAAACACCTGCAGCGGAAGCTGCTGAGACCGTTTCTGCAGAGCCGGTCAGCACGGCTGAAGCAGGACAGAATCCTGTCATGAACTTTGTCGGATCCTATGCGGCTGACAGAGCAAGCATATTGGTTGAGGCTGATGGCACAGACGGTGCAAAGTTTACCGTGAAATGGTCAGACAGTGCAGCCGAAACCAATGAATGGACAATGTCCGGCAAGTTCGATGAAAAAGATACAAGTGTTTCCTATGACAACGGAGTCAGGAAAAAGCTTGTTTTCAATGAAAAGGGCGAGAAGACTGCGGATGAAACAGTTTACGAGAACGGAAAAGGCAAGGTCGTATTTGACTATGATGCAGGTACACTGACATGGACTGATGAACTGGAACATATCGCTGATGATCTTGTCTTCGGATTTGTTCCGGCAGCCGCTGCTGAATCAGAAGGAGCACAGTTCCTCGGCCGCTGGGTATGCGGAAGGGCTATGATCGAAGTTACCGAAGCAGATGGCGATATGCCCTACAATGTTATGATCACATGGTCCAATACGGCCGCTGAACATACAGAATGGGTATATGACTGCTACTATGACGGCGAAGCGCTCGTTTCCAATGAAACAGGTACAAAGACAACGATCGTCTTCAATGAAAAAGGTGAGGTCACTTCATCTGATGAGGCATTCAATGACGGTGCGGTACGTCTGACTGTCAATGATAAAGGCATGCTGGTATGGGAAGAATTCAAAGAAGATGCCGGCAAAGACATGGAGTTTGAAAAAATCGACTGATCATGATCTGCTCCCTCCGGAAGATACCGGAGGGAGTTTTATAATGTTGACGTATAATAAAAAGAAAGAGTGCGCATGATCGTTTCATCTGATATCCTTATGATTCATAAGGACATATGTCTGGCAATGCCGCAGATGCTTTCCGGGAGGTGTATATGGTAAGAAAGAAAAAGGAAATCCTGATTCCAAGGATCGGCAAAACCACATGGAAGAAGCTGGATCCGGACGGGATCGACATAGACTGGGAACTTGAACAGCTGCCGGGCTATTTCTCGGAATATATCGCGGATTATCTGGAAGAGGAAGATCATGAACCGGATCCGGATCAGAAGATCAAGGTGGTCATGCTGGGGACTGATTATCTGAAGTGGCTGGATAAGCTGGAAATAGATGACAGTGATGCGGCAAGACAGGTCTATATGGAACATGTCGAGGATGAGACGGCTGAACAGCTTCTGAAACGCAATCATATGAACACAGACCGTTATCTGATGGCTTTGCCGTTGATCGTCAAATTCCTGCCGGCATTCAACGGAGTCCTGCAGACAGAATACAGACTGCCTGTGGAACTGTGCGTCAAAATGGAACAGGCAATTGCCGGACTGTATCCGGACACAAAGATCATCGTGCCCGGAACCATATGCAAGTCAGTCGATATCTCTACAGTCAATCCGGAAAACTGGTTCCACGTGATCTTTGAGGAGAAAGAACATCATCCTGACTGGATCATTTCCACCCAGGACTATGAATCACCGTTCCTGCCGCTGGCGATCCTGTATATTCCGTTTGTGATGGAACATACATGCCGGAAGGCGGTATTTACGTATGATGAATTCGTCAACGGTGATGAATTCCATATGAATACATATGACGCGTCTCAAACAGATGGATTTGATCAGATCCTTGATGATATGACAGAGCTTCTCAAGGATTCCGGTATATTTGAAGAGTCCCAACTTACGTTGATCGCGGATATTCCGCCTTTCGATTCTGCTTACCAGCATGAACGTTTCTGGCTCCATCGGGTCTATGAGGAATTTGTTGAAAGCATGGAAGATCTGATGGAAACCGAACTGACTGATCTGGGGCTGAAGGATACGAATAAAAAATTCAGAGCATAGAAAGAGTAAATACATGAAGTTTTCCGAAGAAGCAGTATTCATTGTAAAAACGCTCCGTGATCACGGAACGGCTTTTGTGGTGGGCGGCTGTGTCAGAGACAAGCTTATGGGTGTTGACGTGCATGATGAAGATATCACCACCAGCATCCTGCCTCAGAAAGTTTCGGAGATCTTCAAAGAACTCGGATATCCTGTGATCCCTACAGGGATCAAGCACGGGACAGTCACTGTGCTGATCAATAGAAAACCGTATGAAATAACGACATACAGGATCGACGGGAACTATACGGATGGAAGACATCCGGACAGTATTTCGTTTACTGCTGATGTCAAAGATGATCTGGCCAGACGTGATTTTACGATCAATGCGATCGCATATGATCCCGTCAATGATGAGATCATCGATCCTTATCATGGGATCGATGATATTAAAAACAAGATCGTCCGCGCAGTCGGTGATCCCAATGACCGTATCGCGGAGGACCGTCTCAGAATGATGCGGGCAGTGCGCTTTGCGGCAGAAAAGGGTATGGTGATCGAACCGGGCCTGTACCGTGCGGTCAGAAACTATGCACATGAGATCACCTCTGTTTCTGCGGAGAGGATCGGTGAGGAACTGCATAAAATGATGACCGGCAGGGATCCCCGTGAGGCGCTTGTTCTTCTTCACAGGACAAGACTGCTTGAAGCGTTCGCACCGGAACTGGATATACTGTTTGATACACCGCAGAATAATCCTCACCATATTTATGATGCAGGGCATCATACAGCGGCTGTATTGAAAGACATTGAAAGCACGGACGATGTGCTTCGTTTTGCGGCACTCTTTCATGATGCCGGGAAGGCAGCAGTAAGAACAACGGATGAGAAGGGGATCGATCATTTTTACGGACATCCTGCAGTATCCGCAAAGATCGCTCATCAGGTCATGAAGCGCCTGAAATATTCCAACAGGCTGATCGACGGGACCGTGCTCCTTGTAAAACACCACGAGGAGATCGGAGACCCCAAAATGAATATGGCAAAATATCTGTTCAGAAACCAGGACATCGCTTCACCGGAAATCATGAAGCAGCTGTTCATCCTCAGAAGGGCTGATGTATCAGGACAGAATCCTGATACCTGGCAGAAAAAGTATGATGATATGGACGCTCTGGAACAGAAACTGGCGCGGATCACTGTCTTCTCGGAAAAAGATCTGGCAGTTAACGGGAATGATCTGATCGGATATCTCCGCGATCGGGGAATCGTATTGAAGGGGCATGATGTCGGACTGCTGAAAAACAGTCTTCTGCATGCTGTGATGGTTGAAAAAGAGGAAAACACAAAAGAGCATCTGCTGACCATCTGTGAGAAACGTTACAGAATGATTCTGAAGGAAAAAGGAAATTCGTAAATCTTTTCTTGCACTGCAGGGAGGTTTAAGGTAGAATAACTATTGCCTTATGGCGGCTATGGTGAAGTTGGTCAACACACTGGATTGTGGCTCCAGCACTCGTGGGTTCGAGTCCCACTAGTCGCCCGTAAGAATAGATGGCCGCATGTTTGTGCGGTCATTTTTATTTTTCATAGCGGATGTCTATTTCTGAGGTGTCTGCTGTCCTGATAAAAACGATCTGTCCTGAAGCCTGCAGGTCACTAAACCTGCTGCAGGGAAGCTTACGCGGTTGTCTGGAACCAGTGATCGTTCTGCATCATAAAACAGTTCATACGATAAAAAAGAAGATCCGGAAGTGTTCTGTGTGATCCACAGAACGATCCGGATCTTTTCGTGTGCAGATGAGTTTGTAAACAGATCAGCCTTCCAGAGGTCTGCATTCCTCAAGAAGGGAAATGATCGGGAGATGCTGAGGACATGCGGCTTCGCACTGACCGCACTGGATGCAGTCACTGGCTTTGCCTTTGCCTTGGGTAACGATCGTATATTCTCTCTTTGTGCGGAATTCGGGACTGCCTTTTTTGCGGTTCTGAACTGTGAAGATCTCCGGGATCGGAATGCCCATCGGGCAGCCCTTGGTGCAGTAATGGCAGGCTGTGCAGGGAATGGACTTATCCGCGTTCAACGCTTCAACAGCCTTAGCGATCACTTCTTCTTCATGTTCGGTGAGCGGTTTGAATTCACGCATGAAGCTGAGGTTATCCTTCATCTGTTCGACGGAACTCATGCCGCTTAATACTGCCAGAAGGTTATCCTTGGACGCAACATACCGGATCGCCCATGAAGCGTAGGATGCACCGGTGTTTTCTGCGTCAAATACAGCCTTGACCGTATCGATCGGATCAGAGAGGAGACCGCCTTTGACAGGCTCCATGACCGTGACCGGTTTGCCATGCTCTTTGCAGATCTCCCAGTTGCGGCGGGCAGCGACTCCGGGATTCTCCCAGTCGGCATAATTGATCTGCAGCTGGACAAATTCCACGTCCGGATGTTTTTCGAGCAGTTCTTCCAGAAGCGCAGGATCTCCATGGAAAGAAAAACCATAGTGCTTGACCAGACCCTGTTCTTTCAGTTCCTTTACATAATCCCAGATACCGTATTCTTCGTATTTCTGATAGTTGCTGCGCTGCACAGCATGGACCAGATAATAGTCAAAATAACCGGCATTTGTGCGTTCAAGACTGGTCTGCATCTCCTGTTTTGCCTCTTCCTCCGAGATGCCGGATCCAGGCTGGATGATCAGCTTGCTGGCAAGGGTATAGGAATCACGGGGATATCTGTCGACCAGCGCTTTGCGGATGGCTTCTTCACTGCCGGGATAAACAAATGCTGTGTCGAAATAAGTTCCGCCCGCATTCATGAACAGGTCCACCATTTCGGCAGTCTGTTCAACATCGATCGTACCGTCTGTATTCCTCGGCAGGCGCATCAGCCCGAAGCCGAGTCTTAACTTTTCTTTTCCTGTAAATACACTCATATGACAACTCCTTCTATGGATATTATCGGCAAAAACAGGAGCTGTGTATATGATTATGATTGATTCGCCCGGATTTGGAACAGATATGATCAGTTTGCCGGAAGTTGGATAAAAATAATAGGTAATTCAGGAAAAACATTATAAAATAATAGCAGGTGTAATAACAGGTGAGCAGGGACATGTGTATGATCCCCTCTGATTCTGAAAATGCATGATAAAAGGGGAATGACAGGATATGAAGACCCTGTATGCATGACGGCTCGTTCATCTGGACAAAAGCAGGTAATCATACACTGGAAAGTATAAAAGGAGAATGTATTAAAATGGGAAAACCGGTAGTTTTAGTGGTAATGGACGGTGTAGGCTGGACTGAAAAGGACAACGGCAATGCTGTTCTCCATGCTTACAAACCGCAGATCGACGAACTGATGAGCAAGTGGCCTCACACAACGATTAAGGCAAGCGGAACAGCTGTAGGCCTTCCTTCTGATGATGACATGGGCAACTCCGAAGTCGGACACAATGCACTCGGATGCGGCCAGATCTATTCACAGGGTGCGAAACTTGTAAATGAGTCCATCGAAAGCGGAAAGATCTATGATTCCGAAGCCTGGAAAGGCGCTGTTGACTTCGTAAAGAGCCACAACGGCAAGATGCATTTCATCGGTCTGTTATCAGACGGCAATGTTCACTCCAATATTTCACATCTGATCGCTATGCTGAAAGAATGCAAGAAGGAAGGCGTTAATGAAGTCAGAGTTCATATCCTGCTCGACGGAAGAGACGTTCCCGAAACAAGCGCGCTGCAGTATGTAGATCAGCTTGAAGACGTACTCAAAGAACTCAATGAATCCGGATTCCACGGCGTCATCGCCAGCGGCGGCGGCAGAATGTCCATTACGATGGACCGTTATGAAGCTGACTGGTCCATGGTTGAAAGGGGATGGCATATCCATGTCATGGGCGACGGAAGAATGTTCGCAAGCGCAACTGAAGCGATCGAAACACTGCGTGCAGAAGGCGGTTATACAGACCAGTATCTGCCCGGATTCGTGATCGGCAAAGACGGCCAGCCTCTTGGACCGGTCGATGACGGCGATTCCGTGATCCTTTATAACTTCCGCGGTGACAGAGCTGTCGAGATCTCCAAAGCGTTCGACTATATGAACACAGGATTCAACAGCTTCGATATGCCCAAGAAGCCGGATGTATATTATGCAGGCATGCTGCAGTATGACGGCGACCTGAAGCTCCCGAACCACTTCCTGGTTGAACCGCCGCATATTGAGCACACACTGAGCGAATTCCTGGTAGATAAGGGTGTCGTATCCTTCGCTTGCTCAGAAACACAGAAATACGGTCATGTTACATATTTCTGGAACGGCAACCGTTCTGAAAAGTTCTCTGATGAACTGGAAACATGGGTAGAAGTGCCTTCCGATGTCATTCCGTTCGATCTGAAGCCCTGGATGAAGGCTACAGAAGTTACCGACCTCATGGTAGAAGCGATCGAATCCGGCAAATATCAGTTCCTGAGATGCAATTACCCGAACGGCGACATGGTCGGCCATACAGGCAACTATGAAGCAACACTGATCGGTGTCGAATCCGTTGACCTGCAGCTGAGAAGGATCATGGACGCATGCAGGAAGATGGACTATACACTGCTGGTAACAGCAGACCACGGCAACTCCGACGAGATGTATGACAAGGGCAAGAATCCTGACGGATCACCGAAACCCAAGACATCCCACTCCCTTGCTAAAGTTCCGTTCGCTGTATACAACGGTCCGGAAGGAACAGAAGTCAAGGAAGGCGACTTCGGTCTTGCAAACGTTGCTGCTACAGTCGTTAAGATCCTCGGCTACGAAGCACCTGAGCAGTGGCTGGAAGCTATCATCAAATAAGTCTTTAGCGGCACTGAACGAAACATAGAATATCCCCGGTCTGAAGAAATGAAACAGACCGGGGATTTCTTTCGGAAACAACAGGGATTTACATGAGATACACGGGTATTTCCTGTCAATCTGCAGATCGGATGGTGTATGATGTTGTCATTCTATGCCGGAGGGGGATATGAAAAAAGAAAAACTGCTGCTGTTCTTTATCACCGCATTCTTGTTCAACATGGCTGCGAGCTTTGTGCATCCCGTTACTCCGACCCTGATCGTAGAACGCCATCTGGACAGTTCCATGTTCGGTGTTGCGCTGGCTGCGATGATGGCGATGAATTTCCTGTTCTCGCCGTTCTGGGGAAGACTCTGCGCATATGTTCCGACAAAGCTGATCATGCTGGTGTGCTCGATCGGGTATGCGGTCGGACAGCTGATGTTCGGCTCTGCCTATTCGGAAGCAGCTGTTGTCGGCGGAAGAATGTTTGCCGGTGCCTTCACTGGCGGTGTTTTCACGGCAATGGCCAATTATGTAGTCAACCTGTCACGCGGTGACGCACAGGTCAGGGGCAGAAATCTTGTGGTGCTGACAACACTGCAGAATGTCGGCAGTGCATGCGGATATTTTGTCGGAGGCATGCTCGGCCTGCTCTCCGTAAACACGGCATTCCTGGCACAGGTGGTCGTACTTGTACTGTCGGGCATTGCGTACTATCTGCTCTGTGCGGATGATACGGATGCCAAGGTAAAGCCGGACAGGAAACTGTCCCTGCGCGATGCCAATCCGTTTGCGGCTTTCTTAAGCGCACGGGCATTTATGACACCGCTGCTGGCAATGGTATTCATGATCGTAGCGATCTCTGCGATCGGACAGAATTCCTATGAACAGTGCTTCAATTATTACATCAAAGACCAGTACGGAATGTCTTCCGCATACAACGGAATGTTCAAGGCAGGGATCGCCGGTCTGACGATCTTCCTGAATTCCACTGTCAGTATGTACCTGCAGAGGCGTACGGATATCAACAAGACATTCCTTTATATCCTGGCTGTATGTACGGCTCTGATCTGCTCGGTCCTGATCTTCCGCGGTCAGATCGTATTTATTACGGTATATATTATTTATTCCAGTGTCATGGTGCTCCGTCTTCCGCTGCTGCAGGGGATGGCCGCTGCCCAGGCTTCTCCCGAAACAAGCAATGCTGTCATGGGCTTCTACCAGTCCATGAACTCACTGGGCGGGATCTTCGGTGCATTGTTTGCCGGACTCATCTACAGCAGGAATCCCATGTATCCGTTCATTCTTGCATTTATCGCATTCCTTGCGGCAACATTGATCGGTGTGGTCTACAGAAGAATGTACCGTTCACAACAGCAGTCTTAATGCAATTATTCAGGCCGGTACAGCAATGTATCGGTTTTTACGTCAGGCAATACACCGGAGCATATCTGGAATGACCCGGTCAGACATGTAATACAATGAAATTACGAACAGAGTATTTTACGGGGGATGACATGAAAAACAGGAAAAATATCTGGCTGCTGGCTTTGGCGCTTACCGCATGTGTGCTGTTTGGCATCTGGTTTGTGAACCGCCCGAAGCCAATGAGCGGAGCCAAAGCGATCGTGATCGAAGTACAGGATCCCGAAGGGAGTGTAAAGTCTTACTCCGGACGGACAGATGCAGAATATTTAAGCGGAGCAATGGATGATTTCTCTGCAGCCGGTTTTCAATATGAAGCTGTCAGCGGAGAATATGGAGCATATGTAACAACGATAAACGGTTTGAAAGCGGAAGAAACAGATTCCGCATACTGGGCTATCTACGTAAACGGCGAATACGGAATGTACGGTATTGACCAGCAGCCGGTAACGGACGGCGATACATACCGCTTTGCTTACGAGACATACTGATGGAAGTGCGTTCAGGTATCAGAAAGATCGTTTTTATCGCAGTGATCACTGCCGTTCTGGAGACTGCGAAGTTTTCTTTGAACGCGATCGCGAATGTTGAACTGATCTCACTGCTGACGATCGTATTGACATTGTATTTCGGCTGGAAGATATCACTGCCGTCTTTGCTGTTGTTCGCCGGTATTGAAAGCATCTGGTGGGGGGTCAGTATCTGGACAGTCACTTATTTCTATGTCTGGCCGGTGCTGATCCTGCTGACATGGCTTCTTAGGAAACAGATGAACCGCTTTACAGCTGCCTGCCTGTCATCTTTTTACGGGCTTGCCTTCGGTCTATTATGCTCATTGACAACATTTGTCATCGCAGGTTTCAGCGCAGCTTTTGCCTGGTGGACAGCAGGTATTCCATATGACCTGATCCATGGCATCAGCAACTTTCTCATTGCATGGTTTTTATTCGATCCATTGATGAACATGTTTGAAAAACTGCATCTGAAAATATAAAAGAACGGCCGGACCGTTCTTTTGTGTAACTGTGATCTGCTGATTACCGGCGGGAAGGGTTCCGGTGTTCGCACGGTACGCCGACAATGCATCTCCCGCATCCGCCTCCGCCGCAGGTTTCTTTCAGGTAGGCACCGTAATCAGAGCATTTTTTTAAATTGCGCAGACCGTTCGGGTCGATCGCTTTGGCCGGACAGTTCCGTGCGCACTGACCGCAGTGAATACAATATTCATAGATATCCGTATAGTCACGCTCTGTCGGGGTGAATTCGTGATCTGTGATCAGGGTAGCCAGTGAACCGCAGGAACCTTTTTCAGTGATGAAATGGCGGTGGATGCCGAATGTACCGAGTCCTGCCGCAAAGCCCGCATGACGTGTTGACCAGCTGACCATATAATGTACATCTTCTTCTCCGTTTGTAGTAGCCGGAACCTTGACTCTGCCGAAACGCTCTGCTGAGGTCGGCTCGATTGCCGTAATGCCTTGTTCAGCCAGCTGATCCTTCAGCTGTGACGCGATCGCTTTGGCCAGTCTGCTTCCGGGGACATAGCCGTATTTCCAGGATTCCGCAATCACTGTTTCGGAACGGGCAAGACGTCCCCTGATGTCTTCTGAATAGGGGAAGAACAAAACAATCACTGATTTTGCGCCGGGCAGCCATTCTTCCGGTGTCATAAATGCTTCACCGATCGCCTCGGGATCGTTTTTGTAGAGGTCAAACAGCGGATCATCTGCCGCGGCGAAGCCGATCAATGGTTCTTCCAGGATCGGGACATCTATGTTTTTCTCGGGAAGATGGACGATATTTTCAGCAGAAGCTGAAAAGAGTTGGCTGATCATACAGCGAATGTCTTCATTTTTCATGATGCTGATACTCCGAAATTCTTTCTGCTTACATCATAAACGATATCCCGTTCTGTTTGTCGGAAAATGCATACCCGGAACACTTGTTATGCTAAAGATTTTTCACACACAGAAGGCGGACACAGGCTCTGTAAATAACTCAAAATATTAAAAATGATACTGCCGGAGAAAAATTAATAAATTACCTGTTGACATACAGGAAGCGCTATCATAAACTAAAACTGTAAACGTTAACGGAAATGATAACGGTAATGTTTACGATACCGTTTAGGGAAAGAAGGAAACCATGGCAACAATCAAGGACATTGCTAAATTGTCCGGTTACAGCATCGGAACGGTATCCCGCGTCATAAATCATCATCCGGATGTCAGTGAATCAACACGGCAGACGATAGAACAGGTGATCAAGGACCTGAATTTCCAGCCGAACTCAAACGCGAAGCTGCTGAAGCAGTCCGGAACTTCCGCTGTTACAGTACTTGTAAAGGGATCGAAAAACGTATTCTTCGAATCGATCCTGGAAGATATGCAGCAGGTGTTCAGGGATAACGGTGAAGAAGTCAGTGTTCTGTTTCTGGATGAGAAATCAAATGAGGTCGAGGCTGCTGCACAGGTGTGTGCCGAGAGAAAACCGAAAGGTTTGATTTTTCTGGGTGGAAATCTCAAATACTTCCGGGAAGGTTTTTCCGCGATCAAAGTGCCATGTGTCCTGACATCGCTCAGCGGTGAAGAACTTGGATTCGATAATCTGTCGAGCTTCACAACTGACGACAAGCAGGGTGCCAAGGATGCGATCAGCTATCTGGTGAAAGCCGGGCACCGGCATATCGGTGTGATCGGCGGATCGCTGGACTGGGAACAGGGACAGATCAGTGATTACAGACTGAGCGGCGCCCTGGAAGTCATCAACAGCAACCATCTGGACTTCACATTTGAGAAGAACTATGAACCGTGCCTGTTTTCCATGGAAGGCGGATATGAAGCCGCCCGGAAGCTGATCAGTGCCAACGACGAGATCACAGCGATCTTCGCGATCGGCGATATCATCGCCCTCGGCGCAGTCCGCGGTATTGCGGACCTGGGCAAAAAGATCCCTGATGATATATCGATCATCGGTTATGACGGCATCGGCTACACGCAGTTCTCGATCCCGAGGATCGCTACGATCTGCCAGGACAGCAGGGAACTTGCCGTAAGAAGTGTCGAAGATCTTCTCTGGAGGATCAGTTACCAGAGAGGGCCCAGACATGAAATAATCAGACACCGGGTCATTGCAGGAGAAAGTGTAAAAAAATGCAGTATGATTAAGGAGAAAACAAACAATGGCTGAACTGGAATTAAAACACATTCAGAAGATCTATCCCCACGCGGAACCGGCCAGTAAAAAGAAAAAGGGTGAAGAGCCCGCGCACAGAACATACAATCTGAAAATTACGGATGAAGGCGTGGTCGCTGTCGATGATTTCAATCTGAAAGTCAAAGACAAAGAGTTCATCGTACTGGTAGGACCGTCAGGCTGCGGAAAGTCAACGACACTGAGAATGGTTGCGGGGCTTGAGGATATTACCCGCGGGGAACTGTACATCGACGGCAAGCTGATGAACATGGTCGAACCCAAGGACCGTGATATTGCGATGGTCTTCCAGAACTACGCTCTGTACCCGCACATGTCGGTCAGACAGAACATGGAATTCCCGCTGGAACTGAGAAATGTTCCGAAGGAAGAACGTATACGCAGGGTCAATGAAGCTGCCGAGATCCTGGGGATCACCCAGTATCTGGACAGAAAGCCGAAGGCGCTGTCAGGCGGTCAGAGACAAAGAGTCGCGATCGGACGCGCGATCGTCCGTGAGCCGAAGCTTCTGTTAATGGATGAGCCGCTCTCCAACCTTGACGCAAAACTGAGAAACCAGATGAGAGCCGAGATCATCAAGCTCCGCCAGAAGATCAATACAACATTTATGTATGTCACGCATGACCAGACGGAAGCGATGACGCTGGGCGACAGGATCGTCATCATGAAGGACGGCGAGATCCAGCAGATCGGGACACCTCAGGAAGTATTCGATCACCCGAAGAACCAGTTTGTAGCAGGATTCATCGGAGTGCCTCAGATGAATTTCTATGACGGGCGTCTTGTGAAGAATGAAAAAGGTCAGTATGCGGTCAGGGTCGAGAATGCGGAGATCACATTGTCGGATGCCAAGCAGGAAAAACTGAAGGCAAATAACATACCGGAACAGGATATCGTGCTCGGCGTCAGACCCGAACATATCACACTGCAGGAAACACCCGGAGCCATGATCGAAGGCAAGGTGGATGTCAGTGAGATGATGGGCAGTTCCGTCCACCTGCATATCAATGCCTGCGGAAAGGACAGCATCATCATCGTGCCGACACTGGAACTCGGGAATCAGGCACTCGATATGAATTCCACGATAAGGTTCACATTCGGCGGAAACGTCATACATGTATTTGATTTAAACGGAAACAATCTGGAGTTCGCAAACGAATGAAGGATCAAATAACAATTGCTTAGTTTAGGAGGAAAGATATGGCAAGCAAGAAATTCTTAACAGCAGGCTTATCAGCTCTGCTCTCCCTCAGCATGCTGGCTGCGTGCTCAGGCGGCTCATCAGGCGGCGGAACATCCGGCGGCGGATCTGACAAACCGGCAGAACCGGCTAAAGACGAAACGATCACACTGACAGTATGGGCACCGTCCGAAGATCAGTCCGAAGAAAACGGCAACTGGCTGAACAAAGAACTCGAAGCATTTAAGGCGGCACATCCTGAATGGAAACTTGAATTCAAAACAGGCGTAAGCTCTGAAGGCGACACTCTGAAGAACATCCAGACAGACCCTGAAGCAGCAGCTGATGTATTCATGTATGCAAACGACCAGATCCCTGACATGCTCGCAGCAAACGCACTGGCAAGACTGGGCGGAGCTACTCTGGAACAGGTTCAGAAACAGTGCTCACAGACAACACTGAATACCGTTTCCTACAATGGCGGCGTATACGGCGTTCCGTTCACAGGAAACACATGGTTCATGTACTATGACAAGCGCGTCTTCTCCGAAGATGATGTCAAGAGCCTTGACACAATGCTGGAAAAGGGCAAAGTCGGATTCCCGCTGTCCAACTCCTGGTATATCGCTTCCTTCTATGTAGCAAACGGATGCACACTGTTCGGAGAAAACGGTGACAACGCAGACGCAGGCATCGACTTCTCCGATGACAAGGCTGTCGCTGTTACAAATTACCTGGTCGACCTCGTTGCTAACCCGAACTTCGTTGACGCAAACGGTCTGACACCGAGCACGCTGGCTGACGGAACGATCAACTGCCTGTTCTCCGGTACATGGGATTACAACGCTGTTGTTGAAGCACTCGGTGAAGAGAATGTCGGTATCTGCGCAGCTCCTTCCTATACACTGGATGGCGAGGCAAAGCAGCTCAAGGCATTTGCAGGTTCCAAAGCGATCGGCGTCAATGCAAACTCCAAGAACCCGGAAGTTGCTGTAGCACTCGCAGCATTCCTGGGAAGCACACAGGCTCAGCAGGATCACTATGATCTGAGAAACATCATCCCGACAGACGAAGGACTGAAAGTTGATGACGCTCTTGCAAAGGCACAGATGGACGCTATGAGCTTCGCTTCCATCGTTCAGCCGCTGCAGGCTGGCATGGGTCAGTACTGGAGCCCGGCAGAAAACATGGGTAAGGAACTTGTCGCTAAGACAGTTACACATGAAAACGCTGCTGAAAAGACCGAAGCAATGAATGACGGCATGAACACAGCTACCGTCAACTGATCCGGAAATCATCAATCTGATCTGATACATGGCTGGGGGATCATTCCCTCAGCCGTGTTTCCAAGAATAAAAGGAGGCGGGTTTATGGCCACACTAAAAGACCGTAATTCAGTCGGTCAGGCGATCACAAGGGGTGATCTGTGGACAAAGCTGTCCACGATCCTGATGGGTGCCGGAATATTCGGGCACGGCCAGAAGGTGAAGGGTATTCTGGTACTCATTCTTGAGGCAGCGTTTATCTTCTACATGGCATCTGCCGGATTGACCCACCTGGCAAATCTGCCGGGGCTTGGAAGTCTTGAAGCCGGTGAAGTCTACAACGAAGCCAAGGGCATCTACGAATATACACAGGGCGACAACTCACTGCTGATGCTGCTGTATGGCGTAGTCACACTGTTTGTGGTCGCTGCGTTCATACTCCTGTGGATCCTTCAGCTGAAGAAGTCCTATAAACTTCAGAAGGCTGTCGAGCAGGGCAAACATGTCAACACATTCAGAGAAGATCTGAGATCGCTGCTCAACGGCAACCTGTACATGCTTCTGATGACGACGCCGTTCCTGGGTATCCTGGTATTCAACATCGTGCCGCTGGTCTTCATGATCTGCATGGCGTTTACGAGTTATTCCAAAGAGGGCAACCATCTGATGCTGTTCGACTGGAACGGACTGACGCAGTTCGTGAGAGTCCTCAGCATGAACGGAAACATCGGCCGTCAGTTCTGGCATGTCCTGGCATGGACGATCGTCTGGGCGATCTTCGCAACATTCCTGAACTATATCCTCGGTATGATCCTTGCATTGATCATCAACCGCAAGGATACAAAGTGGAAGGGAATGTGGAGATTCTGCTTTGTATTGAGCATCGCTGTTCCGCAGTTCGTATCCCTGATGATCATGAATACGATGCTGCAGCCGTACGGTGCTGTAAATGTTGTGCTCCAGAATCTCGGATGGATCAAAAATCCGATCCCGTTCTGGTCCAACGCTATGCTGGCAAGGATCACGATAGTCGTGATCAACCTCTGGGTCGGTATTCCTTATACACTTCTGCAGATCACGGGTATCCTGCAGAATATTCCTGCAGAACTGTATGAAGCCGCAAAGATGGACGGCGCGGGTCCTGTGAAGATCTTCTTCCGGATCACGCTTCCGTACATGCTGTTTGTGACAACACCTTACCTGATCACATCATTTGTCGGCAACATCAATAACTTCAATGTCATCTATCTGCTCTCGGGCGGCGGTCCGACATATGTCGGAGATACAGCCGGCCAGACGGACCTGCTCGTTACATGGCTGTATAAGCTGACCATTGACCAGCAGTATTACAACATCGGTGCGGTAATCGGTATCCTGACGTTCGTGGTCCTGACCATCGTTACGCTTGTTACATACCGCAATTCCGGTTCCTATAAGAATGAGGAGGCGTTCATGTGATGACTGCGATGAATCAACCTATTGCGAGAAACAAGATCAGCGGCAGACGCCGCGCGGTCAACATCCTGGTTCATCTGCTGCTGGCGGTACTTGCGTTCATATGGATCATGCCGATCATCTGGATCGTCCTGACAAGTTTCCGTGCAGAGCCGGGTTCCTACGTCAATACATTCTTCCCGAAGGGATATACACTGAACAACTATATCAAGCTGTTCACAGACAGAAATGTCCTGAACTTCCCCAAGATGTTCATGAATACGCTCATCATCGCGTGCATATCATGCGTTGTCTCAACATTCTTCATGCTGTCGGTATCCTACAGCCTTTCCAGAATGCGCTTCAAGATGCGTAAACCGTATATGAACCTGGCGATGATCCTCGGACTGTTCCCCGGATTCATGTCCATGGTCGCACAGTATTACATCCTGAAAGCACTGGGACTGACGGAAGGATCCATGATCCGTCTTGCACTGATCATCGTCTATTCCGCCGGCGCAGGTCTGGCATTCCAGATCTCCAAGGGATATTTCGATACGATCCCGAGATCGATCGATGAAGCAGCGATGATCGACGGTGCTTCCCAGTGGCAGGTATTCACACAGATCACCATGCCGCTGTCAAAGCCGATCGTTATCTACACAGTCATGACATCATTCATCGGACCGTGGGTAGACTTCATCTTTGCGAAGGTCATCTGCCGTGCAAATGCAGATCAGTTCACTGTAGCCATCGGTCTTTGGAATATGCTGCAGAAAGAATATATCAATCAATGGTATACTTGTTTCGCAGCAGGCGCAGTCGTGATCTCGATTCCGATCGCAGCTCTGTTCCTGTATATGCAGAAATTCTATGTTGAAGGAATGACCGGAGCGGTGAAAGGATAAGACTTATGAAGAAATTCCTGCGGTGGATACTATCGCTGGGAATCCTTCTGTTAGCAGTTGTTTACAGACTCTTGACAGCAGATCCTTCGGGATCTGCTGTTCATGTTATGACAGAAGTGAATTCCGGCCTGACAGCGGACGTGATCGATGATCGGTACCGTACGACTTATGAAGTGTTTTTATATTCATTCTGCGACAGCGGCAATGACGGGATCGGGGATATCAACGGCCTGATCTCAAAACTGGACTATATCCAGGATCTGGGGTTCAACCAGATCTGGCTGATGCCTGTCATGCCGTCCGACACCTATCATAAATATGATGTAAAGGATTACTGTGCGATCGATCCCGCATACGGCACGCTGGATGATTTTGACCGTCTCACGGAGATCTGTCACAGCAGAGGGATCCGTGTGATCATTGACCTGGTGCTGAACCATACAGCGTCCGGTCATCCCTGGTTCCAGCAGGCTGCATCCTATCTGAGAGGCCTGAACGGACGGGAGCCGGATGCCGGGGAATGTCCGTATGTGGATTATTACCATTTCCGGAAGGATTTCCAGAACGGTTACGCGAAACTGCCGGACAGTGACTATTACTATGAAGCAAGATTCTGGGACCAGATGCCTGATCTGAACCTGGACAACGCGCAGGTCAGGGATGAGATCCGCAATATCATGTCATTCTGGTTCGGACACGGTGTAGACGGTTTCCGTCTGGACGCAGTCACATATTTCTACACGGGAGATCCCGGCAGGAACATTGAATTCCTGCGCTGGCTGAAGCAGACAGGCACGGAACTGAAACAGGACAGCTATTTTGTCTGTGAAGCATGGACAGGCATGGATGAATACGCGTCTTATTACGCAAGCGGCATCGATTCCATGTTTGATTTTGCGTTCGGTGACTCGGAAGGCGCGATCGCCAGAACTCTAAAGGGTGTCTATTCTGCCAGGGAATACGGAAATACACTGGAACGTGAATGGCAGATGTTTGCCGGATATTCCGATACTTATGTCAACGCACCGTTCTATACCAATCACGATATGGGCAGGGGAGCCGGGTATTATGCCGGTGATGACGGCAGTAAAACAAAGATGGCGCTGTCAATGAACCTGATGACGACCGGAAATGTATTCGTATACTACGGGGAAGAGCTTGGTATGAAGGGCTCCGGAAAAGATGAGAACAAGCGTGCTCCGATGTACTGGAGTGAGGACAAAAATGCCCAGGGTATGACCCAGGGTCCTCCTTATATGGAGGATTTCGAAATGAAATTTCCTTCCTATGAAGTTCAGAAGAATGATCCGTACTCCATATACAACTATGTCAAAGAAGCCATCAGGATCAGGAACGCACTGCCGGTGATCGCAAGAGGAAGGACCTGGCTGCACCAGGACCTGACGACCGATCAGGTATGTGTGCTGCTGAAGGAAGACGGTGTCCATGCGTCGGCGGCAGTTATTATGAACATCAGTGACAGCGAGCAGACGGTCAATGTGACCAATACGGAATTCCATACATTGAGAGGCATACTGACAGTCAGCGACAGTCCTGTCACCTTTGAGCAGAACGTACTGACGCTCCCGCCGTACAGCACGGCTGTACTGACGGAATAACAGAGGGAGAAACAGATGAAGAAATGGCTGAATGACGCGGTATTCTATGAGATCTATCCGCAGTCTTTCTATGATACGGACAATGACGGGATCGGTGATCTGCAGGGCATTATCAGGAAGCTTGACTATATCAGGAATCTTGGCTGCAATGCCCTCTGGATCAATCCCTGCTTTGATTCCCCGTTCATGGATGCCGGATATGATGTACGGGATTATAAGAAAGTCGCTCCGCGCTACGGAACGAACGAAGACCTGTATGAACTTTTCAGACAGGCACATCTGAAAGGGATCAGGGTATTTCTGGACCTTGTTCCGGGACATACATCTGACCAGCATCCCTGGTTTGCCGAGTCCTGCAAAGCTGAACCGAATGAATACAGCGGCAGATATGTCTGGACTTCAAACGCGTTCCAGGGGATCGCGGATCATCCGTATATCAGCGGCATGAAGGAGCGGGAAGGCTCGTATATGCTGAACTTCTTTGCCTCGCAGCCTGCTTTGAATTACGGCTGGCTGCGCTGCACTGAGGAATGGATGAGCGCACCTGATTCTGAAGATGCTGTTTCCACAAGGGAAGCCATGAAGGATGTCATGCGGTTCTGGCTGGATCACGGATGTGACGGTTTCCGTGTGGATATGGCAGACTCCCTGGTCAAAAACGATGATGAAAACAAGTCTGCGACAGCTGCTGTCTGGCGCAATATCCACGACATGCTGGAGGAAGAATATCCTGATGCTGCAATGGTCAGCGAATGGTCCAATCCCGCACAGGCCATCAACGGAGCAGGGTTTGCGATGGACTTTTATCTGGACCATCATTACAACGGCTACAATACCCTGCTGAGGGATTATGAAACAGAAGGTGGTGACCACAGCTTCTTCAAAAAAGATGGAAACGGGGATATCATGCGCTTCCTGGATGACTGGCTGCCAAAATACAGCGCAACAAAGGAACACGGATATATTTCCATGTTTACCTGCAATCACGATACACCGCGTCCGGCAAGAACATTGTCTGTACGTGAACTGAAGCTGGCGTATGCATTTATCCTGACGATGCCGGGTGTTCCCTTTGTCTATTACGGGGATGAGATCGGCATGAGATATCTGGATGTGAAGACAAAGGAAGGCGGTTACCAGAGGACAGGTTCCCGCACACCCATGCAGTGGGATCGCGGAAAGAACCATGGGTTCTCCGCTTCGGATGAACCGTATCTGCCGACGGACAGTTCACCCGATGCCCCGACTGTATCGGATCAGATCAATGATCCGGATTCCCTGTATGCAGCAGTCAGGGATCTGATCAGGCTCAGACATGAGCACGATGACCTGAAGGCAGACGGACCGTTTGAGGTCGTTTATGCAGAACACGGAAAACTTCCGTTTGTATACCGCAGGGGTCCGCTTCTGATGGCAGTCAATCCGTCTGAGCATAACCTGCGGATACCTTGTGCTTTGGAAGGAACACCGATATACGGGATCGGTTCAGGCAGGCTTGAGAACGGAGAACTGTTTGCCGGCGCGCAGTCATTCCTTGTTTTTACTGTGTTATGATAATGACGAAAGTATGAGGACGTCAGATGGTATTGAGCAGGATCAGAAAAGAGATGAATTTCCGGGAGCTGGGAGGCATACCGGTCAACGGCGGCAGAGTCGTCAAACACGGTATATTCTACCGGACAGGAGCTCTGGGACTGCTGAATGAAGAGGAACTGGAGCTGGTCAGGGCACTTGGAATCAGATCTGTATTTGATCTGCGCTCTGATTATGAACGGCGTTTCACACCGGATCCCCAGCTGCCAGGAGCAGCCTATCATCCGGTCTCCGCATTGACGGACTCTTCCGGAAAAGAAATCGATCTTTCACCTGAAGCGATCAAGGAAAGCACGAAACATGCCAGTCACGCCGAGAACGCGTCAAATTTCCTGGAGATGATGTACGGCGGACTGCCGTTTGCCGGTGCATACCAGAGGATGTTTGAGGAAATCGAAGCAGGAAACGTTCCGGTACTGTTCCACTGCTCGGCTGGAAAGGACCGTACAGGTATCGGCGCAGCGCTGATCCTGCTGGCACTCGGAGCGGATGAAGCGACGGTACTGGATGATTACATGAAGACAAATGAATACCGTATGGCAGTGATCGAGCGCTTCCTGGAAGAACGGAAAGAGATCATTGACCTGCATCCGGAATTCCGTGAGCTTCTGACGGGCTATGAAGGAGTCAACCGCAGTTCTGCTGAATATGCATTGAAGTCGATCCTGCGCGCGTATCCGTCATATGATGCCTATTTTGAGGCACAGTTCGGTCTGGACAGGGAGCGCCGTGAGCGTCTGAGAGAACTTTATACAGAAACTATGGAAGTGTGAGGGCACACTTCTTTTCTTTTGCGTGACATTCTGATACGTTGAGTACAGGAGGAACCTATGAAGTACATACAATTAAACGGATTGAATAAGGACGTTTCAGTGATTGGTGCCGGCTGTATGAGAATTGCCAGAATGACCAGGGATGAGGTATCGGAACTGGTGCACGCAGCACTGGATCACGGCATCAATTTCTTTGATCATGCGGATATTTACGGCAGAGGACGCAGTGAAGAAGTGTTCGGTGAAGTATTTGCCGCAGAACCGGAATTAAGAGACAGGATGTTCCTGCAGACAAAATGCGGGATCAACCAGGGAATGTTCGATTTCAGCAAAGAACATATACTGGAAGCAGTGAACGGCAGCCTGCAGCGTCTGGGAACAGATCATGTAGACTCCCTGCTGCTGCACAGACCGGATGCCCTGATGGAACCGGAAGAAGTCGCGGAAGCATTCACCGAGCTGTATGAAGCAGGCAAGGTCCTGAGCTTCGGTGTTTCCAATCAGAATCCTTCCCAGATGGAACTGCTGAAAACAGCCGTGAAGTTCCCGCTGACAGCCAACCAGCTCCAGCTGTCCATTGCCCATACGCCTCTGCTGGACGCAGGATTCAATGTGGATATGGCACATGATCCTGCTGTTATGAGAGACGGAGGAACACTGGAATACTGCCGTATCAACAAGATGGCAGTCCAGGCATGGTCACCGCTCCAGGTCGGCTACTTTACAGGAACATTCCTGGCAAATGAGGCATTCGGCGAACTGAACGAAAAACTGAATGAACTGGCGGAAAAGTACGGCGTCGGAACAGATTCGATCGCATATGCGTGGATCCTGAGGATACCGGGCAAAATGCAGGTCATCACAGGCACGACGAAGGCAGAACGTCTGGTCCATGCGGCAGAGGCAGCAGATATCGTACTCGACAGAAGAGAATGGTATGACCTGTACAAAGCTGCAGGCAACCGTCTGCCCTGATCACAGTCATCTATTGAAAAGCAGCTCCGGCTGCTTTTTCTCTGAGCATTGTCAAAGAACGTTTCATGTGTCAGAATACTTCCGGAAGTGAGCAGGAATGGAAATTTACGTAAACGGCAGGCTGACACAGGTCCATGTGGAACGCAAACGCATCAGAAATATGTATCTCAGAGTCAATCCGGACGGCAGTCTGCGCATTTCCTGTGCAAAGTCAGTCAGTGAAGCACGGATCAGACAGTTTATCCAGTCCAAGGAAAGCTGGATCGCAAAAGCCCTCTCAAGCGTCAGGAAAAAAGAAACGGTCAATCAGGAGGGAACGGACTCTCCGGTCATATGGTGGCTCGGAGAAAAGAAGTTTGTCAGATATGTAGAGGCTTCAAGGGACCGGATCGTGATGGAAGGCGACATCATGACATTCTTCCTGAAGGACTTCAGTGAAGAAAGGATCACGAAAACGTTTCGGAAATACGCTTCGGAACAGCTGATGATCATGGCTGATGAATCCAGAGGACAGTGGGATGAGGCGATCTGCCGGAAACATCATATGCCGCTTCCGGCGATCCATACCCGGTACATGACATCCAGATGGGGCGTCTGCAAACCTTCGGAACATAAGATCACGCTGTCCATCAGGCTGATCCACTATCCCAGAGAAGCGTTTGAGTCAGTCCTGCTCCATGAATACGTTCATTTCCTGGTGCAGAACCATTCATCCGCGTTCTATACGGAGGTTTACAGGCATATGCCGCAGTATGACCGCTGGAACGGATTGCTGAAGTAAAAGGGCACTGAAAATGCTTTCAGATGAAAAATGTGATTTTTGTCGGAATTAACCAAATCAAAGGGTTTTCGGTTGAACATTTTAAGGTTTCCGATACAATATAGGCAGAACAGTAAACAGAATGGAGTTGATATCATGAGACCTGTTGGTACAACATTATTTGCTTTTTCTGTCACTTCTTTCGGAACGGAGGAACTCCTTTTCGGCGGGGTGGATACTGTAAAAAAAAGTGTTTTTTAGATGGGCGTAGTACGTGTCCATCTTTTTTGAACAAAAAAAACTGAAACGTAATAAGGAGGAAAATTATGGATCAGACAAATCAGGAATTCTTTGATGCAGCAGCCAGAGGTGATTTTGCCAAGGTATGCGCAATGGTATCAAAGGGCGCAAACGTCAACATTCAGAATGGTGACGGCCGCACAGCACTGATGCGCAGTGCAAAGCGTGGGTATGAAGATGTCGTACGTTTCCTGCTCGATAATGGAGCGGATCCCAGAGCACGCGACAAGAACAACAAGACAGCGCTGATGGGCGCAGCGAAAAAGGGACATCTGGGTATCTGCAAAATGCTGGAACATGCAGGAGCAGATGTCAACTCCCACGATAATAAAGGCAGAACCGCTCTGATGAGAGCATCACTGCTGGGTGAACTGGAAGTTGTTGAGTATCTGGTCGGCAAAGGCGCTAACCTGGATGCACAGGATGAGCAGGGAAGAACAGCTCTGATGGAAGCTGTCAACGCATATAAACTCGACGTCATTCGTTTCCTGATCGACAGCGGCGCAAATGTAAACGCTGTTGACGGCAGAGGGTGCACAGCTCTGATGAGAGCTGCATACAGCGGATTCCCGGAACTGGTAAATTATCTGCTTGAACATGGCGCAGATAAGGAAATTCTGGACTATAACGGCAACAAGGCGATCCATTACGTACGTAAGGAATGCCTGGCTGACCTGAAGGATATTTTGAAATAAGGAGATCATAAAAATATATGAAAGATTATCTTGCAAATGAAGTCCGTAATGTAGTGGTTCTCGGACATTCAGGCTCCGGAAAAAGCTCTCTGATCGAGTCCTGCATGTATTTCACAAAAGCGATCGACCGTTACGGAAAAGCCAATGACGGTACATCCTTTCTGAACTTCGACCCTGAAGAAGGCAAAAGAGGCCTGTCCTGCTACTGTCATCTGGCACCTGTAGAATGGAAGAACAAGAAGATCAACTTCATCGATACACCAGGCTACATGGATTACGAAGGCGAAGAGATGACCGGTCTGACAGTCGGCGATAACGCGCTGATCGTTGTCGACGCAAAAGAAGGCGTTGAAGCCGGTACTGAACGTGCATGGAAAGAAGCTGCCGGAAAGAGAAAGCTCCCGACGATCTTCTTCGTCAACAAGATGGATGATCCGAATGCCAAGTTCGAAGAGATCCTGGAAGAACTCCGCAGCAAGTTCGGTACTTCTGTTATCCCGTTTGAAATGCCGATCGTAGAAGGCGGCAAAGTAGTCGGTTCCGTCAACATTCTCCGCAACAAAGCATGGTATTACAACAACCATGACACAGCACAGGAAGTTCCTGCAAACCTCGCTGACCAGGTTGAAGAATATTACAACGTCATCGCTGAGGCGATCGCCGGTGTTGATGATGACCTGATGGAGAAATTCTTCGAAGGCGAAAAGTTCGATATGCATGAAGTAGCCAAGGGACTGCGTATCGGCGTCAGAAGCGGTGATATCAGACCTGTATACTGCGGAAGCGCAGACAAGCAGACAGGTATTGAACGTATTCTCGACCTGATCACGGAATACTTCCCGAGCTATGCGGAAAAGGGTTCCATCCGAGGCCTCAATGCAAAGGGCGATCCGATCGAAATGGAAACAAACGAGAACGAAGCAATGTCCGCTTTCGTATTCAAGAGCGTCATTGACCCGTTCGTCGGTAAGATCTCCTATCTGAAGGTCATGAGCGGTGTCCTGACATCCGATTCCCAGGTCTACAACTCCACAAAAGAATCAAATGAAAAGATCTCCCAGGTATATGTCATCAATGGCAAATACCAGGTCGGTGTCGGCAAACTCTTCACCGGTGATATCGGTGCAGTCGTCAAGCTCCAGAACACACAGACAAACGACACTCTGTGCACAACATCCAGAGTTGTTAAATATCCGCCGATCGAATATCCGCAGCCGATGCTGGGATATGCAGTATGGCCGAAGACAAAGGCTGACGAAGACAAGATGTCTGTCGGTATCCGCAACATGTGCGAAGAGGACGGAACGATCCGCCTCGTCAAGAATGCTGAAACACATGAGCAGGTCCTCTATGTCATGGGTGACCAGCACATCGATCTGATCATCTCCAAGCTGAAGGCTAAGTACAGAGTCGATGTTGAGACAACTGTACCTACAGTCCAGTATCGTGAAACGATCCGCGGCAAGGCAGAAGCTCAGGGTAAATACAAGAAGCAGAACGGCGGCGCAGGCCAGTATGGTGACGTCTGGGTAAGATTCGAACCGACTGACAGTGATGATATGGTATTCGCTGAAGAAGTATTCGGCGGTGCTGTTCCGAAGCAGTACTTCCCGCCTGTAGAGCAGGGTCTGAGAGACTGCATGGAGAAAGGACCTCTGGCAGGATTCAAGGTCGTCGGCGTCAAGGCTACACTTTATGATGGAAGCTATCATCCCGTAGATTCCAAGGAAGTTGCCTTCAAGGAAGCTGCAAGACTTGCTTACAATATTGCTATGCCTAAAGCAAATCCTGTACTGCTCGAACCGATCGGCAAAGTAACTGTTGTAGCACCTGAATCCTACACAGGTACACTGATGGGCGACTTTACAAAGAGACGCGGCCTGATCCTCGATATGTCAATGAATGACGACGGTGACCAGGTCATCACAGCTGAAGCTCCGATGGCAGAAATGCTGACATATGCAAACGACCTGCGTTCCATGACACAGGGCCGCGGCAAGTATGTCATCGCGTTTGACCGTTATCAGCCGGCTCCGAAGGATGTCGCTGACAAGGTCGTCGCAAACGCAAAGAAAGACTGATCAGCCTCTAAACAGCAAAGGGAAAGTTCGTTTGAAAGGACTTTCCCTTTTTATGACTCGGTGCTAAAATACACGTATGCCGCTGTGGCGGAATTGGCAGACGCAGTAGACTCAAAATCTGCCGGTAGCGATACCATACCGGTTCGAGCCCGGTCAGCGGCACGTATTCTTTAGGTTATAGTCGATTATGCTCACGTAATCGGCTTTTTTTGTGTTTTTACTAATGAAATTAGTAAAAAACTAGGAGGTAACTGGTGAATGAATATCGCCAGCAATTAGACAGCTCACAGCGACTCGAGAAGTTTAGCAAGTTACTTAGTGATTCTGAGCCAATGGTGGAATTTGATCCGGTAATCTTTGATCTCTTGGTAGAAACGGTTCTGGTTGGAGGCTATACCAACGATGTACCTGATCCGTATAAAATAACATTCATTTTTAAAGGCGGAAGCCAAAATAGCATAGATGGTGCAGGTTTTAAAGAAGATAGGCGAAAGAAGAAAGCATTGCATCCTGTTTGGAATAACGAGGGTATGGCATTGCATTCTGATGAGGAAGGGGAGGCACCAGCTTTACAGGTATTATCAGTCATTTGATCTGCTGATCCTGGATGCGTATGGAATAATAGGACTAAATTCAAAAGACTCGACAGATAAAGGGTTTTTGAAGCTTAGTCCTATTTTGTTTAGCCTGCAAAAGAGACTAAAGGTCGATTTAAGGAGGAAACATGCGCAGAATGAAGATCTTTCTGCGAAGCGTGGTGTTGCCTGCAACTGTGGCAGTACTGTTAGCGATGTTGTTCCTTCCCGTCTATTACAAAGACAATCAGCTGAACATGCTCCTGATGTGGATCTGCATCGGAGTACCGTACGGTATTCGAAGGATGTTTCTTTGGCTTGTGCCGCATAAGTATGATCTTGCCGGCACGGTCGGAGTAGTTGCTTTGGATGTTGTGTTGGGAGGAATCATCGGAGGCTTCGCACTTATATTCCAGATTCTTGGAGGTGTAATCGAAACCGTAAAAGGGTAAAATGGAATTACATATTTGTTTCACACAGGTATGGGATAATCAATTACAGAAAAGCAGGGATCAGATATGGCTCAAGGCAGATTTCAGGTTGATCAGACAGTTTATCTGATCTCTTCTGTCAATTGGATCAAAGAAGCTAAGGTACTGAAGTACTCCGGAGGATTCTATACAATCAAATGGACATATTCTGACGGAGGAACCAGAGTCAGGAAATCAAGGCTGTATGCTTCAAAAGAAGAAGCTGAATCAGCCAGAGATTCCGTAAAGAGAAACAGAGCGTAAAATCGGGATTTGGAGAGTTGTATATGGACGAGAGATTACTCGGTAAATGTGGCTACTATTGTGGACAGTGTCCAAGTTTTATCGCTGGAGACTGTACTGGATGTATCAAAGGAAATAAGGATGGCGTTTGCTATACACGAGACTGCGTCGTAGATAAGGGCATCCTATCTTGTGGATTGTGTCAGGAATTTCCTTGTGAACGAATTCAAAGTGATCCCAAAGCAACACTTCTCAGCCCCCTGTGGCTTAAGTGGAAGGCGAGCCAAAGAGAATCATAAATCGGCATTTGTGGAGTAGAAAATGTACAGAATCGAAGCAGACAGATTCATATTGGAGTTTATTCCAGAAATTCATGAACAAGACTTTGCATATCCTGTAAATGTATATCTTGGTGTGAAGGTGTCCAGTTACGGCTATTCGGCAGACACATATATGGATGTCGGTGTTCAGGGAATCGCTGAATTTTCTCTACAGTTGAAGGATCTC
>JAILLA010000086.1 GCA_024693325.1 Solobacterium sp.
TCGTAGATTTTCCGCATCCGGATGGACCGACGAGGACGATGAATTCCTTGTCAGCGATCTCAAGGTTGAAATCGTCAACGGCGACTACGCCTTCGTCTGTGACTTTCAGCTTGTAGCTCTTCTCCTCAACAGGTTCGTCTGCCTTCTTCTTTTTCTTCTTCTTAGGCGCTTCTGCGTTCGGATAGATCTTCTGAATGTGAGTAAGTGTTACTGATGCCATAGTTTTTTTGCCCCTTTCTCTAAAATAATGAAAGAATTATGAAGCCGGCGGCCGGATAATATCGAACAGGCCCCGACTTACTGGCACGGTCTTTCACCGTTACAGCCTTTTTAGGTCCTCTGCATGGCAGAGATTTTTTTATTGCCCATCCAAAAGATAAGCAAGATATCTCAGATCCGCTTCAATACGCGGACTGTTGGCAATGATCCCGATCTGCAGCGTACCGTCAAAACCGGCTTCCCTGAATACAGGGAAGGAGGTCACATTCACGGAATTAGGGATGTCTTCGGTTACTGCTTCATATGAATCTGCTTCGTTCAATTTATATTCTATCGCATTGTCTTCGATAATGACCATATTTTTCTGTATATACGGTTCTAATTTTCCATACAGCTGAGGATCCGTGTCTCTGATCACCGTCAGGTCCATCAGCAGGCCGCTTGCGGACAGTTCCTGGAGGGCGCTGTCGTTCATCAGCATCATATCCATCTGTTTCGCGCTGATCGCACCCATGATCTTCATCTTGGATGCATATACATACCTGTGGTTCTCCGCGTCTGCATCTTCATCCAGATACAGGCCTTTGTAAACGAGGACTTCGAATTTTTTCTGATCTGCTTCGATATAGTCCAGAAAGCCGGCTGTCAGCTTCTGATCGAGATCGTCGCCGACTGCGGCATTCGTATAGGCAAGATACAGGACAGGTTTCTTTTTCGTCACGGCATGGACGACGGAAGTCACAGCGACAAGCAGTACGACGCATGCGGTAAAGAGGGGGAGCCTGTAATACTCTGCGATATAGGCGATCTTCTGTTTGACCGTCATCTGTTTGAAGGCTTTTTTGTTTCTTTCCTTCCAGCTTCCCTTCCCGGCTGTCTTAGCCTTCATCGCTTTCTCCTTCTTCCTGGTTGTATGCAATGGTCTGGAAAATGCTGATCATCAGCATGGATGACAGCAGGGCGCATAATCCTTCCCCGAATATGGCAAGGGGGGTAAAGATCGCGACGACCGCGAAGAACATCGCGAAATGGATCGCAAATACGAGGATCGTGCAGAACAGGTATCTGACACCGATCAGGAACGAATTCCTGAACATCGCAAGATCCGTGTTGGAGAACCTTGCGGTCAGCGGGAACAGATAGGTCATCACGATCACATAGATGACTGCAGCAGCGATCAGCAGGGCCAGGTTCAGTGTCCACAGAACAGCAGGGGTGCCTGTGGATGCGGCACGCAGATGATAGACGGCATAGCCGTCGATCCCGAGTACGATCCCGACTGCGAGCATGATCAGCCACAGTTTCGTGGCCTGTTTGAAATTGTCGCGGAAAGCTTTGAAAAACTCTGCTGTTATGTTGTGTTCTTTGTCTTCTGCGATCTTCAGCGTTACGGCGTACAGTGCCGTCGTAGCGGCGCCGCAGGTGAAGACCGGTATCGAGCAGAGGACCCAGAGGCAGTTGAGCCAGCAGCTGTAGCTGATCTTCAGCAGGACCTGGCTGAACCTGCTTTCATAGGAAAATATATTCATGGGCACCTCCGGATCAGTATTCTGTTGATTCCCGCAGGATCAGGTCTGTTGAAACATAGATAACGCGCGGATCCATGCGGGGCTCCTTGATGCGGCTCACCAGGAGATGAAGCGCAGAGAATGCCATGGACTGGGAATGGATATGCACGGTCGAAAGCGAAGGATAGAAGATCCTGGATTCATGGGAATCGTCAAATCCGAGGATGCGTACCCGGCCCGGCAGTTTTTTATCTTTCTGCGACAGCAGCTGCATGACTTCGATGGCGACGAAGTCGTTCACGCAGATGAATACGTCCGGCATCTCGTCCAGGTTGTCCAGGCTGTCACCGAGGGAATCGATATCCTTATCTTTAGGAGTGATAATGAATTTGCTCTCGATCGGTATGCCGGCACTGATCATCGACATCGTATAGGCGCAGTACCGTTCATAGAAAGACTTGCAGTGCGTGATGTCGCCGATGAAGCCGATCCTCTTCAGGCCGCGGCGGATCATCGTGCGTACGAACACACTGATCTCGGTCGTGTTGTCCATCATCAGCAGATCGGTCGACAAAGGTTTTGATTTCAGCCGGTACGGACCGTCGATCATCAGTGTCGGGATCTGATAGGAACTGATCATCTCGCAGTAATCCATATCAAACAGTTCGGCAAGTATGAGGCCTTTGACACGGTTGATATTGAGCGCCCGCGGCAGTGTGCGGTTACGGATATGTTCCTCGCTGACGCGGTAAACGATCATCTGCATGCCGAGAAGGCTCAGCTCTTCCTGGAGCCTGTCCAGCATCATCGATGCAAAATTGTTGTTGGGAATGTAAGCCAGCGTCAGGACTGCGATCTCGCCCGTCATCTTCTGTCTGTTTTCACTGCCGGGCAGGACCCCGAGCGTATCGATCCCCGTCATCGCGGAAACATAGGAAAACTGCTTGTAATCCATTTCGATGGCTTTCTTCAGTATTCTCTCTTTTGTCGCTTCCGATATGCCTTCTGAGTTGTTGATCGCCTTGGAGACCGTGTTCCTGGAGATACCCAGCGCATCCGCAATATCCTGAATTGTTACACGTTTATTATTCATAATCTGATTTTTTTACCATTAGATTTATGCAAATACATATTTATATCATATGCAGATAATCAGGCCCGGACATGTCTCGTGATCCGGCAGAACCATATATATCCGTTAAATATAGCAGTTGCTTTCACAATACATCATAAATTCTGAATTTTCAACAGATAAAAATGTGCAATTACAATCACGTAAACGTGCAATTGCACATTTTGAATATTGACATCTTCAATGCGTGAAAGTTATGATTTACATGTAAGTCTGAATCGGTCTGCGTGTGATAAGTACATACTGCCGCGGCGTACGAAACATGCGATACGATTCGCTCAAAAGGAGGGTTTTAATGGGAAAGGATTCTGGGGGCAGCGCTGCTGTTTCCTCTAGTTCCAAGCTGCACAACCTTGCTGTTTATTTCAAGCAGCATTGGCAGCTGTATCTGCTCTTTTTAATGCCGGCTTTTCTGTTAACGATCATTTTCAGGTATATCCCTATGGGAGGTATTCTGATCGCGTTCATGAACTATAACCCGATCAGAGGTCTCCTGGGCAGTGAGTGGGTTGGATTCGATCACTTTGCTCGTTTCCTGTCTTCTCCTGACTTCATGAGATACCTGATGAACACGCTGAAACTGAGTTTGTTCGGACTCTTATGGGGTTTCCCGATCCCCATTCTGCTCGCATTCCTGCTCAACAGGATCCTCAGTTCCAAGATCAAGCAGAATATTCAGCTGGTACTCTACATGCCTAATTTTATTTCTGTCATCGTCCTCTGCGGTATTGTCAGAATCCTGCTTTCACCGACTGGGATGATCAATTCGCTGTTTGGTACATCGATCAACTTTATGACGATGCCGTCTGCATTCCGAACCATCTATATCGCTTCCGGTATCTGGCAGGGTGCAGGCTGGGCGTCCATCATTTATACGGCTGCGCTTTCCAATGCAAGTAAAGAGCTGAAAGAAGCTGCAGTTATCGACGGCGCAAATATCATTCAGCAGATCAAAGCTGTAGAATGGCCCGCAATCAAGGATACGGTCCTGATCCAGTTCATTATGTCTGTAGGTAACATCATGAGTATCGGTTTCGAAAAAGCCTATGCCCTGCAGACCGACCTGAACCTGTCAACATCCGAAATCATTTCGACATACGTCTATAAAGTAGGTCTTTTGGATGGTGACTACGGATTCTCGACCGCTGTCGGTCTGTTTAATACGGTCATCAACGTTATCCTCCTGATCTCCATGAACAAGATCGTTCAGGGAATGAATGAAGGTAAGGGTATTTAAGGAGAAGGCACAATGGAAAAGAACAAGAAAAAGAGTGAGTTCTCCAAGTACCCTGCAGGCGACAAGACGATCCTGATTATCGGTTACACCATCCTCGGCCTGTTTATTGCGGCGATCATCGTTCCGATGGTCTACATCATTCTGTCATCATTTATTGATCCGATCACACTGCAGAACAAAGGTCTGACCTTTGACTTCTCAAAATGGACGCTGACAGCGTATGAACGCGTTCTCGAGAACTCGCAGATCTGGGTCGGTTTCAAGAATGCCCTTCTGTATTCCGTTCTGTTCACAGCGATCTCAGTAGTGGTAACACTGCTCGCGGCATATCCTATGTCCAGACCGGATTTCAAAGGTAAAGGCTTCTTCAACGTCATCTTCGTCATCACGATGTTCTTCGGCGGCGGACTCATCCCTACATACTTGCTGATCTCCAACCTGGGCATGCTCGATACGATCTGGGCGATCCTGATCCCCGGCGCATTCAGTGTCTGGAACATGATCATCGCAAGGACCTACTATACAGGTATCCCCAGGGATCTGCAGGAAGCAGCTGAGATCGACGGTGCGAATGAAATGGTCTATTTCTTTAAGATCCTTCTGCCTGTCTGCACACCCATCATCGCTACAATCTCGATGTGGCAGTTCGTAGGCATGTGGAACAGTTACTTTGATGCAATGATCTATCTGAACAGTGCATCAAAACAGCCCCTGCAGCTTGTTCTGCGTTCGATCCTGATCCAGAACCAGCCGGAACCCGGCATGGTCTCGGATATGCAGAGTACTGCTGAAAGAGCGCAGCTGGCAGAACTGCTGAAATATGCAACAATTATCATTTCCAGTATCCCGCTGATGATTCTGTATCCTTTCTTCCAGAAATACTTCGATAACGGAATCATGGCCGGAGCTGTCAAGGGTTAATCATTTTAAACATAATTAGGAGAGAAAAAAGAATGTTTAAATTTGCTAAAAAAGGTGTATCAATTGCTTTGACGATGCTTCTGCTCGCCGGCTGCGGCGGCGGTGGCGGTGCTGCAGGCGGCGGCGGTGCAGGAACCGACGTTGATCCCGCAGATCTCGCATTCCCTCTTGCTGAAACAGCAACGATCAAGGGTCTGACAAACTTCCCTGCCGGAACAGAATCCGAGCCGAACAACCGTACGATCTTCAAGCGTCTTGAAGAACAGACAAACGTTCATGTAGAGTGGAAGACGATCCAGTCCGACCAGTGGGGCGACAAGATCGCTCTCGAAATGTCCAATGCAAAGACACTTCCTGACTTCATCTTCAACGCAGGCTTCGGCGACACTGATCTGCAGAAATATGCTAAACAGGGCGTCCTCCTCAACCTCGAAGAATACATCGACAAATACATGCCTAACCTGAAGGCAGTTCTCGAGAAGGCTCCTGAATACAAAGCAATGATGACTGACGAAAACGGTCACATCTGGGCTCTGCCCTGGATCGAACAGCTCGGTTATGAAAAGACAGCGATCCAGACGATCGACAACATGCCTTATATCAACAAGGCCTGGCTCGATTATCTGAAACTCGATGTACCGAAGACTGTTGATGAATTCGAACAGGTCCTGATCGCATTCCGTGACAACGCTGCTGATCTGAAGAAAGAATTCAACATTGACGGTGACATCATCCCGATGTCCTGCATCATGAACGACGGCGGCCAGGACCCGATGGTTCTGATCAACGGTTTCGGCGAAGGTATCGGTGATGCAGATAAGGGAAGACACCTGGCTGTTACAGATGACAAGAAGGTCGTCTGCTCCGCTTCTCAGGAAGGCTTCAAGAAGGGTCTCCAGTGGCTGCACAAGCTCTATGAAGAGAACCTGATCGACGTTGAAGCATTCACTCAGGACTGGTCCACATATGTTGCTAAGGGTAAGTCCGGCCGTTACGGCGTTGCTTTCTCCTGGGATATCGCAAATATCGCACAGGTCAGCATCGACGAACTGCTCGCTGGCGAGAAATGGATCCCGCTGCCTATGCTCGAAGCAGATACAAAGAACCTGACACCTGGCAACGGCTCCTTCACATCCGGTTTCGACCGCGGCCGCTGCGTTGTTACTTCTGTAGCTCAGAACCCTGCACTCGTTTGCGCATGGCTCGACCAGATGTATATTCCGATCCAGTCCCCGCAGAACAACTGGGGTACATATGGTGAAGATGATGACTTCGATATCTTCGAAATGAGCGAGAATGAAAACGGCGAACCGATGCTCAAGCATGCTTGGCTGGGCGATGCTTCCCCTGTAGAAGTACGTGAAGCTGAAGCAGTCGGCGGCCCTCTGGCTATCCTCGACTCCTACTATGATGTCTATGTAACATGCCCTGATGATGCTCAGTATCGTCTTGACTGGATCAAGGACATCTACACACCGGATATGAACACGAAGTATGTCATCCCGAACGTATTCATGACAGCTGAAGATTCCAAGGAATGCTCAACTCTGCAGACAGATATTTCCAAGTGCATCAACACAGCTAAGTCTGACTGGGTCATGAACGGATTCACAGATGCTGAATGGGATAAGCTGCAGGCTGACCTGTCCGCATACGGCATTGATAAGCTGATCGGCATCTACCAGAAGTATGTAGATGAGTACTACAAATAATCTTTGCTGATTCACAAATTATCATTGCTGATACAATAGAATAAACTAAAACAGATATCAGCTTCATTACGAAGCTGATATCTGTTATATCGGAGAACCCTATGAATAGTCACATATTACTTGAAGCACGTGAATTTGAAGAAAGGGAATCAGCCGGCATTCCTGAAGAGACCAGACCGGTATTCCACCTGACGCCGAAAGTCGGCTGGATGAATGACCCGAACGGATTCTCACAGTATAAAGGCCAGTATCATTTATTCTATCAGTACTATCCTTATCAGAAAAAGTGGGGACCCATGCATTGGGGACATGCAGTCAGTGAGGATCTTCTCAAGTGGAAGTACCTTCCTGCTGCACTCGCACCGGATACCGAACCGGATGCGGGCGGATGCTTTTCGGGCAGTGCGGTAACTCTCGATGACGGCAGGCATCTTTTGATGTATACCGGCGTTATTAAACTGAATGACATTCAGGAAGATATTTTCTTCCAGTCGCAGTGCGTGGCTGTCGGGGATGGAATCGATTATGAAAAATACCCCGGCAATCCCGTGATCGAAGGGAAGGATATCAGTGACGGCGCCAGCAAATACGATTTCCGCGATCCGAAGATCTGGAGAGAACCGGACGGAACGTTCCGCTGTGTCTGTGTGACCTGCCCTCCGGATCAGAAATATGAAAACCGCAGGGGCCGTGTCGTCTGGTTCAGGAGCGATGACGGTTTCAAATGGGAATATATCGGTGTCCTGGCGGAAAACGACGGAACACTCGGAACAATGTGGGAATGTCCTGATTTCTTTGAACTGGACGGCAAGCATATCCTCCTGCTCAGTCCCCAGGACCTGATCGAGAACAATAAGTATTACAGCGGTAATATTACGGTCTGGATGTCGGGAACTTTTGACAGGGAAACAGGGAAGTACACGGTCGAAAAGGAACAGCTGGCTGATTACGGCATCGACTTCTATGCCACACAGACACTTCTTGCGGAAGACGGAAGAAGGATCATGATCGGCTGGATGCAGAACTGGGACAGCATTACGTTCACAAGAAGGGATCTTCGCTGGAGCAGCCAGATGACGCTGCCGCGCGAGCTTTCCTTCAAAGACGGCAAGCTTATTCAGAAACCTGTACGGGAACTTGAAGCGCACCGCGCAAATCCGCTTATTATCCGTGATAACATCATCAGTAATAAGACGGAGATCGAAGGTGTACGCGGAAGACTCCTGGATATCACGATCGAGATCAAGCCGGTATTCGAAAGCAGCTATCGTAAATTCGAGATGCGTTTTGCGGAAGACGGGGAGACCTATACATCACTGGTATACCGTCCGAATGAAAACACGCTTGAGTTTGACCGCTCTTTCTCACAGACGAGAAGGGCTGTCGTGAATGACAAGAAATTCAAGGTTGCGAACAGACGCGGGAATCTGAAGATCCGTCTCATTCTTGATAAATTCAGCTGTGAAGCATTCATCAATGACGGTGAGCAGACAATGTCGAATGTCATTCTGACGGACATGAAAGCAGACAGGATCAGCTTCAGCGCACATGGCGGCCTGCTCCTCAGCATTGAAAAATACGATCTTGTATTCGAATGATATTCTTAGCACGAAAAGCAGCGAAATCGCTGCTTTTTGTGCATATACAATTTTTATCGAATGATAAAGTGTGCATATGCACGTTTTTTATTATGCTTTTGCATGATTTTGTGTTGCTATTCATCTTAATCGTGTTATATTTTATATGTCTATTTGCTTTGTAAATATGACTTTTCATGGTAATATATGCGTATGACAATTGTCATGTGCTGACTATGGCTGTCATTGAAAGGAAAGCAAATGGGCAAAAAGGTAACGATTCAGGATATAGCGGATGAGCTGGGGATCTCGCGCAACACCGTATCCAAGGCCATCAACAATGCTAACGGTATATCTGAGAATACCAGGCAGAGGATCCTGAAAAAAGCTGTTGAATTGGGCTATAAGCAGTTTTCTTATGTTTCTGCATTAGCGAACCTGAATTCAAATAACAGCGATTTTTCAGGCGGCTCATTGGCTGGTATATCAGGTGAGATCGCATTGATGATCCCGGCATATATCCCAAACAACCATTTTGCATCGACGCTGCTTGACAAACTGCATGAAGAACTGACAATGCTGGGCATGTATCTCGTGGTCCACAGGATCACTTCGAGGGATATTGCCGGCATGACCCTTCCGCGAACATTCAGTGCTGAACGGGCACGGGGGATTGTCTGTGTAGAAGTCTTCAATGCCGATTACTGTGACATGATATGTTCCAGGAATCTTCCGACCCTGTTTATCGACGGGCCGTGCAGGTTCGGGGAACGGTCCGTACAGGCAGATATGCTGCTGATGGATAATACGACTGAGATCAGTACCTTTATCCGCAAACTGATTGACAGAGAACTTACAAAAATTGGATTCATCGGAGACTACACACATTGCCAGTCTTTCTATGAGCGGTATTGTGCCTTCAGAACTACCATGATGGAAGCCGGGATCCCCGTCGATGAAAACCACCTTATCCTGATTCAGGACAAGGATCTCGAGGGAATGGCAGACAGACTGGAAAATCTGGCGGAACATGGAACACTGCCGGATGCATTCATCTGCGCCAATGATTTCCTGGCTATTGATGCGATGCAGCTGCTCGCACAGAAAGACAGATCCTTTCTTCAGTCCGTTCGTTTCCTGGGGTTTGATGATTCGCATGAGTCAAGGATCTTTTATCCGGCGATCTCGACGGTTCACATCCACACTCAGGTAATGGCATTCTCAGCACTTCATCTCCTGGTCAGCCGCATAAACGATCCGACATTGGATTACCGGACGATCTATGTCGCTACTGACCTTGTTTTGCGAGATTCCACAGAATTCTGAAAAGAGACAGCAATGATCCTATTCTCCAATGAATGATGAAACAGCCCTTTCGTTTTGCTGGGTCATCCGAGGATCATATGACCGCTGCCTCTTTTTATGTGTCTGGCTGTCGCTCAGCTTCAGATGGATTGATTTTCACCGGATCAGAACGCTTTTCTTTGGGCAGAGGATATTGATCCGGACAAGGATAAGCACATGCCCATGCGCATGATGCCGGTCCAGGGTATTTATGTGATTGGAATTTGCCAAAACATGAAGAGGGGGAAATATCTGTATGGTCAGGATCCTTGTTGCAGATGATCAGGAACTCTTTCGTCATAGCATTCACGCTGTTCTGTCTGATGCTGAAGGGATGGAGATAGCAGGGACAGATTCAAATACTGCGGAAGCACTCGGCAGTATTTCCGAAAACACACCGGATGTCGTACTGCTCAACAGCGGTCCGGGGAACAGCACTGCAGAAGTTACACGTATGATCAGGGACAGTTACCCGGATATCAAGGTGATCGTGCTGACCGATTCAGAAGACGATGAATGCATTATCGGCGCACTG
>JAILLA010000089.1 GCA_024693325.1 Solobacterium sp.
CCTTTGGGTAATGCTCTGATTTCTTTGCCGTGTTCTTCTTTATTCTCCGGATATGTTGATATGCCTTTTTCATTGACAACGACATATCCGCCATTTACTTTGTATGGTTCCCAGGCACTGCACTTTGTACAGACTCCATTATTAAAATTATGAGGTTCGGTTTCCGTACTGGTCTCACCGCAAGCCGGACATGTGATCTTTATCGTATGAAGAATATTATTCTTTGTATTATATGAAAATTCATGATTATGTGTATGTGTTTTAAGCGTTGAGCTCCTCATACACACATAGACTGGTGATGTCTGTGATGCTGTTCCTATTTTAGTTACTTTTCCCCAATAATATCCGCTGTTGGTTGCTGCCACATCCGTCACTGTGATTGCGGTATCTTTAGGTACAGTTCTGACAAGTGTGCTGTTCTCCCTTTTATCAGAATAAAGCGGAACTCCTGCAGAAGCAGTGACATCATACGTTCCATTGGATGTAAACGGTTTATAACAGCCGCAATTAGAGCATTTATCTCCTGACCAGTTATGATTTTCTTTTACAGTAGATGTTGCACCGCACTTTGTGCAGGTCGTAGTTTTTGTATGCTGTGTATGTCCTGCAGCTTCATAAGAGGTCGTATTTGAATGGCTGTGTACTTTAAGTTCAGAACTCTTCATGCACACATATGCTTCTGATGACTGTGTGGAAGTTCCTACTTTTGTTACTTTTCCCCAATAGTAACCGCTGCTTGCCGTAGCCACATTGGTAACAGTGATTGCAGTATCTTTTGGCACAACTTTTACTTTCGTAGTTCCTGAGCTATTGCCGGAATAGAGCTGAACACCGGACGATGCAATAACATCATACGTTCCATTGGATGTAAACGGTTTATAACAGCCGCAATTAGAGCATTTATCTCCTGACCAATTATGATTTTCTTTCGTTACTGTACCGCATTTTGTACATTTTTTTGTGTGCTGTGTATGATTGAGTACCGTATAGGAACTAGCAGAGTAAGTATGACTGCATGTCGCCATAGGTTCAGAAGATTCAGTAAAATCAGTTTCCTGAATGATAGCATCTTCCTCAGTATTCTGGTTTTCCGACTCTTCAGGAAGTTCTTTTGTCTCAATCTGTTCACCAATAGTAAATTCATCTGAAAGTTCCGAAAAAACTTCACTTTCCTCATCCAAAGAAGGTAGTTCTGTAGCTTCAGGTGCTTCTTCCTGTTCAATCATTTTATCTTCAGTTGATTCATTTAGATGAATATGATCATCCTGCCAAAGGATCAAACCATAGTCATGCTCATGATTGCAATGTTCATCATGAACATGCTCGGCAAACACAGAATAATCTTCAGGTATCTTTGCTTCTTCTGCAAAGATCTCAATGGGCGGTAAATTAATTCCCATGGTAAAGCTAAGTAGCGCTTCAAGAACAACTTTAATTTTTTGCATCCCTAAAAATCCTCCGTTTGTCCAATTGATACAGGTATAAGACAATCTGCTGCATCAAATTATCGAAAGCACAAATAATGTGCTGCAGTGAATGGGTTTTATATGATATATGAAATCGTCATTAATCATTGTTATAGTTGCTTTTATACACGAAAAAAGCAGCATCGGCTAAGCAGAATTTTTATACAAGTTTCCCGTATTTCCTGATTAAACCAACTGGCTGTTTTGCCGCAAATATATAGGCCTGTTTTCTCGAAGCACTTATTTGAAAATATTTCCGGCATCGTTCCATCCAAACTGATGCATTTTTCTGTTTCAAACATACATGCCACGAACATTTTTATTTTATCAGCACTGATAATCATGTGATAGCCATCATGTTAATTTTGTAGGTTTTTATGTCATTTTTGCAGTTACCAATTTTGTCAAAGGGGCAAAAAAAACTCTCATTACCTGAATCAAATCACAATACTTTTATAATCAGGGCTTTCATTTTCAAGACTACAGAAACAACATCTATAACAAACCATTAAATTGTACCAATCCTATCTTGCTTTACACACTGAGTTGAAATTATGAAATGATTTTGCAAAACATTTTTAAAATTAATTCCTTAATCATGTTTCAAACATTATGCTTTATACTGAAAGCAGATCATCGGCGGAGCAGTTATGAAACTCAATATAGCAATTTGTGATGATAACAGTACACATCTGAAACTGGCAGAAGATCTTGTAACATCCTATCTGGATCAGGATCATAAAAGTTATCTGATACAGTTGTTTTCAAGTGCGGAAGAACTGCTGTCCGAGATCAACAAAGATCATTATTATCCGGATATTGCCATTCTTGACATTGAGCTGGGCGGAGAAGACGGCATTTCACTGGCAAAGAGGATGAATCAGCTTGTACCGATGTGCCGCATCATATTCCTGACCGGATACATCGATTACGCACCTGATGCCTATGAGGCTGACCATATCTGGTTTGTGGTCAAGAAAACATCAGACCATTATTTCCCTTCGGCAATGAAAAAAGCACTGCAGTCACTGGACGGTAGCCAGGGTACAGTGTCAAGCATCATTATAAGAGAAAACGGAAAAACGATCGCAGTACCCGTCAGTCAGATCGTTTACATCAGTAAAGTCAGCCGGAAATCTCTGATCTTATGCAAAGACAGGGAATATTATGATACACGCAGGCCTGCACTGCTGATACCGAAAGAACTGACTGATCAGTTTATTCACTGTCATCAGGGATACTGGGTCAACATCAGTATGATCCGGGAACTTGATCATGACATGCTTGTGCTGGAAGACGGCGCACGTATTCCGGTCAGCCGTACAAACAAGGATGAAGTAAGAGAGCGTTTCTTTGATCATTTCCGGGCAAGAAGATCTTTCATGACCACGGAATGACGGTCGGAAACAAAAATGATCAAATAAAGATCCTCCGTTTCAGCACACATGGCTGAGCGGAGGATCTTCTGTTTTTCAGACTATGTGATGATCGATATATTTGGATCAGCGATCATCCTTCAGTGATCTGATTGCCTGTATAGAGTTGATAGTATCTGCCCTTCTTGTCGATCAGTTCATCATGTGTACCGCGTTCAATGATCCTGCCGTCCTCGAGTACGAGGATGCAGTCACTGTTCTGGACAGTGGAAAGACGATGCGCAATGACGAATGTCGTCCTGCCTTTCATCAGGGCATCCATGCCCTTCTGAACAAGCTTCTCGGTCCTGGTATCGATGGACGATGTTGCTTCATCCAGGATCATGGCAGGCGGATCCGCAACAGCAGCTCTTGCGATGGCAAGCAGCTGTCTTTCACCCTGGGAGAGAGAACCTCCGTCACCGGTGATGTATGTCTTGTATCCGTCAGGAAGTCTCTTGATGAAACCATGCGCGTTTGCCAGTTTGGCTGCCTGGATACATTCTTCATCCGTCGCATCCAGACGGCCGTAACGGATATTGTCCATGATCGTACCGCTGAACAGATGCGTATCCTGAAGAACCATTCCAAGCGATCTTCTCAGATCAGGTTTCTTGATCTTGTTGATGTTGATATCATCGTAACGGATCTTGCCGTCGGCGATGTCATAGAAACGGTTGATCAGGTTCGTAATGGTCGTTTTGCCGGCACCGGTCGAACCGACAAAGGCGATCTTCTGACCGGGCAGACCATACAATGTGATGTTGTGCAGGACTGTTTTCTTGCCGTCATAACTGAAGTCAACGTCATCCATTGTCACTTTGCCGTTCAGTTTCTGATAGGTAACAGTTCCTTCTGCCTTATGAGGATGTCTCCATGCCCACTTGCCGGTCTTCTGTTCTGTTTCGACCAGCGTTCCGTCTTCTTTCTCAATGACATTGACGAGTTCAACGTAGCCTTCATCTACTTCGCTCTTCTCGTCCATCATATCGAAGATACGTTCAGCACCTGCCATTGCCATGGCAACGGAGTTGACCTGCTGCGAGATCTGGCTGACAGGACGTGTGAAGTTCCTGTTCAGAGTCAGGAATGATACCAGTCTGCCGAGCGTCAGGGCAGAAACACCGCTCAGTGCAAGCCATGCGCCTGTGACTGCGATCAGTACATAGCTGATATTGCCGAGGTTGGCATTGATCGGCATCAGGATATTGGCAAACTTGTTTGCATTGTTGCCTGCTTCACGGAGTTTTTCATTCAGATCAACAAAACGTTCAACAGCCTTTTCTTCATGGCAGAATACCTTGATGACTTTCTGTCCTTCTACCATTTCTTCAACATAGCCGTTGACAGCACCAAGTGTCTTCTGACGTTCGATAAAGTATTTTCTGGACTGACCGCCGATCTTTCCCGACACGATCATCATGACCATGATCATGAACAGTGATACCCCGGTCAGAGGAATACTCATACGGACCATGGATACGAATGTCGTCACGATCGTAGCGACGGAGTTGATCACCTGCGGAATCGTCTGGCCGATGACCTGTCTCATCGTATCGATATCATTCGTATATACGGACATGATGTCGCCATGCGCATGTGTATCAAAGTATTTGATCGGCAGTGTCTGCATGTGGCTGAACAGCTCTACACGGATCTTTTCCATCGTTCCCTGTCCTACCGTGACCATAATACGGTTATACGCATAGGCAGAGAAGATACCGAGAAGCAGGATAGCAGCCAGTTTTCTCAGGGCAGCAGCCAGCGGTGCAAAATCACGGCTGCCTGTATTGATCATCGGAAGGATGTACACGTCGATCAGCTTCTGCATGAACAGCGTTCCCTGCAGTGTGCAGATCGCATTGGTAATGATGAAGATCACGACCAGGATCATGTGAAGCCAGTAAGTCTGCATCATGTACTTCAGAACTCTCATCAGAGTTCCTTTTTTCACCTTGGGACGCGGTCCCATGTTTCTGGGTCCCCTCATCTCAGTTGCCTCCTTCCCGGCCCGGCTCATCGAAGTCGCCGGAACCCTTCAGCTGTGTCTCATAGATATCGCGGTAGATCTCATTTGACTGAAGCAGATTCTCATGTGAATCAAATCCATCCACTTTTCCGTCATTCAGGACGATGATCCTGTCAGCGTGCTGGACAGAAGAAATTCTCTGGGCAATGATCAGCTTTGTTGTGTCCGGAATCGTATTCGCAAACGCGTCACGGATCTTCGCGTCTGTAGCCGTGTCAACTGCGGACGTTGAGTCATCCAGGATCAGGATCTTCGGATCCTTCAGCAGCGCTCTGGCAATACAAAGTCTCTGTTTCTGGCCGCCTGACAGGTTGTTTCCTCCCTGCTCGACCCAGGAATTGTATTTGTCGGGGAACTTCTCAATGAATTCATCCGCACAGGCAAGCCTGCATGCTTTGATGCACTCTTCTTCCGTTGCGTCTTCCTTGCCCCATCTGAGGTTGTCAAGGATCGTACCGGAGAACAGGACATTCTTCTGAAGAACGACCGCAACTTTATTTCTCAGTGCTTCCTGATCATAGTCTTTGACATTGACGCCGCCTACCGCAACAGACCCTTCTGTTGCGTCATACAGTCTTGAGATCAGGCTGACCAGTGTGGACTTACCGGAACCGGTGCCTCCGATGATACCAATCGTTTCACCCGACCTGATATGCAGGTCGATATCCTGCAGGACATTTTCACCGCTTCCTTCCGTATTGTACGCAAAGGAAACATCATTGAAGTCGATCTGGCCGTTTTCAACATCCATGATCGGTTCAGCGGGATTGGCAATATCCGGAACTTCATTCAGCACTTCGGAAATACGGGCTGCGCTGGCTGTGGACATCGTGATCATGACAAATACCATCGACAGCATCATCAGTGACATCAGGATGCTCATGATATAGGAGAACATGGATGTCAGCTGACCTGTTGTCAGCACACCGGAAACGACCTGCTTCGCGCCGAACCAGCTCAGGGAAATGATGCATCCGTAAACGATCATCATCATGACCGGGTTGTTCAGGGCGATCAGAGCTTCCGCTTTGACGAACATAGCTCTCAGATTGCCAGCAGCTTTTTTGAACTTGTCTGTTTCATAGTCTTCACGGACAAATGCCTTGACGACTCTGGCAGCGGAAACGTTCTCCTGAACGCTTGCGTTCAATGCGTCATACTTTTCAAAAGTCTGACGGAAGATCTTCGTTGTATTGACGATCAGGATCGACAGTGCGATCGCAAGCACGATCACCGCTACAAGGAAGATCGTACTCAGCGACGGGCTGATCGTAATGCACATGATGACTGACAGTATCAGCATCATCGGCGGTCTGACCGCCATACGGATGATCATCTGGAACGCATTCTGCAGGTTTGTAACATCCGTCGTCATACGTGTAACAAGACCCGCTGTCGAGAATTTATCAATATTCGCGAATGAGTATGTCTGGATCTTCTCATACATGCTGCGGCGCAGATTTGCGGCAAAGCCGGTCGACGCATAGGCTGCGTACTTGCCGGACATCGCACCGCACATGAGGCTGACAAATGCCATCACCAGCATGATCAGACCATACTTCCATACAGCAGCCATATTGGCAGCTTCGATACCTTCATCGATCAGATTGGCAGTAATGTACGGTATCAGTACTTCCATCAGCACTTCGCCGATCATAAAGACCGGTGTCAGAATAGCCGCCTTTTTATACTGACCGATCTGTTTCATCAGTGTTTTTAACATAGTTTCTCCTTTCCGGCATCTGCTTCATAATCCTGCGCGATCCCCATTATCGTATTGTACAGGACATCCAGCAGGCGGCCGAGTTCCTCCGTCTCCTCACCGCTCAGTTTTGAAACAAGCATCTGCTCTCCTTTTTTCATACTTAAGAATGACTCATGGAGCAGTTCATTGCCGCTTTCCGTCAATGTCACCACCTTGACCCTGCGGTCATCCGGCAGGACAGAACTGCGGACCAGTCCCTTTGACTCAAGCCTGACCACGATGCCTGCCATGGTCGGCTGGGCAACATTGAAGTGTTTTTCCAGTTCCTTCAGTCTGGCCGTCTGATCTTTCTGATGCTTCAGATAAACCAGAACATGGTGCTGGGAAAAGGTCAGATCCTGCTCCTGCAGCAGCTGATTGTATCCCTTCTCAAGCATGTCATTGATCTTCTTGATCTTGAAACCGAGATCCACGATCATCACCTCCACTGTCTATGATAAACGCTTGTCCCATAAGACTCAATAGCACGCAATTAATTGCGTGCTATTATTTTCTGATATGAAGTTTGCAGCTGCTATTTGACCAGTTTTGCGTTGACCAGAGCCCGCATGATCAGCGGTATGAGAACAAGCTGTGCGATGATGCCCGGTATCGCATTCAGGAACGCTCCGGCAAGAAAAGCCTGGAACGTGAACGGTGAATCCGTGCCGCTCAGCATCAGTGTATAGGCAAGACCCCATACGATCCTTCCGCAGATCATTGCAGTGATCAGCGAGATATAGATATTTTTGATGCTCTTTTCACGGAACTTCGCCAGCATCCAGCCGGAAACGATGCCGTATGTGCAGAGTTCAAATGCCATTCCGACTGCGTTGGGATACATCCTCGGCATGCCGAATAATACGGATCTCAGCAGCGGGCAGATAAATCCGACCAGACCGCCATACTGCCAGCCGCATGCCATTCCGCACAGAAGGACCGGAAAATGCATCGGTGACAGCATCACACCGATCTGCGGGATCTGTCCTGTTATAAACGGCAGTACCTGTCCGATTGCCAGGAACATGGCTGCCAGTGTCAGTTTTCTGTTATTGTTCATAGACCCCCCTAGTATTCAAGCTGATATATGTATCTTATTCAGATTACAGTTTCAAGTCAATGAATTCACTTTCCCACAAAACAGCGTCAATTTGTGAGTTCTGTATGAATCGGTCAAATGTTTAGCACTCTTTGTTTGAGTGTGCTAATATAATGACCAAAGGAGAAATGACTATGGATAAGATTGAGAAACCGAAAAAGCCATTGATATACTACTATGCGATCGTCCTGCTGGTGCTGAGCCTGCTGAACCTGTTTGCCATCCCTACCATGGAACAGGCAAAGATCAAGACGGTCGATTACGGTACGTTCATGAAAATGACGGAGAACAAAGAGATCAAAAAAGTCGAGATCACCGATACGCAGATCCTCTTTATCTCCAAAGCAGATGAAGAACAGGTCTATACGACAGGTCTGATGAACGACCCCAACCTGACGGACCGTCTGTATGAATCCGGTGCGGAATTCGCAACGGACATCCAGCAGAAGACCTCCCCGATCCTGTCATTCCTGCTGTCATGGATATTCCCGATCATCATCTTCATCTATTTCGGAAGGATGATGAGCAAACGTCTGGAAGGCGGCGGCAATTCCATGATGTTCAACATGGGAAAGTCCAACGCAAGAGTCTATATCAAATCCACCTCCGGTATCCTGTTCAAGGATGTCGCCGGTGAAGATGAAGCCAAGGAATCACTGCAGGAGATCGTCGATTACCTGCACGACCCTGCCAAATACTCACAGATCGGTGCCAAAATGCCGAAAGGCATCCTGCTGGTAGGTCCTCCGGGAACCGGTAAGACCATGCTGGCAAAGGCGGTTGCCGGTGAGTCAAATGTTCCGTTCTTCTCCATGAGCGGCTCGGAATTCGTGGAAATGTTTGTCGGTATGGGTGCCTCCAAGGTACGCGACCTGTTCAAACAGGCAAAAGAAAAAGCTCCGTGCATCGTATTCATCGATGAGATCGATGCGATCGGCGGAAAACGTGTATCCGGCAACATCGGCGGCAATGATGAACGTGAACAGACGCTGAACCAGCTTCTGACGGAAATGGACGGCTTTGAAAGCAACAACGGCGTCGTCATCCTGGCTGCCACGAACCGTCCGGAATCACTTGATGCGGCACTGCTCAGACCCGGCAGATTCGACCGCCGCGTCCCTGTTGAACTGCCTGACCTGAAAGGCCGTGAAGCGATCCTGAAGGTACATGCCGCAAAGATCAGAACAGAAGATGATATCGACTATGAAATGATCGCCCGCATGGCATCCGGTGCCAGCGGCGCTGAACTGGCGAACATCATCAATGAAGGTGCCCTCAGGGCAGTCCGTGCAGGCAGGGACCGTGTCACACAGGAAGACCTTGAAGCGAGCATTGAAGTTGTATTTGCCGGCTACGAAAAGAAGAACGCCATCCTGACAGATCAGGAGAAGCTGACGGTATCCTACCATGAAGTCGGCCATGCCCTGGTCGCTGCCCTGCAGTCACACAGTGCTCCGGTCCAGAAGATCACGATCATTCCCCGTACTTCCGGTGCATTGGGATATACGATGCAGGTCGAAGAAGGAAACCATTACCTGTATACGAAACAGGAACTGGAAAACCGGATCGCTACGCTGACCGGCGGCAGGGCTGCCGAAGAGGTCGTCTTCAATGAAATCACGACAGGCGCGTCCAATGACATCGAACAGGCCACAAAGCTTGCCCGTGCCATGATCACACGATACGGCATGCATGATGACTTCGATATGGTTGCCATGGAGACAGTACAGAACCAGTATCTGGGCGGGGACGCTTCCCTGAACTGTTCCCAGGAAACAGCTGCCGATATTGACCGTCAGGTCATTGAGCTGGTCAGGAAACAGCATGAAAAAGCGAAAAAGCTGTTAATGGAAAACCGCGACGATCTGGACAGGATCGCGAAGTACCTGTATGAGAAGGAAACCATTACAGGTGAGGAATTCATGAAGATCCTCAATGAGGATCAGGTCCCTGAAACAGAAACCGAATAACATGAAAAGAAGTGCGGGCCAGGCTCACACTTCTTGTTTTCATTCATCTACGCAGAACAGTTTGACAGGTTCTTCCCCTGCATACTGTTTTTTATATGCGCACATCCACTTATGTCCGTCGATCTCTGTCTCCGTCACTCTGGCATAGTCACCGTCCTGAATGCCGTCCGCATTTCTCGTCCTGATGAAATACGCGCCGTTATCAGGTGTCAGCAGCTGGATATCGATCAGTGAACGCTCATTGCCTTCAACGATCATCGTCCGGAAATAACAGCATACTCCCTGCTTGAACAGCCTGGAGAATTCATTGTAGAGATGCAGGTTTTGCGGTTTTCCGTCCACGATCACAAACCAGGGATTTTCCTGATCGATCGCTTCCTGTACATCTATATTGATATCCGCGTCAGCAGGATCTCCATACGGCCATGCGATCTCGTCATCATCCGTCCATCCGTCACATACAAACCCGTTTTCATACAGGTAGGTAAGACGGCTGGGAATGCCTGATTCCGTTTCATAACCGTAGTATGAGATGTCATTTGCATCGTCATAGTAATACGTTTTGCCGTAGCAGGCTGTTTCACCATACGCCATCATTGCGTTGGCCGCATCCTTCTTCAAGGCATACGTGCTGCGCAGACTGGTAAAGGTCACCTTTCCATCCCCTGCGCTTTCCAAAGAAGACGCAAACGGCACGCGGTATACAGCCCCGCCTTCATTGATATTGACGGTAATAAACGGCATCCAGTATAAAGCAAACAGTAAGACAACGAGCGGTATCAGTATTTTACCAACACGCTTCATACTTATTTACCGGAGTTCCTTCTTTCAATATCCATGATCTCATCAACTCTGCGCTGATGTCTTCCGCCTTCAAATTCCGTAGTCAGGAATGCGTCCAGCATCATCTTGGCCATTTCAATGCCGATCACTCTCGCGCCGAAGCAAAGGATGTTGCAGTCATTGTGCAGACGTCCGTATTTCGCAGTATAAGGTTCCGAGCATACAGCAGCACGGATCCCGTGTACTTTGTTGCATGCCAGGGAGATACCCAGACCTGTTCCGCAGATCGCGATCCCTTTTTCCACTTCACCGGAAGCTACCGCATTGGCTACCTTTTCACCCCAGATGGGATAATCCGTGCTTTCCGTGCTGTCCGTGCCGAAGTTGATGACCTCGTGTCCCAGTGATTCCAGATATGCTGTGACTTCTTTCTTCATTTCCACAGCTGTATGGTCATTCGCAATACCGATTTTCATAAGTCAAGTCCACCTTTCCACTCATTCTATCATATCCGATTGGTTTCCGCTGTGCGTACTGCGGAGTTTCATGATCAGGATCACTCCGGCAAGCATCATAAATACGGAAATAAACTGTGATGTTGAAAGAAAACCTATGTGTCCGCGCTCAACATCCCCGCGCAGGAATTCGATCAGGAATCTTCCCAGACTGTACAGCACCAGATACCCGGCACCTGTATAGGTCCTTGTTTTCTCGTTCTCATACATGCGGTACAGCACAAGGAAGATAATGAGATCTCCCAGTGCCGAGAGCAGCTGCGTCGGAACAAGAGGAATGCCCGACGGTGCAAGTGAATGTGCCGGGAATGTCACTCCGAAGTGACTGTGTGTTTCGATCCCGTAGCAGCATCCCGCAAAGAAGCATCCGACTCTGCCGAATGCCTGTGCAAGGGATACCCCCGGCAGCAGCAAGTCAAAGTAATCCTTGAACTTCAGTTTTCTCATCCGGCAGTAGATATATGCCGCCAGGATCCCGCCGAGGATCCCGCCGTATACCACCCATCCGCCGGAGCCGAGCACCGCCTTGGGATCGCTGAGAAACTGATTCCAGTTCACCAGCACATATGTCAGCTTTGCGCACGCATATCCGAAGGCGATGGCAATGAAGATGAGATTGTCCGCATAATCGGAATTCAGACCATGTTTCTTTGCCTGCCGTTCAGCATACGTGAAGCCGAACAGAATACCTATCGCGATCATGACACCATAGCCATGGATCGTAAATCTGCCTATTGTCAGCCAGTCATTGTACATATTTGACCTCCGTAACGGCATTGTAAACTAACCGGTGCCTTTTGAAAAGAAATATCATTCCTCATCCAGAGGCGGGTTCTTCTCTTCAGGTTCGGGCAGGACGAGCCGGATCTCTTCAGACTCCTTCAGAGCAGGTACTTCCGGGATCTCCGGCAGAGCTTCAGTATCCTCTGCTTCACGTTCTGCTCGGTCGGCTTCTGCGGCGATCCTTGCGGACTCTTCCGCAGCTTCCCTTAAGGCCTGTTCTTCAGCAGCTCTCGCGGCCTCTTCAGCAGCCCTCTGAGCTTCTTCGGCAGCTATCCGTGCCTCTTCTTCCGCTCTTCTCCTCGCTTCTTCAGCCTCTTCCTTATCCTGCTTCCTGTAGCGGCGGATCATGCCGCCAAGGGCAAACATATAGACGATAAGCAGGATGACAGCGATGGCAGAGATGATCATGCCGACGGTGAAGCCGGTCGGTCTGTAGACCATTTCAATGATATGGCTGCCTTCTGTAATGCCGAAGCACATCATACCGTTGACATCGGAGAACGGGATCGCCGTTCTGCCGTCGACCGTGATATTCCAGCCTGCCGAATACGGAATGCTTGTATGGATATAACCGCTTCCGGGCGCGACCGAGCTTTCCCCGCGCAGATGGGCAGGCGATACCCGCTTCACATCAACAGCACGCTTCTGCGCAATGCCGGACAGTTTTCTCAATACTGTCAGATCCTCGGTATATACAATGGTTTTGCTGTAATCCGCATCATCACCGTTATCGGGCACGATCGTGACCGTGACTGTTTTTCCGGAAGACGGCTTGCCAAGATAATAGACACAAGCTGTTCCGTTATGTTCAATTACCTGCTCGTTTTTATCAGGCTTGACCGTGATCTCCGCACTGCCTGCAGGCACTTCCATATACAGCGGTTTATTGTCACCCTTGACTGTGACTGTAACGCCGGTGCCGTTTTTCTTCAGCACTGCTTTGGCATCTGTATATACAGCATCTTTTTCACCTGACAGGCTCTGCCAGATCATGTTCTGTGTTTCAAATGTATTGGTTCCTGCTTTCGGCAGTTCTTCAACAGCCGTTACGGTACCGGTCCAGAACGGATTCTGGTAAATACTGATGCCGGAATAGCTGCCTGACTTCGTATATGACTTATTTGTCAGGTCATCCTTGCTCAGCACATATTTTACGGACATCAGGCCGTCTGCCGATTCGGAAATATTCCCTGCGTTTTCTGCGTAGCTGCTGTGTTCATTGTCCCAGACAACACCCAGTTTCTGAGCAAATGCGGGGCCTTCCGCCGGTCTGTACTGCAGATAGCCGTCAGGGCTGTTCAGTTCATACAGGAAGCCGTCCTCCCGTCCCCAGGCAAATGTTGTGGCAGTGCGCTCCAGTGAATCATTGCTGAGCTGGGCGGCAGTGCCGGCTGCTTTGTCATACACATCATAGAACTGTGCGGCAGACACTTCCTTCACGCCTTCACGCAGTGACAGCCAGCTGTTTTCCACGGAATTTCCGAGTGCCAGAACGATCAGGGCAGCTGCAGCGATCTTGTTTGCTTTTGCACCGATCAGCCAGCAGAGCACAACAGCCGCTGCCATCAGCAGACCGTCAACGATCACTGCCCAGATGACCAGTTCTCCCTGGCGCAGTACTGCATAGCCGGCAAGCAGCGCAGCACACAGGATGCCCGTCAGGATATATCCGGCTGTCGTCATGCTTTCAAGGCTTCCCCTGCTTTCTGCCGCAAGGTCCATCAGGATAAATACAGCCAGGCATGTACATCTCATATCAAAGTCTGCCACATTGACAGAGTCCCTGAACAGATACGGGATCGGGATCCATATCGCAGCCAGGGCAATGCCCAGTACCGCCAGCATGACTGCCTTGTGACGCAGTGTGATCTCCTTGTCGAAGAACCATGCGGCTGCCAGTACGAGCGGAACGATACCGATAAAGATCGGCGGGATGCGCTTCATCAGGTTGCCTGTCATCAGGGCAGACAGCAGGTCTGCCGGGTCACCGTTCAGTATCGTGAACTCAGGCATCTTGAATACATAGCCATGATGTGTGGAAACATAGATCGGAATGAGCACACAGGCGCACAGCAGCACCGAGAGCACCGAACCGATAAACCACGGCATAAATGTTCTCTTCAGACGTTTGACGCCGCCCGGTTCATCAAGGATCCCCTTGAAGTAGATCAGCACGGATGCCAGTGTGAACATGGCGATCAGTCTGTATCCGGTCAGAATGGCGGCGATCATGGAAAGCACATATACAAGCACGCCCTTTCCTTCATAGATGCGCGCCACGCCAAGTGCCAGCAGCGGCAGGATCACCGCGCCGTCGATCATGGATGTATTCGTCAGATAAGTGATCGTGAATCCGGTATATGCATATGCCGTACCGAGCATGGCCCTGGAAAAGACACGCAGGCCTTCCTTCCGGTTCAGCCAGATGCAGAATGTGAATGCCGCAAGCGAAAGACGCAGGCCGGCGATCACATGGAAACCAAGCAGGATGTTGTCTCTGAACAACAGCAGAAGATAGTTCAGCGGCGAGAACAGATAAGCTGCGGATACTTCCAGCATCTCGGTACCCATCGCGGAATTCCATGAATACAGCAGCTGGTCCGGGTGCTTCACAATGTCAAAGATACTGGCATACAGACTGATCAGCTGTTTGCCGTCCCCGTATAATAATGTATGGTCTCCGAACGGATAGATCTTCATTACCAGCATCAGCAGCGCAAACAGCACTGCTGTCATGAAGGCAGCGATCACTGCTGAAATTACACTTCCAAATTTACGCTTCATCTTTTGAATCTCCCTGCCGTCTTCTGCCCGTTAAGGCAATCACGGCGCATAATATCGTACCTGTCATCATCAGGACAGTCAGTCTGTCGGTCAGAACGGCAGTACTGCCGCAGTTCAGCAGAATACATGCCCCGGCTGCCAGCGTGATCACGCACGCTGCCGTTTTCTTTATTTTACCTGCATGACGCATAAACATCACTGCAAGAATGAGCAGGTCAAGCACAAAACACATCACATTGATCAAAGCGACGCACCGGTGCAGACCAAGATAGGCACCGTCCCACGAAGGATTCAGCCCGAGATACGTCATGACGGACCGGTGAACATTCAGGTCAGGCATCTCAATGCCTGATTCAGGATCCTCGCAGCTGCGGATCATCTGTTCAATGCGGTCTGCTTCAAGTGATGTCAGTGCCCTGACACTCCGGCGCTTCGCATAGACCGCGCCGTACCTGTTTTCCTTCCCGTTGCCCCGGTACATTACGGACAGGATATCCTGTCTGTTCAATGCCTGCAGCTTGGTGACATTCCTGATCCCCTGCCCGATCATCTTCAGCCTGTATGACTGGCTGATCTGAGGATCAGTGCTGTCAGACCTGTCCGGATATACGAGCATCGTATCTCCTGCTTCAAAGTGCTCAAAGTCCAGGCTGACCCGGGGATCTTCCGGCCAGGCATCCGCAGCCCATCTGAGGAAACCGTCAAATCCCATACCGGCAAGATATTCCACTGTCCAGAGCGCTTCATCAGGCTCCGACAGCGCGAATACGTTCGGATAGTTAGTCGAGCAGTTATACATCTGCGTTGTCAGGCCAAGCTCTTTTCTGTGCGATATGATGCGGCGCATCATATCCTCTTTGCCTGAGAACGACGCGATCGATACCGCCAGCCTGTCAAACTCATCATAGAAGCTGTCTTCCGAGATCTCTGCCAGGGCAGCACGGAACTTCAGGCGGTCCCCGCAGATCTCATGTACCAGGCCGACCGCTGTTTTCATATCTTCAACAGGCCGTTCATCGATCGTAATATACGTCTTCTCCAGCCAGCCCTTTTCTTCCATGTGGTCCGTGAAGCTGTACAGGAAGGTCGACCAGAGATCTGTCCACTCATAACTGCCGATCTCCGGGCTGACTTCCGTGATACTCCCGTCATGTTCAATGATCTGCCACTTCCCGGTAAAAGGAAGGATGCCGAAGCAGTCGATATAACCATCAATACCATGTTCCATGCACAGACTGACCCACTGATCCATGTCCGTATAATCAAAAAACAGATAGCCGTCCTTGTCATGTTTCCATTTGACCATGGATGGATACGGGTCATATACCTGATGTCCCCAGGGTTCATCCGTGACCGTGACCGTAATGTTCTTCATGCCCAGTTCCGCGTATGCGTCCAGCTGTTTTCCGAGAACGGACATGTGTTTCCTGCTGAACGGTTCTTCACCCTCCAGCATGTCATACCACCTGAGCGAAGTGTATGGATACTGCCAGTATTCTGCGGAAAGCCCGGGCTCCGGCAGAACATGGTCTTTGACCTCGTATGTGATCTGCAGAGGATGCTGTGCGGTGTCGGACAGCACGACAGCTGTTTCCTTCATTCCCGCCGGGGTGTTTTCCGGCACTTCGATCTCGATCAGCACATATACCGTTTCACCCTGCCGGGCAGTGTGTGTCTGAGAGCCGATGCGGTCAGGAACATCATAATGCGGTACGACAGGATCACTGCCGGTCCCGATGGAAGCACTGACTGTTTCCAGGAATGAAGCGTGTACATTCTCTTCGGATGAGAGTGACAGCTCACAGTCATGATCCGCATGATAGACCGCTTTCAGCAGCAGCACATCATTCTTCCAGACGGTCAGATCGGACGCGTCATATCCGGACGATGCGTCATAGAAAAGACTTCCCGGGTCCATCAGATGAAATATGCCGGGATCATCCTGCGCGCGCACCGGAAGTGACATGCAGATCAATATGGCTGACAGAGCCGCAAACAGTTTCTTCATAGTCTACATTTTACCTCATTGGCACTCCGCTATGAGCGTTTTCAGTCTTTTTTTCTTTCATGCGGCATGTTACGATTTTATGGATGCACAGCATATCGGCAACAGATCGGAGCGTACGATGATCCGGGGAATTGCAAGTCTGCCGGACTTTGTCGTTCTGGTATTTGTATACTTTATCGTGTTCTACAGAAAGTGGAAGGAAATGGGCCATCTGCGCCTGTTCCTGCGCACTGTCTTTTACTGTTATCTCTGCATGGTCGTCTACTTTACATTGATGCCCGTGCTGGCTTCGATCCCGAATTTCTATCTGTATCCTGCCGGTACGATCAACCTGTCTCCGTTCATAGACATTGCCGAAGGCCACCTGAACGCGGAAACAGAGATCATCCTGAACATCCTCATGATGATCCCGTTCGGCTTTCTGCTGCCTCTGATCATGCAGCGCAGTCCGCTGGCCATCATATCAGCCGGATTCCTTACAAGTCTTGCCATTGAATGCATACAGCCATTCCTCAATCCTTACAGGGCAGCTGACATCACCGACCTGATCACAAACACGCTCGGCACGATCATCGGCTATCTCCTGTACAGGCTGCTGAGAGAACATATACAAAATATGCTGAACAGGATCGTTTCCTGAACAGCATTTTTTTTACATCAGAACACTTCCGCCGATGAATTCCCTCACCAGGGAATTGTTCGGAATGATGGAATCATCAGGCATTTCACTGAAACATGCCAGGAAGTCGAGCATGCGCTGGGCTTCCATGTATTCATCATCTTCCGGTGTGATCTCCTCCAGCAGCGGTTTCGCGTATTTTTTCAGTGCCGTCAGCTCATACAGACAGTGGGAATTGAAGAATATATCCGCATTGATGTCATACGGGAATACGTTCTGTTCCTCACCTGCCCTGACAGACGGCCAGGCATGGATCGTATGCTTGGCATCGTATCCGCGGAACTGGTAGTCACGCACCATTCTTCTCAGAAGCCTGCCGTCCGTTGTCGGAACACGGTTGTGTTCGTCGATATTCAGCTGTGTCAGGGGACTGATATAGATCCTGTATTTGAGGTCAGCGGCGATCCCGTTTGTCAGTGCCGGATTCAGGCTGTGAATGCCCTCCAGTACGACAGGCTGACCCGGTTCCAGCGATTCAAACCGTATGCCGAATGTCTTGGAACCGGTCTTGAAATCAAACACCGGCAGATCGACCTTTTTTCCTGCGAGCAGGTCATTCATCTGCTGTGTAAACAGATTGATATCCATTGCGCGGATACTTTCGAAGTCCTTTTCTCCGTTTTCAAGGAGCGGTGTCTGCCAGCGTTCCAGGAAGTAGTCATCCGTCCCCATGTACAGAGGACGCATTCCACTGACTCTCAGCTGGATGCACAGCCGCTTTGCGAATGACGTCTTGCCGGATGAAGAAGGACCTGCCACAAGAACGATCCGCTTGCCGAGCCGTTTGATCTCTTCAGCGATCTCGGCGATCTTCTTTTCATGGAGCGCTTCCGAGAGAAGGACCAGGTCACTGTATTCATTCTTGTTGATCATTTTATTGAGATCCGCCGCATATTCCACACGCATGATCTTATCCCAGTGATAAGCGTCGGAGAATGCTTCATACAGCTGTTTCTGGTCTTCAAACGGCAGGATCATATCCGGACTGGACTGATGCGGGAACCTCAGCAGCATTCCGTTCTTGTACCGTCTGACCTCAAACCATTTCAGGTAGCCGGCAGAAGGCACCAGCATGTGGTAGAACACTTCCGTTTCACCGTCCAGTGTATACAGGTAAGCCTCTTTGAGATCGGATGAACTGTTCAGCAGATCTGTCTGATCCTTTCTTCCGAATCTGTTCAGGAACTCTTCCAGTTCACTTCTGTTCACGCGTTTGCCGGTAAACGGTGCGTCAGCCCTGATCAGCGCATTCATGCGGGATGCGATCTTACCGGCAGTATTGTCGTCAATGCCTCCCGTACGGATCTGCGTAAAGAGGCCTTTGCTGAGGGAATTGGATATGATCACCCGTGTATTTGGTCCAAGCACATCATGCACTGCCTTGATATAAAGGAATGTCAGCGACACCTGGTATGCCATGTTTCCGGTGGGATTTCTCAGATCCAGCAGTTCCACCGTGCAGTCATGATCAAGAACGGTCCTCAGTGACTCCGGTCTGCCGTCTTTCCGGCATAAAAGGATCTGATAAGGGAAATCCCCTTTCAGTTCACGGACGAGCTCTTCTGCAGTGCACGGAGTTTCCCGTTCAATCACTTTCTCAAAATTGTTTGCTGTTCGTAATGTGATCTTCATAATGTCCTCTGATTATTCATCGTTCAGTCTTCTGACTGCGTCATATTCTTCACGTGTAATGTGACAGTATCCTTCAGGGTTTCGGATCAGATAATCCTGATGATACTCCTCAGCTTCATAAAAACATTTCAATGGTCCGCATTCTGTGCTGAACACAGGATGGCGTTTCTTTTCTTCCTCAAAATATGCCCGAACTGCTTTCCCGGTCTCTTCATCCGTATAATAGATGCCCGTCTGGTACTGGCTTCCGATATCATTGCCCTGACGGTTGGAAACCGATGGGTCCACACAGATAAAGAATGCCTTCAGCAGTTTCTCAAGAGGAATGACCTGCGGATCGTATACGATCCTGACCGTCTCCCTGTGGCCTGTCATGTCAGTGCATACCTGTCTGTAGGTCGGATGTTCCGTATGTCCGTTGGCATATCCCGCGGTTGTCTCAACAACACCGTTCAGTGCCCGGAAAACATGTTCCGTGCCCCAAAAGCAGCCGCCTGCGGCATATAGTACCCTGCAATGATCCTGTCTCATGAATATGACTCCTGTCTTTTTATTATACACGATGGACCGTGTATCCTGTGCAGGAGGCTTGTAATTTTAAAACAGCATATTAATATATACGCGGAGGTAACGTGATATGAAGAAAGTAGTTACTATGCAGGATATCTCCTGTGTGGGGAAATGCTCCATAACCGCAGCTTTCCCGGTCATCAGCGCAATGGGTGTTGAAACAGCGCTGATCCCTACAGCGGTTCTGTCCACACATACGATGTTTCAAGGCTTCACATTCTGTGATCTGACAAAAGAGATCCGTCCGATCATGGATCATTGGGAGAAAGAACAGTTCCGTTTTGACGGGATCTATACAGGTTATCTTGGATCATTCGAACAGCTGGACATTGCATCCGAACTGTTTGAGCGCTTCGGCAGGGACGGCTTTATCCTCGTCGATCCTGCAATGGCAGACAACGGAAAACTCTATTACGGGTTCGACCAGAAATTCGCGGATGAAATGGCAAAGCTCTGCGGTAAAGCAGATTACATCTGCCCTAACCTGACCGAAGCATCGTTCATGCTGAGGAAAGAATACTGCGGCGACGATTATGACGAAGCTTATGTCAGACAAGAGCTGAAGGAACTCTGCGCACTCGGCGCAAAGACAGCGATCCTGACAGGCATCAGTCTGGAAAAAGGAAAAACAGGCGCATATGCCTATGACAGCGTCAATGATGAATACCATACATTCTTCACTGACGAACAGCCGGAACATTTCCACGGTACAGGCGATCTCTGGGCAGGCACATTGTGCGGGGCACTGACGATCGGCAAGAGCCTGGATGAGGCAATGAAGATCGCATGTCTGTATGTAGCGGAATCGATCCGTCTCACGCTGGCGGAAGAGAACCACAATACATACGGCGTCAATTTCGAACAGGCGATCCCGTATCTCATCGGACTGCTGAGTGAGTAAATATATTGTAATCAGGGACTGCAGATAGTAAGATTTGGTTCATGAACAGGCAGTCCCTTGATACATTGAAAGCAGCTTTACCTCACACGATCCCGGTCATGACCGGATATATACCTTTGGGAATTGCTTACGGTGTCTTTATGACTTCCGCCGGCAATCCTTTTTGGTATCCGACACTGACCTCAATCGTAATATACGGCGGATCTTTGGAATTCCTCACTGTATCCATGCTGGCGGGACCGTTCAATCTCCTGCAGACATTCCTTGTGGCCATCATGGTACAGGCAAGGCATCTCTTCTATGGTCTGGCGATGCTTGAAAAGTACAAAGGCGCCGGATACCGGAAATGGTATCTGATCTATACATTGACTGACGAAACATTCTCGATCAACTGCTCTGCGGATATTCCGGAAGGCATCAGCAGATACAGCTTCTGGGAATGTATTTCAAGACTGGATCATATCTACTGGATGACCGGATGTACGATCGGCGGCCTTCTCGGTCAGATCATCCATTTCAATACGGAAGGTCTGGACTTTGTCATGACCTCCATGTTTACGGTCATCCTGCTGAACCAGCTTCTGAAGGAAAAGGGCCATATCAGCGCATGGATCGGCGCAGCCGCATCCCTGCTCTGCCTCCTGCTCTTCGGCAGGGATTCATTCCTGATCCCGGCAATGGCAGTCATCGTACTGATGTTAACGGTATTCCGGAAACCGGTCGAAAGGTCAGGTGATCTCTCATGACACAGACACAGGCGATTCTGACGATCCTGACATGCGGAATTGCGACCATCCTGATCCGTGCCCTTCCGTTCCTGGCTTTCAGGAAGGATACCCCGAAATACATCGTTTATCTGGGCAATGCGCTTCCCCCGGCGATCTTCGCCATGCTGGTGGTGTACTGTCTCAAGGATGTCAGCCTCGTATCAGGTTCGCACGGCATCCCGGAGGCAGCCGGCATGACAGTTACCATTCTGCTCCATCTATGGAAAAAGCAGACGCTGCTGTCGATCGCAGGCGGCACGATCTGCTGTATGCTGCTGATGCAGTTTATATTCTGATCTCGCAAAAACAGCTTCCGCAATCGGGAGCTGTTTGTTTTATTTCATATTGTCGTAAGCATCTGTTTTTCATAGTACTCCAGCTGGGATGCCAGTTCCCTGGCAGACATTCTGGAAGCACCCTGCGCGAATACGGCATTCTGGACCAGCGCGTCAGATGACGCAACGATCAGGCGGTACTGCTTTTTCATTTCGTGGGCAGCCTTATCGATATATGCGTCCGCTGTCAGGTCAGCTCTGGTAAAGACGATCGTCATATCGCCTCTGCGGATCTCCGTGCCCATATTATCCTTGACCTTGTATCCGTCAAAAACCACGACCATGCGGTATCCCGTATAACCCATATAGTTGAAGAGACGGTCGATCAGTTTTTCCCTCGCCGCATACAGATCTACCTTGGACAGTTCTTTCAGGTCTTCCCATCCATAGATCATATTGTAACCGTCAACGATCATACAGACAGGCAGGTGAACGACCGGATTCGGTTTTGCCGGTTTATCGGGTTTCTCCGTCTTCTTCGGAGTGTAGTGCTTCTTTTCGTTTTTATTCCGGCCGGTCGTCATCTCAAAGACCTTCTTCAGTTCATCTTCCGACACCTTATAGCGGACCGGATGAGAAGCGGAAGAAGCAGACGGCGTACGGAACTGGATATGCATGTATTCATCCGCTTTATCCCACGGTACATAGAATCCCGAACCATGCGCACAGAATACCGAGCCTGCAGGCTGGGAGTAATCCATATCCGGATCATAGCCGATCGATTCTACGATCATATCCTGCTGGGGACTTTCATCATATCCCTCAGGCCTCCAGGTAAATCTGCCCTTCCCGCGGGAATATGCTGTTACATCATTCTGGTATTCCATCAGTGTGCGGACAGGTCCCCTGCCGGTGATCACTGCTTCATTGTCATCATTGCTTTCGATCTCAATGGATGCCTGACGCATCTCAAGATCATACATCGCCCTGGAGAGAGAACCTGAAGGGATCCTGAGCGTAAAGGAACAGTACGGCTCCAGCAGGATATTGTCTGCCTTCATAAGTGCCTGGCGTACTGCCCTGCAGGCTGCTTCACGGAAGTCACCGCCTTCGGTATGCTTCAGATGTCCTCTGCCGGCGATCAGAACGATCCTGACGTCCGTCAGACGTGATCTTGTCAGCACCCCGCGGTGGATCCTGTGATTGAGTGCGGACAGAATGGACCTCTGCCACATCATCGACAGATCATCCGGCGAGCACTGGCTCTCCACAATGATCCCGCTTCCCCGTTCCAGAGGTTCCAGGCGGACATGTGCCTCCGCATAGTGACGGAGCGGCTCAAAATGTCCTGATCCCGTCACGGTATTCCGGATCGTTTCCATATAGATGATCTTTCCTGTTGTGAACAGGACATCGATCCCGCATCTGTCCTTGATCTTTTTCTGCAGAACTTCCATCTGCATTTCTCCCATGATGGAGATCTGGATCTCATGCGTTTCTTCGTTGGCATTCACGGACAATGCAGGATCCTCCTGCATCAGCTGACTGCATGTCCGCATCAGAGCCATGGTATCCGCCCCCTTGGGAACGACCAGTCTGTATGTCATATACGCATTCAGCATCGGCTTCTCAAAGTCTTCTTCAAAACCAAGTCCCTGACCGTCTTCCAGATTGACAGGTCCTTTCAGGACACAGATCATGCCGGCCTCTGCTTCATCGATCATCTTCCAGTTCTTTCCGCTGTATACACGGATCTGATCGACCTTGTCTTCTTCCGACAGTTTCTGCCTGCTCTTCAGAACGCCACCGGTCATGCGGATATGCGTCAGTCTTGCCCCGTTCTCATCTGTTGAGACCTTATAGACCCTGGCGCCGAATTCAGAAGGATACTCCCGTTCTTCACTCAGCCAGCTGATCCTGTCCATCAGTTCATCGATACCGTCCAGCTTCAGTGCGGAACCAAACAGACATGGAGTGCACTTCCGGTCATAAACAGCCTGTCTGACAGTCTCATCACCGATCGAACCGGTCTCCATATATTCATTCAGCGCTTCATCAGAGATCAGCGCCAGCTTCTCATACCTGCCGGGATCAGACAGATCCACGCATGTATCGGAAAGATGCTGTTCCAGATCCTGCATCAGTTCCTGTTTTGTCTTATAGCTGATATCCATCTTGTTGACGAATACGATTGCCGGTACATGGTAGTGTTCCAGGCACTTCCAGATCGTCTGCGTATGGCTCTGTACCCCGTCCTGTCCTGAGATCAGGATCACCGCAAAGTCCAGGACTCTGAGACATCTCTCCATCTCACTGGAGAAATCAGCGTGACCGGGTGTATCAATGACCTGTATTTCCGTGTCTTTCCACGTAAAAACAGCTTCCTTGGAGTAGATGGTGATCCCATGGTCCCGTTCCTGTTCGTCATAGTCCAGATATGCGTCTCCATGGTCTACCCTTCCCATCTTCCGGATCGTTCCGGAGCGGTAGAGCATTCCTTCTATACATGTTGTCTTCCCGGCATCGACATGTGCCAGGATCCCGATCACTGTGCGTTTCATGCCAATAATCATATCATTCAGTTCATCGAATTGCATTAACACTGCAAAAAAGAAACCGGCCATGATCTCTCACAGCCGGATAGCAGTATTAATGCTTGTTGCCGAAACGTTCCAGGAGACGTTTTGTAGCGTCTTCCATGGTGACCTTTTCCGGCTGTTTCTTTGCCGGACGGTTATCGTTCCTGCGGTTGTTATTGTTGTTATTGCGGTTGTTCCGTCCCTTGCCGTTCTTACGGTTTTCCCTTGCGGCCTTCACTGCTTCATCTCTTGCCTTGAGCTGTTCCAGAGGCAGCAGGCTCAGCTTGACCTTTCCTCTTGCCTCATCGATCTCATAGACCCAGACCTTGACGATATCATTGACGGACACCACCTCGGAAGGATGGCTGACACGCTTCATGGACATATGGGAAATATGGACCAGACCGTCTTCATGAAGACCGATGTCAACGAATGCACCGAAGTCGACGACGTTTCTGACTGTACCGGACAGCTGGTCACCGACATGCAGGTCGCTGATCTCCAGGACATCGCTTCTCAGCAATGCGCCTTCAAACTGGTCACGGTAGTCCCTGAGCGGCTGGCGGATCGCATCTTCGATATCCTTCAGCGTATAGCTGTCAATACCAAGCTCACGGATCTTTTCTTCCGGGAACTGTGCATCCGGTGTACCGAGCTGTGTTATGCCGCATACTTCCATGACTTTTCTCGCTGCGTCATAGCTCTCAGGGTGGATGGATGTTTCATCCAGCGGTTCATCACCGTCCTTGATACGCAGGAAGCCTGCGCACTGGGTAAATGTCTTAGCACCGAGCTTCTTGACATTCAGCAGCTGGTTCCTGTTTGTGAATCTGCCGTTCTCATTACGGTAATTGACGATCTCTTTGGCTGTCGCGCTGTTGAGACCGGAAATATGTGTCAGCAGTTCCTGGGAAGCTGTGTTCAGGTCAGCGCCTGTACGGTTGACGCACTTCATGATCGCTTCATCCAGACGTTCATTCAATGCTTTTTCAGGCAGGTCGTGCTGGTACTGTCCGACACCGATGGACTTCGGATCGATCTTGATCAGCTCTGCCAGCGGGTCGAGCAGTCTTCTGCCAATGGATACGGCAGAACGTTCCTCAACAGCCATGTCAGGGAATTCCGCTCTGGCTGCTTCCTGGGCAGACCATACGGAAGCGCCTGCTTCGGAAACGATCGCGTAGCTGACATCCAGACCGTTGTTGTGAATCAGTTCCGCAACAAGCTTTTCACTTTCTCTGGAAGCAGTGCCGTTGCCGATCGCAATGATCTGCACACCGTACTTTTTGATCAGTGCCAGCAGCTTGCGGTTGGAACCTTCGATATCACCGTCTTTGCGGAACGGGAAGATCTTGTCTACCGTCAGCATCTTTCCTGTTTCATCCAGGACAGCAAGCTTGCATCCGTTATAGAAACCGGGGTCAAATCCGAGAACGATCCTTCCCTTCAGAGGCGGCTGAGACAGCAGCTTTTCAAGGTTCAGTGAGAAGACTTCGATCGAGCTTGTATGAGCGCGGTCGGACAGATCGCTTCTGATCTCATTCTCTACACTGGGCAGCAGCAGTCTTTCGCATCCGTCCCTGACAGCATCCTGCAGTTCAGTTTCAACGATCGTCTTCTGGCCTTTCTGGTAAACACCGATCGCTTCATTCTCGAGATATTCGAGATCATAGCTGAATGTAACGGTTACGACCTTTTCCTTCTCGGCACGGTCGATCGCCATGACACGGTGATCCGCGATCTGAGAGATCTTTTCGGAACGGTCATAGTACATTTCATAGACATGCTTTTCGTCTTCGGCATCCTTCTTTTTCTTTGTAACAAGAACACCGGACTTCAGGATCGTATCCTTGAAGCTCCATCTGAGCTTCGCGTTATCACTGACATTCTCGGCAATGATATCCTTAGCGCCCTGGATCGCGTCTTCAGCTGTCTTCACTTCTTCAGTAATATACTTCGCAGCTTCCGCAGACAGGTCGCCTTCTTCCGGCAGTGCCAGGATCCAGTCAGCCAGAGGCTGCAGACCGTTCTTGATCGCAACAGCTGCCCTTGTCTTTTTCTTCTGCTTGTAAGGCTTATACAGATCCTCGACCTGTGAGAGCTTTGTACACGCATTGATGGAATCACGGATCTCATCCGTCAGCTTGCCCTGCTGTTCGATCAGCGCAAGCACGGCTTCCTTTCGTTCCTTCAGGTTGACCTGGTATTTGTACTGTTTTTCAATAAACAGGATCTGCTCTTCATCCAGGCCTTTTGTCTGTTCCTTGCGGTAGCGGGCAATGAATGGTACCGTATTGCCTTCCTCCAGCATGGACAGCGTATTCTTTACCTGATCGATGCCGACTTTCAGTTCAGCGGCTATCGTCTTGATAATATCTTCATTCATCAGAATTTCCTCCAACGCGTTCTATTGTAACATGAACTGTCCCGAAAGAAGAGTTGAAACAAAAAGAGCACTTCACGTGCTCATTTTTCAGAAAGCAGATCTTCATTACGCAGATAGATCAGCAGATAAATAATATCCAGGATAAAGGTTACGAGCGTCCTGTTTGCGATCATCCGCATGCTGGCATCCCCTTCATTGCACTCTATGTTAACGACTTCTTCCGCAAACATGCTGAGTTTTTCATCCTCCGAACTTTCCAGCAGGACGATGCGGCTCTCTCTTCTGTTCATCAGGGATGTGATATCAAACAGATCACGGTAGTCACCTTTCAGGGAAATGATCAGGGTGACATCACCGTTTTTGACTTTGAATCCCTGCTTCCAGAAGATATCCGGTACGATCGGAAGGATCGCGTCGATGCCGATCTCCATCAGTTTGTACTGGAAATCCGAAGCGATCAGATACGCGTCGGCAAGACCGAACAGAATGATTCTTTTTCTCTCTGAGATCATGTCGGCGATCCTGTTCAGCTGATTGATATCAAGCTGTCCGCAATGCCTGATCAGTACACGGTTGTACAGTTTCAGAAGATCCTGGATCACTGTATCCGCTCTGATCTGCTCGGCGAGCGGACGCATCTGGTCAAGTGTGACCAGGTTTGCTGTCTCAAGACTGAGTTCTTTTGCAAGCGAAAGGCACAGATCTTTATGACCGACAAAACCCAGTTTCTTTGCAAACCGGATAATTGTAGATTTGCTGACATAGAGTTGTTTTGACACTTCCGGTATGGACATCTTCAGAAACCTGTCCGGATACTCGAAAATATAGTCAGCAAGTTGTCTTTCAGACGGCGATAATTTCAAGCCGCTGTTCAATTTTTCCTTAATCAGCAATTCTGTGGTTCCGCCTTTCTCCTGAAGTTAAAATAACCTGGTATACAGATTCCTATCATAGAAACTGTACACCAGGTCATAATTTTTTACTTAATTAATGCTCACTCTTCTTCGCCTTTAGTAGAGTTTGCAGCAATGATGAACGGTGTGTAGATCAGTGTTGAAACTGCAATACAGAGAGCCTGTGTGATAGCAGCACCGATCGATCCGCCTGTATCAAGGAATGCAGCAATGATCGGAGGAGTTGTCCAAGGAGCGTTAACTACACCGCGGCCTGCAAATCCGATGGAAGTCATAACGTAACCGATAATAACGCATACTACCGGTGTCAGGATGAACGGTACAGCGAACATCGGGTTCAGGACGATCGGGATACCGAACGTCATCGGTTCGTTGATGTTGAAGATTCCGCAAGGGATGGACAGCTTAGCGATCTGTCTGAAGTCTTCACGCTTGGAGAACAGCATGATAGCAATGATCATACCACCGGTAACGCCTGCACCTGTCATTGACATAAACATGGACTGGAACGGTGTGCAGATGATATTCGGGATCGCCTTGTTAGCCAGATATGCTGCTTCGTTTTCAGCGAAGGAAGCGAGCAGGATCGGGGAAGCTACTGCGGACAGTGTCTGTGTGCCGTGGATACCGAACATCCAGAGGATGTTAGCAAAGCAGCAATAAGCAATGAAGCCGGGCAGACCTGTCATAATACCCTGCAGCGGAGCCTGGAGGAATGTCTTGATCGCATCGAACAGTGTCATGCCTGTGATTGCATGGAATGCGAATCCGAATGCTGAAACAGCAAGGATCGACAGAGCAGCCGGGAACAGGACTGAGAATGAACGTGCAACGTTGGACGGTACGGATTCAGGAAGTTTGATTTCCAGTTTTCCGCTTGCGACCAGCTTGCAGAACAGCATTGTGGAGAAGATGGATGTCAGCATAGCAACGAACAGACCCTGTGCATTTGTTACTGTGGAAGGCAGTACGTTGTTGACGACGATATCAGCTCCTGCTGCGTCTTTTACTGTTGTGCTTGTTGAGCACAGTGAGATGAATGAAGCCAGGGCAACGATCGGAACAACACGGTCGTGGTTGCCATAGGTTTCAGCCAGATGCATAGCGATCAGAATGCAGATGCCGATAGCCAGCATGTTCATTGTGCCATAGTTAGCAGCTGTGAAGATCGGTGTTAATACGTTCAGCCAAGCCATGCCCGGAATGTTAGCTACGGACAGATAGCCAGGGTTGACTGAAAGTACAACGTTGGAGATAAGAGTACAGAACGAACCTGTAATGATGACCGGCATCAAATCGGTAAATCCGTTTTTGATGGAGGACATAAAGCGATTCGCCTGGAGTTTGCCTGCAAAATTAAGCAGGCCGTCCATCAATTTATCTTTCATGGTCTATAGACCCCCTTCGATATATCAAATA
>JAILLA010000105.1 GCA_024693325.1 Solobacterium sp.
TAACCTGATGAATAATTATACATGTAGATCTTTGTAGATGTGCTTGAACTTGCCACTCACTTTATCAGTTCTGGGTTCATCATTTGACATAAAGAAAAAGAATCTATTTACCTGAAATAGATCCCTTGTTTTAATCTGGTGGAGTTGGAGGGACTCGAACCCTCGTCCTGGAATAATCCCACATCCAGACGTCTACAGTTTAGTTTAACTTTGGATAAGACAATACAACGGCTTAAACTACCAAGTATTGAATTCGTCTTTTCGGTTTTCGGATGGTGAGGAAAGAACTAAACTCACTTCACCTAGTTCATGTTTACGACTGACTGTTATGAACCTGGCAATCAGAAGCGCTTAAAGCCTATGTCGGCTGTTGATTAAGCAAATGCTAAATTAGTGTTAGCGTTTAATTTAAGTTTGATGATAAGGTCATCACTCCACTGCAGTCTGAATCAAACTAGACCAGTCGAAACCAAATTCAACCCCGTGCGTATCTATTAAACAATAGATACATCGTCATGTCAATTATTTCCTGAAGAACTTCTTCAGCATCAGCAGACAAAGGACGATCACACAGAGGATCAGCACCAGCGGCAGGAATGAATTTCCACCCGGGAACGGACCCGGTGCGACATCTGCATTTACGGTCCTTATGAAAACGCTCATGAACATGATCACGAACAATGCGATACCGGTCATATCAGTCTTTGACATATCAAGCCTCCTGTTATCGATATAATATTGAGCAGCACCGACATCCTCAGATAGCCGGTCTCCTTCTTCAGGAATCTGCTGTAGATCACATATTCGGCCATGACCACCAGCGGTTCAAGGGCCAGATATGTGATACATCTTCCTGCATCTATACCTAAATGATACACCAGAACGGCTGAAAGGTAGACAAGAAGCGGATTGGTCATGATATTGGCCAGGATCACGACAACAATGTCTTCAGGTCTTCTGACCCTGAAAATGATCACTGCAGCGGCGCATTCGATGATCAGAGTCAGAAACAGCGGTCTCAGATACAGCGGCAGATCATTCATATTCTTTCCATTCCGATAATCTTATGGCGATATAGAGCACCGCCAGGGAGACCAATGATGCGATTGTTCCGTATGGCGATGGAGGAAGATCTCTCAGCACACCGTAATGATACGGAAGATAACCCAGGAACAGTCCGAAGGTCAGGACGCCGAAAGCGAAGCCGGGCATCTGTTTCATGCTTCCAGCCAGCAGGTACAATGTCAGCGGCATGGTCATGTTGAAGAAAAACAGTGCCAGCAGGCCGGGGATCATCTCAGATGCAAAGGCATACGATACAGCCGACATGATCAGCGTGACAGCGACCGTCCTCTTCATCCCGAAGCTTGCGGAAATAAGTCCTCCTGCCGTCTTGCCGCAGGCAAGGAACAGTACGCTCAGGAACACTTTCCGGGAAGAATCCTTCCATGGAAAACTGACCGAGATCCCGATCAGGGAACGAAGTACGACGACAATAAAACAGCACAGGATCAGATACAGGACTTTTCTGTCTGCCGGGATGACCGGTCGATCACTTGCTTCCGTTTCTTTCCTGTTTCTGTATGCGACATATGCCATGATCAGGAGTACTGCCGATATCAGGATCCGAATAACAGAGTAGTATTCCGTGTCATAGAACAACATTCCCAGGCATAGTCCGATCGCACCCGGTGCGACAAATACGCCAAGGCCTCTTCCTTTCATCCTGGAGAGATCGTCTTCATGAATGGTCAGGACTCCTCCGCCCGCATGGAACAAGGCATTTCCCGTTCCGGAAATGATCGGAGATAAAAAAGATCCTGCCACGGCCAGGACGATACCTGCGATCATGGAGACCATAGCCAGCTGAAACATCTTTCCCATCTTTCTGGTCTGGTAATCGATCAGGATGCCTATCGGCATCTGCAGGGCAAATGCGCAGTAGTTGTATAAAAGAAATACTTCGGGAGATGTTCCGAAGCTGTGATAAAGAGAGAAGGCACAGAGAAAATCGATGCCGCAGTGGCACAGGGAATAGATCGAGATCCGCTGCAGCGCCTCTTTCCTGTTCATCTTATTTAGTCATGGTGATCTTCCAGCCGCTGCCGACGCCTATACCGTATACCTTGGAGAAA
>JAILLA010000114.1 GCA_024693325.1 Solobacterium sp.
CTGCTGTACTCATAGCTGCTCAGTTCCTTAAATTCTTCCATATGCATTCCTCCCAAATGGCCTCTTTTCCGGATAGAAAAAGGCCCTCGTAAGGACCGTCAGAACTGTCATTGTTCTGTACGTCTTACGGGGACCAGTTTACACCCTTCCGGGAGGCGTCAGTTTTACTCTTCATGAGTTCTCATCTGCCTGATCATCCTGATGTATTCTGCCGCACGGTTTTCTGTTCAGATCAAGGACGTTTCCATCAGGGCTGCCGGTCGCCCGAATTGTCACGGGTCACCATCAATTACGTTTTTCATTTTGAAACAGATTGAGCACATTCACAAAAACAGGTATTCTGAAGATGTAATAAAGTTCAGCATAACATAATGATAAGAACAGCCTGCATGTGAGGCAGGTGATCTCAACAGGAGGAGCTTATGATCGTTGGTGCAGTTATGGTACCGCATCCGCCCCTGGCGGTCCATGAAGTGGGCAAAGGGGAAGAATTCAAGATCAAGGACACGTTGGACAGTTATCACAGTGCCATGCAGTTTATTGCGGACCTCAAACCTCAGACAGTCGTCATCATCAGTCCGCATGCCATCATGTACCGTGATTATTTCAATGTATCTTCGGGAAAACATGCGTATGGTGACTTCGGAAGGTTCCGTGCCGGGAGCGTTGCCTTTGACGTGGACTATGATGAACAGTTTACAAGAACACTGACAGCGCTGTGCGAAACAGAGGATTTCCCGGCAGGAACGCAGTATGACCGTGAAAAAATGCTCGATCACGGTGTTATGGTGCCGCTCTACTTCCTCAACCAGCACTATTCCGGATACAAAGTCGTCCGTATCGGGCTGAGCGGGTTCCCGCTGGCAATGCACTATCAGCTTGGTAAGTATATTAAACAGGTGTCTGAAACATTGAACAGAAGGACGGTCATCATCGGCAGCGGTGATCTGTCACACTGCCAGAAAGAAGACGGTCCGTACGGCTACAAACCGGAAGGCCCGCAGTATGACATGAAGATCATGAGTACGATGGGACACGCAAGGTTCGGGGAACTGCTGGAGTATGATCCTGTGCTGCTGGAACGTTCCCAGGAATGCGGCCATCGTTCATTTGTCATGATGGCAGGTGCGCTGGACGGGACTGCGGTCATACCGCATCCGTACAGCCATGAGGCGACGTTCGGTGTGGGCTACGGCATCGTGACATATGAACTATCCGGGGCAGATGACGCACGTCATTTCCTGGATGCATACATGAAGAAAGAAGAGGAGCGCATCACAAAGAAGACAGAAGGGCAGGACCCTTATGTCAGTCTGGCCAGAAAGCAGGTCACGGAGTGGGTTACAAAACGGAACAGGATCGATGTACCGGATGGACTGCCCGCAGAAATGCTGGAACGGAAGGCAGGTGTCTTTGTCAGTATCCATGAGCACGGTGATCTGCGCGGATGCATCGGCACGATCGCCCCGACCAGGGACAATGTCGCCAAAGAGATCATATACAATGCGATCTCTGCCTGCGCCAAGGATCCCCGCTTTACCCCGGTCAGGGAAGATGAGCTGCCGTATCTGGATATTTCCGTCGATGTGCTGGGAGACACGGAACCGGTACTTGACCGTTCCCAGCTGGATGTGAAGCGCTATGGCGTGATCTGTTCAAAAGGATATAAGAGGGGACTGCTGCTGCCGAACCTGGAAGGCGTGGATACAGTAGAGGACCAGATCGCCATTGCCTGCCGCAAGGGAGGTATTGACCCGGATGACGAAGAACTGGTGCTGGAACGTTTCGAGGTCATCAGACATGTCTGAGATCATCTGTGACGTGTGCATGCACCATTGTCACCTGCAAGAAGGAAAGACAGGGATGTGCCGCGCAAGAAGAAATGTGAACGGCGTGAATGTCTGTGACAACTACGGCAGGCTCACATCACTTGCCATGGATCCTATTGAAAAGAAACCGCTGTATCATTTTTACCCCGGTTCATGGATCCTGTCTGCCGGTTCCTATGGCTGCAACCTTTCGTGTCCGTTCTGCCAGAACGCGTCCATTTCCATGACGGATGAAAGGACCGCGTACTACCGGGAGGTCTCTCCGGAACAGCTGGCAGAGCTTGTTCTGGGACAGGAAGACAATCTCGGCATAGCCTTTACTTACAATGAACCGATGATCTCCTATGAGTACATCATCGATACCGCGCGCCTGATCAGGCCGTATGACAAAAAGATCGTCCTGGTGACGAACGGCTGTATCTCTCCGCGTGTACTGGAAGAACTGCAGGAAGTGACGGACGCGATGAACATCGACCTGAAGGGAGACAGGCAGTTCTACCGGGAACTGAACGGTGACTATGATACGGTACGCAGGACGATCGAAGCATCCTGCCGGAAATGTCATGTGGAAGTAACGACGCTCGTCATACCGGGCAAAAACGATACGGACGCATTCATCGAAGAAGAAGCGAAATGGCTGGCTTCCCTGGATCCGGATATCGTCCTGCATCTTTCCAGATACTTTCCGCGCTATAAATACAGGATCCCGGCAACGGAGCGCAATGAGATCTTCAGGCTGACAGAGCTAGCTAAAAAGCATCTGAAGCATGTATATCCGGGAAATGTGTAATGATTGATGCGTAAAAGGAGTTTTTGTTTATGATCAAAGAATTGGCAGAGAAACGCAGAAGTGTCAGGACATACGACAGCAGAAGACCGGATCAGGCTGTACTGGACGGGCTGATGGAACGTCTGAATACGGCACAGACGCCGTTCCCGGTATTCATGGAATTCAGGCTGCTGGAGAATATGAGTTCTCCCGTGATCTCGGGCACAGACCTCTATATTGCCGGCAAGATCAGATATACGGAACCGATGGCTGAAGTTATGTTCGGATATGTACTGGAAGAAGCGATCCTGAATATGGTTGAACAGGGTCTAGGCAGTGTATGGATCGGCGGTACGATGGACCGCAAAGCGTTTGAGGCAAAGATGGACCTGCAGGAAGATGAGATCATGCCTGCAGTGACACCGGTCGGATATCCCGCAAAGAAGATGTCCCTCAAGGAAACACTGATGCGCAAGGGCGTCAAGGCAGACAGCAGGCTGCCGTTCATGGAGCTGTTCTTCCGTGATTCATTCGGGTGTCCGCTCACAGAGACAGACGCAGGCCAGTACCTGATGCCGCTGCAGACAGTGCAGGCTGCGCCTTCCGCCGTCAACAAACAGCCCTGGAGAGTCGTGGTCAGAGACGGGGCCGTGCATTTCTATGAGCGGCATGATAAAGGCTATGTCTCGGAAAAGTCTGACATGCAGAAGCTGGACCTTGGCATTGCCATGTGCCATTTCGACCTGGCGTGCAAAGAGGCAGGCATCAAGGGCAGCTGGGTGATCAGTGATCCCGGCATCAGGTGTCCGGAAAACACCGAGTATATCGCTACATTCATCACTGAATAACAGACAACAGGCAGCCGCGCTGCCTGTTTTCAGTCGTATTCTTCCGGATGATCCAGCATATGTTCGATGACCTGCAGCACGCCGCTGTCATCGCAATGCGGGGCAATACCCCAGGCGATCTCCTTGAGCGGCCGGACAGCATTTTCCATGGCATAGCTGTATTTCACGGCAGGAAACATGGACCGGTCATTCATCTGGTCCCCAAAGCACATGCACTCCTCAGGCCTGATGTTCAGGATATTCTGCAGCTGTCGGATGCCGGAGCCTTTGGAGATCTCCCTGGGCATGATGTCGATGCATTCATTGCCTGCTGTCACGGCATTCAGTTCAGGGGATATACTGCATACAAGCTCATCCAGATACCGGATGATATTGTTGGACGGGTCGATCAGCGAGCATTTTAATACAGGTTCCGTGACCTCAAACAGGTCATCAACAAGGACCATGTTCGTAAAGTAGTGTTCCAGCATTTCCTGCATATCCTGATGCGATCTCAGGATATAGGAGTGTTCCACACATGACATCAGCATCACCAGCTCCTCATAAGGCTCTGCTGCATGCAGCAGCTGCGCGACATGTTCTGGCTTCATCGTGGAGTATGCAAGCGTCCTGTTGCCGTGTCCAAGGATCGCCCCGTTGTCACAGATGAAATACATGTCTTTACTGAAGGGGAGATAGGTGTTGTACATACAGGCAAACTGATTGCCTGAGGCAATGGCGAAATGAATGTCTTTTTCCAGCAGACGTTCAAACAGCCTGCCGAAGCGTTCCTTGTCATAGGTATGTCCGGTACTCAGAAATGTACCGTCAATGTCTGTCGCGATCAGTTTTATCATATGGTTTCTCCCAGTCTGACCTCATTATACAGCAGTGCCGGGATGTGAAAAAACATCACGATATGCCAGCCTGCTGTTATAAAATATAAGCAGGAGGTTTCGGACATGACAATGAAACATGCAGTGCCCGGTAAAGACGGAAACAAGTATGTTCCGTATGAAGAAAGGACCGGCAGTACATCAGTTGTATACTTCACAAGAGATCTGACGGGAGACGGACTTCTGAAGATCTATGACAGGGTAGCCAAAGGCCTGGACGGAAAAGTGGCAGTCAAGCTGCATACAGGTGAGATGAGAGGACCGAATATCATTCCCCGTCCCTGGGTAAAACAGCTGTACAATGAACGCCTGGAAGGCGCGTCCATTGTTGAAACGAATACGTATTATGAAGGCTCACGCTATACGACGGAACAGCACCGTGAGACACTGGAAGTCAACGGATGGACGTTCTGCCCGGTCGACATCACGGATGAAGACGGCGTAGCTGCACTGCCTGTGAACGGCGGCAAGTGGTTCACGGAGATGCATGTCGGAAAGAATCTGCTGAACTATGATTCCCTGCTTGCGCTGACGCATTTCAAAGGCCATACACAGGGCGGTTTCGGCGGCTCCAACAAGAACATCGGCATCGGATGCGCGGATGGGCGGATCGGCAAGAAGGAGATCCATACGACACCCGGACAGCCGGATATGTGGGATATTGCCAAGGAAGAATTCATGGAACGCATGACGGAATCCACCAAGGCAACGATCGATCATTTCGCAGGACATGTATCATTCATCAATATCATGCGCAACATGTCCGTATCCTGTGACTGTGAAGGAACTGACGCAGAACCTGTTGTGACACCGGATATCGGTATCCTGGCTTCCTTTGACATCCTGGCACTGGACAATGCCTGTGTTGACCTGATCTATAACCTTCCCGACGGCGGGGGAAAGGCAATGATCGAACGTGTCGAAACAAGACACGGCCTGAGACAGCTGTCTTATATGAAGGAACTCGGCATGGGCAATGACAGATATGTCCTGATCGACATCGACCATGATGACGCTGAGATCACTGCTGCAGAAGCTGTGAAGGATGTGAAGCCCGGCTGGACACCCGATAAGTTCAATACATTCCTCGGCAGAAACAAGAGCCGTTAAGCATTCTTAAGATCTTCCCGATATGGAAGGTCTTTTTCTTTCGTGGGGAAAACAGGTTATAATTCCGTTGTGGAGATCATTGCTTATGGGCGAAATACAATTATCACTGCAGACAGAAGGTACTGCAGGCGGACTGAAGACACTGACGGAGGCTGACAAAGCATACGCGGAAGTTTTTTCTGCGGACATCGATGTCATGAACAACACGATGATCCTGCAGTACGGATCAGCTGCCCAGAAGAAGGTGTCATCCTTTGCGGATTCCGCGCTCCGTTCCATCCCGGATCATGACCTGGAGGAGATCTCTCAGGACTTGAACAAGTTCATCGGGGTGCTGGAACAGTTTGAAAAGGATTTTGATCAGAGAGAGAAACTGAACAAAACAGTGAAGTCACTGTATGACAAAGTGGAGCTGCAGGCGACCGAAACAGCCAGAAGGCTGGAGCTGCACCGCAGCTCATTGCTGAGACACATGAACCTGCTTCGAAAGCATTACGAGTCCTGTCTGGATACGGTCAAGGAATTCGATATGTATATCTATGCAGGCAAGCTGTGCATCAACCGTTCCCGGGGAGGGACGCTGACCGAACTGGCGGAACAGGCAAAGTATTCAGGCTCGCAGATCGATGTGATCACTGCCGCTGACTACAAGGACGCATGTGCCAGACTGGAACGGAAGCTCTATGATCTCAGTGTCACAAGACAGCTGCCGATCCAGACAGCTTCCTATATCCGTACCGTCATGAACAACGATGAGATGATGGCTGAGAATCTCAGAAGACTGAACGTCAACGCGTTCCCGTTATGGAAACAGCGGCTCGTGCTGTCCATGGGCTATTCCTATGATACCGAGGCGTCACCTGCCATGTTCCATGAAACGAACCGGACACTGATCAGCGCGCTGAAGCAGATGACATCCGCCATGAAGAAGTCACTGGAAGACCGTAAAAAGGCGGAACAGCTGTTTCACGGAAAGAAGTCATAATGGATTCCGAGATCAGAACATATACATATGATAACGGGGAGTTCCAGCGCGTACAGATCGTCCGGTCAGAGAAGTGGAGCGACCTGCAGTTCATCACGCCTCAAATCACAAAGGAAGCCTTTCAGGCGATGTGTGATGTATACAGGGACCAGATGATCAGGGTTGCCCCGATGATCTTCGGGGAACTGGTGCTGTTCCATATCCCGGATGACATGGAACTGCCGTTCACGGTACCCGGGATCACGGATAAACATACGGCAGCCAGGATCCGGCTGATGAAGCAGTATCACGCACCGGATACACAGACATTCCTGAAGCAGCTTGAGGAACGCGGTTTTCTCAGGATCGAGAAGGGAAAACTTTCCGTACGGCGCATCATTCCGTACACGAATGCCGGTTTCCTGAGTGACTGTTTTCCGGAGGCTTCCCTGAAGGTCAACGCGTCGTTCTTTACATTCGACGTACCGGACGGGGATTCCCCGTATGATGTGTTCGGCACACCGCTCGGACTGATGGTCAAGGACGGGAAGATCCTGAACCCTCCGCTGTATGACCGGGAAACACTGATCGTTGACAGGCACGGGAATGTGTCGGTCAGACCGATGGGTCTGAAAAATATCTTCATCAGCATCAAGGGCAGGATCTATGAAAGACCGTTCCGCAGACGCACGCCGTTTGCCGCAGGCAATGATGTCGTGATCATCGGAAACAAGGTCATTGCGGTCCGTCCCGGCGGCAATACCGTGATCCCGACATCAGGCTTCGTCGTACATACGGACAGGACGGATATCCGCCCGGGAGACCGTGTGGAGTACAAAGGTCTTGAAGATGTGATATTTGCCATACAGGCAGGCAACAGCGTCACGGTGAACGGCCGGATGACAGACCGGCTGGTCTCCAGGTACTACAACATCTACCGTCTGGAGCCTGTCGTATTCCCGCCATGCCTGTACCCGCTGAACTTTGAAAAGAGCAGGGCACCCCGGATCATGCTGGGGGCAGACCGTGCCGGGAAACCTGTCTTTGTCTGGGCAGAGGGTGCCGGCAAGACAGGGTATGTACCCGGAAAGGAAAGCTGCGGTGCATCCCTGAAGGAACTGGGCATGATCGCGAAGGACATCGGCCTGTACAATGCGGTCAATCTGGACGGGGGAGGCTCGGCGCAGATCCTGCTGAACGGCCGCAGGGAGCTCATGGTCTCAGGCAGGGATCCGCTCACAGGAATGAGCAGGGAACGTCCTGTTGCCAACGGAATCATGATCATCTGACCTGATTTCACTGATTTTTCAGTATTATTTTGTACCTGCTGAATGAATATTGCCGCAAATATGCGGTATTATAATGATTACAAGGGATTTCATGATTTATCGGGAGAATATATGTTTAAAAATTTGACAAAGGTAGAGCGTGCCTGGGTCTTGTATGATGTCGGAAACTCCGCGTTTACGATGCTCGCGTGCTCATTGATTCCGATCTGGTTCAAAGCACTGGCGATCGGAACTGCTCCGGGTCAGATCTCTTCTGACCAGGCAACAGCGTATTATTCCATTTCCATCTCTGTCGTTACCGTAGTCGTTGCGGTACTCGGACCGATCTGCGGCGCGATCGCCGACCACAAAGATATGAAGAAGATCTTCTTCACCACGGCAGTCGCATGCGGCGTAGCAGGATGCATCCTGAACGGCTTCGCGACAAGCTGGGTCGCTTTCATCGTGATCTATGTTGTTACTAAAATTTTCTATTCGGCATCCCTCACATTCTATGACAGTATGCTGAATGACGTTACGACGGATGAGCGCATGGACCAGGTATCCTCCTATGGCTATGCATGGGGCTATATCGGTTCCTGTATTCCGTTCATTCTTGCCATGATCGCCTACATCCTCAGCGGCGGTCTGAGTGAAGACCTCATGTGGTTCTCACCGAAGGCCGGGCGCATCATCGGCTTTGCGGTAACGGGAATCTGGTGGCTCGCAGTCACGATGCCCCTGATCAAGAATTATAAGCAGATCAACTATGTCGAGCCTGAACAGCACGCGATCCGCAAAGTATTCTCCAAGATCTTCAATACACTGAAGAGGATCGGTACGGAAGACAAGAAAGTCCTGTTCTTCCTGATCGCGTTCTTCCTGTACATTGACGGTGTCGGAACGATCATCGACAACTGCATCAACATCGGTACGGACCTCGGTCTGCCCACTGTAGGACAGGTCGTCTTCCTGCTTGCGACCCAGGTCGTTGCCTTCGGAGGCTCACTTGTATTCGCAAGACTGTCCCAGAAATATGACACCGTAACACTGATTCTGATCTGCATCGTAGGTTATTTCTGCGTATGCGTTTACGCTTTGACATTGAAATCACTGCTCGATTTTGGTATTCTTGCATTCGGTGTCGGTTGTTTCCAGGGTTCGATCCAGTCACTTTCCAGAAGTTACTTCTCGAAGATCATCCCGGCTGAGAACTCCGGTGAATACTTCGGCATCTATGATATTTTTGCAAAAGGCGCTTCATTCCTTGGCTCTGCCGTCATTGCCTGGGTCAAACTGGCAGGCGGTACGATCAATATCGCGGTTGCTTCGCTGGCAATATTCTTCCTGCTCGGATTTATCTTCCTGAAGATGGCGGATAAACAGCCCATGAAGAACGAACAGGCGTAAGACTGCGTATTTCAGACAGCCGGAATGAACTGCCCGAAGTTCCGGCTGTTTTTAAATTTCTGCTTTCTGTGCAAAGCACGTTTGATATGACCAAGAAAAAAACAAGACTGAGATTAAAACGGGATCATACGACATTTATACTGCTGACACTGATCATCCTGGTCGTGCTTGCGGCAGTCACTTTTGTCGTGCATGCGATCGCCGATAACTGGAACAATCTGGTCGAGGTGTTCGAATTGCTCAGAAGGGGCAATGAAGCAGAGATCGAAGCATATCTCAGGGCAAGCGGACTGTGGAAGGGAATGTTCCTGATCGCACTGATCACGGTCATCCAGGTATTCTCCATCGTGCTGCCGGGCATGGTCATCCATCTGGCGGCAGGCTCCATCTACGGATGGTGGGAGGGATTCCTGGTATGCTATGTGAGCTTTGTGTTCGCGCATTACCTGGTATTTAAATTCGGCAGGAGACTGTCCGATAAGCTGAACCTGATGAACAGGTTCGCTGCCGCGAAGTCCATGCAGAAACGTCTGGACTCCAGTGAACCGATGTTCGTCATAGCCATGGCATACCTGGTACCGGGTGTTCCCAACGGGATCATCCCGTATGTTGCATGCCATTCCAAACTGACGATGAATGAGTTCATGATCTCACTGGCGACCACAGTATGGGTCCAGGTGCTGCTCAACTGCATCGCCGGACACTTCCTGGTACGCGGACAGTATTTCTTTACCATCCTCTCCTTTATCATCCAGTTCCTCGTCATTGCCTGGGCAGGCAGGAGAAAGGGAAGGATCATGAAGTTCTATCACAGGTTCCAGAAATCAAAGGGCAGAAAAGTCAGAAGGCAGAAGATCAGACAGACAGCATAAAAGACCGGCGGAAGCCGGTTTCATGCTGTTGAAAACAAGGAGGAATTATGATCGGATATGTTGATGTAGGCGGCGGTCTGCGCGGAATATACGGCGCGGCTGTGCTTGATCAGTGTCTGGAAAAACACATTTCGTTTGACCTGATGATCGGTGTGTCCGCGGGAAGCGCGAATGTCGTGTCCTTCCTGGCAGGACAGAAACACCGCAATTACAGGTTTTATATGGATTACTCATTCCGCAGGGAATATATGGGACTGCGTCATTTTCTGAAGACAGGCAATTACCTGGATCTCGAGTATATTTACGGGGATGCCCTCAGCAACAGTACAGGCGAGTATCCGCTGTTTTACGAAGGTGTGCTGAAGAGCGGAAAACATATGCTCATCGTCGCCACGGATGCCCAAACGGGTGAGCCTGTTTACTATACCGAGCAGGACATGAGCCAGGATGACTACGGTGCCATCAAAGGTTCTTCCAATGTACCGGTCGCGGATCATCCGTATGAATGGAAGGGCAGGCTGCTGTTCGACGGAGGCCTGTCAGACCCCATCCCGTTCCGGAAAGCATTCGATGCAGGATGTGAAAAGGTCGTTGTCCTGCTGACCAGGCCGAAGGATTATTTCCGTACACCTGAAAAGGACCGCAGGATGGCGCTGCTGATCCGCAGAAGATACCCGAAAACAGCAGATCGTCTGGTCAACCGCTGGCAGCTGTACAATTCACAGCTCGAAGAAGCACTGCGTCTGGAAGCGGAGGGAAAGGTACTGATCGTAGCGCCGTCGGATATCGGCCAGATGAGCACGCTCACCAAAGACAGGGAACAGATGCAGAAACTGTATGAAAAAGGCCTCGAGGATGCAAATGCGATCACAGCATTCATCGGGTAAAACAGATATCGATCAAAAAGAAATGGCCGGGGTCTGACCCGGCCATTTCAAGTGCTCTTCTTATGCTTTTTTGCTGTTGCGGTTGAAATTGATGAGGCAGCCTGCCTGAACGATCGCACGTTCATTTTCGGTCATGTCCTTGATGTAGAGGCTGATCGGTACTGCCTTGCCGTTCTTGATGACATAAGCTGTAATGTCATCGAGTTTGTTCTCCTGCAGTGCCTGCTTGATGCCGGGTACGAAGATGTAGTCGTCTACTTCGAATTCTGTCGGTTCACCCTTGAGGTGGAACGGCAGCATACCCCAGTTCATAACGTTGGAACGATAACGCTTTGTCGCATAGTCCTGTGTGATGTTTGCGAGACCGCCGATGACTCTCTGGCAGGAAGCAGCCTGTTCTCTTGCGGAACCGTCGCCCGGCTTGTTTGCGTAGATCGTGGAACCGATCTCGACATTGGAGAGATCAGCGTTTTCGCTGCCCGGGATCGTACGGATGACTTCGAATACTTCTTTCAGTTCCGGAGCCTTTGCCATAACGTCTTCGCCATTGCCTCTTGCGATCTCAAGCGCGTCAACAGCCTTTGTCTTTCCGACATATGCCGGATCTCTTCTGGACAGTGTGAATTCTGCCAGACCCAGCGGGTTGGAACGGTAGCTGGATGTTTCACCGGAAGGGATCAGTTCGTCTGTTGTTGTAACTTCATCGAGGATCTTGGAGCATACCTTCAGCAGTACGTTCTCGCCGAGGGCATGACGCTCAGGCCAGTCCTTGATGTTCGGTCCGTAGAACAGATCCTGGGAGAGATCTGCCTTGCCGAAGCCCTGGTAAACTCTTGCCTGGTAAGGAGCCGGATCGAAGTGGTATGCCGGAACATCTCCGAATGCATCCGCAAATTCTTCCGCGCTTGTCAGCAGTCCGCCGTTTGCGGCTGTAGCTGCGATGGATCTTGCGTCCATCAGCGCGACAGAGCTCATCTGGCCGTTGCCCGGTTTGGAACCTTCTCTGTTCGGGAAGTTTCTTGTTGTGTGACGGATGGAGAAGCCGTTGTGGTTCGGTGTGTCGCCTGCGCCGAAGCAAGGACCGCAGAATGCTGTCTTGATGACGGCACCGCTTGCCATCAGGTCTGCCAGCACGCCCTTGCGTGAGAGATCCATGAAGACAGGCATGGAGGAAGGATATACGCTCAGTGTGAATTCACCGGCACCGATCTGTCTGCCTCTCAGGAGATTAGCAGCTTCAACAACGTTCGTGTAGTTGCCGCCTGCACAGCCGGCGATGATTCCCTGCTGGACCTGCAGTCTGCCGTTGTGTACCTTATCAAGCAGTGTGTAAGGAGCTCTGCCCTGGCTGACGCCTTCTGCTGCTTTTTCTGTTTCTCTCAGGATGTCTTCGAGGTTTGCGTTGAGTTCGTCGATCGTGTAAGCGTTGGACGGATGGAAGGGCATTGCGATCATCGGCTTGATCGTGCTCAGGTCGATATAGACGCAGCCGTCATAGTATGCGACATCTTCCGGATTCAGTTCTTTGTACTGGTCGCCTCTGCCGTGTTCAGCGAGGAACTGATGTGTGTCTTCATCTGTTCTCCAGATGGAGGAAAGGCATGTTGTCTCTGTCGTCATGACATCGACGCCGTTGCGGTAGTCAGTTGACATGGAGGATACGCCGGGTCCGACGAATTCCATGACCTTGTTCTTGACGTAGCCGTTCTTATAGACAGCTCCGCAGATTGCGATCGCGATGTCGTGCGGGCCGATCCACGGTGCGGGTTTGCCTGTCATATAGATGGCAATGACACCGGGATAAGCGTTGTCCCATGTATCTCCGAGGATCTGCTTGTCGAGCTCGCCGCCGCCTTCACCGACAGCCATCGTACCCAGGGCACCGTATCTCGTGTGGGAGTCGGAACCGAGGATCATCTTGCCGCATCCTGCGGACATTTCTCTCATGTACTGATGGATAACTGCTACATGCGGGGGAACGAAGATTCCGCCGTATTTCTTGGCAGCTGTCAAACCGAACATATGGTCGTCTTCATTGATCGTACCGCCGACTGCGTTGAGTGAATTATGGCAGCATGTCAGTGTGTACGGGATCGGGAATGTGTCCATTCCGGAAGCTCTGGCTGTCTGGATGATGCCGACATATGTGATGTCATGTGATGTCAGCTCGTCGAATTTAATACTGAGGTGATCCATTGTTTCGTTCTGGTTGTGTGATTTCAGAATGCTGTAGGCGATGGTACCTTTTCTGGCTTCTTCTTTGTCTGCCTTGATACCGCAGAGCTGCTCGACCTTGCCGGCTTCGCTTTCCGGAACGATCTCGCTTCCTTTCACCAGATAAATACCTTCATCGAATAATTTGATCATATTCTCCTCCTGATCTCCTTTTGTCACTTATAATGTAATCCCTTTCACTCATAGAGTAAAATACATGATTTCTATATTGACCATAAAATTTATCTATGGTCATATATTCGCTGAATGTAAAAAAACAGACAGGCGGAAACCTGTCTGAACTTAATGATCTTTGTCAAATTCTTCCTTCAGCAGATCGATCAGGAAGCGTGCGGAACGGCTGAGGTACGCACCTTTGCGGTAGACGACACGGACATCCCATTTGTCATCCGAACGGCTGTACCGGTAGCAGGGGATCTCGCCTGTTCCGCCAAGGGGTATCACGGCACGCTCTGAGATGATCGTTGCCCCGAGGCTTTCTTTTGCCAGCTGGACGGCAGTGATGCCTGATGTGACGATCGTCGTATCTTCCGGTTCGATCCCGGCTTCACGCAGGATACGCTCCGCGTATTTGCGGATATACTGTCCTTCAGACATCAGGATGAAGGGAACATTCCTCATTTTATGCAGATCGACCAGCGGAAGCTTATGGTCATTGCCTTTCTCCAGGATCATGTCTTTTGTGATCAGGTCCCTGCCAGCGACCAGATATAGCTGTTCCCGGCAGATCAGCTCTGTTTCAAAACGTTCGGGCAGATCACCCGGGTCACCCGGCAGGATGGCGATATCGATGTTGCCGCTTTCCAGGTCACGGATGATCTGGACAGAACGTGTTTCCCTCAGTCTGAGATTGACTTTGGGGAAGGAACGGCGGAACTTTTCCAGTACCCTCGGCAGCATATACCCGGCTCTTTCTGTCGGAATACCAAGATCGATCTCACCAGCTTCTTCATTGAGGATGTCCTCAAATTCCTTCCGCAGATTGTCATTGATCTCAAGGATCTGCCTCGCGGATTCGATATAGCGCTTCCCGGCATATGTCAGCGTTACGGGTGAACGGGAACGGTCAAACAGCCTGACGCCGAGGTCTTCTTCCACCTTGGAAATGACGTAGCTCAGGGATGGCTGTGAGATATACAGTTTTTTAGCTGCAGCGGTAACGCTTCCGCATTCCGCGACAGCGATCATATATTTCAGTTCTTTGAAGTCCATGAGGATCCTCCTGTACTGTATGAAAATTATAGCATCACAGGATGATCCCGGCATATCCTCAAAGAATGAGTACTGCCGGACACCAGGGTTCATCGTCAAAAAAACGATGATGCGGTGACCATCGTCTGACTGTTATTCGATATCAGAGGCTTTGGGGAATGCCATCAGCGTTGCCCGCAGCGACTCGGAGATGTGGTATGACATGATCGCCATCAGATCTTCCTGATCGCCAGACATGATCGCTTCGATCATCCGCAGATGTTCATTGTGCGAGCTTTCCAGGCGCCGGCGGTTCTGCAGGGAGATGCCGCGGAAGCGCTGGCACAGTGTGCCGTTGCGCCGGTAAAACCCGACGATCAGTTCGTTTCCGCTGAGTTCCGTGATCTTATTATGAAAGCGGGTCGAGACCTCCAGATATTTTCCGGAATCGTTTGTTTCATAGGCATCGATAAATGCCTGTCTGATATCACGGAACCAGTCTTTCTGTTCCTGTTCCAGGTTTTTGAATCCGAAGCGGATACTGCCGACCTGTACGAGATTTTCCACCTGGTACATATTCCGGACATCCTTTTCCGTAAAGGTACGGATGGTCACACCTTTGTTCGCTTCGCCTGACAGAAGACCGTCTGCCTCAAGCAGGCGGATCGCCTCCCTGACCGGGGATCTGCTGATATTCAGCTCACTGCAGATCTGCTGTTCCGAAAGGTGTGTGCCTCCCGGATAATAACCGCTGAGGATACGTTCTTTCAGGATCTCATATACCTGTTCACGGATCGTTGCCTGGATCTTGATCTTTGTCATTGTGTTCACTTCCCGTGATTATTCTAATATATTCATATCCCCCCAGTCAAAAGACAATGACGCGCGGAAAGACTGCAGCGGTTCGATATAGTGCCGGTGATCTTTCAGGTCCCTGTAGGCGACGGTATCTCCGATGCCGTTGGTGAATGTGCCGGCATTGTACAGTCTTGCCGGATCATAGCCGTACTGGATGAGCAGGTTGATCATGTAGGCAGCTTCGACACCGGCTGTTGACATAAAGACGATATCCTGATCCTCCGGGAAGATCTCATTCAGGATCGTTTCGCTTTCTTCATAATTCGGAAAGAATGTACCGACTCCGCCGAGATATGTTTCCTTGTTGTCAGCTGCTTTCTGCATCGTGAACAGGACGTTTTCCTGTTTCTGCCAGGATACGATCACATCGTAGAAGGGGATGTTGACGAAACCGGCGATCCCACCTTCGGAATATACCTGGTCGGCAGAACGCAGATCAAAATAACGGACGCCTTCCAGGAACAGGTAGTCGTCGATATTCAGGGCGCTGAGCGGTGAATCAGCTGCGACAGCTGATTCCGGGACCGGTTTCTGCGGCAGTTCCGTGACTGTGACAGGAACGGGTGTATGTTCGGGGACGGGTGTTTCCGCTGGCTGCTGCGGCTGTGCTGGTGCGCTGCATCCTGTCAGGATAAGCGCGCATATCATCAGGATCATTTGTTTCATGGCAGTACCTCTGTTTTGATGATGTTTTCTGACACAGACGCTTCGACGATCTGTGTCCGGAATGATTCGGAAGTATACAGGATGCCCTGTTCTTCACCGGTCTGGATGAACCAGGACCACGCAATATCGATGTCAAAATAGTCTGCGACGGTCCTGATCAGTTCCAGGCGTTCTTCATTTGTCTCACAGTTGAACAGCGCGGTTGTCAGGACGTCCGCAGCCAGTCCGCCATGATCCGTCATGACCGTGTTGGTCCGGATGTAATTGTTCGGATATCCGGTGTCCGGATCCAGGATGTGATGGCGAATAACACTGTTATTGTTTTTTAAAATGAAATAGCTGCTGTCATCACCGCTGGTCGAAATCATGCCGGTATTGTTTATGGCAAAGTCATAAAGGGTGTAGACCCTCGCGTACGGGTTGCGGGCACCGACATACCAGGTGCGGGGCTGATCGTCCGGGGCATAGGCGGCGATCGAACTGGAACCTGCGTTCAGCAGGAACGGTCTGCCGTACTGCTTCAGTTCATCAAAGATCTTTTCGGAGGCATATCCTTTGGCAAGGGCTCCCGCATCAATGACAGGGGAGGAACCGCATGGTTCATAGGGCATCAGGGTCACTGTCTGTTCTGCATCATTGAAGATCAGCACATCGTTCAGATCCTCCGGCTTCACGACACAGCCTAATGCATCGCTGATCGCTTCGGGATCGGGATCATCCTGTTCGATGGGGAAGGGGCTGAAGAGATCTGCCCAGACGTCGAACAGACGCCCGACCGTCAGGTTGTATTTCCCGTTCGTCAGTACTGTCATATCCGCTGCTGTCTGCAGCGCTTCATACAGTTCCGCCTCAACATGGACGGGGACACCTTCGGAATGGTTGATCGTATATATATTGGCGATGCCTTCCTCTTCATATGAATGGTACCGGTCGAAGAGCCTGCTGAAGTGCCGTGCTTTTTCATTGAACACGGGATACAGGAGGTCCATATCTTCCTGAGAGAGTGTTTCCAGCTTTACGGTCGTATGAAAGACAGGGATGATCTCATCACCGTACTCAATGGCTTCGGCAAAGGCATAGACAGGCTCCGGGGCAGGAGTCTTTTCCGGAACGGCTGCCGGTTCCGATGTGCAGGAAGCCAGCAGAAAGACAAGGATAACAAATACTTTTTTCATACCAGTATTTTATAACAAATTAGACAAAAAGAATGTAATTGTAGAATGTAGATTGTATACAATCTACAGGAATCAGCTATAATTAAAGGTACAAATAGAAAGTGAGTTTTCGACATGATCAAGAAAAGAATGACAGCCTGCCTGCTTGCAGTGCTTCTTGCAGGATGCTCTGCAGGCTCAGGCGGCGAATCGGCAGCAGCACCTGCCGGAGTCACCGGGGATTTTTCGGGAACCGCCAAGGGTAACGGGGGAGATGTAACGATCACCCTGACATTCAAAGACGGCGAACTGACCGGTGTTGCCGGAGTAGGTGAAAAAGAAACACAGGGACTTGGCGACAAAGCGATCGAATCGATGACCCAGGCAATGACTGAGAAGAAATCGATCGATGTTGACTCAGTATCCGGTGCGACGATCACATCTACAGCAGTGAAAAAGGCAGCCAATGCGGCTCTGCTGGAAGCAGGCGTCGATCCGACAGCGTTCGGCGGCACAGCTCCGAAAGAGAATACAGGCGGATGCGTATTTGATGTCAATTCCGTCAACGAATGGCTCAACACTTCAGCAGACCTTGGTGAAGGTACGATGGGCAACGCAGTTGCAGTCATCCCGATCAACCACGTCAACGGTCCGCGTGAAGAAACACTGTTCTACGCATTTGTAAACTTCAAGTATAAAGCAAGAAACTATATCAAATACCAGGTCACTTATCTGTCCTGCACATGCCGCAGCGCTGATGTGAACTACTGGATGACAGCCTATGTTGAACTGACGCTTCCAAAGTCCAAGGACATCAACGACTCCGAAGTCAGATTCCTTTCGTTCGACAGGGACTCCCAGGATCATTACACAGCAGGTTTCTGGGGCGACTCCAATCCGACACCTGCCGGTGCAACGTATGAACAGTTCAAGGAAGAATACATTCCTTACTTCATCGACAAGAATTACGGCTATATCCAGACGCTGAGCTTCGTGGAAGACATCGACTCTGCTGAATACGCTGCCGGTGAAGGCCGTGAAGGCTACACGCTGGATACGCTGTCCGGTTCCAGTGTCTCAACGAATAACATTATCCGCATGCTGAACGCGCTGTTCAAATACCATGCGGAGGATGCATATTTTACAGCTGAATAAACAGGAGGAAAGAAAATGAAAAAGTTTATGACAGCGGCATTCGCCATCGTTATGCTGGTCGGATGCTCATCAGCACCTGCCGAGACTTCCTGCCCGGAATGCCCGGTATGCGAAACACCTGCAGCAGTTGAACCGGCACCCGCAGAACCTGCTCAGGCAGCTCTTCCGGCACCCCGTGACACAACAAAGACTTACAAGCCTGACGAGAAGTCCGATCCGGTCGACTGCACAGAAGACACATTCCTGCCCGGATGTGCTGCAATCAACAATGAAAACCTGCTCGACTATCTGAACCGCGACGATGTTCTTTACATCGACCTGCGTGATTTCGGTGACTATGCGAAGAAGCACTTCAGAAACTTCGAATGCATTCCTTACTTTGCGCTGATCTACAGCAAAGAAGGCGGCGAAGGCATCACTCAGCTTTACAGCGGTGATACAACAGATCCTGTCGCAACATATGAAGAAAGTGACGAACTCCTCGAAGTATTCTTCCCGAAAGACAAGACGATCTTCCTGATGTGCCAGAGCGGCGGCCGTGTTGCACAGTGCATGAACATCCTGAAGGCAAAGGGATATGATATGTCCAAGATCTACAACATCACAGGTATGGGCAACTACACAGATCCGAAGTATGCGGATCTCACAGTCGACATGTCTGAGATCGGTCTGGAAGCTACATATTCCTTCGAAGGCCTGACAAGGAACTGATCAGCCATCCTGCTGATATTGTCAGTCAGTCATAATTCATAAGCGGAAAATGCCGGAATCACTCTGCATCTGGGAGTGACCGGCATTTCTTAATTTGTCTCCGAAACACTCTGCCTTTTCGTATACAATGTTGTCAGGGAGAATACAATTTATGAAATTTCCGGATCATTTTTTATGGGGCGCATCATCTTCCGCATTCCAGATCGAAGGCGCATGGAATGAAGACGGCAAAGGAATGACCGTCGCTGATTTCAATTCATTTAAAAAGTCGGATATTCAGGCCGACAGTAAAACAGCTTCTGATTTCTACCATCATTACAAAGAAGACATCGCCATGATGAAAGAACTGGGCCTGCAGGTCTACCGGTTCTCCATCGCATGGGCAAGGATCATCCCGGACGGCGACGGGGAGATCAATGAAAAGGGTATTGCGTTCTACAATGATGTGATCGATGAACTGCTCAAGAACGGCATCAAACCGTTCATCACGCTGTATCATTTTGACCTGCCTTACGCGCTTGTCGAGAAATACAACGGCTGGGAATCCAGACAGTGCGCAGACGCGTTTGAACGCTATGCTTCGGTATGCTTTGAGCGGTTCGGTGACCGTGTGAAACTCTGGCAGGTCCACAATGAACAGAACCTGATGATGCGGGTGGATGAACGCATGAACCTGAATGAACCGGATCCGCATAAGAAGGAACAGATCCGTGCACAGATGGACTACCATATGTTCATTGCCCATGCCAAGGCAGTCAATGCCTGCCACAGCATTATTAAAAACGGTCAGATCGGCTGCGCGGTCTCTTCTACCGTGACATATCCTCTGACCAATGCGCCGGAGGATGTCTGGGCAGCGATCCAGAACAACCGCTTCAAGACAGATTACTGTCTTGATATGCATGCGTATGGGGAGTATCCCGGCTACTACATGGCATACCTGAAGGAACAGGATCTGGTGCCTCAGGTATGTGAAGGGGATGATGAACTGCTGAAGTCAGCCAAGATGGACTTCATTGCCCTGAACTATTACCGTACACTGACAGCCCGCTATCTGCCTGCCGATGAGGAACACCCGAAGGGGACAAAGGTCGAGGGCATGAATGAAGTGGACTACGATATGTACGGATACTGGAAGATCGAAAAGAATACGAACCTGAAAGCCAGTGAGTACGGCGCTCAGATCGATCCGGTCGGTTTCCGTATCGTCCTGAATGATTACTGGAACAGATACCGTCTGCCGCTGATCGTCACGGAGAACGGCCTGGGTACAGCGGATGAGCTGACGGAAGACGGGAAGATCCACGATGACTACCGCATCGACTATCTGAAACAGCACATCCATGCGATCGGCCAGGCCATTGAAGACGGTGTGGATATGATGGGCTACTGTCCGTGGTCTGTCATGGACCTGCTGAGTTCTCACCAGGGATTCCGCAAACGCTACGGGCTGATCTATATCAACCGTACGGACATGGATCTCAAGGATCTGCAGAGGATCCGCAAGGACAGCTTCTGGTGGTATCAGAAGGTGATCGAAACAAAGGGAGAATCATTATAAGCATATGAAAACCAGCTGCCGGTGTGACAGCTGGTCTTTTCCTTATTCCGTTAATAATTTGCGTTCCTTCCATTTGCCGCTGATCCAGTACCATGTACCGACAGACAGCGGACCGAGACGTGCCAGGGCATTCCCGTAGAAGAATCCCGTGACACCCATGTTCATGACATAGGCAAGGAAGAAGCTGATTCCGAGTCTCAGAATGACACCGTCCAGGAATCCTGCAAGGAAGGAGAGCTTTGCGTTTCCGGTTCCCTGGATGACTGCGTTGAAGCTTCCCTGAAAGGGCGTGCAGCAGAAGATGATGATGCAGATATGCAGATATGTATTTCCGAATTCAATAACTTCGGGGTCGGCCGTGAAGAGGCGGTAAAGCTGTGCGGGCAGCAGGATGCAGATCAGGATCAGCAGGACACAGATGGAGCCTGACAATGTGATCGTTGTCCTGACGATCTGCTTGACACGGTCATACTTCCTGGCGCCGATGTTCTGTCCGACCATCGTTCCTGAACCTGTGGTGATGCTGTTGGCAAATACCGTGATCAGCTTCTGGATCTTGTTGCCGATGGAGTTGGTCGCGGAAGCGATCAGTCCATAGGAATTGATATGCCTGGAGCAGATCAGCTGGGTGAAGTGGATGAAGATAGACTGTGCCGCAAGCGGGATACCCAGTCTCAGCAGGACCTTCAGGTGCTTCATGTTGACCTTTAGGGCACGCAGCCTGAATTCCAGTTCGAATACATCCTTCTTCCGCCAGAGGAAGATGCCTGCCGCAAGGAATGACGCGACTTGTGCCGCGACTGTGGCGATCGCCGTACCGGCGGATTCCCATGGTATGACGACTACGAACAGGATGTCCATGATGATGTTGGATGCGGCAGCCACTGCCACAAAGACCAGGGGTTTCTTTGCTTCGCCCATGCCTCTGAGAATACCGGCTACGGTATTGTAGCCGAAGACAAAGGGCAGACCCAGGGAAACGATGATGTGATAGGCACGCGCCTGTTCAAAAGCTTCCTGCGGGCATTTCAGCCATGTCAGCAGTCCGTTGGTGAAGATGATGCAGAGCGCCGCAATGACCATGGAAAGTCCCAGCGTAAAGATCAGTGCGGTCATGATCGTTTCATTGACGGACTTATGATCCTTTGCGCCGACCAGCTGGGCGACATAGATCTGTCCGGCACTGCCGAATGCGGTGGCGATGAACGTGATCATGGCAGCGATCTCGCCGCCGGTGGATACGCCAACAGTACCGATACTGCCGACATACTGTCCGATGACCATCGTGTCGACGGCGTTATATAACTGCTGCAGGAGATTGGTCAGCAGCAGTGGGATGACAAATGTCATTAACTGCGGAAGGATCGGTCCTTCCGTCAGGTCGATCCCAACATGTTTTGTTCTGGATGTCGTCATTCTTTCTGCCTCCGCCAAAATTATAGTTTTTCCTTCTTTCAGGTATCTGTCATGAATACAGGTCAATTGACCGCAAAACATGAAAAAAGACTGCCGGAGGTCTGGCAGCCAATCCGCTAAAGGAGAACATGCGGAGGTAATTAAGCCGGTATATGCCGGGAAACGGAAACAACATTGCCGGAGGATTGGGGGAGAGGATCCTTCTGTGCTATGTCTTTCCCTGATCATAAAATACCTGATGAGAACGAACTCCATGTGAGTGCTGTGTGAACTTCAGGTGAACAACTTTAAGGTTGCAGATACACCGCTTTCTTTGGCATTTATCAGCCGGACAGGTTAAACTATAGACAGAGATATTTTAAGGAGATCATTGATCATATGAGAAAAGACTTTTTGTGGGGCGGCGCTACAGCTGCCCATCAGACAGAGGGTGCCTGGAATGTCGGCGGAAAGGGCATCAGTATCGCTGATGTCATGACGGTCGGCGGACCCGGTATCCCCAGAAGGATCACGGACGGTGTCCTGGAAGGTGAAAACTATCCGAACCACGAAGCAACGGACTTCTACCATCATTACAAAGAAGACATCGCTCTGCTTGCGGAAATGGGCTTCAAGAGCTTCCGTACATCTATTGCCTGGACCAGGATCTTCCCCAGAGGTGATGAGGATGAACCGAATGAGGAAGGACTGAAGTTCTATGATGACCTGTTTGATGAACTGAGAAAATACAATATCGAACCGCTCGTTACACTGTGTCATTTTGAGCTTCCCTGGGCACTGGTGAAAGAGTATGACGGCTTCCTGAACAGGAAGACGATCGGTTTCTTTGTGAAGTTCGCAGAAGCCTGCTTCAGACGCTATAAGGATAAGGTCACTTACTGGATGACGTTCAACGAGATCAACAACCAGGCTGACGCGATCCAGCACCACATCCTGCAGGAAGGCGGCATCCTGCTCAACGGCAGGGAGAATGCGGAAGAGATCATGTACCAGTCTTCCCACTATGAGCTGGTTGCCAGCGCGCTGGCAGTGAAGAAGGGACTGGAGATCAATCCGGACTTCAAAATCGGCTGTATGATCGGCTACAACCCGGTATATCCCGCTACATGCAGACCGGAGGATGTCCTGATGGCACAGGCTGCCATGAACCAGAAATACTGGTGGGCATATGTGCATGTCAGAGGCGAATATCCGCACTGGCTGCTGAACAAGTTTGAACGTCATGGATACAGAATCGACATTACGGAAGAGGATAAGAAGATCCTCAAGGAAGGTGTCGTGAATTACCTGACATTCTCCTATTACATGTCCTTTGCGATCAAGGCTGATCCGGAGAACAACCCGCACTATGACTATGACAGGAAATACTTCGTCAAGAACGAATACCTGAAGGCTTCCGACTGGGGCTGGCAGATCGACCCTGTCGGTCTGAGATGGGGACTGAACTGGTTCTATGACAGGTTCGGTCTGCCGATGATGATCGTAGAGAACGGCTTCGGCGCATACGACAAGGTAGAAGAAGACGGTACGATCAACGATGACTACAGGATTGCTTACCTCAGGGAGCACATCAGGGCACTGAAGGCTGCCTGTGAAGAGGACGGCGTTGATCTGCTCGGATACCAGATGTGGTCACCGATCGACATCGTTTCTGCTTCCACAGGTGAGATGGACAAGCGCTACGGCTTCGTCTATGTCAACAAGAACAATGCCGGAGAAGGGGACCTTTCCCGCAGCAGGAAGAAGTCTTTCTTCTGGTACAAGCATGTGATCGAAACAAACGGAGAAGAACTCGACTGACAGAAGACCGGTCCTCCCGAACAGGGAAGACCGGTTTTTTTCTGAAATCCATTAAAACATCAGTACATAAGGGCAATTGGGGCTGCTGATGTCAGTGGTGCCGCATATACCGTTCAGCTGAAGATCTTCCTGAGTTCGATATGCTTGATTTCATCCGTTTCAGCTTCTGTAAATCCCGCTCTTGAGAAGAAGACATATTTATAGCAGTTTAATCCTGTTTCTTTAATCAGGTCGAGTGTTTCAGACACAACATCACATATACTCTGAACATTGCTGGCTTCTGTTACCTGTTTGCATTCATAGTAGAGACTTTTTATGCCGGACTCTTTTACAGCCTGTTTAACCAGTTCGCTTTCTCCAACTCTTCGTCTTCCGTATATATGTGACATACGCATTTCTTCGAAAGTCATTTCGCTTCTCAGCTTTTTAAGCAGTACAGTTCTTCCAATAAATTTCATTCTATTCGGTCACTGCCGAGTCGGTATAAACCGAATTAAATATCTGTCTGGAACTGTATGACGTTCGGCATGATAAAAAAAGAATCATGGTATCTGTGTCCCATAATGACTGCCTCATTTCCGTGTATCAGCTGTGATCTGCTGAGAGTCTTTTTCCTGCATACGCATCACTGTATTTTTCCCGCAGTAAATGTATAATAGGGTCTGATAAAGAAAGAGGAATTTATTCTATGAAAATTACAGATACGATCCATTATGTCGGTGTCAATGATCATAAGCTTGACCTGTTTGAAGGACAGTATGAAGTTGAAAACGGCATGGCCTACAATTCCTATGTCATCCTGGATGAAAAGATCGCGGTCATGGACTCTGTTGAGGGCGGCTTCGGAGAAGAATGGCTTGGCAATATCAAAGCGGTGATCGGTGACAGAACACCGGATTATCTCATCGTCCAGCATGCGGAACCGGATCATTCCTCCAGCATCAAGGCATTCCTGGAGTGCTGGCCGGAGGCAGAAGTCGTTTCTTCCGCACAGGCATTCAATATGATCAAGCAGTTGTTTGACGTGAACCCTGTCAACAGGAAGCTCGTCAAGGACGGCGATACGCTGTCACTTGGTGAACATGAACTGACATTCGTCGGCGCGCCGATGGTACACTGGCCGGAAGTCATCATGACGTATGACGCAAAGGACCGTGTCCTGTTCTCAGCTGACGCATTCGGCAAGTTCGGTGCTCTGGACGTAGAAGAAGATGACTGGGCATGTGAGGCAAGAAGATATTACTTCGGCATCGTCGGAAGATTCGGCGTACAGGTACAGACAGTGCTGAAGAAGCTCGCGAAGTTCGATGTACAGACGATCTGCCCGCTGCACGGACCGGTCCTCAATGAGAACCTCGGCTACTACCTGGATCTCTACAATACTTGGTCTTCCTACGGTGTGGAATCCGAAGGTGTTGCGATCTGCTATACATCCGTATACGGCAATACCGAAAAAGCAGTCAGGCTGCTGGAAGAAGAACTGCTGAAGCAGGGCTGCCCGAAGGTCGCTGTCAGTGACCTGGCAAGATGCGATATGGCTGAAGCAGTGGAAGACGCGTTCCGTTACGGCAAGCTCGTCCTTGCGACAACGACATATGATGGGGACATCTTCCCGTATATGAAGGAATTCATCAACAAGCTGACACAGCACAACTACCAGAACCGTACGATCGGTCTGATTGAGAACGGTACATGGGGTCCGCTGGCTGCGAAGATCATGAAGGGCATGTTCGAAAAGTCCAAGAACATTACGTTCACTGAAACAACGGTCACGATCCGTTCTGCCCTGAATGACGCAAGCACCGCACAGCTGGAAGCTCTGGCAAAAGAACTGTTATAACAAAAACGGGCTTACCCTTCGCAGGGTAAGCTCTTCAGTTTCTGCATATCTTCCGGAAGGTCACATACTACGGTGATCTTCTTTTTTGTTTTGAGGTGTGTGAATGTCACACTGCTGCAGTGCAGAGCAGGCCGTCTGATCAGTTCCGTACTCCCTCCGTACAGCGCATCTCCCAGCAGGGGATGGCCGAAGTGTGCCATGGTGGCGCGGATCTGGTGCGTGCGACCTGTCACGATGGAAACGGACACAAATGAATGCCCGGGATATACTTCCAGCACTTCATAATCGGTCATGCAGTCCTTGCCGTCCGGGGATACGAATGCCTGTCTCAGGTACGGTGTCTTCTTCAGCCTGCATTCCAGTCTGCCGGATGGTTCTTCAAACTGACCGGTAATGACTGCTGTGTACTGCTTGTGAATATGATGGCCGCTTAACTGTGAAGCGGTACGGCTGTTTTTCGCATAGACCATGACGCCTGAGACATCCTTGTCCAGCCTGCCGGCAGTCCTGACCGTGAAGTCATTCCCGTAATATTTCATGAGCAGTGTACCCATGTCATCCTGATGTTCTTTGCTTGGATGGCATGGCATGCCGAAAGGCTTGTTCACGATCACAAGGTCCTCATCTTCATAGAGGATATCCGGTGCTTCCCTCAGGAACAATGCTGTTTTCAGATCAGACTGTACAAAGGACAGACAGAGCGTATTGCCTGCATGGACTGTCTCACTTAAGGGGACAGAAGCTCCGTTCAGCAGGATCCCTCTGTTCTGCATCAGTCTGGTAACGGTCCTGCGGGAGATATCCATCTGTTTCAGCAGTGCCTTGACAGCCAGTCCATCCTCACTCTCCGTCACCATATGTACGATCTGATCGGTTGACTTTCCCTTATTTACGCTCATAACAGCGTTATTTTACATGATTTGACAGATGATTAAAACAGGCAAATTGTGGATAACGCAGGTGAGTGGGTGACCAATTTCCTGCAGACAGACATATCAGTCATATTATTCGGGTTTCAGCGGGGAAAGTGACATAATAAAGGTGAACAGAAAGGCAATGAGTGCCGAGGCACAGAGGAGGCTCTTCAACTATGAAAAACATTCTGATCTACGGTGATTCCAATACATGGGGTTACGACAGCTCCCGTTATGTTCCGGAAGCTGACGCGTTCCAGCGCATGACGGAAACAGAGCGCTGGCCGGGAATCGTGCGCGGTCTGCTGGGACCTGACTACAACATCATTGAAAATGCCCTGAACGGCCGTACGGTCGTATGGGACGATCCGTATTTCCCGGATCACAACGGTCAGAAGGGACTGAGGACAGCACTGGATGTCAACGCACCGCTGGACCTTGTAGTACTGGCTCTTGGCTGCAATGAAATGAAAGTGTTCTTCAACCTGAGCGCGGACATGATCGCCTTCGGCATGGAGAAGCTGATCAAGGACTGCCGGGTACCGTACTACGGATATCCTGCACCGAAGGTCCTGCTCATCGCGCCTGCGCCGACACATCCCGATATCGGAAAGCTGCGCAGTGCCAGCAGGTTCCCGGAAGGGACCTATGAAAAGAGCCTGCAGCTCGGTCCGGCATATCGGAAGGTGGCCGAGCGTTGCGGATGCGGCTTCATCGACTGCGCAGATCTGCATTTTGAGATCAATACGGTCGACGGCCTGCATTACTCCAGGGCAGATCATGCGAAACTCGGACCTGTCGCCGCAGAGAAAATAAAGGAAATGCTTGGATAAGCAGGTCATCATATGAAAATAACGGAGTTCCTGCGGGGACTCTGTTTTTCAATGGCAATCGCTTACATAGTCAAATTGACTAAAAATATAGTCAGAATGACTATACAAGTGTTTTTGTTTGTGGTATAACGTTCTTGCCAAGAACAGGAGGGTTTAGGCATGACAGCACTGAACACATATCTGGAAAGAAAAGATGTCAGCATCTCTGCACATCGTTATGGAATAGACGCAATGAGCGCAATGGCGCAGGGACTCTTCGCGAGTCTTCTGATCGGAACGATCCTCTCAACAGCAGGCACCCAGCTGCACCTGGACATGCTGGTACAGGCAGGGGACTTTGCCAAAAGCGCGGCCGGAGCCGCAATGGCCGTATCCATCGGCTATGCGCTTAAGGCGCCTCAGCTCGTACTCTTCTCACTGATCGCGGTCGGCTCAGCTGCCAACGCGCTGGCAGGGGCAGGCGGTCCGCTTGCGGTCTACCTGATCACGATCGTCGCCTGTGAACTGGGCAAGCTGGTCTCAAAGGAAACAAAGATCGACATCATCGTCACTCCTGCCGTTACCATCCTGGCAGGCATCATCCTGTCGGTACTGATCGCTCCGGCGATCGGTGCTGCGGCAAGTTCGCTGGGCAATCTGATCATCTGGGCAACGGAACAGCGTCCGTTCCTGATGGGGATCGTCGTATCGGTCGTCGTAGGCATTGCACTGACACTCCCGATCTCCAGCGCAGCGATCTGCGCGGCACTGGGTCTCACAGGTCTAGCGGGCGGGGCTGCGGTTGCAGGCTGCTGCGCGCAGATGATGGGTTTCGCGGTCATGAGCTTTAAAGAGAACGGGATCGGCGGCCTGTTTGCCCAGGGACTGGGAACGAGCATGCTGCAGATGCCGAATATCATCCGCAATCCGAAGACATGGATCCCGCCGATCATCGCCTCGGCCATCACCGGTCCCATCGCGACATGCGTCTTCCGCATGCAGATGAACGGTCCGGCCGTATCCAGCGGCATGGGGACATGCGGCCTGGTCGGACAGATCGGTGTCTATACGGGCTGGCTGAATGAGATCGCTGCCGGGACAAGGACAGCCATCACGGCATTTGACTGGACCGGTCTCCTCATGGTCTGCTTCATCCTGCCGTCCGTCATCGCATGGGCAGTATGCGCACTGGAGCGCAAAGCAGGATGGATCGGGGAGAATGATCTGAAACTGCCTGAATGATAGGTTTGTCTGAGCGGTGAAGTGTTGGATGTCACCGCTCTTTTGTTAAAAAAAACAGAAAAAAAGAGAAAAAAAGTGAAGAATTTGAGTTTCATCTTAAGAATTGGGTTATATAATAATACATATGAGTTGGAATAAGAGACGCAAGAGAGTCAGTGTTCACGAGGTTGCCGTAAAGGAAACTCCCGTTGAACCTGCAGCAGAGATTATGAATGATGAACCGGTAACCGAACCGGAAATTCAGGTTGTACCCGAGGTCAGGCACGGCTATTGGAATCAGGAAGATAAAGCTGATGCGGCTTCCGGTGCGTCTGAAGGAGCTGAGTCCTATACATGTTCTGTCTGCGGTTACCGCACAGAAGAAAAGACCGACACATGCCCTGCATGTCAGGCAGTCATGGATGAGGTTCCCGCTACAGCAGAGATCGCTGAACCAGTTGAAGAGAAGAAGGAGGAGTCTATGGGCCCCGAAGAAAGCATACAGCCCGGGCATGCATATTGGATCCATCACAGGAGACGTTCTGAATCCTATGCCAAGGGTTATTATTCACTTCCGGTTTGTGACTGCAGCAACTGCGGTTATACAGCAAGTATCGAAAAGAAGATCTGTCCGAGCTGCCATTGTGTAATGGACGCACCGCTTCCGGATAAGATCGACGCACCATATGAAGACTGACGTTTCTGTTAGGGGAATGTCTGAATAGAAAGGGATTGTAATGGCAAAGGTAACAGTTCGCGAAAACGAAAACATTGATGACGCTCTGAGAAGATGGAAGCGTGCTGTCAGTAAAGATGGTATTCTGGCATCTGTGCGCAAAAAGGAATTCTACGTCAAGCCGGGCGTCAGACGCCGTCTGAAGAGCGAAGAAGCTAGAAAAAAGAACAAGCGCAGATAACATGACCGAGTGTCATGTTTTTTGTACGGGAGGAAGTATGAAAGACTATCATTTCTTTGCGACGGTCAGCCGCATGAAATATATCAACAGATGGGCACTGATGCGCAATTCCAGAATGGAGGATCTGAGCGAGCACTCCCTGGAGGTGGCGATGATCGCCCATGCGCTGTGCATGATCGGCAATGTCCGGTACGGAAGACATCTGAACGGGGAACGGGCTGCCGTGATCGCCCTGTACCACGATGCCAGCGAGATCATAACGGGAGACCTGCCGACACCTGTCAAGTACTACAGTGAAGAGATCAGGGATGCCTATAAGAATGTGGAGAGCCTGGCAGAGGACCAGCTGCTGGAGGAACTGCCGGATGACCTGAAGGGGATCTACCGCAGTATCCTGAAGGCAGACACCTCGGAAGAGGACAGAGTGCTCAGACGCTATGTCAAGGCAGCCGACAAGCTGTCAGCGCTCATCAAATGCATCGAAGAGGAGAGCGCAGGCAATACCGAGTTCAAAACAGCAAAGATCTCAACGGAAGAGTCACTGAAGGAAATGATCCCGGAGATCCCGGAGATCGGTGATTTCATCACGGAATTCCTCTCTTCCTACGGCAGTACACTGGATGAGCTGCTGTCAAGACACTGACAAGAACACAAGGCATGGGGTGACCCGTGCTTTTTGTTTGCTGACGGGAAACTCTGTTTCGGCTCAAAAGTGTCCGGGAGTGAAACACCATGGCAAAAAGATATTAAAACTGATGTGAATAAAAATATACGCTTCAAATTTTGCCGAAATAAAACTTACAGTAGTTTCAGAGCATGAATATGTCTGCCGGATATTCAGATTATTTGTTTCAAGGTTCAGTTATACGTATACATGATATTCCGAGATTTTACTGGAAATAGAAAAATCTCGGAATGCATTCCGAGATAATATTGTATTTGATAAAATCTCGGAGTATTATGTCCGTAAAGAGGGGGTACAAATGTGATCATCCGAGAAGCATATTTACGGCAAATCAGGCCGTTTTACAACAGTGATCTGATCAAAATAATCACTGGTATCCGCCGCTGCGGTAAATCAATCGTTCTTTCCCAGATCAGGAATGAATTGTCACAGAAAAACGATAATATTATTTTTTTGAATTTCGAAGATAAGGAGACAGAAAGCCGGTTTCCAACTTGGAAAAGTCTTCTTGACTATGTAGAAAAAACTCGAAAGGAAGGCCTTTGTTATGTGTTTCTGGATGAAATACAGGCGGTTGATGAATGGGCTGAGGCAGTGAAAACCTTAAGAGTCCGAAACTGTTCTGTGTTTATTACAGGTTCCAATTCAAAACTGCTTTCAGGAGAGTTTACCGACCATCTTTCCGGCAGATATGTTTCTTTTCGAATTTATCCGTTTGTTTATCGGGAACTGAAAGAATATGCAGCCGAACTGAATTATCATCTCAGTACAACGGATTATCTGATTTGGGGAGGATTTCCAAAGCGAATTGAATTTCAGGACAGCACTGCTCAGAAGGCATATCTTCGAGACCTTAAGGAAACGATTGTTTTCCGGGATATCATTATCCGCAAGCGTATCAATAAGCCTGATGAATTCAGAAAGCTTGTGGATTATGTTCTCATCACAAATGCAAGAACTTTTTCTGTGAGCAGTATTACGGAATATATGTGCAGAAATGGATCCGGGGTGACCGACAAGACAGTCAAGAAATGGATGGATTATCTTGAGGAAGCATACTTGATTTCACATTTGAGCAGATATTCTACAAAAGCAAAGCGGGCGCTGGATTATTATTACAAAGTGTATGATGCAGATGTGGCTTTCAACTCGCTGGAAGTATTTGACAACCGATATGATCTGAGTCATAACCTGGAAAATATTATTTTTAATGAGCTGACGTATATGGGCTTTCATGTTTCGGTATTCATTACAGGTAAGGGAAGAGAAATCGATTTTATTGCGGAAAAGGATGGAAAAAAATACTTTATTCAGGTGGCTCTGAGTGTTGCAGAAGAAAAAGCATGGCAGCGGGAGATGCGTGCTTTTGAAGAACTGTCACAAATTGACAGAAAGATTCTGATAACAACTGACAATATTGATTATTCCACCAGCAATGTTATGCACATTTCTCTGGACCGTTTTCTGTCCCTTGATTCTCTCGCTGAAATTTAGCGGTGAAAAAAGAAAAACTCCGGCAAATTAGCGGCAGTACAATGGATGAGCTGCTGTCAAGACACTGACAAGAACACAAGGCATGGGGTGACCCGTGCTTTTTGTCTGCACAGGTGATACGTATGAAACAAATTGTTTTTGTTTCAGAAACAGTGGGATTACCGGTATGAAAAATTTTGACGTGCTTGCATGTTTTTACGAAAATCCGGAAATCTTCGTATATAATAGTCCTATGTTTTTTTGGAGGAAATCATGAAGGTAGGATGTGTCAAAGAAATCAAAAACAATGAATTCCGTGTCGGACTGACACCCGACAATGTCAAAAGCTATGTCAAAGCGGGACATAAAGTTCTGATCGAAGCAGGAGCGGGAGTCGGCTCCGGCTTCACAGATGATGAATATATCAAGGCAGGCGCGACGATGTGTCCGACAGCCAAAGAGGTTTGGGACAACTGCGAAATGATGGTTAAGGTCAAGGAACCCCTGGAAGAAGAATTCGAACTCTTCCATGAAGGACTGATCCTGTATACTTACCTGCATCTGGCTGCTGACCGTACGGAAACAGAAGCACTGCTGAAGGGCAAGGTCAATTCCGTTGCCTATGAAACACTGATCGAACGTGACGGCAGTATCCCTCTGCTGGCACCGATGAGCCAGATCGCGGGACGTCTTTCCATCCAGGAAGGCGCGAAGTACCTGGAAAAGAGATTCGGCGGAGAAGGTATCCTGCTGGCAGGCGTACCGGGCACACCGAAGGCTAACGTATGTATCCTGGGCGGCGGCACAGTCGGCACGAATGCCTGCAAGATCGCTGTCGGTATGGGCGCGAACGTTACGATCCTCGATATCTCCCTGAAGCGTCTGGAACAGCTGGACAACATGTTCGGCGCTCACATCCAGACACTGGTATCCACAGATTCCAATGTTGAGCACTCTGTCATCAATGCAGACCTGGTCATCGGTTCCGTGCTGATCCCCGGTGCAAGCACACCGAAGCTCTTCAAGCGTGAATATCTGCCGGAAATGAAACCGGGAGCAGTATTCGTTGACGTCGCTATCGACCAGGGCGGCTGCGGTGAAAGCTCACGTGTTACGACACATGACGATCCCGTCTATGTCGAGCAGGGTGTCGTTCACTACTGTGTCGGCAATATGCCCGGCGCTGTACCGAGAACTTCAACGATCGCCCTGACAAACGCAACATTGAAGTATGGTCTTGAGATCGCTGCCAACGGTCTGGAAAAGGCATGCCAGGCAAACGATGTCATCTATTCCGGTGTCAACACATACGGCGGACATCTGACCTGCAAAAATGTTGCGGATGCGCATCCTGATCTTGGATACACGGATATCCATACATTATTCTGAGCACGATATTGAAAGCCGGGGCACCGGCTTTTCGTGTGCTTTCGGACAATCATGCTAAAATGGTTGTTGCAAAGGAGTTTTTACTATGAAAAAGTGCATGTTGTTTTTCATGACATTGATATTGACGGCAGGCTGTACGTCCCCGTCGAAACCGGAAACGACACCGGAACCGACACCGACGCCTGCAGTGACTGCCGAGGCGACAGCAGAACCGACAGCGATCCCGACGGAAACACCCGAACCCATTGAAACAAAGGAGATCGAAGTCGTACTGGAACAGGAACTGCCCATGAGCCTGCGCGTTACGATCCAGGATTTTGAAGTCACATTTGCGAAATCACTGGACTATGTATGTGAAGATGAACTGAATGTCAGTGACTATATCGTCATCACCTATACAGGTGAGATCGAAAACAATCCTGTGGCGGTCCGGGCGGAGAAGAAGAAATGAATCTTCCCGATCCCGGTATCAGAAGACCGTCCGAGATCATTGCCGGCATCGTCATGGGCGTCCTGATGGCAATGGTCCTGCTTACGGTCAATGCAAGGACCGGATTCTCACATGACCGCATGATGAACATCACGCTGTGCGTGATCGCCTGCGCGCTGCCATGGTGCGCGTCAGTGTTTGAATCCCGGGGACTGTCAGAGAGATGGATCGAATCATTGATGATCGTCGTATCAATGATCATCTGTCTTTTGTACGGTTCAACGGTCGCACTGGACGCGTCTACGGAATCGTGGCTGATCAGACAGGCACTGCTCGTGCATCTGTCGTCCATGGTCTTTACGGCGCTCAGACTTGTCCTGAAAGGAAGGTTAAGATGACATTATTATCCGTATGGGGAGAAAAACTTGATCGGGAATGTCCGCTCAGCGAATATCCGAGAATGCAGCTGCAGAGGGATTCCTATACATGCCTGAACGGCGTATGGGAATACCAGATCACAGAAGACGGCCAGATGCCGGATGAGGCAGGCTGGAAGGATATCGTTGTTCCTTTTGCGCTGGGTTCGTACCTGTCCGGTACAACAGATGAACTGAAGCCCGGCCAGGTGCTCTGGTACCGCCGGGACTTTGCGTATCCCCCGACATCCCAGAGAACGTTCCTGAACTTTGAAGCAGTCGACCAGGTATGCGATGTCTGGCTGAACGGCTTTGCCTGCGGACACCATGAGGGAGGCTATGAACCGTTTTCCCTGGATGTGTCGGGCAAGATCAAGCAGGACAACCAACTTGTAGTCAGGGTCACGGACTCGTCCGATCAGGGCATCTATGCCTATGGCAAACAGAAGCTGGAACATTCCGGTATGTGGTATACACCGTCCTCCGGCATCTGGCAGACCGTATGGCTGGAGGATGTGCCCATGTGTGCCGTCAGCGATCTCAAGATCACACCTGACTATGACAGGGGACTCGTCTATCTGCAGATGAGAGGTTCCTTTGAGCAGGCTGTCATCATCGTGTCCGACGGACTGAGGGTGATCCATAAAGGCATTACCGGCGCGGAAACATATACGATCGACATGAAGGGCTTCCGTCCCTGGACTCCGGAGGATCCGTTCCTCTATACGCTGTATATCCAGACAGAGGACGAGACAGTCAAGAGTTATTTCGGCATGCGCAGGTTCACTGTGGAAGCCGATCAGGAAGGCAGGAAGCGCTTCTGCCTGAACCATAAACCGCTGTTCCTCAGCGGCCTGCTCGACCAGGGCTATTCCTGTGACGGGCTGCTGACATACCCGGATGATGAAGCCATCGTCTATGAACTGAAAAAGATCAAAGAGATGGGCTTCAACATGCTGAGAAAGCACATCAAGGTCGAATGCAGAAGATGGTATTACCACTGCGACAGGCTGGGCATCCTGGTCATGCAGGACATGCCGAGCGGCGGCGGACCGTACAGCTTCTCGCTGACAGCCATCCGTCCGACCATCGGCTTGCGCCGTACGAAGGACAACCAGTACGCGAAATTCGGCCGTGCCTCCCAGGAATCACGGAACATGTACATCATGGAACTGGATGCCATGCTGAACCATCTGTACAATGCTGTATGCATTTTTGCATGGGTTCCGTTCAATGAAGGCTGGGGCCAGTTTGACGCCAAAAAGATCACGGAACGCATCCGGTCATACGACTCAACCAGGCTCATCGACAGTGCCAGCGGCTGGCATGACCAGGGCTGCGGTGACTTCAACAGCCGGCACGTCTATTTCACGCGCTTCAGCGTACCGCGGGACGACGGACGGGCAGTACTGCTCAGTGAGTTCGGCGGCTATGCCTACATGGAATGGGGACACAGCGCAGCTGACAAGCTGTACGGATACAAGAAATACACAGACAAGATCGCGCTGAATGACGCCGTCATCCGGTGCTATGAAGACAACGTTCTGGATCAGATCCCGGCAGGACTCTGCGGATGCGTCTATACACAGGTATCGGATGTCGAGGATGAATGCAACGGGCTGTTCACTTATGACCGCAGGATCCTCAAGATCGATCCGAAGCGGATGTATGAGATGAACCGGAAGCTGATCAAAGGAGAATAACATGAAGGATAAGATCGTCATTGCTTCGGCAATGAATCATATGGTGAGAATACACGCGGCATGTACGACAGCCCTCTGCCAGGAGGCAGACCGTCTGCATGACATGTACGCGACAAGCTGCGCGGCATTAGGCAGGACGATGACTGCTGCTGCGCTGATCGCAAGCGATCTCAAATCACCGGAAGAACATGTTACCGTCAGCATCGACGGCAAAGGTCCTGTCGGCAGGATCTCCGTCCAGGCGGACGGACAGGGCAATGTACGCGGTTATGTACAGGACCCTCACGTCTACCTGTTCCGCGAAAGTGACAGGAAACTGGATGTCGGCAGGGCTGTCGGTACCGACGGTACGCTGACCGTATCCAGGGATATGGGCCTGAAGGAACCGTTCACCGGCGTCGTCAAGCTGGTGTCAGGTGAGATTGCCAATGACTTCGCGTATTACTTTGCCATTTCGGAACAGACACCCTCTGTTGTTGCATTAGGTGTCCTGGTGGACACGGACGGATCCGTCCGTTCTGCCGGCGGCATGTTCATCCAGCTCATGCCCGGCGCGCCGGAAGAGGTGATCTCGGCGGTCGAGCAGATCGCCGCGAACATGAAGCCGATGTCTGCCTACATCGATGCAGGCATGACGCCGGAAGCGATCATCAGCGAGCTGTTTGAAGAACCGGAGTTCATGGAAGAAAAGCCAGTACAGTGGAACTGTGACTGCAGTAAGGAACATTTCGCGGACGCACTGATGCTGGTGAGTGAAGAAGACCTGCTGTCCCTGATCGAAGAAGACCATGGGGCTGAAACGGTATGTCAGTTCTGTTCAAAGAAATACCAGTTCAATGAAGCAGAACTGCGTGAGATCCTGGAAAGGCACAGACATGTGGAACATCGGCAGCGTTTCCATTAAGAACCGGATCGCCGCAGCCCCGCTGGCCGGTATTTCCAATCCGGTCTACCGTTCCATGTGCCATGCGTACGGGGCAGGACTTGTCGTATCGGAGATGATCTCGGACAAGGCTCTGCACTACGAGAACAAGAAGACAAAGGAAATGTGCGCAACGGTGCCTGATGAGCATCCCTGCGCGCTGCAGCTGTTCGGCAGTGACCCGGTCACCATGGCGGAGGCATCCGCTTACCTGACCGAACACACGGACTGCGACATCATCGACATCAACATGGGCTGTCCTGTGACAAAGGTCATCAAGGCGCATTCCGGCAGCTGGCTGCTCCAGCATCCGGATATCGCCTATGATGTGGTCAAGGCAGTCAAAGACAATACCAACAGACCGGTGACCGTTAAGATGCGTGCCGGCTGGGACATGCAGCACATCAACTGCGCGGAGTTTGCGGTCCTGATGCAGGAGGCAGGCGCCGATGCCATTGCCATCCATGGACGTACGAAGTCACAGATGTACAACGGCACCAGCAATAATGAATACATCCGCATGGTCAAGGAAGCTGTATCCGTTCCCGTGATCGGCAACGGTGACATCCATACCGTGGAGGATGCGAAGCGCATGTTTGATGAGACAGGCTGTGATGCCGTGATGATCGGCAGGGGACTGCTGGGCAGGCCGTACTTCCTGCAGCAGTTAAACTGCGCACTGGAAGGAAAAGACTTCGAAGAACCGACGTATGAAGAACGTCTGGACCTGGTGCTAGACTATGCAGAGAAACTCTGTGCGTATACGGGGGAACATGTCGGCATGCGCATGATGCGTTTCATGGCACCCTGGTATCTGTTGGGCATGCCCATGGCCAAGCAGTACAAGAACAGGCTTGCCTATATTGAAACAGAAGAGGATATTCAGAAGATCATTTCTGAATACAGGGAAACACTGCGGGAGATCCGGGAATGATCCATGTCACATCGATGAGTGAAGAGAAGCTGAATGAAGTCTCACACCTGATGGCGGAAGCCTTCCTGGCCCAGGATGGGATCTTTCCCGAGCTCGGATTGTCGGAAGAGCGTATAGCGAAATACCTGAAGGCACTGGTCAGATTCTCAGTCAAGTGCGGGGAGATGTACATGGTGTCTGAGAAAGGCGAAGGCTATATCGCCTACGCAGACAGCAGGTATGAGAAGGCACCGTTCATTGCCTCGGCAAGGATGCTGTGGGAATCGGTCGACGCATTGGGCTGGGATGGTTTCATGAAGTATACTTCGATCCTGTCCCGGGCAGGTTCTTCCCAGGAACAGACGTTCCGTACCCGCTTCCAGCCGTTCATCAACGTATCCATGCTGGTAGTGCCGGCTGAATACCAGCACCGGGGCTTTATGCGGCTGATGCTGGAAGAGGTCTTTGCTAAAGCAGATGAAGAGGGACTGCCGGTACTGCTGGAAACAGACTCCGACAGCAAGATGGAACGCTACAAACACCTTGGCATGGAGATCGCATCTGTTCACACCATCAGCCATGGCCTGAACTATTACAATATGATCCGGTATCCGAAACACCGTGTCTGAATTGATACATAAGTGTCAATCTTCAGAACAGGGTGTTTTTTTGTACTTTTTCCGATACAATCAAATCAGAGGTGCGCCAGTTCGGCGTCAGTAATATAACAGGGTGAAACTCCCTGTCCGGCAAAGCTGCAGCGGGCAGCCGGTACTCAGTCTTGGAGCCAAAGCCGTGAGGTGAGGTTTAAGCGTAGACAGAGAAGCATGCGGACC
>JAILLA010000127.1 GCA_024693325.1 Solobacterium sp.
AAACCTCCTTTACAGCGGCCGCCATGTTCTGTGTACTTTTATTATGTATGAAATCTGTAAGACCAACATCTAGTGGAATTTTGGGAAAGACAAATTTCCACTTTACATATTCGGGAGTGGAACTTAACTTTTCACTTCAGGCCTATTTTCCAATGAAATGCCGGATACGGAAAGAATCATATGCCTTTGTGCAGAGCAAATGCCAAAATGATCATTGTTTGAAGTATAATAGACAATATCAATTGCTTCCGTACGGGTGCTTCGTTTTTTTGATGCATGCATTTACGGTATCCGGTACAGGGGAGCAGTTGGATCGCACAGTCAGAGCCTGTCAAGCATTACAGGCCTGATGAAGGAGGAAAACTGATGCGGATCGGATTGTTTACAGACACATATATACCGGACGTCAATGGTGTCGCCAACAGTACGGAGATCCTGCGCAAAGAACTTGAAGCACATGGCCATGAGGTCTATGTTGTTGCGACAAGGGCAGGGATCGGTTTTTCAGAATGGGATGAAAGACACCGTGTCCTGAGACTTGCGGGAGTAGAAGTCAAGAAACTGTACGGCTATGCCGTGACTACACCGCTGCATCTCAACGCGATGCATGAGATCAGAAAACTGAACCTTGATCTGATCCATGTCCAGACAGAATTCGGCGTCGGTATTTTCGGACGAATCTGCGCCAGACAGATGGGCATACCTATCGTTTGTACATATCACACGACATATGAAGACTACACACATTACATCAATCTCCTCAATTCCAAAACATTTGATGAGTTAGCAAAAAAAGCCGTCAGCAAATTCTCCAAGATGTTCGGAGACTCTGCGCTGGAAGTCATTGTTCCAAGCAAAAAAACAAAGGAACTTCTTGAAAGATACAACGTCAAGACAGATCTCCATATCGTACCGACAGGACTGGAGCTCAAACGATTCTCACCGGAACTGCATAATGCGGAACGCACAGCGCAGATCCGTGCTGCTGCCGGATTCTCTCCGGATCAGCGGATGATCATATTTGTCGGAAGGATCGCCGAAGAAAAGGCGATCGACCTGATCATCAGAGGACTGGCACTGGCGCATGAACAGGGCTGCAGGAGCACGCTGCTGATCGTCGGGGGAGGACCTGATGAAGAGAAACTGCATCAGATGGTCAAAGACCTGGATCTGTCCCATATCGTTTCCTTTGCCGGTAAACAGCCGCAGTCGGAAGTGCCCGACTATTACAGGGCCGCAGATGCCTTTATTTCAGCTTCTACAAGCGAGACACAGGGAATGACTTTTGCTGAGGCAATGGCCTCAGGACTGCCTCTTTTCGCGCGTCACGACGAGGTCCTGGATGAACTGCTGATCCCCGGAAAAACCGGCTGGTATTTTGAAAACGAACAGGAGTTCGCCGAGCAGCTGAAAGAATTTGAGCGGCTCAGTGACGAAGAGCTTTCCCGGATGAGCCGGGACTGCTGTGAGCAGGTAAAGCCTCTGAGCAGTGAGATCTTCTATGAACGCGCCATGAAAGTCTATGAAGCCGCAATCGAGCTCTACAGTCATATGAACGTCATCGAGGAGATCGAAGTCAAGGACAATTTCGTACAGGTATATATATCTTCCGAAAGCGGTGAAGAGACCAGACTCCTGCTGATGCTGGATGAATATATGAATGAAGGCCTGCGCACCGGCCTGCGTATTTCCGATGACCAGGTCGAGGACCTGAAACAGAAGGAAAAAGAAGCACGTGCGTATCAGAAGTGCATCCGGAAACTGGCTGCTAGGGACCGCTCAAAAAAAGAACTGTACGACTGGATGAAAAAGGAAACAGATTATTCTGATGAACTGATCAGCCGGGTGATCGGACTTCTGGAAGAACGCGGTCTCATTAATGATGAGCATTACGCAGAAGATAAGATCATCTCCATGAAGAGGACACTGCATGGGGAAGAAAGCATCGTACGCGAACTTCGCGAGAAGGGCATTTCCGAGGAACTGGTCCGTGAGAAGCTCGCGGAAAGGGATTCCGATGAAGCTGTAAATGCATCCGAATATGCCGGGAAGATCAAGCGCAGTCTGAGCGGGGAATCCGTGAATATGATGAAGCGGAAACTGCATACAAAGCTGCTTCAGCGCGGGTTCAGGAATGATATCATAGAAGACACGATAGCCGGTATGGATTTCAGCGATGATGCATCTGATGAAACGGAGAATCTTCGCAAATGCGCCAGAAAGGCAAAGAAACGGTATGAGCGTAAATACAGCGCTTCACAGCTGAGAAATGCGGTATTCCGTTACTGCAGTACGCAGGGATACCGTACGGAAGAGATATACGCAATACTTGATGAAATGGAGTGGGATGATGACTAAGATTAAAGATCTGAAAGAGAAAGACCGCCTGAAAATCAATTTAATGATCAAAAGCTGTACCAAAGGGACGACATCAAAAGGCGCGCCGTACCTGAACCTGATCCTTCAGGACAACAGCGGCACGATCGACGGAAAAATGTGGGATGCGAAACCGCAGGACGAAGCGAACGCTGTTCCGGGACATGTGTGCGAAGTATCCTTTGAGGTACTAGAATACAACCACAGCCTGCAGCTGAGAGTCAACAGGGTCCAGGACCTGGACCAGAGCGGGATCGACCTGAGCGAGTTTATCCAGAGCTCCTCGCTTACCCGTGCACAGAGCGAAGAACGGGTAAACGAACTGATCGCTTCCATGAAGAATGAGAATTACAGGACCCTCGTCCGGGCAATGCTCAAAAAAGTGGGAGATGTATTCTATAAATATCCGGCTGCTTCCCGTATCCACCACAGCTATATGGGCGGACTGGCAGAACATTCACTCGGAATGGCAGCTCTGGCAGAACAGATCGCAGATCTTTATCCGCTGCTGAACAGGGATCTCCTGATCGCCGGTACGATCGTCCACGATATGGGCAAGACGGCAGAACTCGGTGGGATGATCTCTTCCGAATACACAAGCGAAGGCAGACTGCTCGGACACATTTCCATCGGTCATGCATGGCTGGCAGAAGCTGCCGATGAAGTTGGACTTGGCGACAGTGAAGAAGCCATTCTGCTGAGACATATGGTCCTCAGCCACCATGGCAAATATGAATTCGGATCACCGGTGCTCCCGGAGATCCCGGAAGCTGAAGTGCTTTCAATGATTGACAATCTGGACGCAAGGATGAATACACTGGCGGCCGCCCTGGACGGAGTCAAACCCGGTCAGTGGACACCGCGCATCTTCTCAATGGAAAACCGTCAGTTCTACAAAGCAAAGGGTAATGAATGATATGAGTCTGACACTTAGACTGGTCAAAACGATGCATTCGGTACTGGCTAAGGCCGGCAGGGGCGGTTCTCTGCCCGGCAGCCTGGCGCTTGTACTGGATAAAAAATTCATCAGCCGTTTTCATATGCCCCGGATCGTTGTAATCGTGACAGGAACAAACGGAAAGACGACTACCAGCAACCTGATCGCAGAATCACTGCGTGCCTGCGGACTGAAGGTCGTCAACAACCACAGAGGCGATAACCTGAATGTCGGCATCGCAACGCTGCTCGCCGTCAACAGTGACAGCCATTACAATGTCCAGGCAGATGCAGCCGTGATCGAAGTCGATGAACTGACAGTATACAGACAGTTTGAAAACCTGCATCCCACGGCCCTGGTCGTAACGAATTTCTTCCGTGACCAGCTCGACCGTGCAGGGGAGATGGAAACGATCATCCGCAAGATCATGGAAGTAACGGAAAACTTCACCGGGCACCTGATCCTGAACGGGGATGATCCCAACGTTATCCGTATCGGTGAACAGGCAAAACAGGCACAGGTACATTACTTCTCTGTTTCCCGTACGGAAAACAGTTCAGCCTCCACTGATGAAGCAAGTGAAGGAAAATTCTGTCCTGTATGCGGCAGACCGCTGAAATATGAGTACTATCAGTACTCCCATATCGGCAGATTTGCATGCCCGTATGATCATTTCGGAGAAATAACGCCGTTTTTGAATGTTGATTCCGTCGATTACCGGAACGGAACATTTACAGCCGGCAGTCATACATTCCATTCCTTCCTGAATACGATCTATGCCGTCTATAACTGTGCAAGTGTTCTCTGCACGATGAAGGCACTGGGTCTGGATGAAACAAAGGCAGACACCGTATTCAGCAGCTATGAACTGAAAGAAGGCAGGAACGAAACATTCGAACTCTCAAAACCATGTGTCATCAACCTTGTTAAAAACCCGACCGGTACCAATGAAGTCCTGAAGTTCATCCTGAGCAGGGAAGGCGAAAAGAATGTTTGCATCTTCCTGAATGACAATGACCAGGACGGACATGATGTATCGTGGATCTGGGACGCTCACTTTGAGCGCCTGAACGATCCGTCTGTCAGGCATATCATCTGCAGCGGTCTGCGTGCCTATGACATGGCGCTGCGGCTGAAGTACGAAGGCCTGGAAGACAGGATCACAGTCATTGAAAACAGCACAAAAGCAGTACAGTGGCTGGATGAACAGAATCTGGAAAGCTACATTATCGCAACCTATACAGCGCTGCACCCGACGCGTGCAATACTGAGAAAAGAGGCAAAATCATGAAGATCAGAATACTCTGGATGTACCATGATCTGATGGATCTTTATGGTGACAAAGGTAATATCCAGGTGCTTAAGACCAGATGCGTTAAACGCGGGATCGAGTGTGAAGTTGATACCTGTACGATCGGTGAAGACAGGGATCCCGATGATTATGATCTGTTCTTCATGGGCGGCGGTGCCGACCGTGAACAGAATCTGATCTATGAAGACCTGCTGAAGCGCAGAGACGCGATCCAAAACGCAATGGATCACAACACCGCATTCCTGCTGATCTGCGGCGGATACCAGCTCTTCGGTCAGTATTACAAGGATCAGGACGGTCAGAAGATCGACGGCGTCGGATTCTTTGATTACTTTACGATCGCCGCTGACCGTGATCACAGATGTATCGGGAATATCGCTGTTGAGGCTGAAATGGACGGCATGAAATTCAAGGCGGTCGGATTTGAAAACCACGGCGGCCAGACACAGAATGTCGCATCACCGTTTGCGAAAGTCCTGAGCGGACACGGAAATATGTACAAGTCCGGATATGAGGGATTTATGAACAGCCAGGTACTGGCGACCTATATGCACGGACCGCTGCTCCCCAAGAATCCGGTCATAGCGGATATCCTGATCAGAAGGGCACTGAAAAAACGGAACGGCGTCGTCGTCCTGCAGGAACTGGATGATACCCTGGAAAACAAAGCACGGGATGTCATGCTCGAGCGTCTGAAAATACATGGATAAACAGAAAAGTCTGTCACAACGGCAGGCTTTTTATATTGAAAAAGGACCGCTGAGCGGTCCATATGAACTATTTGGTGATCTCTGCAAGCACTTCACTGAGGTCCTGTTTTTCGGACTCATGGAAGGCAAAGCTGACAGCGTCTTTCTCGGAATATCTCGGAATGATGTGGAAGTGCAGGTGATCAACGCTCTGACCGGCGATCGCTCCGCAGTTGTTCAGGACGTTGAGACCGACGGCCCCGGTATTTTTAACGATCTGTCTGGACAGCCTGGAAACAACTTTCATACAAGCGGCAGTCGTTTCTTCATCTGCTTCCAGGATATTGGCGTAATGTTTTTTAGGCATGACAAGCGTATGGCCTCTTGTCACCTGGGACAGATCGAGAATTGCCAGCACTTCATCATCTTCATAAACTTTGCTGGAAGGAATATTTCCGGCGATGATTTCGCAGAATACACACATAACAGTAATCCTCCTTAACTGTGATATGTGAATATTATAATCCCGCGCATAAGAAAAAGGTACCCGCAGGTACCTTCAGAATGCTTATTCAGCAGAGACGGGAACTTCCTGGCTCAGCAGGGTGGGGTTGCTGTCGCGGAGTGCCTTGTAAAGATCGATGTCATAGACATGGAACCCGTACTTTTCGAAATAGTGCGCGGTTGCCTGATCATTGATATCAGAGATCTCTGCAAAGGATTCGACTATCTCATCCTTGATGCTGTCGGTATTGTTCTCATCCAGGTGCATGACATAGACATCTGTTCCGTAGGAAGCCGATACGATCATCCAGCCGTCATCCGGAGAAGCTGCTCTCAGGGCAGCCATTGCAACAGAATCATAATCAGTTGTATCGATCGTGATGATCTCGGGATCACCCGTAGAATCGGTTTCGAATTCATTGGCTGCTTCTTCGGCAGTCATCGTACCGTCCTTCAGTGCGGACAGAGCGGAATTCGCATTCTCTGTATCAGAGAATTTCAGAACAGTTGCCTTGATCGGCTTGTAACGGTCCAGGAGTGTGTCATAGCACTCATCGATATAGAGATCCGTCAGTTTTTCAGCCTGCAGGGAAGGAATCAGATAATCGTTGATGTAATCTTCTTCCGTCAGTCCTGAATCTTCCAGATAATCGTTGAATGAATCACTGTAGATCGCTTTGTACATGTCCAGGGTATTCTGGGCAGATTCTTTCATCTCGTCGGTAACTTCAACTTCCTGGGAAGTGATGACCTTTGTTGCATCGCTGACTACCTGTGTGGAGCCCGCGTAGTTGTACATAATGTTATATACCTGCTGCTTAGTGATCGTTGTCTTGCCGGCTTTCAATAATGTTTCCGAACCGTTTTTCAGAGAGGCTGTCGCATCGGAGCAGCCGCTCAGCAGGCTGAGCACCATAGCCGCAGAACAGATTGCTGTAATCTTTTTCATCTTAAGCCTCCTTACTCACCTGTGTAATACTTTTTCAGAGCTGCTTCGAGTTCTGCATTGCCGCTGAAGTCAAGACCGATCTCATTGGCTTTTTCCCACATAGCGATCTCATCAAGCGATGTGTCATAAGAACCGATGAGTTCTTCGTACGGAGACTGACCGTTTCCAACAGTAACTTCTGTTTCACCGGCTTCATTTGTCTCGGACGTTGTCTCAGTTCCTGCTTCCAGTGTTTCCTTCGTAGAAGCATCATTTCTGATCCTGAAATAACCGAATGATTCGGAATATACCCAGTCGCTGACTTCTCCCTCATCCAGGGCAAGCGCTGCGTTCAGGAATGCTTCATCAAGTGTTGTTGTGTTGACATCGACGACACCCAGGTAACCGCCGTTGGGAGCGGTGGATGAGTCTTCGGAATGATCACGTGCCGCATCAGCGAATTCGCCGCCGGCAAGCGCGTCATCAACAGCCTTCATTCTCGCTGCCTCATCTTCATTGGGCTCCTCAGTCTTCTCGGAATCCTCGGAGAACTTGACGAGGATGTATGAGATCTTGCGGATCTTCAGTTCGTCAAAGTGATCACTTGCATACTGTTTGACGATCTCGGTCCGCTTTGCATTATCGATCAGATACTGCTGCAGATCATCATATCCGGTATATCCCATCTGGATCAGGACCTTTTCGAGCTGAGCCTTGTAATCCGTCGGATAGTTGGACTGATAACTGGCGATGATGGAAGCAGCCTGCGCAGTTGCGTTTGTCTTCATCTCATCTGTTGTCGCAACTGCTTCGGAAGCGATCGCTTTGTCGATCAGTGAAGCAACTGCTGAAGTGCCGTAGGTTTTGTAAAGTGAATCATACAGACCGGCAGCTGTCACATCCTGTGCGTTGATCTCGTAGAGAACGTCTTCGCCATTGACAGTCTTGCCTTTCAGTTTTCCATGATTTGTATCATAGATGTAAAATACGCTGACTCCTGCAAAAATCAATGCCAGGAGACAAACGAACCAGTTCTTTTTTAAGAATCCGTTCATAACTTCCTCCTCAAAAGCGCTTAATCATTATAATGTAGTCATTTTTACTTTGCAACGAAACAAAACGAAACATCATCTGAATATTATGTGAACAAGGCATATAATAATCGTTTTTCAACACTGTTTTAACGAATAATGCTATAATGCCTGTCGGAAGTGAAGGGTGGCTATACTTATGAAAAGTTTAATGATTAAGGATCTTCATGTTGAGATCGAAGGCCGCGAGATATTAAAGGGTGTTAATCTGACTGTCAATGAGAATGAAGTGCATGCACTGATGGGTCCGAACGGAAACGGAAAATCCACATTGCTGGCTGCTATCATGGGACATCCGAAATATGTCGTGACACAGGGTGAAATTGAATATGACGGAAAGAACATCCTGGAAATGCCGGTAGAAGAACGCAGCAAAGCAGGACTGTTTTTGGCTATGCAGTATCCGCAGGAGATCCCGGGTGTTACAAACAGTGATTTCCTGAGAGCAGCGATGAATGTGCGCAGGGAGCGTCCGATCCCGCTGTTCTCGTTCATCCGTGAAATGGAAAGGACGATCAAGGAACTGGACATGAAGGAAGATCTGGCTCACAGATTCGTCAACGAAGGCTTCTCCGGCGGTGAGAAGAAGAGAAATGAGATCGTCCAGATGAAGCTTTTGAAGCCGTCTTTATCAATGCTTGACGAGATCGACAGCGGTCTTGACGTAGACGCGTTGAAGATCGTAGCCGGAGCGATCAATAAGCAGAGACAGGAGACAGGCATGAGCCTGATCATCGTATCCCATTACGAACGTTTCTATGAGCTGATCGAACCGGAATTCACACATGTACTCGTCGACGGAAAGATCCTTCTGGAAGGCGACGCTGAACTTGCAAGAAAGATCGACACGGAAGGCTATGACTGGATCTACAAAGAGTACGGGATCACGCCTGAGCGCAAAGAGGAAAAACCCGTACCTGTCAGTATCGGAACATGCGCGGTACGTGAAACTGTCGAGAAGGCGGTGGGAAAATGATCGAGGTGCATGTTAACCAGGACATTGCACTTCCCCATGGGTTCAGCGAATATGTGATCGAGTCTGAACGCGATCTGGATCTGACGTTCAGCGGAAGCGGAAAATGCCAGGCATTTATCCGCATCAGAAAATGCCCGAACCTCAGAATACGCACATTTACCGATGCCGGAGCGGATATTTCCTATCTGTTTTGGAATGATTCAGATACGCCGGTAACGGCAGATGAATCACATGAGGTGATGGCAGACGCTTCACTGAAGATCGCGTATGGGGAATGCAATCACGCGGAAACAAAGCGCAATGTCTGGGTCGCACTGCGTCAGAACGGTGCCTACGCACTGGTCAGCAGCGCAACACTGGCAGAAGATAAAAAGAATACCAGGATGGAAGTCGTCAACTACGCACCGCATACAGTTGGTGAAATGAAGAATTTTGCTGTAGTCCTGAAGGGCGGCAATTTCTTCATCGACGCGATCGGAAAGATCGTCAAGGGCGCTTATGCATCCCAGTCCCATCAGACTTCCAGGGCACTGTGCTTTGAAGAAGGACAGAATTCCGAGATCATTCCGGAACTTCTGATCGATGAAAACGATGTCCAGGCATCCCATGCAATGAGCATCGGACGCATGGACGATGAGCAGCTGTATTATCTGCAGAGCAGAGGTTTAAGCATGCGTCAGAGCATCATGCTGATGAGTACAGGCTACCTGATGCCGATCACCGAATTCATTGATGATGAAGGCCTGAAAGAAAGACTGAAGAGCGAGATGGAGGAAAAGATAGCAAGATTATGATCGACGTGGAAAAGATCAGGCAGGATTTCCCGATGTTCTCCAGTCATCCGGGACTTGTCTATTTCGATAACGGAGCTACAACATTCAAACCCCGCTGTGTCATCGACGCAGTGACGGAGTTCTATGTATCCGGCACTTCAAATGTTCACCGCGGTGATTATCCGATCGCCATTGAGGCTGACCGTCATTACGATGAATCCAGAAAGACCATCGCAAAGTTCCTGAACTGTGAACCGAAGGAAGTCGTATTCACAGCCGGAGCGACTGCTTCCATGAACCAGATCGCTTATGGTTTCGCGCATAACTTCCTGAAAGCAGGGGATGTGATCCTCACAACGGAAGCCGAACATGCCAGCAACCTGCTGCCGTGGTACCGTCTGGACCATGAGTTCGGCATCAAAGTGGAATACATACCCGTTGACAGACAGGGTGTCTGCCATATTGAAGATGTTGAAAAGGCAATCCATCCGTCCGTCAGGGCGATCGCGATCGCGCATGTTACAAATGTCCTGGGCTCTGTTCAGCCTGTCAAAGAGATCGCGGAACTGGCTCACCGGAACGGTATTTATGTAGTCGTAGACGGAGCGCAGAGCGTTCCGCACAGACCGACCGATGTCAGGGACCTGGATGTTGATTTCCTTGCGTTCTCTTCACATAAGATGTGCGGTCCCGGCGGAGTCGGTATTCTGTACGGAAAATACGACCTGCTGCAGAAGATGGATCCCATGATGCTGGGCGGCGGCATGAATGCCAGATTCCAGTCATGCGGGGACATGCAGCTGAAACAGGCTCCCGAAAAGTTTGAAGCAGGTACTCCGAATATTGAAGGCGTGATCGGTGTCGGTGCCGCAGCAGGCTACCTGATGTCCATCGGCATGGAAGAGATCCATGCATATGAAAAAGAACTGCGGAAGTACTTTGCCGATAAAATGAAGCAGCTGGAGAATATCGAGTTCTATAACCCGGACAACGAGACCGGACCCGTCACATTCAACGCCAAAGGCGTGTTTGCCCAGGATGGCGCCGGATATCTTGCGACAAAGGATATCGCTGTGCGCTCCGGCAACCACTGTGCGAAGATCCTGCATGAGGTCATCGGCACAGATCAGACGATCCGCGCATCACTCTACTTCTACAATACAAAAGAAGAAGTGGACCGTTTTGTCGAGGCAGCCAAAGAGATCTCTGTGGAAAATGCCATCAGTTTCCTGTTTTAATGGAGGAAAACATGAGTGAAATAGAAAAAATGTTAAGTGATCCGATGGTCTTAAGAGAGCTCGTCATGGATCATTATCAGTATCCGCATAACCATAAACTGACCAGGTCAGATCTTTACAGATCCGTCCATATGGCTTCGGAAAGCTGTATTGACGATATTACCGTGGAATCAAGGATCGAAAACGGCGTGATCGAAGATATTCAGTTTGAAGGAGAAGCCTGTACGATCAGTACAAGCTCCACCAGCATCATGACTGATCTTCTGATCGGGAAGACCGTAGAAGAAGCCAAAGAGATCATCCGCAATTATTTCGACATGGTCGACGGAAAAGAATATGATCCGGAACTGCTGCAGGAAGCGCTTGTAATGAGAAATGTCCACAAACAGGCCAACCGCATCAAATGCGCGACCATCGGCTGGAATGCAATGAAGCAGATGATAGAAGAAAGCGAGGCGTCCCATGAGTGAGAATGATCAGGCTGTACTGACTTCCCAGGATGATTATCAATATGGTTTTCATGACAAGGACATCTCTGTCTTTGATACAGGCAAAGGACTGAATGAAGAGATCGTCAGACAGATCTCAAAGATCAAGGGCGAACCGGAATGGATGACAGAGTTCCGCGTAAACGCGTTCCATGTATTTGAGAAAATGCCGATGCCGAAGTGGGGACCGGATCTCTCGGAGATCGATTTCCAGGATTTCACATATTACAAGAAAGCTACCACGGATACAGAGAAAAGCTGGGATGATGTTCCGGAAGAAATCAAGAACACATTCGAACGTCTCGGTATTCCGGAAGCAGAACGTAAATATCTTGCCGGCGTAACGACGCAGTATGAGTCTGAGGCCGTCTACCATAATATGCTGGAAGAGGTACAGTCGAAAGGTGTCATCTTCCTGGATATCGACAGCGCACTGAGAGAGTATCCCGATCTGTTCAGAAAATACTTCGCAACGATCGTACCGCCAAGCGACAACAAGCTGGCAGCCCTGAACTCTGCTGTATGGTCAGGCGGAAGCTTCATCTACGTACCTCCGGGCGTAAAGCTGGACAAACCGCTCCAGTCTTATTTCCGCATCAACAGTGAGGCGATGGGACAGTTCGAACGTTCCATCATCATCGTAGACAAGGGTGCGGAAGTGCAGTATGTAGAAGGCTGTACGGCTCCCCAGTATTCCAAGGATTCCATGCACGCAGCAGTCGTCGAAGTGTTCGTCGGAGAAGGTGCCAAAGCAAGGTACTCCAGTGTCCAGAACTGGTCGGGAAATATCCTGAACCTCGTCACAAAACGTGCCAGGGTCGAAGCGAGAGGAACCATGGAATGGATCGACGGAAACATCGGATCCAGGATCTCCATGAAGTATCCTGCATGCATTCTGGCAGGTGAATACGCAAGAGGCATGTGCATCTCTGTAGGCGTAGGCTCAAAAGGACAGTTCCAGGATACCGGTGCGAAGATGATCCATCTTGCTCCGCATACCTCATCCTCGATCGTTTCGAAATCCGTTTCCAGAAACGGCGGCGTGACCAATTTCCGTGACTGGATCCGCATGGGCAAAAACGCCAGTGATTCACGCGCAAAGATCGAATGCGATACGCTGATCCTGGACAATATCTCCCGAAGCGATACGATCCCGCTCAACATCAACAGCAACGCTTCTTCAACGATCGAACATGAAGCCAAGGTCTCCAAGATCTCGGAAGAAGAACTGTTCTACCTGATGAGCAGGGGACTCAGCGAAAACCAGGCGACAGAAATGATCGTCATGGGATTCCTTGAACCGTTTACAAGAGAACTGCCGATGGAGTACGCGGTCGAACTGAACCAGCTGCTCAAGATCGACATGACCGGATCGATCGGATAACCATGAAAAAAGCAGAAGCCAGAACAAAAGGCCTGAACAGCCGCAGAGGTCTGACGGAAGCGGAAAGAAACAGGTTTGATGCGTCCATTGCCTCAAAGGTAATGGACGCTGTTTCTTCAGCCAAAGTCATAGGATGCTATGTGTCGTTCAGACATGAAGTCAGTACACATGAACTGATAAGAAAGATGCTGGAAGCAGGAAAGCAGATCGCGGTGCCGAAGACATTGCCTGACCATCTGGAATTTCATCTGATCGGCTCTCTGGAAGAACTGAAGCCGGGTATTTGGGGAATACCCGAGCCTGACAATGACAGGATCATTCTTCCTTCACAGACCGATATCATGCTGGTGCCGCTGTCATCATTTGATGAATACTGTCACAGGACAGGATACGGAAAGGGTTACTACGACCGTATACTTCCTGAATGCCGCATGAGCATCGGCCTGGCATATGAATGCCAGAAATGCGGTCTGATCGAAACAGATCCATGGGATCAGACGCTTGACAGGATCATTACGGAAAGCAGAGTTTATCTGAAACAGCAGCCTGAGTGACGAACAAGAAGGTTGAATCAAAAGTGAAGTATGCTAAAATAGTCTGTGCACGGACGCTTAGCTCAGTTGGGAGAGCGCACCCTTCACAGGGGTGATGTCGCAGGTTCGAGTCCTGTAGCGTCCACTTTTTTGATTCAGGAAATGCCGTATCCCGATACGGTTTTCTTTTTTGAGGGAACAATGCTGAAAGATGACATCGCAGCTTGACCTCAATAATCAGCTTAGCCTCAAGTGATTATCTGAAAACACTTTTTCTGGTTTTCTGATAGAATGTCGGAGTTGAAAGTAAGGTAAGAAATGGAAAACAACGAAAAAAGGAATACTGAGAACAAGATGGGCACTATGCCGATCTTCCCGCTTCTCATGAGCATGGCGATTCCCATGATGATGTCATTCTTTATCCAGGCACTGTATAACATCGTGGACTCCATGTTTGTTGCCAGGATCTCCGAGAACGCACTGGCTGCCGTATCACTCGCATTTCCGATGCAGCAGATCATGAATGCCATCAGCATCGGTACAGGTGTCGGCATCAGCGCCAGCATTCCGCGCGCACTGGCAAGAAAGCAGAACAAACAGGCAGACAGCCTGGCAAATACCGGCATATTCCTGTGCTTCTGCTATGTGATCGTATTTATCGTGCTGGGTCTGACATTTACAAGGAAGTTCTACAGCATGCAGACGAACGTCGCCGAGATCGTGGAAGGGGGAACCAGTTACCTGACCATCATATGGACCATGAGCTTCGGCATGTTCTACGGCGTACTGTTTGAAAAGATGCTGACATCTTCCGGGTTTGCATCTCTGGCAATGATCGCCCAGACAAGCGGCGCTGTCTTTAATATCATCTTCGATCCGCTGCTGATCTTCGGCATCGGACCGTTCCCGGAAATGGGGATCGCCGGAGCTGCTCTGGCAACGGTCATGGGGCAGATCTTCGCAGCACTGGTCGCATTCTGGTTCAACGCCAGAAAGAATCACTGGATCAGTTTCAGCATGAAAGGCATCCTGCATCCTTCGCTCAAGGCAGCCAAAGAGATCTATTCCATCGGTTTTCCTTCCATGATCACCATGGGACTGGCTTCCATGAGTTCATTTTTCATCAACCAGGTACTTCTGATGTACAGCACGACAGCGACTGCGGTGTACGGGATCTGGCTGAAACTGCAGAACTTCTGCTACATGCCGGCATTCGGCATGAATAACGGAATGGTTCCGATCCTCTCATACAATAACGGTACCCGACGGTATGACCGTGTGTGGGGTACGATCCGTTATGCGCTCACGATCATTCTGAGCCTGATGATCGTCCTGACCTGTGTGTTTGAGATCATCCCGCAGACACTGCTTGACCTCTTCAGCGCATCCGATGCGCTGCGTGAGATCGGCGTTGTGGCGATCCGTACATGTGTCATCTCACTGACCATGGGCGGCGTATGTGTGATCCTCGGCTCCGCAATGCAGGCACTCCAGCATGCAAGATTCGCGCTTGCCGTGAATGTGCTGCGCGGATTCCTGATGCCGGTCGCGTCCTTCTATCTGCTGTCCGTCATCTTCCACGACATATTGAAACTGTGGATCGCCGTACCTTTGGCTGACAGCACGGCATGTTTGGCCGCCATCTTCCTGTACCGCAGGATGAAACGTGATCTGCTGGAAGAAGAACAGCTCTCCTGAGATAAAAATGAAGAACACGGGAAGTGTGACCTGCACGTTCCCGTGTTTTCGTTTGGCGGCACCACAGAAACAGGGGATCCCGTTTGAAGGCAGTCAGCTGTGCCAAAAACATCAGAATGAAATAATTTACAGTTTTTTTCATTGTGAAAATGATATTTTTTATAGAAATAAGCATCTGTATTTCATTTTTAAGATTTGTAAGTATAATAGTTACGTCTGTTGCAGACCTGCATCAGACAGACTGTTTCAAGATAGAGAAGGAGAAAAAAATGGCTAACACACTTGTTTACAGCGGAAAAACGAAAGACGTATTCGCACTTGACAATGGCAACTATCTCTTAAAATTCAAGGATGACTGCACCGGTAAAGACGGCAAGTTTGACCCGGGTGAGAATTCTATCGGACTCACGATCGAAGGTGTCGGTGATGTTAACCTCAGAATGAGTATCTACTTTTTTGAGAAGATCAACGCTGCCGGTATCAGAACACACTTTGTATCAGCAGATCTTGATAACACAACAATGGAAGTACTTCCTGCCAAGGTATTCGGACACGGTCTCGAAGTTATCTGCAGAAATAAGGCAGTAGGCAGCTTCTTCCGCCGCTATGGAGAATATATCGAAGCCGGAACGGATCTTCCTTCTTATGTTGAAACAACATTCAAGAATGATGCTCTGGGCGATCCGCTTGTCACAAAGGACGGCCTGGTCTGCCTCGGCATTATGACTGAACAGCAGTATGAAGATATCAAGAACATGACAAAGCAGATCACAAAGATCGTAGCAGACGATCTGCTTGAAAAAGGTCTTGTGCTCTATGATATCAAATTTGAATACGGTTATGACGCAGACGGAAACGTTATGCTCATCGATGAGATCGCTTCCGGCAATATGAGAGTTTACAAGAACGGTGAATACATTGAACCGATGGAACTCTCCAAGCTTTTCTTTGAATAATAAGAAAACCGATCGAACACCATCCAAAGCAGCCCGACAGGCATGGTCCCTGTGAAGGGCTGTTTTTTTGTCGGGGGAGTTTCGACGGACAGAAACGCATACTGCGACAGATCTCATGCACCGGCCATATGATCTTCGGAATGCTGTACAGATTGTGCATTTTGGACGGTTTTTACCCCTTTTGATGCGCTACGATATGGGTGCGTTGATCAAAAGGACGGCCGTTCAAAAGACAATGCTTTCCCGGAAACGTGGAGAGGATGCTCATCCGCATCAAACCGCATCCGTAGAATATGCGTACGGACAGTACAACAAACAGATACTGCTGACATGAACGATCAGCTGTGCATATCAGACTGGCAGTATGTATCTGATCCATGAAAACACACGATCCCATTCTTCAATATTGTTTCCTTTCTTTCCGCATCAATATAATTGCAGTTCATATGCATAAAGTTTTTACTCCTTTCTAATAATTAGGCATTGCATTGGGCCGGCATTTCAAAGATGCCGGTCATTTTTTCATGACCCGAATGAATGCCTGCCGTATGATCTGATCACAATATATAATCTGTACATGTTAACCGATGGTTAATAGATCGGTCTGTGATGTTAACGGATGATCAGTACAAATGATCATCGTTCAGTGTTATCTTGAAGACAGGAGGAAATGCTTATGATCGGTGATGTGATCAGACAGAGACGTCTGGTGCTGAATATGACACAGGCTGAACTTGCGGACCGGACAGGTGTCAGTGCACCGGCCGTCAATAAATGGGAAAAAGGATTAAGCTGTCCGGATGTGATGATCCTGCCTGTACTTGCCAGAGTACTGAAAATGGATATGAATGATCTGTTTGATTTCCGAAAGGAAATGTCTGTTGAAGAACTGAGTGCTTTTATTGGGGAACTGCGCACAGCATTGCCTACAGCGACGTTCGGGGAACTGTATGACAGGATCCGGGACAAGTCCCATGAATACCCCGGTGACGCAAAACTGTTTTTCAACGGTGCGGCATTCCTGAATTACGCTGCCCTTATCAAAAACCAGATCAATGAGGAAAATGTTGAACTGATCGAGAAATTGCTGAAAGAGACTGAAGCAGCTGATCCTGTATATCATGACTCTGTCAATGAAGTGCGCGTGTCTCTCGATATGGTGCTTGAACGATATGATGAGGCTGAAGAGATCCTGCAGAAACTGCACCGTCCAACCATTGACCTGGATATGCTCAAAGCACAGATCTGCAGTGAGAAGGGAAAACCGGAAGAAGCGATGCAGATCATGACGCGGAGCCTGTACGTAAGTGTCAATGAGATCCTGAACCGGCTGCTGAAACTCCGCGGTTTCGCGGATCAGTGCGAAAATACAGCGATCCGTGATGAAGCCTCGTCCGTGGTCCATCAGCTTGTCAAAGTATTCGATCTCTGGGAATTCTATGACATTGAAGATGATCTGTCCGCCGCGGTCAGGAACCGTGACAGGGAAGGCGTGCTGAAGTCCATGAAAGAGATGATCAGGATCCTGCATGAGCCTTACAGTTTCTCCCGGTCGCTGCTGTTTGAAGAACTTGTCAAAAAAGAACAGACAGTCGACAAAGAACTGATCAGACAGATGCTGGATCAGGTCAGAGCCAGGACAGAGACGGATGAAGACGGATTCATGAAAGATGATGAAGAACTGTTCCGACTGCTGGAGGAAGGAAAAATATGATGAACGCAGTTGAAGTACATGAATTGAAAAAGGCGTATGCGCATTTTGATCTGTATGTGCCGGAATTCAGTATCCCGTACGGGTCCGTGATGGGACTGATCGGGGAAAACGGAGCCGGCAAGACAACGCTGATCCGTCTGCTCTGCGGTGTCACCAGGGCGGACCAGGGTGAGATCACAGTGCTTGGAACGGATCAGGTCCGGGCAAGAGAACTGATGAATGATGTCGGGGTCGTGACGGATGAAGAGTCACTTGTCCCATACATGACCGCAAAAGAGACCGGCGTCATGATGGCAGGCATTTACAGGAACTGGGATGCAGAGCGCTACGCACAGCTGATCCGGACGCTCGAGGTCCCGCAGGAAACCAGATTCGGGGAACTGTCCAGAGGAAACCGCATGAAAACAGCACTGGCGTGCGCAATGAGCCACAACGCAAAAATACTTCTGCTTGATGAAGCGACCGGCGGTCTTGATCCGCTTGTCAGGGATCATGTACTGAACCTGATCACGGAATATGCCGGACAGGAAGGACATTCCGTATTAATGTCATCACATATCGTTTCCGATCTTGAAAAAGCCTGCACAGATATCACGTTTCTGCATCGGGGCAGGGTCATCCTCTCCCAGCCCAGAGACGCATTGCTGAAGAAACACGGCAGTATTGAAGAACTGTTCCTGGAAATGGCAGAAAGGAAAACCGTATGAAAGGGTTGTTATACAAAGACGGGATCGTATTGATCCGGAAATTCAGGTCGTATCTGCCCATGTTTGTCTTATTTGTCGGTATGGGCGGACTGATGCCTGACGGAATGTTCTGGTCGGTATACGGTGTCATGTTTACCGCAACAATGGTATCCTCACTCATGGCTGATGAGGAAAATACCGGGTGGAATGATACCGCATCTTATCTGCCGCTGTCTGCCGGAACACAGGTCAGTGAAAAATATATCATCAGCCTGATCTGTATCGTCGGCTTCATTGTTGTCTACACAGCGGCAGCATTCATCGGTGGCAAACCATCTGCTGAGATCATCATGGGCATCACATCCATCATCATGACATCCGAGATCATCTTCCTGCTTTCTCTTCCGACTACGATCCTGTTCGGTGTACAGAAAAGCGGTTTGATCCGTCTTGCCGTAACAGGCGTACTGGTCTTCTTCGGAGTCGTCATCCTGCAGGGCGGCAGGGGATTCCTGGATATGCTCAGCGGTAAAGAGAACATGGTGATCATTATCCTTCTGGCAGTTACAGTCCTGTATTTGCTTTCCTGGTATATTTCCATCCTGCTGAAGGAACGGAAGATGCTGAATCACTGATCACAATGATAAAGACATCTGAGATCTGCAGATAAGAATCGTTTACAGCATGAAGCGGGATATCGCGGTATGAGGTATCCCGTTTTATGATCGACTATAAAGCATGAAAAAGATTCTTTTTATCAAAAACGCAGGAATCGTATACAATAGTCACGTGAACGGAGATGTCAGATGATTCTTTCCCTGGAAAATGTCAGTTTTAAATATGTTACGGAACCGATCCTCGATCACGTGAATTTTGTTGTGAACGAGAAGGATAAATGGGGCGTCGTCGGCCTGAATGGTGCCGGGAAATCAACACTGCTGCAGATCATGGCAGGCGTTGAAAAGCCCGATGAAGGTCAGGTCGTGTTCCTGAAGAAATACAAGATATCCTTCTGCCCGCAGTCCATGGAATTTGAACCGGGCAGAACTGTTTATGATACGGTACGTTCATATGTATCGGATGAAACGGAAGTGTACCAGATCAGATCCATCCTGAATAAACTCGGGATCACCGATCACGAAGAACAGATCGATGTCCTTTCGGGCGGACAGAAGAAAAGGGTCGCTCTGGCGATCGCCCTGATCCGCAAAGCAGACCTGTATCTTCTGGATGAACCGACCAATCATCTGGATCAGGATATGATCGTCTGGCTGGAACGGTATCTCCAGAGGGTATCCAAGGCAGTTGTCCTGGTGACTCATGACAGATATTTCCTGTCACGCATCACGGATCATATCGTGGATATTGAAAAAGGACATCTGTATGCATATGACGGCAACTATGCGGACTACCTGGAACAGCGGGAGGAACGCTACCGTCAGGCTATGGCCGCAGAACAGAAACGCCAGAATTTCCTGCGTACAGAGATCGAATGGATCCGTGCAGGTGCTCCTGCAAGGTCTACCAAGCAGAAGGGCAGGATACAGCGCTTTGAACAGATCGCGGCGATGGAAGCCCCGGAAGAACGGACTTCACTGGAACTGAAGTCAGCGAATACACGGCTCGGCGGGGTGACGATCGAAGCCGATGATATTTCCAAATCATACGGTGACAGGCACCTGTTCTCAGGCTTCAGCTACAATGTCGCCAGAATGGACAGGGTCGGCATCATCGGACCGAACGGCTGCGGCAAGAGCACATTGCTGAAGATCCTGACAGGACAGCTCCCGCCGGACAGCGGCAGTGTCAGGATCGGCGATACCGTGCGGATCGGATACTTCGCCCAGCAGAACGAAGTGTTTGAGAAAGACCAGCGGGTCATCGATTATCTGAAAGACTTCGGGGATATCGTATATACTGCCGAAGGCGATCCGATCACGGCGAGCCAGATGCTGGAACGTTTTCTCTTTTTCAAGGACGAACAGTATAAACCGATCTCCAAATGCTCGGGCGGAGAAAAAAGAAGACTTTATCTCTGCTCGATCCTGATGACAGCACCGAATATCCTGGTGCTGGACGAGCCGACAAACGATCTGGATACAGAGACACTGACGATCCTGGAAAACTATCTGGATGATTTCAGAGGAGCAGTCCTGACAGTGTCGCATGACAGGTACTTCCTTGATAAGATCGCGGACAGGCTGTTCGTGTTTGAAGACGGCAGGATCAGGATCATCCAGGAAACATATTCCGATTATCTGGAAAACAGGGAAAAGAAAACTGAAAACAGACAGGAACAGACAACGGCACCCGTGCAGGTGAAAAAGCCTTCCAACCGTCTGACCTATATGGAAAAAAAAGAACTGGCACAACTGGAAGAGCGGATGCCGGAACTGGAAGAAAAGATAGCAGCTCTGGAGGGTCTGCTGAATGAACTCACGGATTTCGAAAAGATCCGTGAAACAGGGGATCTCCTGGAAGAAACCAGGAATGCCCTGGAAGAAACAGAGCTCAGATGGATGGAACTGTCTGAAAAAGAAAGCTAAGCAGCGGGATCTCCGCTGTTTTCTTAACAATACTGCATCTGTATATTTATGAAAAAGTTTTCAAAAGAAATGAAAGCAAAAAGAAAAATACAGATGTTTTTACATGGCAGATATTGAATTGTGTACGGGAGAAAGTAAAATAAAAGCAATTCAATGAGCAGAAGAGTATCCAAGGAAGCCCATCAGCGAGCCGGAACAGAGTGGAAGTCCGGCGGCAACCCCGAACGAGAAGCGCATCTGTGAGAAGCTTTCCGGAACTGACAGTATGGAAAGCCGTCTGCCGCGTTAAGGCACAGAGAGGCCGGTGTGATCATACCGGCAACCAAGGTGGTACCGCGATGAATGTCGTCCCTGGATGGGGACGGCTTTTTGTTTCAGAAGGAGAGAGGTATGAGCAGACGACGAAGAGGGGTGATTCCCGTTAACATCTGAAATAAAGAAAAAAAGAAAGAAGGAGAAAAAAGATGAAACATATGAAGAAATTAGCAGGAATGATCCTGACAGCAGCGACCGTACTTTCATTTGCAGGATGCTCTTCCACAGAGCCGGCAGTTTCCGATCCTACAGCGACACCTGAATCCATCAATGCGATGAAGGTCGCTGTTCCCGGTCAGTTCACGACAATGGATCCCGGCCTGAATACGGAAACGAACAACAGCTACGTTCTTTCACATCTGTATAGCGCGATGTTCCAGAGAGACACCAGCGGGGCGATCGTACCGATGCTGGCGGAAGACTATGATGTATCCGATGACGGCCTTGTTTATACATTCCATCTGAAAGACGGGATCAAGTGGAGCGACGGAACTCCGATCACTGCCCAGGATTTTGAATATACATATCTGAGAAACCTGTCCTATGGCGCGGACAACGCGTTTGCCGTATACAACCTCCAGCAGTACATTGCCGGAGCTGCCGAATACAGTGAAAAGGCGATGCTGGTTCCTGACTTTGACTGCACGAAAGAAGACCACAGTGAAGTCGGCGTCAAGGCAATCGATGATAAAACATTCGAGCTGACATTGAAGATGCCGTGCTCCTACCTGACGCTTCTCATGTGCTCAGGCGCCTGGGAACCGCTGCCGCAGAGCACGCCCCAGCATTCCTCCACATGGTCACTCGAAGCAGGCGTTGTTACAAGCGGACCGTACACACTGTCTGACCTGAACATCAATGAAAAGGCAGTCGCAGTCAAGAATGAAAACTATTTTGACGCAGACAGCATCACCATGGACGAGATCTCATTCATCGTCATGTCCGACCAGTCTTCACAGTCCATGGCATTTGAAGCAGAAGAGATCGATGTCGCACTGAGCGTTTCCAACGAAACAGCGACCAACTACATGGGAACTGAAAACCTGTTCTCATATATCGCTCCGACAACATACTGCGTATCATTCAATACCGGTGTGAACGGTCCGGAATGGGCAAAGGACATCAACGTCAGAAAAGCACTGGCTAAAGCAGTCAATACCGATTCGATCGTTGAAGTACTTGGCGGTGATGATTTCTTCCAGAAACTGGAAGGCTTCGTACCTTCCGGCGTGCCCGGTGAAAACGGTGACTTCAGGGCAGAAGGAGATGCGCTGAAAGACAGCTATGATCTCTCATTTGATCCCGAAGCCGCAAAGAGCCTCCTTGCGGAAGCAGGATATGATGAATCCAACCCGCTGCATATCGTTTACAGATATTCCAACAGCGGAAACAATGCGGATCTCGCAACGATCCTTCAGGAACAGTGGTCAGCAGTCGGCGTTGAAGTGGACTTCAGCGCTCTTGAATCCGGTGTTTACTGGGATCAGTTCGACCAGGGTCTGTTTGAACTCTGCAGATACGGTCTCGGAACGACCCATCCGATCACCGCTCTTGATGTCTGGACAACAGACATGCAGATCGTACCGGCAGTTTCCGATGAGAAGTTCGATCAGCTGATGCTTGACGCGAAGTGGGCAGGCTCCATTCCCGAAGCACTCAACATCTGCCACGAAGCAGAAGACTATCTGGTCAACGAAATGGCATATATCGTTCCGCTTTACCAGCCGAAAAATTCCATTCTCGTACAGAAGAGCCTTTCCGGCTATGAACTACACGGTTCCACACTTTACTGGGGCCACTGCACCAACAGCAAATAATCCACATATCAATTCTGATCACGGCGCACACGATGCGCCGTTTTTCTGCGCGCAGTAAAAAAAACAGCCGGACATCATATCCGGCTGCTGAACAGGTACGAATTTATTGATCCTGTCCGCTGTTTTCCGCGCTGTCTTCAGACTGAGTATCCTTTTTGGATCTTTCTCTGTCTTCCAGCATCTTTTCCGTAGCTTCCGCAAGTTTCACGGATGATACATACGTAGCGGCAGATATGACCGCTGTTGCGGCAGCCACTGCAGCAAATTTCAAAAACCTTCTTAACATAGGCACTCCTTTGACTATCGGTCAAAAATAATATAGTTCACATGTACCGCAGAAATATGTGAAGAAAGACGCGAAAGTTTAAGATTCACGAACGGTCTTTTTCCCACTGCCTGTACAGTTCTTCGCACATTCCGATATAACGGCCGCTGTTGGAAACAGGCGTCACGGGACTCTGCGTACGGCCGTCCCTGATCAGGCTGCAGTAGTGTTCCAGCTGATACCGGAATTCATATCGGCAGGGATAGGAGATGTGTTCTTTGAGCTCATCGTCCTCGTAAACGAATGCTTCAGATGCTTTCCAGAAGTCCGGTACTTCGATCCTGCCATGATCCAGATATATGGTCAGACCGTTTCGAAACAGTACCTTGGATGAAACAAAGAAGGATGAGAGAACATTGTTTTCCGTCACTGCGGTGAGGGAGCACTGGTCTTCGACCGACGGACCAAAGGAAGCGGACCCGCTGCAGGATATGATCCTGCCTGCCAGGAACTCTGTCATGTGAAAGAAATATGCTTCATTGGCGTAAAGAACACCGCCGCCTGAATCTTTTTCCGTATTCCAGCCGGCAATGTATGATCCGCCTGTATAGGACTGACGGAAATGCATGAACCTGATCTCACCCAGGGATCTGTTGTCGAGGAGTTTCCTGATGTCCGCAAAGACAGGCAGGAAAGGGGTCTTTACCGCTTCCGTGATGAACAGGCCTTTTTCCTCGGCCAGCTGTGCCAGCCTGACAGCCTGTTCTTCATGGAGGACAAACGGTTTCTCCATGATGACATGCTTTCCGGCAGCCAGTGATCTTTCAGCCCATTGGGCATGCAGGCTGTTGATGAGCGGGATATAGACTGCCTCAATGGTATCGTCTTCCAGCAGTTCGTCGTAGCTTCCGTATACACGCGGGATATTCAGCTCCTCCGCGGTCTTCCGGGCCTTTTCAAGCGATCTGGAAGCGATCGCGGCAGCTTCTCCCAGACCGCATAATTCCAGTCCCCTGACGAAGCGGGGGACGATGGAAGCGCATGACATGATTCCGAATCGTATCTTATTGTTCATATGTACCGATGCCTCTCTGTCATCATTTTACGCAAGGCTGGCGGTATTTTCACAGAATATACTCTGCGTGTGCGCACATTGTGTATGAATAACAGTAATGTGAATTAATTCACTAAATCTATTGACATGGCGTACGAATCTGCTATGATGATATCAGTAATGAGGGAGTAACGTGCGGAGGATATCCGCAGAGCAGATCACCATCACGGCGAATGCCTGGTCTGCTCAAGATTGTGAGACTCATACATAGCTTATTGAACTGTGTATGAGGACAGGAATGATTGTTATCAGGATACAGTTCAATACTGTATCTGTTTTTTTGGAGGTAAGCATGAACAGAAACATTTTTGAAGCATTTAAAACAGGCGGTGTACAGTTCACCGGTCCCCGTCAGGCACCGGATCTGAAACAGCTTGGGAAGAAGGTGATCCCGCTGCTGGTTCTGGTCCTTGCGCTGATGGCTGGAATGTCTTCCTTCTACAGCGTCAGTGAAGATGAACAGGCTGTTGTGACAATGTTCGGCAAAGTCCAGAGAGTTGACTCAGCAGGCTTCCATTTCAAGATCCCGTTCGCGGAACATGTGACGAAAGTGGATATGACGACACACGGTTTCGGGATCGGCTATCAGGTGGAAGGCGGCGGACAAAACATCGCGATCGATTCTGACGCCAAGATGATCACATCTGACTTCAACCTGATCAACATCGACTTCTACCTGGAATACAAGGTCAGTGATCCCATTGCTTATCTGTTCAATACGAACGATCCGGAACTGATCCTTGCAAATGAAGCGCTGTCCTGCATCAGAGCGACCGTTACAGACTATCCGGTCGATGAAGTCATGACGACGGGCAAAGGCCAGATCCAGCAGGAGATCAGGGAAATGCTCGCAAAGGAACTGTCTGAAAAGCAGATCGGCATGCAGATCGTGAATGTCTCCGTGCAGGATTCCGAGCCTCCGACACACGAAGTTGCCCAGGCATTCAAAGCAGTTGAAACAGCCAGACAGGGCAAGGAAACAGCTGTCAATGACGCCAACCGCTACAGGAATGAACAGATACCGTATGCAGAGGCAGAGGCAGACCGCATCATACAGGCAGCCGAGGCCGACAAAGCCGCAAGGATCGCCGAAGCGGAAGGTCAGGCAGCCAGATTCGTCAAAATGTACGAAGAATACCAGAAGTTCCCGCTGATCACCAAGAAGAGAATGTTCTATGAGACGATGGAAGAAGTGCTTCCTGACCTCAAGATCATCGTGACAGACGGCAATACACAGACTCTGATGCCGCTGGAAAGCTTTGACACGGCAGGAGGTAATAACTGATATGAAAAAAGCATTGAAATACATTGCAGTACTTGCAGTGCTGCTGATCGCTTCCGCTTCAGCCTATACAGTCGAACTGAACGAGTACGCTGTCGTCAGACAGCTGGGAAGGATCGTCAGGATCGAAGACTCACCGGGCCTGAAGTTCCGCATCCCGTTCCTGCAGACTACAGAGATCATCTCAGCAAGAACGATCCTGTATGATATCCCGGCATCGGATGTCATCACCCGTGACAAGAAATCCATGATCGCGGACAACTTCGTCCTCTGGCGGGTGACCAGTCCGCAGGCATACATCAGAACGCTGAATGCCTCGGCAAACCGTGCTGAAGAACGCATCGAAGCAGCTGTCTACAATGCGCTGAAGAATACGATCTCTTCCATGAACCAGGATGACATCATCGCCGCAACAGGCGAGCGCATGACAGCCATGATCACAAAGGAAGCCAACTCCGACATCGGACAGTACGGTATCGAGATCGTCACATCCCAGATCAAGATCCTCGGTCTGCCGAGCGATAATGAATCAGCGGTCTACGAACGCATGATCTCCGAACGCAACAACATCGCAGCCAGCTATACCGCAAGCGGTGCTTCGGAAGCACAGAAGATCCGCAACAAGACCGACAGGGAAGTCACAGTCCTGAAAGCGGAAGCACAAAGACAGGCAGCGATCCTTAGGGCGGAAGGTGAAGAGGAATACATGAAGATCCTGCAGGAAGCCTACAATACACCGGAAAAGGCAGATTTCTATGAATATGCCAGATCACTGGACGCATTGAAGGAATCCATGCATGGAGAAAACAAAACGATCATACTGGATAAGGATTCCGAATTGGCAAAAGTGCTGTACGGAAACTGATGCAATGGCGGGAGTGATCCCGCTTTTGTTATGATACGATTAACACATCAAAATACTTCCATATGTCAGATCAGGAGGGTCAAACCATGGAACAGAGGGAATTTCTGGATATACTGCACACAGCGGAACGCCTGAAGGATGCAGAGCGGCACTGTACCACAACAAACGGGAGAAGGGAAAGCGTAGCCGAACACAGCTGGCGGATATCCCTCATGGCATTCCTGCTCGAGGATGTGTTTCCCGAAGCCGATATCAATAAAGTGATCAGGATGTGCCTGATCCATGATCTCGGAGAATGTTTTACGGGGGACATCCCGACCTTCCTGAAAACAGCCTCCGACCGCAGGACGGAAGATGAACTGCTGAATGACTGGGTGGCGTCGCTTTCGGAAGAAGTATCCGTGCGCATGACTGACCTGTACACGGAAATGGAAGCACAAGAGACGCTTGAGGCAAAGATCTATAAAGCACTCGATAAGCTTGAAGCACTGATCCAGCATAACGAGTCACCGCTCAGCACATGGGCTGACAATGAATATGAACTGAATAAAACATATGCGTTCGACACAGTCGGATTCTCACAGTGGCTGAAAGAACTGAGACAGGAGATCCTGAAGGATACACTTGACAAGATCGAACATGAAACAGGAGGCCTGAAATGAACAATGACCGGAAACGGGAAACAGAGCAGGAACTGAGAAAACGCATCGGGGACCTTTCTTATGAAGTGACGCAGAACGCCGCAACGGAATACCCGTTTACCGGCAGGTATGATGACTTTTTCGAAAAAGGCCTCTATGTGGATATCGTCAGCGGAGAACCTCTGTTTACATCGATGGATAAATACAATTCCGGCTGCGGATGGCCCGCATTTACCAGACCGGTCAGTGAAGATGCTGTTGCAGAGCGCAGGGATCTCAGCCATGGCATGATACGGACAGAGGTCCGGAGCTCTGTTTCAGGCTCGCATCTCGGCCATGTATTCAATGACGGACCGGCTGAACACGGCGGTCTGCGCTACTGCATCAATTCCGCTTCACTCCGCTTTATCCCGTATGAAGAACTGGAGGAACAGGGGTATGGCGCATACATGCATCTGTTCGGGAAATGAGGAAAGCGCACCGGTCAGCCCGGATATGCAGAGCAGTATTTTGACACTTATCTTTCTTTGTATACATGATTTCACAGCAACTGCGTTTGATGATCACGTGCTATACTGACAGATAAAGGAGTCCGAATTATGAACCGGATAAAAGACCTTCTGGAAAAAAGATGGTTTGCAAACCTGACCGCCGTCGGCGGGGGTGTTTTGCTGTATATGCTTCTGACACATTATAATGAGATCTTTTCATGGATGTCGGGCGTGATGAAAATATTTGAGCCTGTGCTGGCAGGCATCATCATGGCTTATCTGCTGGAACCGGCAGTCAGGTTCTTTGAACAGAAAGTATTCACCGCCATGCCTGAAAACAGGGCGAGGATGCTGAGCGTCCTGGCGTCATTTGTGTGTCTGCTGCTGATCATCATCGGCGCATTCGGGATCATCATCCCGGCTGTTGTCAGCAGTGTCAGCTCACTCGTATCAGTGATGTCCGACGAATCAGCCATCGATAACCTGATCAACAGCCTGAACAAGCTCGGAATGGACTTCCACCTGGATCTGACGATGCTGACGGGATATCTGGATCAGGGTGTCGAAGTGATCGTCAATTATATCAAGGACAATGCTGCCCAGATCGTCAATACGACGATCAACATCGGCAGTACGATCGTCAATATCGTGATCGGCCTGATCATCGCGCTGTACCTGCTGCTGGATAAAAAGCGGATCATGGGAAGTGTTTCTGAATTCAGACAGGCACTTCTCACGCAGGAAAGCTTTGAAAAACACAATGCCTTTTTTCTGCGCTGCCACGAGATCCTGATCTCCTATATCGGCTGCAATCTCCTGGATGCGCTGATCGTCGGTGTGATCAATGCCATCGTAATGCTGCTTCTGGGAATGCCGTATATATCCCTGGTCTCGGTCGTTGCCGGCGTAACGAACCTGCTGCCGACATTCGGCCCGATCATCGGTGCCGTGATCGGTGCAGTGATCCTGGTATTTGACAGTCCGATAAACGCGCTGTATTTCCTGATCCTGACGATCATACTGCAGACGATCGACGGATATTACATCAAGCCGAAGATGTTCGGCAATACGCTGGGCATTCCGGCAGTCCTGACACTGATCTCTACGATCATTTTAGGAAAGATCTATGGGGCAGCAGGGATCCTGCTCGCCGTACCCGCCATGGCGATCGTAATGTTCCTGTACCGGGAACACTTCCTGCCCTGGCTCAGGAGACGAAATGATCACCGCAAAGAATAAATACCGGCTTATGAAAATAACATCGTGATCAGTTTGCATCATGAAAAAGAATATGTGATTACAATGTGACTTGAGATGAGCGGCTAAATAAACCGTGGATTATATAGAACTTTTTTTCGCTGTCAATTATAATAACGTTGCTTTAGTCAAAGCAGTAGGCATTTACGCTTACAGATTGGGAGGTAAGAATGAAAAAGCTCTTGAAAGCATCTCTTGCACTGCTGACGGGTGTATCCCTGGCAGCTTGCAGTTCCGGATCAGCATCCGGAACAACAGAAACAGCAAAACCTGAAGGAACTGCAGCAGCAGAACAGGAAAAACCGCTTCGCGTTGCCCTGGTTACAAACCTCAAAGGTAATTCAGCATTTATTGATGACGGTATTGCCGGCTTTGAAGAAACAGCAAAATCATATGGCTGGGATTATTCGATCGCAGAATGCGGTGCTGATGAAGACTATGAAACCAATGCCAGAGCATTTGCTCAGGAAGACTATGATCTTATTCTCGGTCTGAGCTGGCAGGCAACAGCTGCTATCAAGGCAGTTGCAACAGAATTCCCGGATGCTGCGTCCTACGCACTTGTTGATGACAATTCCGGTCTGGACAACGTTATGGACGTTACATTCACAGAGGCAAGCGGTGCTTATCTGATCGGCAGAATGGCAGCTCTCGTTACAAACGGTGAATCTCACAATTACGGCGCTGTCCATGCTATGGAAGGCCAGTCCGGCTGGGTAGGCTGGAGATATCCGTTCATGCAGGGTGTTCTCTCTGTTGATCCTGATGCCAGATTTGAATTCAGATATGTCGGTTCATATTCCGATCCTGAAAAGGCTAACGAACTGGCAAAACAGCTTGCTGCACTTGGCTGTAAATTTATCAATGCTGCATGTGCAGGCGGAGACTACGGTGTATTTGATGCTGCTGAGGAACTCGGCTTCTACACATCCGGACAGGACGAAGACCTGACGGACTATGGTGACAATGTCATCAGCTGCCAGCTGAAAGACACATACAATGCTGTTAAATACGTACTGGACAAATTCAGCGAAGGAAACTGGGATCCGGCTGATGTTAACCTGGGCATTAAAGAAGACACGATCGGTGCAGTATGGGTTACAAAAGATTCCAAACTCTCAACACGTGCTGATGTACTGACAGACGATATTATCGCTGATCTGAAAGCAACTGCAGAAGACCTGAAAGCAGGAAAGATCGACCTTACTGCTCCGGATTCTTCTACATACGAATATCCGAAGATCAACGACTGATTATTCCGAAACAGACAGGCGGGAAGTCAAAAGGCTTCCCGCTTAATCATTTGAAGCACGCAAATAGTATAATATACACAGTTAAAGAAGGTGAGGCAGACAGAATGCCATTGGTAGAATTGAAAGACATTACGAAAGTCTACGGAACTTTAATTGCTAATGATAAGGTTTCTCTTGAACTGAACAAAGGTGAGATCCTGGCTGTTGTCGGCGAAAACGGGGCAGGCAAAAGTACATTGATGAAGATCATGTACGGTCTTGAGCAGCCGACATCAGGAGATATCTATGTCAACGGAGAAAAACAGAGGTTCCATGATCCGCTGGATGCGATCGGCAAAGGGATCGGTATGGTTCAGCAGCATTTCATGCTGATCGAGCAGTTTACCGTTGCGGAAAACATTGTTTATTCGAAGGAACCCAGAAAAGGTATGTTCTTCGACAGAACGGCAGCGATCAGGATCACGGAAGAACTCTGTGAAAAGTACGGACTTTATATCGATCCCCGTGAAAAAGTGAAGAACTGTCCTGTTGGCCTGCAGCAGCGCATCGAGATCCTGAAGGTCCTTTATCAGGAGGCAGAGATCCTGATCTTTGATGAGCCTTCAGCAGTATTGACGCCGCAGGAGACCAATCAGCTGCTGGATACGATACGTACGCTTGCCGGAATGGGAAAGAGCATCATCCTGATCACACATAAGCTGAATGAGGTTTTTGCTGTGGCAGACAGGGTGGTAGTCATGCGCCATGGTCAGGTCGTCGGCAATATGCCGATCAAAGAGACAAACTTTGATGAACTCAGTTTCCTCATGGTAGGCAGACAGCTGACCAACACTGTGATACCAGAAGTGGAAAAAGGAGAGGTATGCCTGGAAGTGAATGACCTGCATGTGACCGGTGCCGGCAGTAAAGAAGCGGTCGACGGGTTATCCATGCATGTAGACCGCGGTGAGATCGTCGGCATAGCCGGTGTATCAGGCAACGGACAGTCCGAACTGATCCGGGCAATCACAGGACTGCTCCCTGCGGAATCCGGAAGTGTGAAGATCAACGGCATTGAGGTGACGAATCTTCCGCCGAGAGATATACGTGATTCGGGCCTTTCCTGTATTCCGGAAGACAGATATCTGTGGGGATGCGCAAGGGAAGCAACGCTCGAAGAGACATGCATCATGTACCTGCATAATAAAGAGCCTCTATCTACCGGAGGCTGGCTTCACAAGAAAAAAATACATTCATTTGTCTCGGAAACACTGGAACACTTTGACGTACGTTATACATCTGTATTCCAGAAAATGGGAGAACTGTCCGGCGGCAACGCGCAGAAGGTCGTACTGGCAAGAGAGGTCATGCAGCACTCTCCGTTCCTGATCGCCGCAGAACCCACAAGAGGCCTTGATATAGGCGCGATCGAATATGTGCATCATGCACTGCTGGAAAAAAAGAAAGCAGGAGACTGTGTCCTCCTGGTATCCTCTGAACTGAGTGAGGTAATGTCTCTGTCTGACAGGATCTATGTCATGTATGATGGCAGGATCGCCGGTGAATTTACACGTGAGAATGCCGTGGAAGAAAGCCTCGGCCTGCTGATGATGGGAGGTAAACTGAATGAAGCGTAAAGATACAGGACGCCTGGCGGCTTTATTGAATACTGTCTCCCTGCCGGTGATCGCAACGATCCTTGGACTGCTCCTGGGAGCGCTGATCATGTTTCTTTCCGGACATGATCCTCTGAAAGTATATTCGGTCATGTTCGATAAATCATTTATCAATGTGAATTATCTGAATCAGACACTGACGAAGGCAACTCCGGTGATCATGTGCGGCATTTCGGGTGCTGTTGCCTGGAGGGCAGGACATATTAACCTTGGCATCGAAGGCCAGATGGTATGCGGAGGCATTACAGCCATCATCATCGGCCTGTATATGCCGGGCCCGGCATTCCTGGTTACTCTGTGCGCATGTGTTGGTGCATGTGCAGCCGGCGCATTGTACGCATTGATCCCGACATTCCTTCAGGACAAGAGCCATGTATCCCTGATCATGGTGACCCTGATGATGAATTATATTGCCAATTATCTTTCCACATATCTGGTCAGTTTCCCGCTGAAAGATACTTCCAGCGTCAACGCCAACCAGACGATGTTTATCGATGACAGCCTGAGGTTTACGCGTCTGTTTTCCAACGGACAGCTCAGTACAGGTTTCATACTTTCTGTACTGACGGTAATTGCTGTATATCTGGTGATGAATTATACATCATTCGGATATGAATCAAAGATGAGCGGATTCAATCCGAACTTTGCCAAATACGGAGGCGTTCGTGAGCGCAGGGTAATGTATCTGACGATGGCGCTTTCCGGCGCGATCGCCGGGTTTGCCGGGTTCGTGGAAGTCTTCGGCACAAAGTACCGCTACAGTTCAAATATGATCGCCAGCTCAGGTTATGCATGGACAGGCCTGATGGCGTCCCTGGTCGGCCAGTACAATCCGTTTGCGATCCTGTTCTATTCGATCTTCTTCTCCGGTCTGACGATCGGCGGACAGGCTCTGCAGAGAGACTTCGGTATCCCGCTGCAGATCGCCGATATCATTACTTCTTCGATCATGCTGTTCGTATCGATCAACATCGGTATCCATCTGTTCAGAGCAGGAAAAAAGCAGCGTTCGGAAAAGAAGGAAGAAACAGGAAATAAGACACCTGCGAAGGAGGCTGCGTAATTATGACCAGTGCTTATCTGATCTCGATCATTAATTCGATTCTGAGAATGACTACGCCGATCCTGTTCGCTACTCTCGGATGTCTGCTCTGCAACAAGGTAAATGTCTTCAACATTGCACTTGAAGGCCAGATGCTGATCGCAGCGTTTGCCGCAATTTCCGTGAATTACTATACGCACAGTATCCTGCTCAGCATGCTTGCCGGTGTAGCTGCCGGAGGCCTCGTCGGATTTATTGTAGGTGTTTTCCAGGTCAAACTGAAAGCCAAGGACATGATCGTCGGTACATCAATGAATCTGCTTGTGTCAAGCTTTACGTCTTATATGCTGTATGTACTGTTTGCTACCAGGGGCTCCCTGACAGGAAACGGAATGGTCGGACTGCACAAGATCCCAAATTTCCCGGAATCCATGCCTGTACTTTACGGGATGTTCAAGAACCTGACGTATCTTGATGTATTCGGGTATATAGCAGCGGTACTGATCTTTATCTTTCTTTACAGAACAGTTCCGGGATTCCATGTTATGTCTGTCGGCCTGAATAAGGAAGCAACGCGTTCACTTGGTACGAAGGTCGACATGACACAGATCCTTGCCGTAACGATGTCCGGAATTCTTTGCGGACTCGGCGGCGTAGCACTGTGTATGGGAAATGTCGTTATCTTTACGGAAGGCATGTCAGCCGGACGCGGCTACATGGCTATGGCTGCTTCTTCACTGGCCGGGGCGCATCCGCTGGGAGCGATCCTTTCTTCATTGTTCTTCGGCACGGCAGTAGCATCCTCTATTGCACTGCAAAGCTACATCAACGGTCAGATCACACTTTCTTTCCCTTACATCATGACGATCCTGATCATGGCGGTATCAGGCTACATCAAGTACCGGAGGGAAAACAGACATCATATCAGAAAGGGGAAAACGAAATGAGCGAAAAAGAAACAGTATATCCCTGCATACGATTAAGCGAAGGCCAGCTTGAAGACCGTATACTGACATGCGGTGATCCGGCCAGGGCAAAAAAGATCGCCGGCATGCTTGACAACAGCAGATGTCTTGTGCTGAACAGGGAATTTCATACATATTACGGTGAATGGAAAGGTGTTCCGGTCAATGTCATATCGCATGGTGTTGGTGCAGGCGGCGCTGCTATAGCATTTGAAAGCATGATGAAGATCGGCATCAAGGCGATCGTCAGGGTCGGAACATGCGGCGGAATCCAGAAGGAGATCACTGCCGGCAGTATCATCATTTCGACCGGAGCCTGCCGGGATGACGGTGTCAGTGAAAAAATGGTTCCTGCAGGATACCCCGCTGTCTGCGATACCGATATGGTAAAAGCGCTTGATCATGCAGCAGAAGCCCGCGGTATTCCTTACTTTCAGGGGATCACGATGACCAACGCGCTTCTTTACGGCAGCCTGACAGGTTCAAATGTCAAAGTATACGCGAAAGCGAATGTCAAAGCCATGGAAAATGAACTGGCACCGCTGCTTGTACTTGCGGGTATCTACGGCGTCAAAGCCGGAGGTATTCTGACAGCCGACGCGCCTGCGTTTGAACTGATCGACGCCAGCGAGTACCAGCCTGACGAGAGCGTCGTTCAGGAGGGTGTTGAGAATTCGATCCTTGTCGCACTTGATGCGCTGGCATCATTGGAGGTCTGAAATGATCAGGCAGGAATACAAAGAAGCTGTATGCGCGGAAACACTTGCGTGCTACAGGGAAAAGCTGTTTGCCGGAACAAGCGGCAACCTGAGCTTTTATGACCGGACAGAAGGACTGATCTATATTACACCTGGTTCTTATCCGTATGAACTGATGACGCCTGATGATATCATGGTCATCACTCCCGATGGTACCGTGAAGGATGGCATACATAAGCCTTCCAGCGAGTGGCGGCTTCATGCTGAGATCTACAAATCCATGGATAGTGTCTGCTCGGTCGTGCATACGCATTCACCTTACGCGACCTCATTTGCGGTCAATAATATCGGGATCCCTGTGATCCTGATCGAAATGGTTCCGTTTCTCGGCGGGGATGTACCGGTCGCGCCGTTCGCACTCCCCGGTACGGATGAGGTTGGGATCTATGCTGTGAAAGCCATGACGAAAGACGGAAGAAATGCATGTCTGATGGCAAATCACGGTGTCTGCGCAGTCGGCGGTTCACTTCAGCAGGCGCACATCCGCGCAACATATGTGGAGGATGCCGCAACGATCTACAGTCACGCGCTTTCCAACGGATTCCCCGTTGTATTGATGAGTGAAGAAATGATTCAGGCTATGAAGAAGCATTGAGAAAGGGAAGTTATGTACAGAGCTGATGAAGGGATCGGATTCCTGCTGAGATATGAGAATATCGCATGGTATGAAAACGGTACAGTGCGTATTCTTGACCGCAGGATCTATCCGGTGGAAACTACATATGTTACATGCACCAGGCATGAAGAAGTTGCCAAGGCGATCGCTGACATGGTCACCCAGAGCGGCGGACCGTATACTGCAGCCATGATGGGTATGGCTCTGGCAGCTTATGAAGCCTCAAACCTGGATGAGGAAAAATTCAGGGCATATATGGAACAGGCAGCGTATACGCTGTCGCACGCAAGACCGACAACAGTGAAAAAGATGGAAGCCGTGACGCAGAGGTCAATGAAGCGCCTGAACAGGGAGCTTGAACTTGGAACGTCCCTTCAGGATATGCCGGAAAAACTGTTTGATGAAGCTGTCTGCAGACTGAACGAAACATACGATAAGTATGACCTTGTCGCAAAACATCTTGCGGACAAGATCCCGCATAACGGCACCGTTATGACACAGTGTTTTGCTGAAACGATCATCGGAACACTGCTCAGGGAATGCCGTAAGCGCGGCAGCGAGATCAAAATGATCTGTCCGGAAACCAGGCCGTATTACCAGGGAGCCAGGCTGACAGCCAGCGTAGCTTATGACATGGGATTCGACACGACGATCATTACGGACAATATGCCGGCATTTGTCATGCACGAAAAACATGTGGATGTATTCACTTCAGCAGCCGACGTGATCACCATGGACGGATATGTCGTAAATAAGATCGGTACATTTCAGATCGCGCTGGCAGCCCGTTACTGGGGAATACCGTACTTCACAACAGGAACACCCAATCCCGGGCACCCGACTATGGAAAACGTTGAGATCGAACTGAGAGATCCGGATCTGGTCCTGGAATCCATGGGATACAACCATACACTGAAGGGGATCAAAGGATTCTATCCGGCATTTGATGTAACTCCGCCCAAACTGATCGACGGGATCGTTACTGATAAAGGGATCTTCTCACCGTACAATCTTTCAGCATATTTTGATAAGGACCAGCAACATGACCAGGATCGTTGAAGAAGAACGCAGAAATCTGAAGGATGCTGATGTCGGCAACGGCAATTTCTATGCGGGAACAGAAGTCAATCCGAAAGTACTGATGCCGGGAAGTCCTGACCGTGTCAGGCTTATGGCAGGTCAGTGGGATGAAGGGGCCAGGCTGTGGCCGCGTGAACGGGGATTTATGGTTGCCAGCGGCACATATAAAGGTGCACCGATCACAGCCGTATCACACGGCATCGGCGGTGCCAGTCTTGAAACACCGATCATGAACCTTCTGCCATACCATCCGGATGCGATCATCCGTGTCGGCACGACAGGCGCGCTCAGGGCGGATATCCAAACAGGAGACCTGATCATCAATGATGCCTGTGTAAGACTTGACGGTACATCCGGTATGTATGTGATCGATCAGTATCCGGCTGCTGCGGACGCGGAAGTCACTATGGCCCTGATACAGGCATGTGAGAATCTTGGATTCACTTATCATGTCGGCACAGGATGTACGTGCGCAAGTTTTTATGCCGGACAGGCAAGGCCTGCGTACGGGGGATATGAACGGAGTGACAGGGAAGCCTTCTTCCAGGATATGATCTCTGCCGGAGTTCTGAACTTTGAAATGGAAGCTGCGACATTGCTGACATTCGGCAGACTGTTCGGTGTCCGTACATGCATGATCGCTTCTGTTGTAGCCAACAGGATCACCGGGGAATGGGCAGATAAATCCGGCGAAGACAGATCATCACTGGCCGGAGCAGAAGCCCTGAGGATCCTGACAGCCTGGGATGAGATCAAAAAAAAGCAGGGGAAGAAATATTTCTTTCCTGCACTGCTTGAATTTACGAAAAAATGAACTCAGTGAAAAAGTACAGAAATGTACTTTTTTGCTTTTACTGCAGGCTTATTTTCCCGATGAGTTTTTCAATATAAGCCGAGAAATTCTCTGCAACAGCATGTGCCGCAACGGTCACCTCTTCAGAGGTCAGCGGTCTGTCAAGGACACCTGCTGCCATGTTGGTAACCACGCTGAAACCAAGGACCTTCATGCCGCAGTGCGCGGCTGTCAATGCTTCCGTAACGGTGGACATACCCACGGTATCTCCGCCCAGGATACGGATCGCCCTGATCTCAGCAGGGGTCTCAAACTGCGGTCCGGGCATAAACATATAGACACCTTCACGCAGGGTCAGTCCGGAGTCCTTTCCGCATTCCTTCGCCAGTTCACGGAGTTCCGGTGTATACATATTGGTCACATCAAAGAAACGGGGACCGAATTCTTCAACATTAGGACCGCGCAGCGGGCTTCCTCCGTTCAGCTTGATATGATCTTTGATGATCATGATATCTCCGACATTGTAGTCTGTATTGACGCCGCCTGCGGCATTGGTGAGGATAACAGCTTTGACACCGAGGAGCTTCAGAACACGGATAGGAATGACCAGCTGCTCAAAGTCATATCCTTCATAACTGTGAAAACGTCCGGACATGCAGACGACACGTTTGCCTGCCAGTGTTCCGAAGATCAGTTTGCCGGCATGTGATCTGACAGTAGAGATCAGGAAATTAGGAATATCTGCGTAATCAAAGGACACCTGGTCTTTGATCTGCTGAGACAAAGGCCCCAGACTTGATCCGAGGATCAGAGCGATCTCCGGTTCCTGATCGATCCGTTCTTTCAGCCAGTCTGCCGCAGCTTTGAAATATGCATAATCATAACTGTAACGCATAATGATACCTCCGGCTCAATGTTATCATAAACACAGATCAATCTGAAGAATGGACAAAACAGGGAAATTCTGTATAGTTTATTTTATGAATAAGACGGAAAGAAGATCGATCATAGAGTGGATCAGCAGGGATCCTGTACGTTTCCGGCATATGCTGGATTTCTACGATACCGGCGGAAAGATCTGCCAGATCGATGAAAAAGCATTACTGCTGGTAAAAGAAGAAGAAAGACTGGCATACGGGGCAGGCAGGGATATACAGGCCGATCCCCGATGGCTGTATCTGATCGATGACCGGGACGAAATGAACAGACTGCTGGATGCCGGTATACTTGCGGACGACATTAATCCTGTATGGATGGTCTATTATCCATCAGGGACGGTGACCGGACGGAAAGAGATCCCGGGCATCCGTTTCCGCCGTCTGACAATGGCAGACAGTGAGTTCGTCAGGGATCATTATGATGCTCCGGGAGCGAATCAGCCCGGTGTGATCGAAAAATGCATCAGCGACGGAATGATCGGGGCTGAAGATGAGCATGGATTATGCGGATTTATCGGGCAGCACAGGGAAGGCACGATCGGGTTCCTGTTCGTTCTTCCGAGTCACAGGCGGCGCGGGATCGCGCAGGAACTGGAACAGGAAATGATCCGTCATCAGCTGGAGCGGATGCGTTTCCCTTATGCGCATGTGCTGGAACACAATGAGAGATCGCTTGCCCTCCAGAAAAAGATCGGTATGGAGATCTATCCTGATCTCTATTATTGGGCTGCGGGGCGTGACTTCTGACAGGAGGCATATATGGATCAGAAACTAAAGGAAACATTGATCAGAACGGCATCAAAAGCCAGACATAAGGCAAGGGTGTATACCGGTTTTCATGTAGGCGCAGCGCTGCTTACAAAAACAGGTGAGATCTTCACCGGCTGCAATGTTGAACTGCACACGACATTGTCGAGTATCTGTGCAGAACGCACTGCGATCGTAAAAGCTGTGTCAGAAGGATATACGGAATTTGAGGCGATCGCCGTCGTGTCTGACTCACCCAAAGCAATTTCACCCTGTTCGTTCTGCCGTCAGTATCTGATCGACTTTGATCCGGATATTCTCATGATCATGTCAAACGAAGAGATGACGGATGTGGTTGAAATGACCGTACGGGAATTGGTGCCAATGGCTTTTGTCGGAAGCGGAAGGAAGCAGAAATCATGAAGAATACATATACGATCAATGTGTGCGGCATCAGACGTGAACTGCCGCTGGTGCCCATTAATGAAACACTTGCTTATGCCAGCTTTGTTGTCATAGGTGACACAGAGATGGTCTCCCATGCGGGCAGGCTGCTGGCAGAAAAGGTATCGGATGCTGAAGTGATCATGACTGCAGAAGCCAAGGGGATCGCTCTGGCGTATGAGGTCTCGCGCTGTCTTGGCATGAAAGAGTTTATCGTGGCAAGAAAGAGCGTAAAGTCATATATGCGCTCCTTTGAAAGCGTAGAGCTTGAGTCGATCACCACGACCGGCAAACAGCATCTTTATCTTGATGAACAGGACGCGCTGAAGATCCGCGGCAAAAAGATCTGTCTGGTGGACGATGTCATCTCGACCGGCCAGTCTGTGGAAGCGCTGGAACGGCTGGCACTGCAGGCCGGCGGTACCGTGATCCATAAAGCGGCGATACTGGCGGAAGGAGAGGCAGCAGCACGTGATGATCTGACATATCTCCAGGTCCTGCCGTTGTTTGAAAAGAATACGGACGGGAATTACCGGGAGATCGTGCCTGAGCATTAACGGCAGACTGATACAGGAAACCGGAAATATGAAAATCGATATTGAGAAACTCAGGGAAGATCTGGAAAATGACAGCCTTGGTGCCTGGTTCGGCGGCGGATTCGGCGGAGCGCTTTTTGAATCGGTGGAAATAAAACACGCGTCGGATGAAGAACTGCTGGAAGCTGCCCGGAAAAGGCATGTTGATCTGCGTCAATATCTGTCAGCAGACGATGAAGACTGAACTGTGAAAAGGAACAGCAGGTTCCTTTTTTGTATACAGGTATTCTGATGGTTTGGAACAAAGGACAGGGAAAAAAGTTTATAATCAATTATGTGAAAAGGATCATCTACATGATCCGGGAGGCCTGAGCGATGGATGCTAAAAAGGAAGCGGCGGATAAGCTGATCAGCGTTCTGATGAGAATGGGATACCCGCGGGAGTTCGGGACTGTGATCGCACAGGAACTGCACAGCGAGAAAATGATCAACAGGATGACGTCTTATCTGATCAAGGCAAAACCGGACAGGCCGGAGGAGATCGTCGATGAAATGCTGGCGATCAAAAGCGACGTGGAACAATGGATCCGCAAAAAGAAGGCGGAGCATACAAACCGGAAGATCAATGAATATCTGAACCGGCCGGATGAATGATCAGACAGAACAGGATTGATATAATTTTTTTGGAGGAATTAGCGAAATGAAAAAGAGACCGTATGTGATCTGTCACATGACAGGATCGATCGATCAGAAAGTGACAGGTGAATTTCTTTCAACAGAGACAGGAAGAAAAGCAGCGGATGACTATTACAGAATACACAGGGACTTTGAAGCAGACGCATTTGCCTGCGGCAGGGTTACGATGGAAGGAAGCTTTACAAATGGATGGTATCCGGACCTTTCGGTTTTTGATGATGCCGGAGAGATCAGCCATGAGGACTATGTTCCCGCGGATGCGTATTACTCGGAAAAATATGCTGTCGCGTTCGACAGAAAGGGCAGACTGGGCTGGAAGGAATCCATCATTCATGATGAAGATCCCGGCTATGACAACAGCTATGTGATCGAAGTCCTGACGGAAAATGTTCCGGACCAGATCCTGCATTATTACCGGAGTATCGGTGTTGCCTATATCTTTGCCGGAAACAAGGTCCTGAATATCGCCACAGCCCTGGAAAAACTGTATGACATGTTTGAGATCAGGACACTGCTGCTGGAAGGCGGAAGCGTTCTGGACGGGGCATTCCTGAAAAAGAATGTGATCGATGAGCTGAGCCTTGTCACTGCGCCTGTCCTGGCAGATGAAAAAGACAAACCGCTGTTTGCCGGTTCTTTCATGACGCAATTCCGCCTGATGAGCGCGCAGGCAACAGAAGCAGGAAATCTCTGGATGCGTTATCACAGTTTGAGTGAAAACAGCCTGCCGTGTCTCAAACTGAAAAAAGTAGCCGAAGCAATTGAAATGGCAGACGATTTCTTGACATATTACTATGATCTCAAGACAGGGGAACTGGAATCCAAAATCAATGATACGGCGTTTATGGATTCAGAGGCTGAAGATGAATTTGATGTCCTGCTGGAAGAAGATCCGGACCGCTTTGTAGAAATGCCCGGAAGATATGATCTCCATAATTCTCCTTACAGTGATTACAGGATGATGGAAGCGTTCATTGAAACGCAGCCGATGTATAAAAACAAACTCGGCAGGGCGATCCAGGGAAAGGGCGCGTTCCGCAGGTTCCGGGATGCTGTAGCACAGCTCTACCTCCTGGATGACTGGTATAAATTCCAGAACAGTTTCCGTCTTGAAGCAGCGAAATGGTGGTGCCGGAAAGAAGGCTGGCACTTTGAATAAAACGGCAGAAGCAGTGTGAGGTACTATGAAAAAATCTCCCATGGAAACATATATCCGCTGGCGCGGAGATCTGAGCTTTTCACAGGCCGGTTTTAATGATGTCGATAACCTGATCTTCTCGGCACTTTCCTATCTTGATTTTTCACCTGTTTTCACCGATGAGAAAACGACGGAAATGAAGCTGAAAGACTGTGCAGATATCATTGAACAGCCCGGTGCATACCGCCTGAAAACACTTGAAGGCGGATATGAAGATACCGTCAAGGCTATTCTGCGTTCCAGACGTTTCGGCGAGATAACCGTACGGGAATACTGTGAGATCTTTTCGGAAGAAGACCAGACACAGTTTTCGGCGTGCGAATTTGTAATCGACGGCAGGACATCCTATGTCAGCTTCCGCGGTACGGACAATACGATCATCGGCTGGAAAGAAGATTTCATTCTTTCCTATTCCCTGATCAGCTCGCAGAAATACGCTGCGGAATACCTGAAAAAGGTCATGCGTCCGCTGCGGAAATATTATGTCGGAGGACATTCCAAGGGCGGCAACCTGGCTCTGTTTGCGTGCGCAATGCTGGACGCGAAGAAGCGGAAAAAGCTGATCAAAGTATACGCGAATGATTCACCGGGTTTCTCACCGGAAGTACTGGACATCAGACTGCTTGAACCGCTGGCTGACAGGATCGTACGGATCAATCCCGCTTTCTGCGTGATCGGAAGGATCTTTGAGATCCCGTACGGCCGGACGGAGATCGTCGATGTAAACGAATCCGGGCTGCTCCAGCATGACCTGTTTCTGTGGAAACTGATGGGTACGGGTTATGAAGATGCCGAAGGATATGATAAAGTCAGTGACTGGGTATCGAGGTCCATTAAGGAATGGGTCGAGAATATCGATCCGGCAGAGCGCAGGATCTTTGTAGATGACGTGTTCAATACACTGTCCGCAGGCGGAGCCATGACCGTTCAGGAGATCACAGGCAAGGGACTGATGAAAGTCATTGCGAGTGCTTACTCAGGTACCAGTGATACGACCAAGAAGCTGATCAAGGATCTGGTGTCAGCTGCAGCAATGCAGGCGGCACCGGAAAAAGCAGGACAGCAGGCAGCGGACCGGGAGAAATAAATGAAGTTGACAGAGTGCTGGATCGAACATCCTGTAAGGCATATCGATCGGACATTTACATATTATTATGACGGGGATATCACGCCCGGTGTGCGTGTGAGCGTTAATTTCGCGCACCGTAATGTCATCGGCTTCGTGGAATCCGTCACGGAAACACAGGAAACGCTTGAGGAAGCAGAGAAACGTCTCGGCATCAGCCTGAAGCCTGTGCTTTCCGTGCTTGACGACGCCCCGCTGATCACACCTGAACTGCATGATCTTGCCATGTGGATGCGTGAAAACACGCTGTCCACGGCGATCAGCTGTTTTCAGTGCATGCTGCCGGGGAAGATCAAGCCGGGCGGAAAGATCACCCAGGCAGTACTGGAACGCAGAGTGCGTATACTCGACAACGAAGTATCGCTGACGCCTAAACAGCTCTCATGCTACAGGGAGATCGCAGAGCTCGGGGAAGCCTCCTATACGGAGATGAGAAAGAAGTATCCCTCTGTTCTTGCAAAGCTGATTGAAAAAGGCGCGGTGGAAGTATTCAGCGTTGAAAAAGAAGCAGTGATGCCGGCCGGTCATGAAGAAGACGAAAAGACCCTGACGCCCCAGCAGCAGAAAGCCGTGGATGAGGTCAGGAACAGTGATGATCCTGTTTTCCTGATCAAAGGCGTGACCGGTTCGGGAAAAACGGAAGTATACCTGAATCTTGCCAGGCGTGCACTGGAAGAAGGACGCCAGGTACTGATCCTCGTACCGGAGATCGCCCTGACACCGCAGATGATCGAACGGGTATCAAAACGCTTTTCAAATGCGCTCGCGATCTACCATTCCGGCCTGAACCCTCAGGAAAAATACGAGCAGTATAAGCTTGTCTACAGCAATAAGGCACGTGTCATCGTCGGTACCAGAAGCGCCGTCTTCCTGCCGTTCAGGAACCTCGGACTGATCGTCATGGATGAGGAACACGACACCTCCTACAAGCAGGAAAACCAGCCTGCTTATCATTGCCGTGACGTTGCGATATGGCGAGGAAAGTATCATCATTGCCCGGTCGTCCTGGGCAGCGCGACGCCTTCCCTGGAATCGTACGCACGGGCAGTGAGAAAGGTCTATCATCTGATCCTGATGGATGAGCGCATCAATATGACGCTGCCTGAGATCAGTGTTGTCGATATCAGAAAGGCAATGCAGGAAGGGCAGTCATATATCCTTTCTGATGAACTGGCCGGTGAACTGAAAAACTGTCTGGACCGCAGACAGCAGGCGATCCTGCTGCTGAACCGCAGAGGATATCATTCCGTGATCCGCTGCCGGAGCTGCCAGACCGCTTTGAAATGTCCGCACTGCGATATTGCGATGAGCTGGCACCGTGACGAGCGCCTGCTGAAATGCCATACATGCGGTACGGTCATGCGCGTTCCGAAGGCATGTCCTGAATGCGGAAGCACTGCCGGGTTTACGGCATTCGGCTTCGGCACACAGAAGCTGGAAACTGAACTGCAGGAGAAATTCCCCGCCGCAAAGGTACTCCGCATGGATGCGGATACGACCGGACGCAAAAACGCCCACGAAAAGATCCTGAAGGCATTCGGGAACGGTGAAGCGGATATCCTTCTGGGAACACAGATGATCGCAAAGGGACTGGACTATCCGAATGTAACGCTGGTCGGGATCATCAACGGCGATGAGGGCATTGCAAGAACTGATTTCCGGAGCTGTGAATTATCTTTTGATCTGCTGATGCAGGCATCAGGCCGCAGCGGCAGAAGTGAATATCCCGGCAAGGTGATCCTGCAGGTATTTGATCCCGGACATTATGCCGTACAGTGTGCCGCGCAGCAGGACTATGATACGTTCTTTGTCCAGGAAATGCGTTACCGCCATGCGGGAATGTATCCTCCCTATACATACCTGATCGCTCTGACGGTCTCTTCCGATACGCAGGATAAAGCAGACAAGGATGCCTATGTGATCCGTCAGGCATTGAACGGCAGCTATAAGACGATCGGCGTCCTGACACTGCTGAAGATCAATGACCGCTGCCGCAGCCGCGTTCTGCTCAAGGGACAGGACCTGGAGGAAATGCGCAGGGATGTCAGGGCATTCCTGGACAGTCCGGAAGGCAGCAGGATCAAAGACCTGAGGATCGATGTCAATCCTCTTGTGCTGGATTAAGGAGAAGGATGATGAATCCAAGACAATACGCACTTAACGTGCTGGAACAGGTAGTGCTGGATCACGGATACGCGAATCTGCTGCTCAGGAAGCAGAATGATTTTTCCGTGCAGGATATGGGACTGGTCTCCGAGATCGTATACGGGACGCTGAGAAATTATACGTGGCTGGAATACCAGTGGAAGCACTTCGCTAAAACAGTCAGGCCGAAGACAGCAGTGCTGCTGAATATGAGCGTTTACCAGATGCTTTATCTGGATAAGGTACCTGATTATGCCGTCATCAATGAAGCTGTTGAGATGTGTCAGAAAAAAGACAAAAGCTTTGTCAACGCGGTGCTCAGAAAAATACAGAAACAGCAGGAACGCACACCAGAGACCAAAGATGAGATCGAAGCTGCTGCCTTACGCCTAAGTCATCCGCTCTGGCTGATGAGGCTGTGGACCGCCCATTACGGGAAAGAAACTGCCCTGAAGATCGCTGAACATGATCAGTCCAGGGGACAGGTCTACGGCAGGATCAATACGCTGAAGATTGCAAAGGAAGAACTGCTCGCGGACAGCCGCGTGCATTTCATCAACGATATCAGCTTTACATTTGACGGCAATCTCACGGATACGGACTGGTTCCGGAACGGACAGGTGATCATACAGGATATCGCTTCGGCTATGATCCCGGAGTACCTGGATGCCGAACCCGGCATGCGTGTCCTGGATGTCTGTGCCGCTCCCGGCACCAAGACACAGGAAACAGCCATGCTGATGGAAGACAAAGGCAGGATCGATGCGGGGGATCTTTATGAGCACCGTGTGGAACTGATCGGCAGGCTGATGGAACGGACAGGCGTCAGTATCGTCAGCGCTGCGGTGCGCGACGCCACGGTAACTCCGGAAGGGGAACCGTATGACCGGATCCTTGCCGACGTACCGTGTTCAGGTCTCGGGGATCTCAGGGGAAAGCCCGAGATACGCCTTCATACGGCACCGGAAGACCTGGATGAACTGGCGGCCATTCAGAAAAAGATTCTTGCGGCATGTGCGCCGGCACTGCGGCCGGGAGGGATCCTGGTTTACAGTACATGCACGCTGAACCGTAAAGAAAACGAGAACCAGATCGCGTTATTTCTGAAGGAACACCCGGAATTTACATTGATGAAAGAAAAGACATTCTTTCCGTTTGAACTGAACAGTGATGGTTTCTATGTCGCTCAGCTGAAAAAAACGGACAGGTTTATGCTAGAATAGAACACATGCAGACGATATATGACTATACATTGAAACAGCTGGAAGAAGTGCTCGGTGAAATGGGGCAGAAGCCTTACCGGGCAAAACAGCTTTATACGTGGCTGTACCGGAAACGCGTCCAGTCATTTGATGAGATGACGGATCTGCCGGCTGCTTTGATCGCGCAGCTGAAAGAGAAATACGTCATCATGCCGGTAAAACTGATCGAGAAGCAGGTTGCCAAGGATCTGACAGCCAAGTATCTGTTTGAACTGGAAGACGGTATGACGATCGAAACAGTTCTGATGCATTTTAATTTCGGGGAGAGCGTATGCGTATCTTCCCAGGTCGGATGCAACATGGGATGCACATTCTGTGCTTCCGGACTCCTGAAGAAGCAGAGGAACCTGACAGCAGGGGAGCTGACCGGACAGATCATGTACATCCAGAAAGAACTTGATGCCGAAGAGAAGCGTGTCGACAACGTTGTCGTAATGGGTACCGGCGAACCGTTTGATAATTTTGATCATGTGATGGATTTCTGCGCGGTGATCAACAGCGATCACGGTCTGGCCATCGGGGCAAGACATATCACGATCTCCACATGCGGCATCGTACCGAAGATCAGGGAATTTGCGGCAAGGCATCTGCAGTACAACCTGGCGATATCCCTGCACGCGCCGACGGATGAACTGCGCAGCAGGCTGATGCCGATCAACAGGGCATATCCGCTGGACGAGCTGATGGGTGCCCTGAAGGATTACAGCACGGAAAATCACAGACGTCTGACGTTTGAATATATCCTGCTGAAGGGCGTCAATGATACGGATGATCATGCCAGGACACTGGCAGACCTGATCCGCGGCATGAATGCCTATGTGAACCTGATCCCCTATAACGAAGTAGATGAAAACGGATATCATAAGACGGACGCCAAAGGAGCCCTGCACTTCTATGATGTTCTGATGAAGAACGGTGTGAAGGCAACACTCAGAACGACCCACGGTGATGATATCGACGCTGCCTGCGGACAGCTGAGAGCAAAACATGAAAGGTCTGTATCCAGATGAAATACTATGGGATAACTGACCGCGGACTTGCGCGGAAAAGCAATCAGGACAGTTACATGGTCAGTGCGAATCATGCACATGATCTTTTCCTTATGGTCTGTGACGGGATCGGCGGTGCCAGGGGCGGTGATGTAGCATCACGTACAGCCGTCAGGCACATTTCCGAAGCGTTCTCACAGACCGATGCTTTTACCGATGAAGGCGATCTGAAGAGATGGCTGAAAACAGAGATCAACGCGGTCAACAAAACCATTCTTGAAATGGGAACGAAGGACGAACGGCTCAACGGCATGGGCACAACGCTGGCGGCAGTCATTCTGACCGGCTGCGGCAGGTTTGTCGTCAACATCGGAGACAGCCGTGTCTACGGTTACCGTTTCGAGAATACCGAATTCCGCCAGCTTACAACGGATCATACGCTTGTTGAGGACCTGATCCGGCACGGTGAGCTGACGAGAGAAGAAGCTGCGGATTACCCGCGTAAAAATGTACTGACCAATGCGCTTGGCGTATGGGACAATATCCGTTATGATGTCGTGCTTCATAACGAACCGCTGGACGGATTCCTGATCTGTTCCGACGGACTGCACGGATATGTATCCCCGGATATCCTGAAATCGATCGTTTTCGACCGTGACAGTGATCCTTCGCTGAGAGCGAGAAGGCTGGTCAAACAGGCTCTTCTGGCAGGCGGATATGACAATATCAGTGTTATCCTGCTGGACCTGGAAGGAGAGACGTTATGAGCGGCAGAAAAAATATGATAGCGAACCGGTATGAGGTATTCAAACATATCGGACAGGGTGGAATGGCAGATGTTTTCCTCGCTGTTGATACGATCCTGAACCGGCAGGTCGCAATTAAGATCTTAAGAAGCGAACTGAGTACAGACGCTGTTTCCGTACTCAGGTTTGAACGTGAAGCCCAGGCTGCGACAGCCCTGACGCATCCGAATATCGTCGATATATACGATGTCGGTGACTATAAAGGACATCACTATATCGTCATGGAATACGTTGAAGGAAAGACGCTGAAGCAGGTCATTCAGGCAAGAGGAGCGCTTTTGAAAGAAGAAGCTGTTGATATTATGAAGCAGCTCGTCTCGGCGATCGCCGAAGCACATAAGCGCGGCATCATCCATCGTGATATCAAGCCGCAGAATGTCATTGTAAAGGCAGACGGCACGATCAAGGTGCTGGACTTCGGCATTGCCCTTGCCAAAGGCAGTATGCAGCTGACACAGGCAAACAATGTCATGGGTTCCGTGCATTATCTGGCTCCGGAACTTGCCAGAGGCGAATCAGCATCCGTCCAGTCGGATATTTACGCGCTGGGCATCGTGCTGTTTGAGGCGCTGACAGGAGATGTTCCGTTCAAGGCAGACTCCGCGGTACAGGTAGCCCTGATGCACATGAGGAACGAAATGCCCAGTGTCAGGGTATTCAACCCGACCCTGCCGCAGTCCGTGGAAAACATCGTCATCCGCGCTACGGCAAAAGACCGTACGCAGAGATATGTTTCCTGCAATGAAATGCTGGACGACCTGAAAACATGCCTGAGATCGGAACGCCTGAACGAACCGAAACTGATCCTGGAGACAACGGAACAGGCGAAAAAGCTGACTGACACAGCGAAGGCACATTCCGAAAAGAACAGCAAAACAGTCAGAAAGAATCCGGAAAAGAAAAAGGAACCCGTCAGGGAATATAAGAGGGTATCGGATCCTGCGATCCAGCGCAAGCCCCGTACGAACAAATTCATGATGGGACTGCTGATCTTCCTGCTGTTTCTGCTGACGGTATCAGGTGTCTATTACGCGCTGAATGTGAGCGGCATCCTGACACCGGAGCCGACGACCGTAGAGGTGCCGAACCTGATCAACATGACGCTGACCGAAGCGGAGGATGCCTGTACGCAGGCTGAGCTGCAGCTTGATACAGCGAATGTTACATATGAGCTGACTGATTTCACCGATAAAGGGAAGATCGTAAAAGTGAGCCCTGAAATCGGTGAAGAAGTAGAAAAAGGATCAAAGATCACCGTAACTGTTTCCAGCGGCATCGGCATCACCGTGAAAAACTACGCTGGATGGACATTAACAGAAGCGATGGATGATCTTTCCCAGTACAGCCGTATGAATGTCATGACCGACCATGAGGACAGCGATACGGTCGAACCGGGTGTCGTAATACGCCAGGAACTGCTGGAAGCAGGTACGAAGTTCAATCCCGAAAATACATATGAGATCCTTCTTGTATATTCCTCTTATCCGACGATCACGATCCCTGCCGATATCTACGGCATGGAGATCACGGAAGCGGTGAGCTATCTTGAATCGCTCGGCGCAAAAGTCCTGACGAGCAACCTGGATCCCTCCAGTCTCAGCGAAGCGGAACAGGAAGCACTGAGCTACGGAACCGTGATCAGGAGCGATCCTGAAACAGGAACTGATTATACACAGGAAGAAAGCAATTATGTCATTTTGTACTACTATTGATCGGAGCGCGGAATGATTGCGAGAATCGTTAAGATCGTATCAAAACATTATCAGCTTCTGCAGGAGGACGGTACCCGGAGCGACGCAATCGTCATGGGCAAAGTGCGTCTGCAGATGACGCCATGCACAGGAGATATGGTAGAGGCGGATCTGATCAACGGACAGTATGTGATCCAGAAGATACTGCCCAGAAAGAATCATCTGATCCGTCCGTTCGTCTCCAATGTCGATCAGGCACTGATCGTGATGAGCGTCAAGGATCCGGATTTTTCTGCTGTGCTCGTTGACAGGCTGTGTTTCCTGATCGTCAATGCCGGAATTACACCGTTATTGTGCGTCACCAAGACAGATCTTGGCATCAGCGAAGAAACAGAAGCACGGATCAGGGAGTATGAGAACGGTCCGATGCAGGTGATCAGGACCTCCAAAGAAACACTGGATCCTTCTCTGGCAGATATCCTGAAAGGGAAGGTAACAGTGCTGACAGGCCAGTCAGGCGCAGGCAAATCAACGCTGCTCAATACCCTGGAACCGACGTTCCATCTGGAAACGCAGGAGATCTCAAAAGCGCTTGGCAGAGGAAAACATACGACCCGTCATAATGAACTGCATCCGGTCGCAGGAGGACTGGTGTGTGATACACCTGGCTTCAGTTCGCTGGACTTTTCGAAGATGAGCGTTACGGATCTTTCGGAGTCTGTCCGTGAATTCGAACCGTATCTCGGCAAGTGCAGATTCAATGACTGCGTTCACCAGAATGAACCGGGCTGTGCCGTCAAACACGCTGTGGAAGAAGGCATTATCCCGCAGACCAGATACGATAACTACCTCATGGTTCTGAAAATGATCCAGGAAAGAAAGGAAAAATACATATGATCATATCTCCTTCGGTATTGTCACTTGATTACAGCCGCATGGCTGAACAGATGAGTGAACTGAATGCTTCCGGTGCGGAATGGATCCATTTTGATGTCATGGACGGACACTTTGTCCCGAACCTGACATTCGGTCCTGACCTGCTCAAAGCATTCCGCAAAATGAGCAGTCTTGTCCTTGATGTTCATCTGATGGTAACGGATCCGGGGTTCTTTTCGGATGTATTCCTGAAAGCCGGAGCAGATGTCATTACCTTTCATTATGAGGCTATGGGCAGTCCTGATGAGATCAGGTCACTGGCAAAGCATATCCGTGAACAGGGTGCGCTGGCAGGGATCTCCGTTAAGCCGGGAACCGATGTCAGTGTTCTGTATCCGTTCCTGGAAGACTTTGATCTGTTCCTGATCATGTCTGTTGAGCCCGGCTTCGGCGGCCAGAGCTTCATGATGTCCGCAGTGGATAAGATAGCAGCACTCAGGGAAAAACTGAATGAGGCAGGACTGCATGCACATATCGAAGTGGATGGCGGGATCAATGCCGAAACAGGCAGGCTTGTCAAAGATGCAGGTGCCGATGTCCTGGTTGCAGGTTCCTACGTATTTAAAAACAACATTAAAGAGGCGGTGAATTCACTTGTCTGAATGCATTGTATGCCTGACACTGACCAGCCGGATACCCGATGGTTCATGTGATCTGATCGGCGTCGACAGGGGTGCGCTTGTTCTGGCAAAGAACGGGAAACGCATGAAGCTGTCTGTCGGAGACTTTGATTCCGTAGATGAGAAGGATCTGTCACTGATCAGGGAATACAGCGATGAAATGATCAGGCTGAACCCCATCAAAGATGATTCCGATTCGGAATCCGCAATACGTCTGCTGGTCAGCAGGGGATATCAGAAGATCACCCTGCTGGGCGGTCTGGGCGGCAGGGCGGATCATGAGATCGTCAATCTGAAGCTGGCAGAAGAGTTTGCCGGTCATATATGGCTGAAGAATGACCAGAACCTGATCACGGTCCTGAAGGAAGGAACCTATGAGATCGATCCGGAGGGTTATCGTTATATATCGTTCTTTGCCGTAATGCCTTCCGTCATCACACTGGAACAAATGAAATATCCGCTCAATGAGCGGATGCTGTATCCCGGTGATCTCTATGCGCTGTCCAATGAGATCACAGGAGAAAAGGGGATCGTCCGGATCGGTTCCGGCAAGGTCCTGATGATACAATCAGATGATAAAAAATAAAAAGAGGATGTAACAGTTGAGTAGTTTGAAATACTGCTCAAGGGGATTACATCCTCTTTTCTTGTGGTGCCGCAGATGAACAATCTGTTTTCTGATCATCTGTATCAGCTGATCAACCGGTTTCTGACAATATATGCGCACTAAAAACAACTGTCAGTTGATTAAGCTGTATTTTAGATGTTAACTGAGC
>JAILLA010000128.1 GCA_024693325.1 Solobacterium sp.
TTATGCTGTGCCAGAAGCACCGCATTTGATAATCCTACATATCCTAATCCTGCTACACCTATCTTCATCTTCCTTCTTTCCTCATTTCTTTTTGCCAGTTTATTATACAGGATTATCATCCTGTTTCGCAGTTTTCAGGCGGCGGGTGACCGTTTACATCGGTCTTTTGGTAAAAAAGGCCGGCAGCCTGGATGTGATCATCGGTACCGGTCAGTTTCTAATTTTTCTGTAAACCTTCTGCAGCAGTTCCTTGCCGGGAAACTCCAGATTCAGCAGCTGTTTATAGAGCAGCTTTTTATCATGAAGTTCAGAAATCAGCTTCCTCCGGATCCGGTTCTTTTCCTTGTGGTCAAGATTTTCCGTATGCGACAGTTCCGTCAGCATATTCAGTACTCCCCTGTCTTCAAATACCCGCTTTGCAGTAAACGGATACCCGAGATCGAATGCTGTCTTCTCCATGATCCCGGTCAGGTCATGATAGCGCTGATACATTTTTTCTGAATATCCTCTGGCCAGGGACTGATTCAGTACCCTGTAACGGTACAGATTGGTATTGCCCAAAGTTATGATTTTTTCGCTTGCATTAACATACCGCAGAGCCATCTCCAGATCTTCCCCGATGACGTTGTCGCTGCTGGCAGTATCATACACTTCCTGCAGAAGTTCTGTCCGATATATTTTATTCCACCTGGCAGCGCTCCAGTGCCTGTATATGTCAGCGTCCCTGGTGAAGAACGGTTTGAGGATCCGCTTGGATATCTCCTGTCTGTTCATAATGTCATTCTGAAACGGCAGAGGTATGCTTTCGGAACCATCTGACTTGAATTTCACATATCCGCACTGCACACAGTCAGCGTTTTCACGTGTGATCGCTGAATACATTGTCTCCAGCATTTCCGGGAGATACACATCATCGTTATCCAGAAACATGATATACGGAGTATCTGCCGCGTAAATGCCTGTTCTCAGCGCCGCGAATGACCCCTGATTATTCTGTGTGATCAGACGGATCCTGCTGTCTTTTTGTGCAAAACTGATGCAGATCTCTTCTGACCTGTCTTTGGAACCATCATTCACCAGAATCAAAGTCCAATCGGAAAACGTCTGGCCGATCACAGACATAATGCATTCTTCCAGATATTTCTCGGCATTATAAACAGGTACAACGATACTGATCTGTGCCATTTTAATCCTCCCCGGCATAAAATTCTGTTGTTTTGATAAGCATTTTTCCTATCTCCGCAGGATGAATCGGTATTGTCATTCACCTGTCGTATTATGTAACGCAGGATCCTGATCAATGCGTGAGAACCCTGTCAATGGCGGCCTTCATGAACGGCTCATACAGACAAGGATACATGCGGGCACCATGGCAATGATGGGATATGTATATCGGAAATATCCGTTGATCGGAGTAAACATCAGCCCTATCATGATGATGATACCCGGCAGAAACAGTGACAGATAACGGCGCGGCAGCTTTTTTAATATGCTGGCAAAGCAGTATAAATACGCCCAGATCCACACGCCGCATTTTGTAATCGCGCCGAGGATCGGAACAGACCTTGAGCGGCTGATAATACCGGCAACATAGTACGGCATTCTGTCAGTCAGGTAACGGACCTCAATACCGATCTTATCGAACCTGGATTCAGCATAGTTGCCGGCTACGGCAAAAGGCTTCGAGGAACCGACACTGTCCGGATCATAATAGGCATATGAGATCGCTGCCATTGCATCCAAATAGCACAACGGCCGTTTTTTCATTTCCCGGCGATAAATTTCCGTAAATTCGCTGATATCTGCTTCCGTCGCCGAAGTCTTGAATGTTTCCTTGATACTGTCGGAATCATTGGGTTTGTAATTATTTCTCATCGCGTCGATATCAACAACTCTCCCGACGATCTCATCGTCTTCTGACGAGAAATCATCCGGATAGTATTTATAGGCTCTGCCCATCTGAAGGAACGGTACCGAGAAATTCTCTTTGGCATTTCCGACAGTGCTTACATGCAGACCCGGCAGCAATACCATATTCCACAGCAGGATCCCCGCCGCAAATGCACCGATTCCACTCAGCAGCGCGGTCTTTTTTCCTTTCATCAGACCAAGTCCCTGCAATGACAGTACGGCAAGCAGGATGGCTACCGGCAGTCCTGAGTTTCTCAGCAGCGACACCAGCATTAAGGAGACCGGGAACAGGACCATATTCACCGGTTTCCGGAAGAATTCATCCGGTGAGGAAAATATGCAGATAATATTGGTCAGGCACAGCAGGATCGCCATGCTCCAGTTAAGATCTTTTCCAACCGCCATAACAAACAGCGGATATACCGGAACAAGAGCATATAGAAGCAGGCACTTCTTCGCTATGCCTCGGTCGGTATGCAGCAGCTCAGTGATTGTGACCATCAGGTTGCTGAGGACAAACGCCGAGAAGACTGCCTGTACGGCAATATACAGGCCAACACCAATAGAAACGCTACCAAAAAGCCGTCCGAATGCGATAAATGAACCGATCATCAGAGTCTGGAGGAATGGATTAATATTATTGAATCCGGTCGCACCGAAGAACTGTTCGACTTCACCGCCGACATCATACCAGATACCGCCCGGAAACATGAGGATGTAATAAGGCAGCCAGCATATCAGGAGCAGTTTCATATATTCCTTCCGTGATACCGGTGCATCATCTCCCGGTTTTTTCAGTCTGTTCACAAATTCATCCGTTTTCTCAAGGATCATCTGCAGCAGAATAAACATCCCGAACCAGAAAGCCAGCAGCTCCGGATATACGGATAAAGGCTGATCCAGAAACACTTTATACTCACGCATTGAAAAAGCAACAGTCAGAAACAGTGAAAACAATCCGGAAAGAATGAGATTTTTCCTTTCAGCGGCCTTTCTGCAGCTGACTATCAGGTACAGCGGGATCAGCACAAACAAATGCATAAAGCGTATTGTCGTGATTTTCCCGCCGCTGTATCTGAGCATTGCAAAAAAGACAAGTGCAGCCGCGGCAGCGTTTTTTATCCAGAAAGAATATCTTTTCATATCAATTTCGGTATATACAAACTGTGCTCATCCTGCCAAGCGTAATCTGTATATGTCTCCTTTCTTTACCAGTTTTGTACCGGTTTGGAAAACTGAACAGGTACGTGAATCTGATTATATATCAAACTATTCAGCGGTCCTGACTATCCGAAGTATGATCCGGCAGCAACATTTTGCTGAAACTGCAGTCAGTCAGATACGCCGTACTTTCATATGAATGAATTTCTTCATACTAATCTGATTAAATAATGCATTTTTATTATAGCATCCGCCGCATAAAGATACATCCCGCTGCGGATCAACACAGCAGGATGCAGTTTCAGTCTTTCCGGTTAACATCTGTATTCAGCGACAGAGCAGGAAGATCGTTTCCGATGCCGTAATCAATGACAGCCTTCGGATCTTTATCCGTATGGAATATGGCAACGCCGTACTTAAAACTGACAAATTCAATCTCATACTGTTCAGCGATCTGTCTGGCAGTATCTTCATTTTCAGTCATGCAGAATAATTCTTTTCCCGGTATCACAGAAATATCCTGTTCCGTGGTTTCTGCAGGCTTTTCACATCCTTCCAGAAACCCTATGATCAATCCTGCAAGCAGAAGCTTTCTGAGATCAGTCATACACCTTGATCTTCAGTTTTGCTGTTTTATTACTGCCATCCATTGCTTTCGCAGTCAGCGTGACCGTTCCCTTCACACCAGGATACACATAAAACTTAACAATGTATTCGTATCCGGAATAATACTTGGTCCTGCCGTTTCTCGTGATCCAGAAGGATTCTATCGGAGTCATCGTTGTGTAGTCAATATACACGCCGACCTTGTTCGGACTGCTGCTGGTGAGCTGGAAGTTGACAGGCTGTTCACTGTACAGAGATATATTATGCATGTATTCATAATCGTCAGAGAATATTGTGTAACCTATGCCATACGGATCTTCGAATGTCAGTCCGTTCAGTGTGCCGCTGATTAGGATATCCTGATATGCAGTATATCCTGTACCGTCAAGGGCTTCAGCTTTTACCGTTACATACAGGTAACCTCTTGCAAGATCCAGTGCTTTTTCGGCATTCTTGGATACTGTCAGAGAACTGCCGGAAAGCTTGAACCATTCTTTCGGGTATCCGAGATCATTCAGAACATCGAATAATGAATCATCATATTCATATATGACCTGATCAATGCTCCATTTAACCTTCGGAATGGACGGTTTTCCGTAAGTATTGCCACAGGTAAATTTATTGGAGAGCTTTAATGTCTTACCGACACTCCAGATACTGCTGTTACCGATCACGATATTCAAACTGGACATCGGGATGATCACCTTCACAGTAATCGATGCGCTCTTGCCGGATCCGTCATTAGCTTTGCATGTGATCTTGGTCGTACCGGCTGACAATGCAGTTACATTGCCTTCAGAGTCAACTTTAGCAACCGAAGGCTTGCTGGAGGTCCAGACAGGAGGTATGTTGTTGCCGATGACCATCGGATCAAGCTTGACATGATTCTCGGCAAAGAAATCCATGTCCGCATTATCGATATCGACTGTGAACAGCTGGATGCTGCTTAACAGTCCTTTTTTGTTGTAGACAGCACGGCTGTCATCAGTCATCAGGTAGACTGCTGATGCTTTCGGACGGATCGTTACTGTCTTTGTCGCAACAGCGTTTCCTCCGTCCGCTGCAACTGCCTGGATCACGATCTGCTCTCCCTCCGGTGCGCCGGAAACGACCTTCAGCTTTCCTTTCGCATCAATGGATGCGTAATAGTATCCTGACAGGATCGACCAGGTGACCTTCTTGTTCTTGGTCGAGGAAGGAAGAACAGAAACTGTATAAGAAGCACTTCCGCCGGGAGCTGCCGCGTCCTGGCCTTTGATCGTGAGTTCTTCTGCCAGCTGTACGACTGTTACCGTGCATACAGCGCTCTTGCCGGAGCCGTCCAACAGCTTCAGGGTGATCTTGGCTGTTCCTGCTCCAACAGCAGTCACATGACCATATTCATCCACCGTTGCCACAGCAGGATTGCTTGACAGCCACTGGTGAGCGACCTTTCTCAGATCCACACTGAGATCAGCAGTATTGATCAGAGTTGCCGCATAAAGATCTGTTTCCTCATTTGCGGACAGTGAGCAGTTCAGTATGACCTTGCTCTGGTTCAGGCTGACTGCTTTGATCTTCAGAGGCGCAGGTGCAGGTACAGGTGTCTTGACCGTGATCTTTTTGACAGCGCCCAGCACACCCAGGCTGTTCATGACAGCTGCCTGAATGACAATAGACTTATTCTTTTCGAATTCATCCAGTTCGATGGTATCGTAGGGATCATAGACCTTGCCGTTCACGATCGATCCGTTCTTCACAGACGGTGCTTTACCGTTTGTCGTATAGATGATCGTATCATTGTCGCCTGCGTCGGTATTAAAGATGACCGCAAAGGACCCTTCGCCGACCGGTGTCAGCAGACTAGCAACAGGATATCCGTAAACATCATATATTTGGATATCAGGGGCTGCTTTGTCGGCACTGAACATTTTTTCGATTGAAAGGATGCCGGCACCCATCTGCGGCGAAGAGCACTTCGTTACGCTCTTCTTCAGTACCTTCAGCATTTCATCCGGTGAAACATGTCCCATTTTGCTCATGTAAAGCGCAACGGCTCCGGTCACGACCGGTGTTGCCATGGAAGTTCCACTCATGATCTCATAATAAGCGGTATTATACGGATCTCCGTCGAAGCTGGTTGACATGATCTTTGTGCCCGGAGCTGAGATCGTCACCCATGGTCCGTAGTTTGAATAATATGCTCTGGTCCCGTTCAGAGTCGTTGCCGCAACAGCGATCGTATGGCTGTACGCCGCCGGGAAATTTTTAATATTGGAACCAGTATTGCCGGCAGATGCACAGATCGTAACACCGCTATAATAAGCTTTATTGACTGCCATTTCATATGCATAGTTAAATACAGGACTGCCAAGACTGATGTTCATGACATCTGCTCCCGCATTGATCGCATAATTGATAGCAGAAATAATATCAGCTGATGCGGCATATTGACCGCCTTCTTCAAATACATTCAGGCTGAGTATGCTGACATTCGGCGCGATTCCTGCTCCGCCGACACCATTATCAACAGTTGCGGCAATAATACCGGCAATATGCGTACCGTGTCCTGTTCCGAAATTAGTTGTTTGTGCCGGTTCATCAAGCGTCATATCGAGCATCGTTACCTTGCCGGCCAGATCTTCATGATTATAGTTGACACCGTCGTCAATGATCGCAACGAGTACATCACTGTCACCCATCGTTGCGTTCCATCCGGCATATGTATTGACTGCGTCATGATACCACTGGAAATTGTCATCCGACGGTGTGACCAGCCATGGATCAGGGTTATCGAAGACTTCGTTCACCCATCCATCCCAGCCATGTACTTCCGGCAGCACATTTTCTGCCGCGTACAATTCATATTCACCATCCTCGATGACAGGATCGAGTGTGACATAATAATTCGGTTCCACCAGGGGCAGCTCTTCTGTGTTGATCGATGCATTGACTGCATCGGATACTGTAACGTCTTCGCGTTCCAGATGAATGACTGCTACACCGTTCTTCAGTGAAACAACTGATCCCCCGAAGATCTCTGCAGTCTGCTCGGCATATTCCATGGAGTCAGCCGCAAACATGAGCTGATCTTCCGCGTAATCAACGCCCTCTTTTAAAGATCCAAGCATTTCCGGCACCAGGTTGTCCTGCAGTGCCTGTTTTCCCGCATGATCGGCAGGGTTTGCCTCAAAGTCTTCCGGTACAGCAAACAAAGAAGACTCTTCCTGTTCCGGTTCTTCTTCAGACTCCTCAGCAGGCTCTTCCGGTTCTTCTTCAATGGGTTCAGTTGTTTCTTCTGAGGGCTCTTCAGGCAGAATAACAGGTTCCTCTTCAGGCTCTGTTTCCTCCATTATTTCCGGTTCTTCTGTTGTGGTCGTTTCTTCCGGTTCAGCCGATACTTCAGGCTGTGTTTCTTCAATATAGCCTTCGGGATCCTCTGTTTCCTCTTCAACGATCAAAACAGTTTCTTCCGTTTCATCTGTTTCACCCTCAATAACCTCCTCTGCTGAGGAAGGAATTATATTGGAAAGTGAAAGAAATACGCATAGTAAAAGTGAAATAAATGACTGCCCTTTTCTCATAACCAAACGCTCCATATTTTCTGTATTCATTATGCACGAAATCAGGCATAATAAAAAGTCATTTCAAACCGCTGCTGTGTCAGCTGAGAGAAATGACTTTGCGGTTATTTTTCAGTGATCAATGTGGAAACAACCGCTTATTTGATGACGAACGGCTTTGCGTTGACTGACCAGACACCGCTCTTGAAGTTGCCTGTTCCCTGTACCTTAACGAAATATGTACCGGGGTCGGTATAGGGTGTCGTTCTATAAGAACCGAACTCAGATGTGCTGTAGTAAACAATATAATCTGTCTTCGGGTTCAATGTCTTACTGCCGATCTTGACAGTCATCTTCGGCTGTTTCGCAGTACCTGTGTACTTGAGAGCAGATACGGAAGTGATCTTGGCATTTGTGAAGTCAGCCTGTGCGATCTTGAATGTTCTTGTAACGGTTCCGGTGTAGCTGCCTGTTCCTGTCATCGTGATCGTTGCAGTACCGGCATTCTTGTTGTTCGTATAGGTCGTCTTGTATTTCAGGCCCTTCGGAGCAGCTATTGTTTTAGCAACCTTCGGTTTATATGTCTTGAATGCATATGTCAGACCTGCTGTATTGGCAGTGACAACACTCTGACTGTCGAACCATGCGGAGTTCATCAGATACTTCGGTGTAAATGTCAGGACTGCTTTCTTGCCTGCGAACTTCACAGTGATCTTCGCTGTACCGATCGCATTTGCCTTGATCTTGACTGTGATCGTATCACCGGAGACGGAAACACTCTGTACCTCTGCGACAGACTTCTTGTTTGAAGTAGCAGTAGGAGCCAGCAGACCTGCATTCACGAGTGTCTGAGCCGACCCAGCGTATGCGCCGCTCTGGTTAGGGGTCAGTGTTACCGTTGTGACATCACTGCTTGTGAAGTATGCAGAGATGACGCCTTCTGTAACTGTTCCGCTCTTGCCGTAAGCCTTTGTGAGCTTAGTCTTGCTGTTGTCATTGAACAGGATGTTCTTGAATTTGTAGACATAAACGGTACTTGTATATTTCTTGCCGCCGATGCGCATCGTGATGATCGATGTGCCGGGCGCTACTGCTGTAACTTTTCCTGAAGAAGAGACCTTTGCAACATTAGGGTTGCTGGATGTCCATGTTACAGGCCACTTGGAATAATAACTTCCGACTCCGCTGACATTCTCAGGTAGAACTGCACTGAGTGTGTCTGTCTTTTTCGGTGCCAGTACGACGCTTGTTTTGCTGAGTCTGATCTGGCTGAAGTAGGAGTCTGTTGTGGATGCACTATAGTTGGAGGATGACCAATTAGACTGATCAAATTGGAATTGCATTCCGGTATTCCATGTAGCACCTGACGGGGTCCTTCCTTCCTCAGACATCACTGAGCGGCCTGCAAGGAAGAATTTTTTACTGGATGTTTGGTCATCCCATGTACTGTCAACCAGATACCATTTTCCATCAGACATCTGAACGTAATTCCACGCATGTCCGCCTGTAGCGACATCGCCGACACAGTACATATTTCTGATACCGGCAGTATCAAGCAGCCAGTTCATTGCAAGCGCATATGATTCACAGACACCATATCCCTTTAGTAATGTTCCGTAGGCACTATGACAGAAATAATATACAGCAGTCCCTTTATTACTAGTGTAAGTTCCCTGCATATTATAATAGTTATTGTTACACAACCAGTTATCGAAATAGTTTACCATTCCATACGTCGGATTGTTCGGATAATTGCTGTTAGCATATGTATATGCGGACTCAACAATGGTGTTGACCAATGCTTTTGCTTCGTTGTGCATTGCTTTGCTGTAAGACGATGACTGAGGCAATTTGAAGACAACACTTCCAGAATTGTACGAATAGCCTTTCCAATAATAGTCGAGTTTCCCTCCACGGTCCCACCAATCGAATTTATTGGGATATGTAATCATCAATGCGCTTAAAGAATCTAATGATAGCTCTAAGTTATATCCGGAATTGTAATAGCTGCTGCTGAATGAATATGAGGTTTTCCCGTTTTTTACAAACGCTGTTTTTCCCTTGTTATAAATCGACCTTTCAGTGCTGTTCAGCTGATTGTAGAAATACTGTTCATTCTCCAAGACAGTAAAGGGAATGCTCTCCTCTTCATAATCTTCATAAACGACTTCTTCTTCATCAAGATCGATCAGATCTGTATTTTCAGCAACATATTCATATGTTTCCGGTTCAGTAGGAACAGTTTCTTCTGTCACTTCAGGTTCAGCAGTTCCTTCAGCAGTTTCAATTGCTTCCGGTTCTTCTGTTGTCCCCGGAATGACCTCTTCCTCTGCAGGTACTTCTTCAACAACAGGTGTTTCTTCTGCAGGAACCTCTTCTTCTTTCAGAACAGTTTCGGTGACTGCTTCTTCCGGATCTGTATCAATTTCAGCAGATACTGCTTCAGTTGATTCTTCTTCAGATTCAGAAACATTTTCCCCTTCTTCCATTTGAATTTCTTCTGTCGGATAGACAAATCTGTTCCGATTGAACAACGCCTTAGGAGAAATTTTATAACCAAAGGTAATCATTCCCTGCTCATCCACAGCGATAACAGCATTTTCTACTGATTCTCCGCTTTTAATCTTTTCTGAGAGGTCATCAGCGATACTCAGATACAGATCCTGGGATTCTTCAGGCAGACGGCTGACTGCGCCTACAGACAGATAAGCAACGCCTTCATACTGAACACCGTCACTTCCGAGCGCCCTGGTCTCAAAGTCATTGACATCTTCATACATGCCGGAAGCGTCTTTCAGGCTTCCTTCAGGTACTTCAACGTTCTCCGCTTCAGGATCGATCTCGTTTTCTTCCGCAGCAGTTTCGACAGCTGCAGCCTCAAATTCTGTATCTTCCGTCACTTCATACAAGTCTTCTGTTTCCACAGGCTCTTCTTCAGCCTGAAGAACTGTTGTATTACCTGTCAGAAGGCTGATCGCCAGACCGAAAGATAACCATTTTTTTACAGTATTAGAATTCATGGTGCCCCTCCCCACATTGTGTTTATTATACAAAAATATCTGTACTTTTTTATTCTTTTTACAATTTTGTTGAATCAGTCTTCATCCGGCCATGCGCATCCGTCTCCGGGATACCAGACGCCGCCCATTTCAAGACAGTCTTTTTCATAATCATCGCTGTAAGCGGGCATTTCTTCATAGTCTTCTGAATCATCCCATTCTTCATCGTCTGACCATTCTTCATCTTCTTCCGGATCATCCCACTCTTCGGATCCGTCGTCTTCTTCCCAGATCTCATCATCAATGATGACATCCTCTTCATCTTCTTCATACGCGTCGATGTCTTCATACGGGTCATCTTCGAATTCGAAATAAACGCCGCACCCTTCATCTGACCATTCCGCGCCCATGCTTTCACAGTATTTCCGCACTGTATCCAGGCGGTCTGTCATTGCCGCATCCGGGTCATGGTGTCCGCTGATCTGCTTTCCGCCGAACAGCACCGGTTCTGTATCAGGCTTCTGATCAAGCCCGACGATTACTTCGTATGATCCCTCCGAAACATTGCCTGCCAGGTCCACTGCTGTAATGTTCACCGGATATGTACCTGCTTTGGATGTATCGACTTTTGAAATGTCAACGAGATAGAAGCCGGCGTCTTCCGGCATCTCATCAAGAATGATCCCGTCATCATATTCGTACCACATCAGCGCTTCAAACTCTTCCTCATCCGTGTCATAGACACCGATGATATTGTCAAGCGGATCGAATTCATCATCTGTGCCGATATGCACCTGCTTCTGCAGCAATTCGATCACCGGAGTATATGTGTCCTCAACGATCACTTCCAGCACTTCTTCCGTTTCATCGTCATCTGTTGATGCAGTTACCGTTACTGTCTGACTGCCTAGCATAAAGACATCCAGATCTGAATCATCCACGGAAATATCTCCCTGATAGGACTTGATGAATGGTTCCAGATACAGCGGGATACCTGCTTCATTTACTTCGTCCGTGTCTGTTCCGTATTCCACGTAATGAACGCCTTCTGTAAACTGTAAGGACGGAGTAGTCTTTGCTGCACCGGAGGAACAGCCTGTAATACATACTGCTGTTCCTGCGATGATCATTTTTACTGTTTTTTCTATTCTCATGGATCTGCTCATTTCCCTGATCTGCTGATCAGTGTACAGGGTATCATAAACCGAAAATACCCAGCAATGATAATCTTTGTGAACCGATCTTGAATTTGATCGTCTTTGTACCGCCGAAGTCACCTTTACCGCGGATCGTAAGGGATACTGTTCCCTTCTTGATATTGTTCTTATAGGAAACGATCTCATAATCTGCGGATGTCAGGACATATGTGCTTCCATCGACCTTCAATGTCAGATACAGTTCATCTTCCCTCAGTACGACTGCCTTTCCTGTATACTCCTTAGTCAGTGATTTCTGCTGTACAACAGTTCCGTCAGCCTTGGTTACATTGAACTTAACGCCTGCCGCAGAAATCAGGTGTCCTGCCGGCAGGATCCTGTATGTTCCGGAAATACTGCCTGTATAATTGCCGCCCTCCGCAGCAGAAACGGTGATCCTGATCACGGAACCTGCAACAGGGATATCTGCCGGTCCGACAGGATCTCCCGCAAGTCTCAGTACGGTCCTGAGTGTCTTCGAGGTAACAGGAACCTGTACACGTGTATCCTGCGCATAGGTATATGTCACGGATGTTTTATCATAGTCTTTCACACCCAGTGCCTTTCCGCCGTCTTTCAGGCTGACTTTGCACTGATAGTACGTGCCTTTCTTCGCGGTATTGCGGGCAATGTCATTGACTGTCAGCACTGTATCGGAAAGATCTTTTTGCGTAACGGTAAATATACCGTTCAATGTTCCTATAAAGTTCCCTTTTCCCGTGATCGTCCAGGAAACTGTTGAGCCTGCTGTTCTTGTACCGCTGTATTTCACGGTATAATCTGTGCCTGCTTTCAGCAGTTCTCCTGAATACCGCAGACTGATCTCCGCAACAGCACCGGACGGCTGGTATGAAGCCGCAGAGGATATATACGCTTCCGTGCTGCTGATGTCAGCCCGGCTGATCTCAAATTTGAATGACTTTGTACCGGTATACTTACCGATACCTCTGATCTTCACTGATGCCTTTTTGCCTGCTTTGATATTTGAGGCATATGAAACGATCTCATAATCAGTGTCTTTTTCAAGCTTTGTTCCGTTCAGTGTGACTTCAAAGCCGTCCGGTGTGACAGCGGAGCCGGTATATACTGCCGGTTCAATGACTGTCACTGCTTTTGCGATCGATATACCGGTGATCGTAAACTTCACGGTATGCTCACCAAGCAGAATGATATTGGTCTCAGGATCAGGAACACCTGTTCCCTGCAGAACAAGAGAAGCTGTTCCTGCACGGTCACCATTGATGACCCTGATCACTCTGTAGGTATCCGGATGAAGTGTTTTTGTGCCTGACTTTACGGTAATGGCAAGTGGTGTGCTTTCGGTCACAGGCATGCACTCTTCACCGTTCCATTTGCCTATTGTGATCTTAGCCTTTGACATCAGGACTGTTTCAGCATCGTCATCTACGATCAGTACGACTGTCTTTGTACCGGTATAGTTCGCTCCCATTGCAGAGATCCGTACCGTATATGTACCGGCATCAGAAACACCTTCACTGTAAGGATGTTCATGATTTTCAGCATCGATATAAACAACAGAGTATTCCTTGTTGATCTTCAGTTTCTTTCCGTTATATGTGACAACAGGAGCAGGTTTCTGTACTTTTCCTGAAGCTTTCACCCAGAGGTCACTGACCAATACATCTTCATCTTCCAGTGACTTCGGAATGATCCTGAACGGAACATATACTGTCCCGGTATAATTGTCTTTTCCTTTGATCTGCAGATAAGAAACGGTCGTCTTTGTTTCCGGAGTCCAGCCGATCCGTGAAGCATATGTTTCTGTCGAAACATTGACATTGTTCTTATAAGCAACGGAATAGGACTTCATATCAAGTAGTGTCTTATGGTCATATACCCTGAGTGCGGGAAATGTGATCTTACCGCCTGTGTAAACGACTTCCTCATCGATTCCCGCTGCCCAGATACCGTCAGGTACGATACCGCCGTATTCTTCATTGACCAGATCAATATCTTCCGGACAGAGATCACCGGGATCCGCATCGACGGATTCATCTGTGATGCCGATCTCATATGTCACGGTATCACTGTCCTTCATACCTGCTTTCTTCGCATAGCATGTGAGCGTCATCGGACTATCTGCCGCAAATGCGGATATATAAGACTGTTCCGTACCATTGATACTGTAACGGATGTCCGCATCATCCGTATCGCACAGCAGATACAGCATGGTCCCCTGTCTGACAGTAACTGGATCCTCAGCGATTGCTTTCTTTCCGTTTTCATCAAAACAGGCAAGTACCGGAGTACTGACCTTCTTCTGTTCTACGACAGTTACATCGACTGAATCCGTATAGCCTCTGTCATTGGTCCTGACCGTGACAGTTGCAGTACCTGGTTTAAGTGCTGTAACCGTTCCTGTCTCATCGACTGTCAGTACATCAGTATCACTGCTGGTCCAGACGACTGTCTGATCCAGTGCGTCGGACGGTGAGACCGTATACTCCAATGTTTCCGTCATTCCTTCCGTCAGACGGTATGTTTCATATTCAAATTCAACAGAAGTGACATGAACTTCTACCGTGATCGTGCATGATGCGGTCAGTCCGCCGTCATTGGTCGTAGCGGTAATAACTGCTGTTCCGCCCTTTTTCGCTGTCACAACACCGTTCTGATCGACTGTCGCGACACTCGTATCCGAACTTGACCATTTAACTGTCTTATCACCCGCGTCTTCCGGCAGTACTACAGCACTCAGCTGCAGTGTCGTATCACGGTCGACTACTGCTACCGTTTTGTTCAGTGTTACGCTTTCCACCCTGACGATCACGTTGACGGGAATTGTAAACTGCTTTTCGGAACTTCCTGCGGGAATGTAAATATACAGATCAGCCGTACCGAGTGAAAGCCCGTGGATCTGATAGTCCTCAGTGATCTCGAAAATATTCTGTTCGTCATGATCCAGACTGCCTGAATTCGGAAAAGCCTTCATCGTAAAGCTTCCTGTCAGACCGCTGATCTTTGTTTTGACAGAAATATCAGGGATCTCCGCATATTCATTGACGCCTATATTGACAGAAGCAGGATCAACGGTCCAGCTGCTGTAGGAGTCGATCAGATAGGAATGTACCGGGATGGAACGTGTCATTTTTCCATCAAGCGGTGCTTTGCTTGGAACTGGTGTCTTATTATAACCAAGTTCCATGACCCAGAGGTTGTATCCGTTGATGTATGCGTAGCCGATGCCGATCGCTGTATATCCGGCATTGAGCATGTTTCTCCGGTGTCCCTGGCCCCTGTATCCCTGATCTTCTTCCTTCCACATGTCGAAAGATGATTCAGCATTTTCACCGAAATAACCGGTTCCGTAAAGGATATTTTCTCCGTCAGCTTTGTATGCAGTACCGTTATAGACATAATATGCCGAAAAGCAGTCCTGGTAGTTTGGTCTTGTATGAGACATCATGATGCCGATCTCGGCAGCTCTCTGCATGGCGATGTCTTCCAGTGCCGTGTCATATTCCAGCGCATCAACTTTGATACCCGTTGTTTTTGTCTGATTGTCCGGGTTCCAGTACCATGCCTTTCCGGAAGTACGGAACTTGTTGACCATCGACAGCATCCTTCTCGCTTCTGTCTGGTAATACTGTACGCTTCTGTTTCCGGTAAATATATTGGGATAATCATCCGCATACAGCTGGCTTCCGAAGTCTTCATCAAGTTCAAAACCGTACTCACCGTTCTGTACCGGTTCCTGAGACTGCTCGGGGAGCTCTTCTTCCGTTTCTGCGGTTTCTTCCGGAAGCTCTTCCTCAGGCTCCTCAACAGGAGCAGGCTCTTCAGTTTCTTCCGGGAATTCTTCAGGCTCTTCTGCAAAAACAGGTTCAGCGGTCTCTTCCTGAAGCTCCGGGACCTCTTCCGGCTGCTCTGTTTCTTCGGTTGTCACAGGTTCTTCTGCTGTTTCTGTTTCAACAGGCAGTTCTTCCTGCACTGTTTCCTCAGCTGTCAGTTCTTCTTCGGGAAACGCTTCCTGTTGAGGAACAGGTTCTGTGGTTTCTTCAGGCTGAGCTGTTTCTTCAGGAAACTCTTCAGCCTGTATCTGAAATGCGCTTCCTGCCATCAGACATACTGCCAGGAAAGAACTCATGACTGACTTGATCACTCTTCGCTTCATAATCGGTCTCCAATCATCTCATACATTTTTGTAAAGTACATCTGCATTCATTGTAATGAAATTCGTTCCTTTTGTCTTATAGTCTTTACCGTTTCCCGGAACATTCAAAAAGGATGGATCATTGCTGACCCATCCCATGTGTGTCTGTTCAGAACAGACTGTTCATAACGCTTTCGATGATACCGCCCCAGTTCGTAACTACGCTTTTCTTAACGATCTTGAATTTGACCGTTTTGGTTCCGCCGTAGTCATTGATACCTCTGATCATGACTGATGCTGTACCCTGGCTGACATTCTTCAGATAACTTCCCGGGATCACTTCAAAGTCTTCGCCTAGTGTCAGATATACCTTCTGCTTGTTCACCGTAACGTATGCGTTTCTGTATCCGTCTGTTCCGGTGAACTGGCTCATATCGGTGATCAGGATCTCACTTCCCGTGTATTCCTGGTTTGCGATCTTGAAGGTTCCCTTCGCAATGCTCATGGCCGACGCAATGATCCTGTACTCGGTACTGATCTTTCCGGTATAGTTATTGCCCTTGGCAATGACTGTCACACAGATCACAGAACCTGCTTCAGGAGTGCTTGCACTGTCTAGTAATTCGACAGGTTCGCCGTTCTCGTCCAGCAGTTCGTAAACATATGCCTTGTCATAGTCCGTTCCTGCTTTCAGAGCTTTGCTGTCGGTATCCTTGATAACAGGTGTGCTTCTGAACTTGCCTGCTTTTGAGCTGTACACGACATCCGGTGAGGTAATGAACAGATCTGAGATGTCTCTCTGCCGGATCTCAAATTCCTTAGTCACCTTGGTCCCCTTGTAGTTGCCCTTGCCGGTAACTGTCACTTTACCCGTACCGACAGCCTTGTTACTGCTGTAGCTGACCGTGTAATCAGTTCCCTGTTTCAGTCCCTGAATGGTTACTGCAGGTTTGGAACCGCCCTTTGTATAGTATGCTGTTTCGATCTCAACATCTTCTTCGGTAATGTCTGCCGTATTCGGCCTGATCGTATACTTCACCGTTCTGATGCCGCTGAATCTGTTCTTTCCTTCGAGGTGAACAGATGCAGTACCGGCTTTGACATTGTTTGTATAGGTGTCTTCCAGGACGGTATAGTCTTCTTCTGTCAGTGTCTCATTGTTATATGTCAGTGCGAACTGATCAGACAGCCGGATCTCCTGTCCTGTATAGGTGTATACAGACGGATCAACGACCTTGACTGCCTTATTTGTCAGAGCGATGCCATTGATCTTGACAGATACTGTCCGCTCACCGAAGTACTTTTCACCGGTTCCTTCGATCACAAGCGTGCATGTTCCGGCACGATCATAGTTCTCGGCACTGCCGTCTACATAGCGGTAATCCGCTCCGTAAGCAAGTGCTGTTGAACCGTTCTTCACAGTAATCTTGCCCAGGATATTCTGAATATCCACATCTGCATTTCCGGTCAGGTCTTCGTATGCCATTGCCTTCGCTGTGACTTTTGTCTTGGACAATGCAACATCGCCCTTCTTCGCAACGACCATCGGGATCGTTCTGGTTCCGGTATAGTTGCCATTACCGGTCACTGTGATCTCATAAGGTCCATCGTCGATCTGATTCCATGTACCGTAATCTACCGTAAAGTCCGTCTTGTTCTTCAGTTTTTTGCCGTTCCAGTAAACCACCGGTACCGGTGTCAGCTTTTTGCCTGTTGCCTGTACTGACAGTGCATCATTTCTGAAGTGTTCACCTTCCAGGTCGATCGGTTTGATCGTGAATGATACTGTCTTTGTTCCGGTATAGTTGCCCTTCATCCTGATCGTAATGGAGGCTGTACCGGCATTTGTATTGTTCTTGTAAGTGACTGTGTAATCTGTTCCCAGCGTGAGCAGTTCACCGCTGTCATATACATTGAGAACAGGTTTGATCGCAGAGCCCGTATATGTGCAGTCTTCAACAGCGTCAACATAGATGCCGTCCGGATGTACGTCTACAGTCAGTTCTGCCGTATATCCGCCGTCTGCCGCTGTGATCCTGATGACTGCTGTACCCTGACCGACGCCCTTTACCAGTCCGTTTTCATCGACTGAAGCGACCGTTTCATCACTGGATACATATGTCATCTTCAGGTTAGTAGCATCAGCAGGTACAGGAGTTACTTCGATCTGATATTCATCATCCGGTGCCAGTGAAGTTTCTGTTTCCTCAAGGTAAATACCTTCAAGCTTCACCGAAACATTGACCGTGATGGAGGCTGTTGATTCACCGCAGGTTACGGTAATGACCGCCGTTCCGCCGCCAGCTGCTTTCACAAGACCGTTTTCCACAGAAGCGACTGTTTCATCTGATGATGTCCATACTGTCGGATAGTCATCCTTGAGATGCTCCGGCTTGTAAATGACTGTCAGCTGCTGTTCATCACCTTTCATGAGGCTCAGTTCAGCCTGATCCGTGTAGATCGCGATCTCAGGAGTTTCTTCGACTGTAACTGTACATGTATCTGTGAAACCGCCTTCTTCGGAAGTAACTGTAATCACAGTTGTTCCGACTGCCAGTGCCGTGACAGTACCGTTTTCATCAACAGAAGCTGCCGCTGAATCGCTGCTTGTCCAAGTCAGTTTCCTGTTTGTCGCATTTGAAGGATTGAATTCAACAGTCAGATTCAGTGTCTGGCCGATGTACAGTCTTCCTGTTTCCTGTACCAGGTCAATACCTTCCAGACCGACTGAACGGTTGATAAATTCGATATTATCCAGTCTTTCATAACCGCCTTCGACCGGGTAATCGAAATATGATGAAATAATGAGTGATTCTTCATCGGCTTCGACCTCGATCACAAGATGGTATTCCATCGTGTCTATCTCATAGTTGGCACCTTCAGAAACCATCGTGACTGTGTAGTAGTGTTTGCCGACATCATTGAATGACATTTCACTGAATGTGAATGTTCCTCCGGTATTGGAAACAGTCTCGATGATCTTCCCTTCATCATCCTTCAGAACTGCTTCAAATGTGTCGTCTGCAGGTTCCTGACCATCCAGTGTAACTGATGCTGTGGGGGTGTATGAAGCGGCAGTCTTGCTTTCGATACTGAATGAAATGCTGTCGACTGCTTTGCCGGATTCATCCGTGCAGCTTTCAGAAGCGATCACAAGCTTTCCGCCTGCTTCTTCTACCGTATATGTCAGATGATAAACCTGTGTATTTTCGATCATTGCAGGATTATCATTTCTGATCCTGATCGTATATGCATATTCACCGGGTGCGCCGAAAGTAATGCCGTTCAGTGTTGTTGTGCTGCCTGTATTTACAATCAGTTCTGTTTCATGTGTTGTGTCATTGATCCTTTCGAAGTAATAGACACCTGCAGGATCCTTCCCGTTTTCTGTCAGTCCGATCTCGATCTCATCTGAAACGACCATATATGACCTGCTGAACCAGTTGAATGTCAGATCTTCAAGCGGAGCGTCATAACTGCCGAGATCATATCTGACTTCCGGTACAAATGCGCCGTCACTGATCTCATGAATGTTGACCGCAACATGGATCACATCATGTTCAGGTGCATATGTCTCTTCATCATAGTCTGCAGGAACGATCGTGTAGTAGTAGGAACCGATGTCATCCAGATCCTTCAGCGCGCTGAATTCTGCTTTGCCGTCCTGATTGGAAACCGTCTCGATGACCATGCCTTCATCATCTTTCAGATGGAAGGAGAACTGACCGTCAAGATCACTTCCGACTGCTGCTCCATTCAGTGTCAGACTCATGACCGGGGCATATTCAGCAGCTTTCGGTGTTTCAAGATCAAATACGATCTCATCTGTTTCTTCCCCTGCTTCATTTTTGATCACAGGTTCTGCCAGAACAAGATGAGCATCTCCTGCCGCATCTGCCTCTTCAGTCACTGTATATTCGATCCTGTATGTATCGTAGTTGGGAACCACACCCGGATTATCCTGAGCCAGGTAGACCAGATAAGTATATGTACCTGCTTCATAGAACTTCGGTCCGGGGATCTTCTGAGTTTCATTGACCGCATATGCTGTTGCGGATGTACGTGCTCCATTTCTTAAGAACACATGTGTATCAAGTGTATAGCGTTCTCCGTCCAGATTCACAATGACCGGAATATCGTCAGCCTCTGCATGCTCGGGTTCGTGACCATATTCATATGACACAGCCTTTTCGGAATTTCTGTAATGGATCTGATCGCCGATTGCGCGTACTGTAAACGTGAATGAATCATCAGGATTATCTGCCGGTGCTGTATAGTCGCTGACAGAAGTACCTGTGATCCTGTCTGAATAGGCCAGATCACCATTCCAGTAAGCTTTTACAACATAATACTGGGCACCCATAACAGGATTCCAGCTGAATGAGCCGTCCGGATTCCATTGCAGATTATCAGGAGTTTCAAGAGCTCCGTACATTCCTGACTGTCTGTTGTTTCTTCTGACTGTATACTTGACCGCCGTCGTCTGGAGCTGTTCATAAGACGGTGCTGTATACATCTCTAAATATGCATAATCGCTGTTCAGCATATATGAGAAATCCAGATCAAATAATGTCCCCTCGGAATAACCGTATTCATAGATTATGTCCTCCGGATCATTACTGCCGGATGTGACTTTGCATCTATACCATGTGCCATACGGCAGTCCGAAACGGACGTGACCGTCCGGCGACCATTCCAGATCCTTCGGAGCCAGAGCCTCTTCATTGTTGTTTGTCTGCAGGGTGAACTCATTGCCGCCCCAGTATGCTTTGTAGCCGCTGTCACGTGAGATGATACCGGCAGAATATTTTCCGGAATAGAAACCGTATGCATTGATCACTGAGGCAGGAATTTCCAGACTCGTCATTCTGCCGCTGGTTTCATCCTTATGCGGTACCAGATAATCAATTGAAGTGTTGGTACCCGGAATATCATAATATTTACCGTCAGAATCACTCAGCTGGATCGTTGTCCAGTTTTCATCTGCTGTGAAAGCAGCGTCACCGTTTGCCCTGTATTCATACAGCGTGCTCAGGTATACATCGCATGCTTCGCTGTCACTGCAGCTGATCAATACTCCGCCGCCATCTTCTGTAGCCTTTATCACCAGATCTTCCGGGGCTTTCACAGTGATCCTCTGATCGATCGTCATAACAGGGAAATAGTACATTTCTTCGTTGTAGCTCTTTGTCAGTTTGATCTTGACCGCGTAATTTCCGGGTTCCAGATTATCGCTGGCATATTTTTTCAGATCGGTTCCGTCAAATGTATATGAAGAACCGGTTGAAACAGGTTTAAACGCAGAAACATACATAACTTTTTCATCGGAGTCAGACATCAGATAAACAGAGATCTTAAATCCATCAGCGATATTTTTGGGATATCCGTCTTTGAATGTCAGAGTAAACTGATTTCCTTCACCTGAAACAAGCGATGCGGCATTTACATAAGGATAATTTCCTGTGCCGTATCCAGTTATGGTATCAGAAGAAACAGTAACACTCACAGACTCAGTGACCGTATAGCCGTTTTCCTGGTAGAGTTTTACAGTTACACCTGCTGTACCCTCGGAAACACCGGTCATTAAGCCTGACTCGTCTACCGTAACGACATTCGTATTATCCGAAACATACTCAACGCGTTCTGCCGGTTTTGCATAGCTCGGATATAAGGTATACCTCAGGCGGTCTGTGCTGCCTGCGCTGAGTACATATGTTTCACTGAACACTGATACTGATGAAATATAAGGCTGTGTATTGGTTACAGTAATTGTTTTCAGCAATTCTTCTCCATCCCAGAACTGGATATCTGCTGTTCCAAACCCGGCAAGCCTGTAACCCACAAAATGTTCTTCCGGATATAGCGGACCGAGTTCTACTACTGACGGATCTGAGCTGATGATGGACAGACCGCTGCTGTCCTGCTGAACGCCGTCAACAAAGAGATAGTAATACAGATTATGACTATAACCATCTGACCGATCCTCGAGTCGTTCATAGCTGGCCTCAGTTACTTCTTCAATGCCATCCCATTCAGAAACGGATAAATACTTACCTGTTTCTTGAATCTGCTCTTTTACAGTGAAGCTGCGCCATTCAATTGCATCTGCAGACCATGGAGCATAGAAGGTGATTTCAGCATTTCCTGTGGACACAGGTGTCAGATAGACGGTCTTATGATCCTCGGAGAATTCTGCTTTCAGAACACTTTCATCACTGCTCTTGAGAGTCAGAGATGAATAATCTCCTTCAGCATTATCAAAGGTATAGCTGATCTCCAGCGCCTCCGGCTGAACATTCTTCCACAGAACGCAGTCATTAGGATCATATGCCCGGAAATTATATACCGGACCATAAGCACTCATATAAGCACGCTGAATGATCTCATCATGATACTTGACAACGAGTCCGAAGTAACCGATCAGATCCGGGGTGATCAGGAGTTTGCTGTTGTCATCAGACAGCTTGATCTCACCAACGTGATGTTCCGTATCCTCAAAGGCAAACGTCAGTTCGGAAGGATCACCCGCTTTGCCATTGATTGTATATGTAAAATTAACTTCTGATGTCTCATGATAATACGCTTCGATTTCTTCCCACTCATAGCTGCTGTAGTCGAATTCAAAGCTTCTTGTGACTGTTGAGGAGACAGTTACATTACAATGAACAGTAAAGTTTCCGTCTTCTGTTGTGACTGTAATCACAGCAGTACCATCAGTTACACCGGTAACAGTACCGTTTTCGTCAACCGAAGCGATCTCCGGATGATCAGATGTCCATGTAACATTCTGGTTCGTTGCATTTGCAGGAAGGACACCTGCTATCAGAGTATGTTTCTCATCCTTTGTAAGGATCAGTTCCGTCTTATTCAACAAGACACTGGTTACAGCGATCGTTTCTTCAACAGTAACTCTGCAGGATGCTGCAAATTCGCCGTCTGCTGTTGTAACTGTGATCACTGCTGTCCCTTTGCCGACTGCAGTCACCTTGCCTGTATTGTCAACCGCCGCAACAGATGTATTGGAAGATGTCCATGTAACAGCCTTGTTATCCGCATCAGCAGGTTCTACCGTCGCTGTCAGCTGCGCATCTGTTCCTTTTTCAAGCGTCAGTTCTGCCTGATCAAGTGTCACTCCTGTAACTGCGATATGTTCTTCAACTGTGACGTCACATGTCGCTGTGAAATTACCATCTTCTGTTGAGACTGTGATCTCTGCTGTTCCTTTGCCGACTGCAGTCACCTTGCCTGTATTGTCAACCGACGCAACAGATGTATTGGAAGATGTCCATGTGACATTTTTATTATCTGCATCAGCAGGTTCTACCGTCGCTGTCAGCTGCGCATCTGTTCCTTTTTCAAGCGTCAGTTTTGCCGGATCAAGTGTCACTCCTGTAACTGCAATATGTTCTTCAACGGTGACATCGCATGTCGCTGTGAAATTACCATCTTCTGTTGAGACTGTGATCACTGCTGTTCCTTTGCCGACTGCAGTTACCTTGCCGGTGCTGTCAACTGTTGCAACAGATGTATTGGAAGATGTCCAAGTGACATTTTTATTGTCTGCATCTGCAGGTGTTACTGTCGCTGTCAGATGGATATTTGTTCCTTTTTCAAGCGTCAATGATGTCTGATCTAGTGTCACGCCTGTAACTGAAACAGGTTCAGACTGCACATATTTACTGGAGGATAATGTCAGCAGACCGGTGTCATATAAACCTCTTGTATCATAATCATATGAATACTGGATCGTTGCGCCGCTGTATGTCACATTGCCTACGGTTCTTTCAGGAATCACAGCATAAAAACCATAAGAACTTGTAAAAGTCACACCTACCAGGAATAGCCAGTCATCTGCCCCGATGCTGCCCTGGTCACAGTTCGTAACATCGACCAGATAGTTCTTGCCGTCATTCATTGTGACGATATTCCACATGTGATTGCCAGCTCCGCTGCCTCCATTCATCGTTCCGGTCACCAGGTAGCATTCAATGTCGCTGCTGCGGAACGTTGAAAGATCACAAAGGTACTTAAACGCTTTGGAGTAGCCTTCACATACAACTTTTGTTGTGTCGTCTCCGTCAAACACCCAGATCAGCTGCCAAGGATTACCGTATGGTGTACTTGAATCAGCTGCCGCATCATCATTATAGGAAACACGGCTGCAGATATCCTGTCTGTAGGAGACCAGTTTATCGTAGTCACTTTCAGATGCATGGCTCTGCACAACGCCCTGGATCGTTGAGACAGCTGTGTTGACAGAAGAAATCACTGAAGGATTTGTCACGTATTTCTCACTGGCATATTCTGATGAAACAATCATGGAAATTGTATATTCACCTGTCAGTTTAATATACGAGGAACTATATGAATAACCGAAAAAGCCATACATATAGCCCTTGGTTTTATCAAACCAATACAGATCATACGGGCAGTCAACCAGTAATTTCTGAATGATATCAGGTGTATCAATACCCACTAAATTCTGTAATGCTGTCTTGGCATCAGGGTTTAATTTACCATCAATTATAATTGCATCTATTCCCAGTTCACTTGCTGTCCATTTCTTTCCGCTCAGTTCCAGATCATCCAGTGTAATTGAGATCTCAGTAGATGTGATCTCGCCTGCAGCGATCTGCTCGACCTTGGATTTTACGATATTATAAACGATCAGATTATAACCGGTCAGAGCTTCACCCATGCCCTGTGCCGATGCATCTTCCTGACCATCATCCAAGCTCAGCTGCTGATCAAGATACATCTGAAGAAGTTCATCATTTGTACCTGTGCCGGTATCAACTGTACCGTTTTCAGTGTCTGCAGGCGCAGTGATCTCCTCAAATGTTTCTTCAGACACAGGTACTTCCTCAGCCTGTTCCTGTTCAGGCTCAGATGTTTCCTCTGTCTCTTCAGCAGTTTCTTCTGTTGTTTCAGCTTCCTGTACAGCTTCTTCAACAGTTTCTTCCGCCTGTTCTGCAGTTTCCTCTGCGGGTTCTTCAACAGTCTCTGTGACTGTTGTTTCCATCGGCTCTGCTTCTTCAGCATGCAATGTTGTCACATTTGAAAACATCGAGCTGAATGCAAGCATGATACTCAGAATTCCTGTCATACCTTTTTTGATGTACATAATTCCTCCTCTTGTAGTAAGAATTGAATACACATGTGATCAAGATCCAATCCTTTTGCAGTAAAAATACGCTAAATAATATTTTATCATTACGGTTTTCCGTCAACAATGAGTGGCAGAAAAATGGACGGTCTATTATCGACTCCTGAAGTGAAAAGTTAAGTTCCACTCCCGAATATGTAAAGTGGAAATTTGTCTTTCCCAAAATTCCACTAGATGTTGGTCTTACAGATTTCATACATAATAAAAGTACACAGAACATGGCGGCCGCTGTAAAGGAGGTTT
>JAILLA010000039.1 GCA_024693325.1 Solobacterium sp.
TTTAATTCCTTGATTTGTTCGAGCGTGAAATGCTTTAGCGCCATATCTGTTACCTCATCATCAGTGTAACAGCCAGAAGAAAACCCTGTAATGGGTCAGAAGTACTTTTTTTCTTCTGTCCGTTTTACAGGGTTCAGTTTATGGTGGTCTGCAGACGATTTTTTAGTATCCGAGCTTTCTGTCAACGATATGCACAGGAGGCTTGCCCTGCGATACCAGTGTCAGGTTATTTGTAATTACTTTCAGCAGTGTTCCTCTGATGATGTTGGAGAATGAACCGCCGCTGATATGAGGCGTGATGTGAATACGCTCCGTATTCCACAGAGGATGGTTGAGCGGGAGCGGTTCGGGATCTGTTACATCAAGATATACTGCCCTGAACCAGCCTTCATTCACAACTTTCAGAAGTGCTTCCGTATCGATCGCCGTACCTCTGCCGACATTGATCAGAACAGCATCCTTCTTGATCATTCTGAGCCGTGTTTCATTGAACATCTTTGTCGTTTCAGGTGTTTCAGGCAGGGACAGCGCGATCGTATCACACTCGGGAAGGATCTTTTCCAGATCGTTGAATGCGTACAGTTCTTTTACAAAGTCGGGTTTGTCATGAACGGTCCTTCTGACTCCATAGCATTCAGCGCCAAGAAGATCCATTTTGCGGAGGAATTCCGTACCGATGGAACCCATACCGACAGACAGGACTTTACTGCCGCTGATCAGTGTCGGTTCACCGTAACGTTTCCATGAACGTTCTTTCTGAAGATCATGATATTCAGGGAAAAATTTGGCTGCCGAGAAAGCACATGCCAGCATGTATTCCGAGATCGCTTCGCCAAATACATCATATGCGTTTGTCAGCATGATCTCCTGATCGATGTCTTTGTATGTATCAGCTCCTGCGGAGATCAGCTGAAGCCATTTTACGTTGGGGAACCCGGCAAGTACATCTTTGGCCGGATTTCCGATGACGATTTCTGTCTGCTCAATAATTTTCTGGGGAATATTCCAGTTTTCCGCAAAAGTAAACTGATATCCGGGAATCTGAAGCAGCTGTTCTTTTTCTGCATCCCGCAGTTTCATGACCAATAATACGTTTTTCATGCAAAAACCTCCGCGCTCATTTTACCCCAATTATGTAATATGCTCTATAATAATAATCAGATACATACAGGAAGGTATTTTGGTTATGTTTAAAAATGTAAAATGGTCTGCTCTCATAACAGCAATCCTTTACACGGTTGCCGGAGTGCTTTTGTTTATTTATCCGCAGATGAGCGAGAATCTGATCTGTGATGTTTCCGGCATCGCTGTCATCGTTCTTGGACTGATCCACATCACTTCATACTTCATGATGGATCTGAATGAATCCCTGTACCGCAATGATTTCGTGGAAGGAGTCATTATCGTGCTTGTCGGTATTCTGGTCATCTATCAGAAGATCGTGTTCCAGCAGCTTGTTCCGTATGTACTTGCAATCGTCATCATTGCCAGCGGTATCATGAAGCTTCAGGACGGCATTGATGCGCACAGGATCGGCTACCCCAGCGGATACATTTATCTGATCCTGGCATCGATCTCGATCATCTTCGGTCTTGTGGTAATGTTCAACCTGATCCCGGCAGGCAAACTGATCTATCAGGTGCTTGGCGCAGGACTGGCTTACAGCGGTGTAACAGACCTGTTCAGCGCGATCTACCTGTCAGGACGGATCAAAAAATTCCGTGATAGAAAGGAAAATCCCGAACCTGAGGCAGAACCTCTGCTCGAGACTGAACCTGAGCCCGTGCTGATCCCGGAAACGACTGAACAGCCGGAACAGCCGGCAATGAATTTTGACCCGGATACAGGAGAACCGCTCAGCAAACCTGAGGAATAACGATCAGACAGCTATCGAAGCTGTCTTTTCTTTGTCCATGGGCTGAGATGGAAATACAGTGAGGCGACAATACCGGCAAGGGAAAATGCCAAAGCACTTGAAAGATAGATGATATGGATATCAAAATTGATCCTGAGGCCTATTGTCACAAAGAAGTATTTTGCAACGCATTGACACAGAACAGCAATGATCATTGGGATCTTGACGTTGCCGGCACCTCTGCAGCATCCATTGTAGATGTGTGACCAGGTCAGAGGGACATAACTGAACACGGTGAATCTTGTCATAGCGGCACCATATCTGACGACATCCGGATTCGTATCAAACAATGCGATGAACCGCTCGGCAAAAACAAACACAACCGAAGCGCAGATAATGGTGATGACCGTAGCGATCCGGTTGCACAGCTTTATTCCGTTTTTGACGCGGGCATATTTTTTTGCGCCTAAATTCTGCCCGACAAAGTTTGTTCCGATCGTGGAAATGCTCTGCATGGGGATCTGCACCCAGGTCGAGACCTTATTGGCAACCCCGATGCCGGCGATCGCAGCGACCGGGAACAGGTTGACATATGCCTGAACGACCAGATTGGACAGTGATATCAGCATATTCTGAACAGCAGCAGGAATACCCAGTTCAGCCAGGCGCCTGACAGTCTCTGCATCGATCTCGAGGTGCTTCAGATCAAACCTCAGATCGGGATCGATCCGCTGCAGAGCCCTCACAGCAAGCACATCTACGATGAGCTGTGAAATGACCGTTGCCAACGCCGGTCCGCTGACTCCCATTTGCAGCACTCTGACAAAGATGACACCGAGGATAATATTGATCACACACGAAGTCATCAGATAATACAAAGGGTGCTTCGAGTCACCAAGGGAGCGCATGATAAAGAAAATGACATTATAGATAAACAGAGGCAGATATCCGAGCATGAATACACGGAGATAGATCTCTGCTTCCCGGTAGATCACTTCATTGACATTGCTGAGATTCATCATCCATGGCGTGAAGATCTCGCCTGCGGCCGTGAAAGCCACTCCAAGCAGAAAAGAAACGATCAGACTCGTCTGGATCACCATACGGACTTTTCCTTTCTCACCGGCTCCGTAATAATTGGAGACCAGGATCCCGCTGGCTGTGGAAACACCGTAAAAGAAGAAATTGGCGATCAGTGTAATGGACTGCGTGGAACTGACTGCCGACAATGCATTTGTATTGATATAGTTTCCAACGATCATCGAATTGGTCAGATTATAGACCTGCTGAAAAATGTTAGCCAGCATGATCGGCCATACAAACAGCATCAGCTGATGTGTGATATCGCCCTCTGTGAGATTGACGGATTTCGATTTTGCAGACATAGATACCCCTTATGCTTGCTGTCCGGCATCTGTCAGTTTCCTGATCCAGTCGGATCCTCTCAGCCGGTTAACGCCCCAGATCGCCTTGAAAAGGTTTCCGCTGCGCAGAATGATATACAGGATAGGAGCAGGCCACTTCAGGACAAAGGCTGCCAGGATCCCGAAGGGGATCGTGATGAGCCAGTTGGAGATCATATCAACGATGAACAGCCTTCTTGTATCTCCGCCGGCCCTGATGACGCCGTTGTTTACGGTAGAGCTTGTTACCAGGAACAGTACGGTTATGGATGCTGACCAGCCCATCTGCCTGGTCAGGATCTGTGTTTCCTCAGATATCGTATAGAACTTCATCAGTATGGGCAGAAGCACCTGGATCAGTCCGGAGCAGATGAACGCGAAGATCAGCGCAGTCCTGACAAAGCGCCAGCTGTCCTTATGCACTTCATCCAGGTCACCCGCGCCGATATCGTTGCCGATGATGATCGAAGCGGAATTGGACATGCCGCCGCCGAACGCATTCGGTATCATCCATGCCATGTGTACGATCTGCTGGGCAGCCATATAGTATTTGGATACTCTTCCGGTGATCATCGTCTGGGAAGAATTCAGCAGATTCTGCATAAAGCTCATGCCGAGGATCGGGAGTGTAACGGTCCAGTATTTTACGTGAAGTTCTTTTGTTACAAAGGGGTTGAAATCCGTCAGTCTGAACCTGATCTTCTTTTCGATCATCAGCAGATACACAACACTGATCAGCGCTTCGATACCGCGCGCAACAGCTGTTCCCAGGGCAGCTCCGGCAACACCCATAGCCGGAAAACCGAGATGACCGAAAATGAATACCCAGTTGAAGAATACATTGAAAATGCATGACAGGATGGAGTTGATCAGGCCGATCCGCACTTCCCGTACAGCCTGCAGGATGATGACGATCGTCTGGGATACGGCCAGGAAAAGAAAGCCGTACCTGACATGGAGCAGATATGCGCTTCCCGGTGCCACAAGCTCGGGAATATTACTGTAAATGCGGATGATCTGTTCTGAAAAAAGCGACGTAAGTGTATAGAAGACCAGGGCTGCAGTCAGTGAATATGTCATTGCGAGGGAAAAGAGCTTTTTGATCCTGGACCGGTCGCCCGCACCCCAGTCCTGGGCACAGATGATCATTGCGCCGCTGGAAATACCCAGGATGACCGCATCAAGAAACCATAGATACGTATTGCATATACCGACGGCAGACATGGCATTTTCACCGAGCCTGCCTACCATAATGTTATCGATCAGCGATACGGTCAGATTGATCACACGCTGCACAGCCAGCGGCAGGGACAGTGAAAAAACCGTATAAATGAATTGTTTGTAGGTTTTCTTTCCGATCTGAGTCATAACATTTCCCGATTTTATTTTATGGCACCCTGAAAACATCTCTACGGCAAAAAACAGTCTATAAATGATACCTTTGCAGACTTAAAATAAAAACAGCATGTTCTGTATTATAATCAATATGAAAGCGGGGTAATGATGATGGCTGAAACAATAGCGGATTATCTTGGCGAGCTGGAAATTGCCTTGATCGAATTAAAAGCCTCAGAACGTGAGGATGCGCTTGATGACGTATATGCATTGATCACGGAGATGAGGGAAGCCGGAGACAGTGACCGCATGATCGTCAGAAAACTCGGACCGGTCAAAAGGCTGGCGCGTGACTATCTGAGAAAATACGGAAAAGGGAGCTCACTGAGTAAGATCACGGAGAACTTCGGTTCATTTCTGACACAGTCAAATGTGAAATCTGCACCTGTGCAGAAACAGTATGAGTATTATCTCCGTTTCTATGACAGAGGAAAATTCAAGGTCGGGCTTCAGGACCTCAGACCTCTCGGCAAGCTTGAAACATATGATGCAGATATATACAGACTGTATTCCCCTATGTCCGAATATGAGATCGTAAGGTTTCTGCAACGGCTGGGACTGAATGATCGTGAGTATGAACTGGTTAATCCAAGAACAGGAGAGAGTTTCTAATGAAATATCCGATGGTTGATATGATGTCTGACAGGGAACTGTTGGAAGAACTGGTCAGTGAATCAAGAAAATCTGCGAGAAGACAGAAGATCATTATATTCATTCTGCTCGCTGCGATCGCGGCTGTTGTGATCCTGGCAATGATCTATGTGCCGAAGATCATGGCAGAAGCTGAACATTATTCAGAAATGTTCAACAAAATGAATGACAAAGTCGGCGAATTCGAAAAGATGGTGGATAAACTGCCTACCAGTGAAGAAGCACTGAACATGATCGTCGAAAAACTGATGGAAAGCATCAAGCGCATGCTGTATCCTTTCGGATGAGCATCTGCGGCATAAAAACTGCTGATGAAGAAGGTTTCCTGAAAACAGGACCTTCTTTTTATGTAAACTGCTGAGAATTGTTAAGTTTTCTTCCATGCATGAACGATTATTCAAATTATAAAAAAGCTGAACTATAATAAGAGTAATCAGTTGAGTTGGAGGTATTTTATGAATTGTCCTAATTGCGGAAGTGCTGTAGAAGCAGGCGCGAAATTCTGTTCAGTATGCGGCACAAAACTGATCGAAGATACACCGGCTGTTTCAGTCAGTCCGGCTGCACCGGAAATTGAGATCCCTCAGCCGAAAGCACCGAAAAAGAAAGAGATCGAACTTGTTCTTCCCGGACATGAAATGTATGAAGAAATTGAGGAGGAAGAAGAGGATCTTTCGGATATCCTTTCACCGAACAAAGGGCTGGAAACACATGGCAACATGCAGGCTCAGACAGAACCCCAGATCGAGCTTGTTCTGCCCAGTGAGTCACCTCAGCAGATGCAGGCAAGACTGGAGCTTGAGCGTGAACTGAAAGAGCGCAGAAAGAAGCAGGAACAGGAAGAACTGCGTAAAAAGATGGAAGCTGAAGAGCTCCGGAAAAAACAGGAACAGGAAGATCTCAAAAAGCAGGAGATCCAGGACGAAATGAAACGCCGTGAGCTCAGAAAGCAGAGAGAAGCGGAAATGAGCGGTACTGCGCAGAAGACAGAACGTCCTGCAGCCGCCCAGCAGCCTGCCCAGGCCAATCCTGAAGGTATATGGGGAGTCATTGCATATTTCTTCTGGCTCGGATTGATTGCTTCTTTCATCAAGGAGAGATCAACAGGCAGCCAGTTCCTGAAGACACATGTCAACAATGCATTCTATCTCAACGTGCTGCTGATGCTGAGCAACTGGATCGGATTCCTTCAGTTCCCGATCTGGCTCATCGTAACGATCTTCGGTGTCATGGGCGCCATCGGTGCGATCAAAGGCGAAGAGACCGAACTCCCCATCATCAGCCAGCTGCCCCAGATTCTGTAATCATACGACATCAGTCTCCGAAATGGAGACTTTTCATATGGAAAAACCGGCAGAGGATCAGCCCTGCCGGGGAATCGGGATGATTATAAAGCTGCGTCAGCCAGCATTTTCAGAATGAGATCGGCAATCTCCAGATGATTCTTTTCCAGCATCATCATATGCCCGTTTCCGTGTATGCCTTTGTCTTCAAGACGGACGAACTGATGCGGTACGCCGCACTGTTCCAGGACCCGGCTGGTCAGATGGTCATATCCTGCATGGTAGGAGGATTCACTGACAACGATCCAGATGGGGATGCCGGAAAGACGCGGAAGCTGCGGCGCCGGTTCCTGAAAGATCCAGCCGGTATTAATACCGGGTGTTTCGGAAGGAAGCAGCTGCAGTCTGATGTCAGCAGGGGATGTGATCTCCGGCTCGTAATGGAGCGGGAGGTCCGTGATACCGAAGTTTTCCGATACCGGTGCGTCAGTTTTCCTGGTAAACGGAGGTCCGGAAGGCTCCAGTGCCATGATGCCTTTTACAAGCTCCGGACAGGCATCTGCCAGCAGCCAGCCAAAGGGACCTGCCTGGGAGTGCGTAAGAAGGATCGCCGGTCCGATCTGCCGGAGCAGTTTCGCTCCTGATTCCAGCATTAAGCGCTGTGATTCTTTATTGGAAGGAAGGTATTCGACCTGGGAAGCGATGAACTGCCGGTCTGTTTCGTCTTCAAACGCAAGACTGCCTTCACCCGGCCACTGGGTATGCAGCTTTGACTGCGGCCATCTTCCTGTACTGCCCATGAAGCGCTGCAGGGATTCCAGGGAATGGTAGATCCTTGGTCCGTTCTGCTCAGGATGGTAGGCTGAACGGCCGCGGGAAGGCTGTTCACAGAGATATACCTCGTAGCCTTTTGAAACGAAATAGTCTGCCCATCCCATCCTTCCGTCCGGAGTCATCAGCCAGTTGACATTCGTCTGGCCGGCACCATGGAACATGACGACGGGATATGGTTTTGTTGTGGTGACAGGGAAATACGCTTCCACGAACATCTGATTGTACATATGCTGTTTCCCGGATTCCCGGTGGATCTCACCTTCGATGTAGAAAATGCTCCTGGAGCCGACAAAACTCTGATCGATCTTCTTGATTTCCATATTTTTCACCTTTTTCTGTTCTAAGGACAGCGTAATCCATCCGGACAATGAACAGAAATATAAGAATATTATAGTAAAGATAGGGAAATCCTATTTATTAATGTACAGATCCTTTCAGGATACGCAGTGCTTCTTCTCTGAGCGGATCAGAATACTCCTGTTTACGGTAATATATGCAGTTTGTCCAGTAAGCATGCAGGGAAGGATCCAGCGGAGCTGATGCCAGAGAAGGAAAATGTCTGATGTTTTTTGCAATATAGTGTTCCGGCAGGACGACAAGTCCGAGTCCCATGGAGGCGAAATCCAATGCCCCGGGGAAACTCTGTGTAAACAATGCGCTTCCCGGGGAGATGCCCGCATTCCTAAAAGCAAAATCGGTAATACGGCGTATACGCTGATCATCGTTGAAAAAGATAAACGGGAGGTCTTTCAGTTTCTGAAGATCTGCTGTTTTGTTTTCCGGGATCCCGTTTTCCAAAAACATCTTCCGCTGCCCGATGACAAGGAATGATTCTGTTTCCAGCACTTCCCGGCAGATATCCTTGGCAAGTACCGGCTGCTGTGCAGGATATTCCGCGGGATATTCATGCGCGATGATCACATCGATCTCATGTCCTTTCAGCATCTCCAGAAGACCGGCAGTGTTCTTTTCCACAAGCCTGAGCTTTGCGTCCGGATATGTCTGATTGAACAGCGGTACGAAATCAGAAAGGTAGAGCAGTGTATTGTACCAGGACGCGCCAAGGGAAAGGTGCCCCTTCATGGGATCATTCATTCTTCTCAGATCTTCCCGGAAAGTACTGATCCTAGCAGTCACATCCCGCGCCATCTCGATGTACAGTTTTCCGGAATCGGTCGGGTCCAGTCCGTATTTTCTGCGTGTGAACAGCTTTGTGCTAAGCTCGTTCTCGATCTTTCTGAGACTCTGGGTCAGGGAAGGCTGGGCGACATGGAGACGCTCTGCCGCATGTGTAATGTTTCTTTCTTCCGCTATCGCAAGAATGTACAGCATTTCCTGTTCTGTCATGTTCTCCTCCGCTTCTTATTTCATTGTATCCCTGAACAGCGCTTGATCAGCGTCTCTTTTTGATATTCATATACATCGTATCCGGATCATCTGCAGTCTAAAAATATCGTTTGATGTTTATCATGTATGCCAAATCTGTGCCATAACCGCGGATATATTGTAGAATGATTTCATGCGCAGAATCCTGAAATTCCTGGTCAGCCGTATGACGATCGCGGCGCTCCTGATCATACTGCAGATGGCGTTGCTGCTGATGTGGCTTTACCGTATGACGATCGCTTATGAGCTGCTTTCACTGGCAAATCTGCTGTCTCTGCTGACGGTGGTTTATGTCGTTAATCTGGAAGAAGACGGCTCTTATAAGATCGCCTGGAGCATTTTGATCCTGGCAGCTCCTGTGATCGGTACAGCACTGTATCTTTTATGTGCAGGAAAGAAGATGCCGAAGAAACTCTTCAAGGGCACGACACAGTGCGACCAGGAAATGCAGATGCTTCTGAACCAGGACCCAGCGATTCCCGAAGAGCTTGGGAAGGAGCGGAATGATATCAGGAAACTGTTTGATTACGGGCTGAAAGCAAGCAACTTCCCGGTCTACAGAAACACGGAAGCCACATACTTCGGAAGCGGCGAAGAAATGTTCCCTGTATTCCTCGAGGAACTGAAAAAGGCTGAGAAGTTCATCCTGATGGAATATTTCATTATCGATAAAGGATCTGTATGGGATGAGGTACTCGGGATACTGAAGGAAAAGACAGCACAGGGCGTGCAGGTCAAACTGATCTATGATGATTTCGGATGCCTGGAAAAGCTGCCGCGCCGTTTCTATCAGCAGATGAATGAACTTGGTATCGAGACATACCGTTTCAACAGGATCCGTCCGGCATTGATCATTCAGATGAACAACCGTGACCACCGGAAGATCTGTGTGATCGACAATAAAGTCGGATTTACCGGAGGAATCAATCTGGCGGATGAATATATGAACCGGATCAGAAGATACGGATACTGGAAGGACTCTGCCGTCATGCTGAAGGGTGAGGCTGTACGTTCCCTGACTGTCATGTTCCTGGGAATGTATACATATCTGAGCCAGAAAAACGATATTGTATATAGCGATTATCTGCCGGATTGTGATACTGTCATTGGGGATGGCTGGTATCAGCCGTTCTCGGACACACCGACTGATGAAGCGGATGTCAGTCTGTCGATGCATCTGAATATCACAAACCACGCAGTAAAGTATCTGTATATCGATACGCCGTACCTGATCCTGAATCAGGATATGAGGACAGCGCTGTGCCTTGCGGCAATGAACGGGGTGGATGTCAGGATCCTGGTACCGCATATCCCGGATAAACGGATCGTTTATTCCGTTACCCGGTCCAATTACCAGACACTGCTCAACGCAGGTGTCAGGATCTATGAATATCTGCCTGGATTCAACCATGCGAAAACCATGGTTTCTGATGATGAAATGGCATTGGTCGGCAGTATCAACACAGATTACAGAAGTTATTTTCTCCATTTTGAAGCAGGTGTGTTAATGTATAACAGCAGGCTTGCAGAAGAAATGAAAGAAGACTTCCTGCAGGCACTGTCACAGTCGCACGAAGTAACGGGTGCTGAATGTGCACGGGTAAACCGGTTGATCAGGACGTATCGTGCGTTATTAAAAGTATTTACACCATTATTCTGAGGAGGTTGATCTTTGATGGAAAAAACAGGAATTGTACTGGAAGGCGGCGGCATCCGCGGCGCCTATACAGCCGGTGCACTGGACTGGCTGATGGATCATGGGGTTACATTTGATTACGGAGCTGGAATCTCTTCCGGGGCATTTATGTTATGTCTCTTTATGGAAAACCGGAAAGAAACGATGAAGCGCGCAGTTCTGGACTATATCATCAAACCTGATATCGTTGGTCCCCAGGCGCTGCTGAGAGAAGGATATTGGGTCGGTTATAAAAAGCTGTTTTACGGATATATGAGAAATCTCGAACAGTTCTCTGTAAAACCGCTGAAGGATGCCCATGCGAATATTGAGATCGGCGCATATGACCTGGATATGGGAGAAACGGTCTGGTTCAGACCGGAAGACATGGATGATGAAATGGAAGTCCTGAGAGGAGCTTGCTCGCTGCCGGTCGTTACGGAAACAGTCGATATCAACGGCAGACATCTTTTGGATGGAGGGATCACCAAGATGATCCCGATCGAACGTTCGATCGAACAGGGTGTTACAAGACACCTGGTGATCACTACAAAGCCTGCAGACTATGTCAGAAAACCCGGTCCGCCGATCGTTCAGGAGATCATGAAGCTTGTATACAAGCAGTATCCGCAGGTCGCCGCTGATTATAAGGTCAGACATATCAACTATTACAACCAGATGGGGATCATTGAGGATCTTGTCAACAAGGGAGAAGCTGTACTGATCAGACCGTCCAGAACGATCCAGGTCAGCAGATGGAAGGGCGATCCCGAAAAGGTGAAAGAACTTTATGAACTCGGTATCTCCGATATGGAAGCACGCAAAGATGAGATCTTCGCGCTTCTGAAAAAAGACTGATCAAAGCACATAAAAACCAAAGTTCGTGAACTTTGGCTTTTATTTTGTCAGGGATCAGTTGGCTTTTTCAGTAGCTTCGGGAGAAGCTGAACTGTCAGCTGTTTCTGCCGGCTCCGAGGAAGACTCTGCTTCAGGTGCAGATGTTTCCGTCGGTTCTTCTGCTGCAGCCGGGATCAGTTTCAGATAGTTTGTACTGTCAAGGATCTCCTGGGAAGGCTTATTGTTCTCATTGTCCCAGGGCTTCAGATACAGCATGTAGAATTCATCAAATGTCAGGTTGGAATAATGTACGGCCTCAGAGACATCCTTGCCTACATATCTGAAGTGCCATGACTCGAATTCATAACCTGTGATCGCATCTTTATCCTCAGGATAACGGAGCAGCCATCCGTATTCCCAGCAGTGCGCGCTTGCCCATCTGTAGGCTCTTGTCTGCGAGAATTCAGAATAAGCATCTTCATGGGTAGCCGCAAGGTCTACCGTGAATCCTGTCTGATGCTCGGAGAAACCTGCACGCGCGGATACCTGATCGGTCTGTTCCTGTCCGAGGGAAGCTACATAGCTGTCGTACAGGGCCTGCTGGTCTTCATAAGAACGGTATGCGCTGGTTGCATAGAAGTAAACATCATTGTCTCTTCCGGCATTTGCCCATTCTGCCAGCGCTTCCGCCGCAACACCTGCCAGCTCACGGTCCGGCGCAGCATAGAGGTTGGACAGCGCGGTCAGGTTCTTCGGGGTATATGTGTCATCCAGGAAATATGTTTTATTCACCAGCATGGACACGCTTGCAGTGTCATCGACCGGTCTTGCGTTTTCATACGGTGTGTAATATGTACCGTCGAGCACGAAGGCGGTCTCATCGTTGTTGGACATATTTGCCTGGCAGTCTGAGATGTACCCTGATTCATCTCCCTGATAATCAAATACCAGGAGCGGCGTCAGATCGACATAACGGAGATTACGGTACAGATTCAGCAGCTGCTTATCGGTATATCCCTTGTCCTTCAGTCTGTTGTACAGCAGGAAGTCACGGTCTGTCAGGCCACGCTGGGATGTCACGACAGTGTAGAGCTCTGTATAATCGGTATTCAGCGTCTCGTTTTTGATCGACTGCGCAAGATAATTTGAATACCATTCATTGCTGAGGATCGTTTTCGTCAGCTTCTGCTCACGGATCGCTTTGATCGTTTCTTTGTCATATCCCAGTTTCTTCAGGTTGTTGTTGTCGATGGCCCTCGGGATAAAGATCAGACACAGGACAGCAACGATACCCGCAAGAACAAGATACGCTTCTTTACGAAGACGGAAACGTCTTCTTCTCCTCTTTTTCTTTTTGACAGTTGTGGATGTTCCGCTCTGTACCTGCGGAAGTCTGAAACGCAGACGGCGCCTTCTCTTTTTTGTCATCGGAATACCTCATACTCTTTCCATGGTCTGATATTGTCAGGAGGACATTGGACCTCCACGGTCTCTTTTGTTGTCGGATGCGGGAAGCAGAGACGTGTCGCCCATAGGGCGATCTGTCCTTTTCCTGCATGTTTGTTGTATCTCTGGTCATTGAGCAGCGGAACGCCTCTTGAGGCGAACTGCACTCTGATCTGATGTGATCTGCCTGTCGCAAGCAGGATCTTTACGATCGAATGTCCGTTTTCAACAGCGATCGTCTCATATGACAGTTCACAATACTTTCCGCTGTCTTTATCGGTCACTTCAGATGTGTTCGTGCGGCTGTCCTTTTTCAGGTAGTCCTTCAGAATACCGGAAGACGGTTTGATGACACCGTCCAGGATCGCCGTATATTCTTTTGTGATCTCACCTTTCCGGATCGAATCTGACAGCCTGGAAGCAGCCTTTGAAGTTTTGGCGAAAACCATCGCGCCGCCGACAGGCCTGTCCAGTCTGTGTACAAGTCCTAGGTAAACATTGCCGGGTTTATGGTATGTTTCCTTGAGATATGCCTTGCACATGGACAGCAGATCATCATCTCCGCTGGCGTCTTCCTGTACCGGTACATTGACCGGCTTCCTGACACACAGCAGGTGATTATCTTCGTACAGTACTTCAATCATTGCGCTGCCATCTTCCGTATATGCCGCATGGCAGGAGAAGATTCCGGTGTTCGATCGGAAGCGCGACTTCCCCGGTATCGATCCTCCCGTCCGGATGTTCTGTCAGGATCATTGTTTTCATGATGTCTTCCAGAACGATGGAGGAAAATCCTGTTGTATAGGAATTGATCAGGAAGAAGAGCGCATGCTCGTCCAGGATATCCAGGCAGGCATTGATCAGCTTGATGATCTCGGTCTCGAATTTCCACATTTCTCCGTCCGGTCCTCTTCCATAGGAAGGCGGATCCATCAGGATTCCGTGATATGTTCTTCCGCGGCGTTTCTCACGTTCCACGAATTTCTGAACGTCGTCTACGATGAAGCGGATCCTGCGGTCCTGCAGTCCGGAAAGATCACGGTTTTCCTGTGCCCATTTGACCATGCCTTTGGCAGCGTCTACATGGACGACTTCGGCAGCACCTGCAGCGGAGCAGGCCATTGTAGCACCGCCCGTATAGGCAAACAGGTTCAGGATGCGGAGTTCCTCATCCTTGTGCGTACGGATCAGATCACCCATCCAGTCCCAGTTGACAGCCTGTTCAGGGAAGATCCCGGTGTGTTTGAAGCCTGTCGGGGAAACCTTGAACGTCAATGAATCATATCTGATCGTCCAGGATTCAGGAAGCTTTTTCTTGTACTCCCATTTTCCTCCGCCGGAACTTGAGCGGTGATAGACTGCATCAGCGCGGTTCCATAACGCGAACGATTTGTCCCTCGGCCAGATCGCCTGGGGATCGGGTCTGCGCAGGACGATATTGTCCCACTGTTCGAGCTTTTCGCCGTCTCCTGCATCCAATAATCTGTAATCATTCCATCTGTCAGCTGTTTTCACCATAAAAAGTTGGATCTCCAACGACTATTATAGCATGCAGATGTTTCAAGGTGTTTTCCAATTGCGGTTTGCGGTATAATTACCGACAGACGGAGGTGAAAAAATGATTGATATCAGTGCATTAAATAAAGATCAGAAACAGGCGGTAATGGCTGAAGACAAGTACCTCCGTATCGTTGCCGGTGCAGGCAGCGGAAAAACAAGAGTCCTGACCATGCGCATCGCGCATCTCATACAGGATCTTGACGTTCCGGCATACCGCATCCTGGCGATCACATTCACCAATAAAGCGGCCAATGAAATGAAGGAACGTATCCGGAACATGATTCCTGAGGAGGGCAGCCAGCCCTGGATCTCAACGATCCACTCACTCTGTGTAAGGATCCTGCGTGAAGACATTCTGACCATGGGATGGCCGAGGAATTTTACCGTGCTTGACGCGGAGGATCAGAAGTCGATTCTGAAGGAAGCCTACAAGGAATATTCCGCAGACGCTTCGACTTATCCGTTCGCAGCCATGCTGGATTATATTTCCAACAATAAAACTGCCGAGATCTCTCCCGAACGGGCTTTCGCGATCGCAGGCAGATATGCAGGAGAAGAAAAAAAGGCCAGGATCTATGAATATTATGTCAGACGGCAGGAACAGCTCTACGCATTAGACTTTGATGACCTGATCCTGTGGACCGTACGTATGTTCAGGACATTCTCGGAAGTCCAGGCAAAATGGCAGAGACGTTTTCACTATATTCATGTAGACGAGTTCCAGGATATCGATAAGACACAGTATATGCTGATCAGACAGCTTGCCGGTACGGAAAACAGTCTGTATGTGGTAGGCGACCCTGACCAGACGATCTATACGTGGCGCGGAGCGGATGTCAATATCATCCTGAACTATGAAAAAGACTTCAAACCCTGCCGGACGATCATTCTGAACGAGAATTACCGTTCTACTTCCAATATCCTGAACGGTGCCAACTGCGTGATCCGGAACAACCGCAACAGACTGGAAAAAGACCTGTTTACAAACCGTATTTCAACGGAAAAGATCACGCATCATTCCAGCGCAGGTGATACCTATGAAGCAGCCTGGGTGGCTTCCACCATTGCGGAACTGCACCGCAAAGGCAAGCAGTACCATGATATCGCCATCCTGTACCGTTCGAACTACCTTTCCCGTTCACTGGAAAAAGGTCTTCTGGATGAACGCATCCCGTATGTGATCTACGGAGGCGTACGGTTCTATGAACGTATGGAAGTCAAGGATGCCCTGAGCTATCTGAGAATGGTCACTTCTTCCGATGACCTGGCACTGCGCAGGATCCTGAACAAACCGAAGAGGGGAATCGGAAACAAGACCATGGATACGATCGCTGCCGGAGCCCGTGAAAAAGGCTGCACGATGTATGAATACATCCGTGATGAGAAACCGTTCAGCGGTAAGGTACAGGCAACACTGAACAGTTTTGTGGACATGGTGGAGCGCTGGAAGAAACGAGCTGCCGAAAAAAACACACAGATCTTCAAACTGTTTGAACAGATCATAGATGAATCCGGTCTCAGGAAGATGTTTGAAGATGATAAGGAACTGGACCGTATTGAAAACCTGAAGGAACTGATCGATGACGTCAGTGAATTCGAAGAGAATTACCCGGACAGTTCACTGGAGGAATATCTGCAGCTCGTATCACTGTACGGTGACAGGGATGAAACGATGGAATCCGATTTTGTCCAGCTGATGACGGTCCATGCCGCAAAAGGTCTGGAATTTGATACAGTGTTTGTGACAGACCTGAATGACGGCATCTTCCCGAATGAGCGCGCCATGAACGACGGTCCGCGCGGTGTCGAGGAAGAACGCAGACTTGCCTATGTCGCGTTCACCAGAGCAAAAAACAAACTGTATCTGTGTGAGGCGGGAGGATTCAGCTTCATTCTCCAGAAAGTACGTACACCTTCGCGCTTCATTGCAGAGATCGATGATCAGTATATCGAGCACAAGGGTGCTGTATTTGAACAGAAAAAGGAACCGGTCTTTGGTTTTGGCTTCGGCTGGAACGAACCGTCGATCGATCTTTCTGAAACAGAGGATGAACCGAAGGCGTCAGCTTCCCTGCAGAAAGGGGACGCTGTGGTCCATTCGAAGTTCGGCGAGGGGATCGTGATCGCCATGGATGCAGGATTTGCGACGATCGCATTCCCGTATCCTTACGGTGTGAAAAAGATCCTGGCAAGCCATCCGAGCCTGAAAAAGAAGAGCACACTGCTGAATTAGGTGGGATTATGGATAAACTTGAAGAAATGAAACGGCTGGCTGAACAGCTGAACAATGCGGCGGACGCGTATTACAACGGCCGCGGCGAACTGATGACGGACTATGAATGGGACGCCATGTTTGACCGTCTGAAGCAGATCGAAGATGAGACAGGCATCGTTCTGGAAGAAAGTCCGACAAACCGTGTATCGGCAGATCAGATCGCCGGTCAGAAGGAAGCGCATGAATTTGCGGCACTGTCCCTGGCAAAGACAAAGAAGCCGGAAGACCTGGTGAAGTGGGCGGAAGGCAGACCTATCTGGATCTCCTGGAAGCTTGACGGACTGACGTTAGTCGCGACATATGATAACGGACGCCTCACCAAGGTCGTTACACGCGGAGATGGACATATCGGTACGAATATCACGCATCTTGCAAAAGCGATCAACGGGATCCCCCAGACCATTCCCGAACAGGGGCATACCGTGATCAGGGGAGAAGCTGTTATTTCCTATGCGGACTTTGAAGCATTCAACATGGAAAGCGATGAAGAATATACCAATCCGAGAAACCTGGCATCCGGATCGCTGACACTGAAGAATGTTGATGAAGTGAAGAAAAGAAACATCAACTGGATCCCGTTCACGCTTGTCTACAGTGAACATGCAATGAATTCCTGGGGACAGCGGATGCAGTGGCTCGACGACCAGGGATTCCGGACAGTTGAGCGCAGGCTCATTGAACATCCGGATATGGGATCCGTTACGGAAGCGATCGACCTGTTCACAAAGCAGGTGACCGACCGCGTCAATCCGTATCCGGTCGACGGACTGGTCATTGCGTATGATGACACTGTCTATGCGTCAACAGGATCGGTAACCGGACATCATGCGACAAGGGCAGGGTATGCCTTTAAATGGCAGGATGAGTCAGCGGAAACAGTCCTGGACTATATTGAATGGTCCTGCGCGGCATCAACGATCACACCGGTCGCTGTGTTTGCGCCTGTCGAGCTGGAAGGAACGACCGTCAAACGCGCTTCATTGTGCAATATCAGTGAATGCGAACGTTTGGGGATCGGGGAAAGCGGAACGGTCCTGGAAGTGATCAAAGCAAACAAGATCATCCCGAAGGTCATCAAAGTCGTTAAGACTGAGGGTGTCCTGAATATTCCCGATGTATGTCCTGTGTGCGGGGCATCAGCGGAGATCTATGAAAGTCCTGTCAGCGGGACCAGAACACTGCGCTGCACCAATCCGGCATGTACCGCCAAGCAGCTGAAGAAATACACGCGTTTTGTATCAAAACAGGGTATGGATATCGACGGTATTTCCGAACAGACACTGGCAAGGTTCATCAATGCCGGATGGATCCGCTCTTATGGAGATGTATACAGGCTGCCGGAACATCAGACAGAGATCGCAGAAATGGACGGATTCGGGGAAAAGTCTGCACAGAATCTGAAGGATGCGGTCGAAAAGGCTAAGACAGTAACCGATCAGAAAATGCTGTATGCATTATGCATTCCGCTTGTCGGACAGGATGTCGCAAAGCGTCTGCTGAGTGCTTATCCGGTCAATGAGCTGATCAGCATGGCAGAAAATGCGGAGCAGGAAGACATCTTCTCATCGATCGACGGGATCGGCCCGGAAAAGAGCGCTTCATTTGTCAGATGGTTCAAGGACGCGGACAATGCGGCAGTGGTCAGGGACCTGCTGAGCGAGATCACGGTAAAGGAAACAGAGCGCGTTGAAGCCGGCCAGCTGTGTCAGGCACTGACATTTGTTGTGACAGGTGATGTATACCACTACAAAAACAGAAATGAACTGAAGGCATACATAGAGTCACAGGGAGGCAAAGTGACCGGATCCGTATCCAAGAGCACGAGCTTCCTGATCAACAATGATATTGCCAGTACTTCCGGGAAAAACCAGAAGGCGATCCAGCTCGGTATTCCGATCATTTCGGAAGATGAGTTTATCAGAAGGTTCACAGAAAGCGGTTCTGAGGAATAAACAGGCAAATCTTAAACCAAAAACCGCCATTCCTTTTGTATGGATGTGGAAAAAGAAGCTGAAACACTGTAAAATGGTGTAGCATCAGGGAGAAATATGGCAAAGAAAAGCAAACGAAGCAAAAGAAAAAGCAGACGTACTGCGATTATATTCTGGGTCTGTCTGATCCTGATCCTGACACCATTTATGGTGCTTGGGTGGATCCTTCTTTCCGCATGGCTTGATACAGGTTCCCCGATCCTTGGAGAACGCTATGAAGGCGATCTGGATCCTGCGATCACAAAGAATGATCTCGACAGCATCCGTACTTCAGTCAGGATGATACCGGAAGTGGAAGATGTTGAACTTGAACTTGCGACAGCTACACTGCGTGTTTATGCGGATGTGGATGACAATGCGAATGCGGAAAATGAAAAAGCAACTGCACAGTCAATCTATCAGGCGGTAACAAGTGTTCTGGATGCAGGCACATACTTCACTCAGACAGAAACAAAGAAGATGTATGATCTGGAGATCCATGTCTATAACCTGACAAAGAACAGGGATAGTGATGAATTTGCCTATGTGATCGTAACCAAGACATCTTCTATGACAGATCCGATCCAGAATGTTGTGTCAGAGCCGATCGATGCGGCACTTGCACAGCAGCTGAGAGACAACGTTGAGAACCGTGATAAACCGACTCCTACTCCGGATGAATCCAACGAGATCACAGTTGGCGGCGGTGAAGAAGCTGAACCGGTCGAGGAAGAAAACGGCGAATCGAACGGAGAATCGAATTGAGGAAAGGCATGCAAATGCCTTTTTTGGAATATGAGGAAAAACGAGACATTTACAGGAATCGCAGAAGGATATACATATGACGGGGCAGGCGTTGTCAAAACGGACGGCTTTGTTTTCTTTGTGCCCGGACTGATCGCCGGTGAAGAAGCGGAACTTTCCGTGACCGCAATGAAGAAAACATACGGATATGCAAGGATCGTCAGGATCCTGAAAAAGAGCCCGCATCGGGTACAGCCGGGATGTTCTTCATACAGACTGTGCGGCGGCTGTCAGATCATGCATATGGACCATGAAGAACAGAAGCGGTTCAAAGAAGATAAAGTCAGAGGATGTTTCCTGCAGAATGCGGACATGGATATCACTCCGCTGCCGATCCTTTATTCTGAAGAACAGACCAATTACAGGAATAAGGTACAGGTACCTGTGCAGCTTGAAAAAGGAAAAGTCCTGATGGGGTTTTACCAGAATCATACGAACAGGATCATTGAAAGTGATTCATGTCTTGTACAGACAGAACTCTCCAACCGTGTAACAAAACGGATGAAGCAGTGGCTCAGCGATCTGAAGTGTGCCAATGTTTTTCGTCATGTACTGATCAGACATGCGCATAACAGCGGTCAGCTGATGATATGCATGATCGTCAGGGAATACCCGTTTTACAACAGTGACAGACTGGTGGATAAGCTCCGCTCGGAATTCCCGGAGGCTGTCAGTATCCTGGCGATCGTAAACCGCAGAAGCGACAACGTGATCCTGGACGGCAAGGAACATGTGCTTTACGGGAAACCGTATATTGAAGAGCAGCTGTTAGGCTGTACATTCCGTATCAGTGCCAGGTCTTTTTACCAGATCAACCCGACTGCTACGGAGATCCTTTACCGGAAAGCAATTGAATATGCGCAGCTGACCGGGAATGAAACAGTGATCGATCTTTACTGCGGGACTGGTACGATCGGAATACTGGCATCCAGACATGCCCGCCAGGTATATGGTATCGAGATCGTGGAAGACGCGGTCAAGGATGCGGAACTCAACGCAGAGATCAACCATGCGGATAATATTGAGTTCTTTGCGGCAGATGCCAATGCCGGAGCTCAGATCCTGATCAGAAGAAACATCAGGCCGGATGTTGTCATCGTTGATCCGCCCCGGAAAGGGTGTTCAAAAGACACGCTGAACGCAATTATCAAAATGTCTCCTGAACGGCTTGTTTATGTGTCATGTGATCCTGCAACACTTGCCCGTGACTGCGCGTATATGCGTCAGAACGGTTATGATGTACGTGATATCCAGCCGACTGATATGTTCCCGGGGACAGTACACATAGAGACTATAGTGTTGCTACAAAGACAGAACTCGTAGAAATCCTTTATTTTAAGCACTTTTACGAGCATTTCACCTTCGGTGAGACAGACTGGTCAAAGAGGGGTAAACGCCTCGAAAAGTACCTCCGGGTGGCCG
>JAILLA010000040.1 GCA_024693325.1 Solobacterium sp.
TTTAATTCCTTGATTTGTTCGAGCGTGAAATGCTTTAGCGCCATATCTGTTACCTCATCATCAGTGTAACAGCCAGAAGAAAACCCTGTAATGGGTCAGAAGTACTTTTTTTCTTCTGTCCGTTTTACAGGGTTCAGTTTAAACTCTTCTGTTCCTTCATCACCTTCCGCAAATACTGTCACATCAGACATCATCGTACTGAATGCCAGTATCATGCTTAAAAACAGATTCGCAGTCTTTTTCCAGTTCATAAATACCTCCGGAAATTTCTTCACTAACTTTATAATATGTTCTTCTATTGATTGATTTTATTTTACGGGTATATGACGCACTCTTCAATGAGGGACAGCTTTTTTCAGTTCAGAGCTTCCACATATTTCCCTGATCATACATCATATGTTTCACCACATGAAAAAGCCCCGCAATCCTGCAAGGCTTTAGTTACGTTTTGGTTTGATCAGAACAGACCGGCTGCTTTCGGAGGTGATACTTTGATCGTAAAGTCAAAGTCTTCCAGTTTCAGCTCATCCATTCTGCTTTCAGGGTTGCGTACAAGACGGCGTGACTGTCTGAGGATCGCATCCTCGACAACATTTCGTGCAAGTCTTCCATTTCCTGCTTCAGCAGCGTTGATCGACTGTACTTCATTGAAGTAATCTGTCAGTCTTTCTTCCACTTCATCGGCGATCATGTATCCTTTGGACTTCGCCTGGATCTTTGCGATCTGGTACAGTTCTTCTCCCGTGTAGTCCTTGAATTCGATCGTGTTCGGGAATCTGGATTTCAGACCGCTGTTGGATTCCAGGAATGTAGCCATTTCACGGCTGTATCCTGCCAGGATCACGATCAGGTCATCACGGTTGTCTTCCATTGCCTTGACGATCGTATCGATGCATTCCAGACCGAAGGAGTCATCTTTTCCTCTGTACAGTGAATAAGCTTCATCGATGAAGAGGACTCCACCGATCGCAGACTTGATGACTGACATTGTCAGCGGAGCTGTCTGACCGACATACTGCGCAACAAGGTCTGCTCTTGTAACTTCAACAAGCTGGCCCCTGCTCAATGCACCGATCGCCTTCATGTATCTGGAGATCAGACGTGCGATCGTCGTTTTACCTGTACCGGGGTTGCCTGTAAAGATCATGTGCTTGGAGATCTCGCTGACTTTCATACCCTGCTGTCTGCGGAGCTCCTGCATCTGGATATGTGATTCCAGGGAACGAATATATTCTTTGACCATTTCAAGGCCGACGATCTGGTCAAGTTCTTCATTGACTGCCTTGATCTCTTCTGCGCTGGTCTTGGAGCGGATCAGTGATACGTATTCGTCAACGATCTTTGCACATGCAATGTCATCATGTACGACCAGTTCAGCGACTGTCTCTGCACCAAGTCCTTTTTCCAGGACTTCCTGGCTGAGGCAGATATAGAAGTTGTCAAATATCTGCGTGATCGCATCCGCGCCTTTTGTCTTGTCATAATGTCCGACGATCCAGTCTTTCAGTTCCTGTGTCATCCGTACATCAAGTTTCAGATTGGACGCAGAGCGCTCGATCAGATCTCTTGTCTTATGGTCGATCACTTCCCTGATATTTTCTTCCGTCAGTGCTTTCAGCTTGATCGTATCCAGTACATGGTAAAGGAAATCAGCACCGAAAGCATCCTGGACTGCGGATGTGCCCTTTGTTGTCATGAAGACAAGATATTTGCCTTCTGCACTCAGGGAGTCAACAGCTTCCTTTACAAGACCGGTCTGATTTTCAACCAGAATACCTTTGTTCAGGACATAACGTCTGCTCAGTACGACCTTTCCGTCACATACCAGTGAATCGATCATACGAAGGAATGACGGGAATCCGACTTCAAAGTTTTCAAATACAATGATGGACCCCTTGCCTGACAGATCACGATAAAGGTCCTGCAGGAAGATCTGTTCCTGCGAACCTGACTGATACAGGCTCAGATCGATCGTATATACTTCATCACTCGCAAATACTTTGCGCTGATAAAGGCTCTTTGCCATCTGTGCGATGATCGCATGTTTTCCGGAACCGTTAGGACCTGTCAAAAGAATGACATTCTTTGCCTTTCCGGGACTCTGACCCATGACATACGGTCTTCTGAACGCATTGCAGACTTCTCTGAGCTGGTCATCCTGACCGACGATATTGTCCTCAAGATCACGCAGTACGCTTTCAAACAGTGCGCCGCTGTCAGTCGGTTCGATCACAACAGGAGCTTCCTGTACAGACGGCATATCGGGGATCTTGACCTCGGCAGTACTGATGCCGTAATCCCTGGCGATCTCTTCCTGCAGAGCTTTCATATCATCGATCTTCGGTGTCAGGTCTACCTGTTCCACTTTGGAAAGGTTGTCCAGATCTTTCTGCTGACGCTTCAGGACATCCTTCAGCGCATTCAAAGTATCATCAGCAGCTTTCATGATATCGTCTGCCATTTTCGGAGCCTTCTGATGATTGATAATGCCATCTGTTGTCAGTTCAATATCACTGTTCGTATCAAACTTTTTGCGGGCTTTGTTATAAAGTATTTCCCGCATCAGACGTTCTTTTTCTGTTTCTTTGGACACGGTTACCACCTCTTCCCACTCATCATCTGGCTGATATCACTGTCTCCGGTCAGACCGTCTTTCTGAAGCACAGCTTCCAGAGTCGACATATCTGCAGAAAGATTAATAAAGTCATTGTCAGTCATACTGGATATGATCGTCTGCATAGCCTGATTGATCAGGTTGATCGTCTTCTTCAGATCCGCATAGGTCGACTCATAGCTGGGATCAGTCTTGGCGACCTGCAGCAGCGTATACTGCTTCAGGATCCTTGTAAGGATCGGCAGATAATGCGTATACAGCTTATCCAGTTTGTTATGGCTGTCCGGGAATTTCTCTTCAAAATACTTGATCTGTTTCAGCAGAGTCGTCGTTTCATAAAGACTTGTCGAGATCTCGTCATCCGGAATATCATCATTCAGATCACTGATCACCTGAATATAATAATCCGCGCCCGGTTTCGTGTCTTCTTTCTTGACTTCCTGTACCGGTTTGACCTCTTCCTTCTTATTGACCACTTCTGCCTCAACAACTTCCTGCACATCCGTATTTGCCGCAGCCATGGAAACAAGCGTATCCAGGATCTGGTCATACATGTCGCTATAGCGTCTGCGGAACTCACTCAGTGTACCGACACGTCTGCCGTTGCGGTAGACATCCAGGTTGCTGAGCGTCTTATATGACTTGGTTCTGAGCACCAGATCGATGTTGTTGGGCATGTCCAGGATCCTTTTCTTGGAGAAATGCCTGCGCAGATATTCGTAAACCTGAGCCAGTTCGCCACTGGTATGAGATTCATTCCTTGCCGGTCTCGCATGACTGTATGTATAACTCTGTTCTTCTTTTTCTCTACCGGCACCAACGGCTTTCATCATAAAGAAAGCAAGAGCTGCCGTGATAAATACCAAAGGAAGCACTCCATCCGAGGCAAAGAATATAAATAAAAGGAAAAAAATCCAGAAATTTCCGCCTGATCTTCTGTATCTCATTCTTCACCCTCCTGCTTGTATGATTATATCATGCAAAAGCCTGCAATATGCAGGCCTTTGATCATTCATCTGTTCAGATTTATTAACTTTCCTGTTCGGGTTCCTCTTCTACAGGTGTGGTCAGTCTCCACATCTCGCTGAAACTCAGGAATCCGATCTCATCAGCATTTGTTTTTGCCTGATTTCTCTGTTTCTTGATGTTGCCTTCATGGACAGTATTCAGGATGTTTTTGTTGACCATGTATTGTACATAGAGGACTTTTTTCAGAAGGAACCAGTTGATCACATATCTGTAGATCTGAGCTGTTCTGTCTTCCAGTGCAGTCAGAACTGCAGGAGCTTCTTCCTTCTGCTTGTTGGCTGCTTCCACAGCCAGAGCCTTGAGCTCATCATAGTTTTTGAAATAATCCCTGTCGATGGATCTCTGCAGTGCGCCTGCCTTCATTGTGAACAGTTTGCTGTATGCATCAGTGATCCTGGCAGCCCTGTCACTTGTGACCGCAACGATCTCATTTTTGCAGTCAATGAAAGGACTTCCCGGTTCTGTCATGCAGTAATAATACCCCTTTGCATAAATAAAGCTGTATTTTGAATACGGAACAACCAATAAAGCGCGATCTTCCGTATCACCCGCAACATACAAAATGTACGGATATTCAATGGGCTTTCCAGCCAGTTTAAAAATATCCTTGTAACGAATAATCTGATTGGAGATCGCATTTCTGTTGACTTCCGCCTTCAGGTTCACACAGATCTTGACGTTTTCGTCTTTTGCAAGAATCTCTGTGAAAGATTCTCTCAGCACTTCATCCAGATCATCTGTCAAATTCAGATAATCCTCCAAGTAACCGTTGAAGCTGCAGTCTTCACCATTTCTGCGCTGGTCAAGCTGCTGATCGAGAATACTACTGATTGCCATTACTACCCCTCCGCTGATTCTTAAGATCATATAAATCATATTTGTAAAGCATGAAAAACACAAGCAAAATCGTCTTTTTCACTTTATCAGCAGACATTACATGACAAGTACATTTACATTTTTCATTTTGCTGTTAATAAAGTCGGAAATGTACATGTATGGTAAAATCAGACATATGAACAATAAAAGAACGATCATTTGCAGCGAATATCAAAAAGAGCGCATCTACCATACCCTTTCGCTCAGCAGTCATTCTGCCTCCCTCACCGGAACAGAACTGCTCAGCCCGGGTACGCTTCTGCACAGTGACGCAGAAGAGGACAGATATGCCACGATGATGATATTTGCGCAGCGCCTGAAAGACATCGCAGGCAGCCTGACAGTATACAGGGATATGCTGAAATATCCTGCTTTCATCAGCGAGATCCTTTCTTTTGCCAGAGAGTGTGCCTTATACGGCATCACAGAGGAGATGCTTCCGCGTGACACACTGAGCGAACAGGAACTTGCCCTGATCCTGGGAGAAGCCCTCCGGATGCCGCTGGAAGAGCTGTATGTTTACCGGAACTATGATGAACTGCTTCGCAAAGCCATAGAGAAAAAGCCGGAATTCTCCATATTGTTTGAGACGGACATCTTCCGCAGACGCTTTCTTGACAAAGTCATTTCCGGAACCGGAAACACTTCCGTCATCAGCTCTGCGATCCCGGCAGAAACAGAACATGTACGCTATGCGCTGAGCACCCGGCAGGAAATCGAAGCTGCCGCCCAGGAGATCTGCAGAAATGAAAAACCATGCAATATCATCCTGACAGACCGGCAGGCACAGCTCCCCGTTCTGGAACAGGTCTTCGAACGATACGGCATCCCGTTCTGCCCGATCGAAGAACAAGTATATCCGCAGGCAGTTCTCATATACATATCGCTGGCAGAGTTTGCTGTTCGCAAAGACGCTGAATCCCTCATCCGGATCATGAGAACAGGCGGCTTTTCCATGACTGCCGCCAGTGATCTGATCCCCTTTGCACAGAGAGTCCTGACCGATATATCCATCGACCGGGATATACATCAGCTGATCAGAAACAAGGACTTTGCAAGCGAAGCGGATAAAACAAGAGATCTGTGCCGCAGACTCGCTGACTATCTGGAATCCGTCAACGATGAAACCGGCATTCTGCTGAATTCCGAAGATCCCGCTTCGGCATTGAAAAATGCATACCGGCTGCTACAGAGACATCCAAGGATGACCGACAGTGCCCAGCTGAAAGCCGGCACATCGATCAGGACGATCCTGTCGCAGTCGCTGCCATATGTCCATACCGAAGAGGATGCTGATCTTGTTCTCAGCATGATCAACAATATCCGGATCGGTACCGATACGCTGACGACGGATTTCTGCACAGTGACCGATCTGACGCATCCTGTTGATGCGAAAGAAGCTGTCTATATCCTTGGATGTTCAGCCAGAAACTATCCGGGGATCCCTGTCAGAAAAGGACTTTTTGACGAGATCTATACAGCCAAGATCCCTGCTTTCCCTTCCCTGGAAGAACGCCATGAGAGCTATATGAAACAGCTCTTCTGGATCCGCAGCAGCGGCAGGACATTGATCTGGTCTTATGCTACGAATGACTATCAGGGAAGAAATATCGAACCGGCGTTTGAGGTCACGAGCAGACTCGGCAATTCAGGTGTGCCCTGGAAACCGGTATCTCTAAAGCCTGTGCGCACTCCACGGCATGCCCTGGATGAGGATACCGCAAAGGAATTATTCCTGAAAAATGACGGAAAAATACATGGTTCGATCAGCAGATTTGAGCGCTGGTATCAGTGCCCGTATTCCTATTTTATCGAATCAGGCCTTTCCATCCGCAGATTTGATACGCCTTCCCTGGACAGCGCAACGATCGGAACGATCCAGCATGCATTCATGGAAACAATGGTAAATACATACAGCAAAGATTATGCTTCCGTAACAGAGCAGGAGATCCTTGCATTCCTGAAGCCCTGGTTCGATGACCTGAAGGTCATGAACCCGCATGACACATGGCAGATCGATCTGACGATGGAACGTATGTGCAAGGGACTGTTAAGATCCCTGATGTTCCTGACAGAAGCGGAAAAGAATACGATCTACAGGCCGTGCGAACCGGAAAAGAAATTTGAGCATGACATCACCGACGATATCCAGCTGAACGGCATCATTGACCGGATCGATACCTCAGGAGATCTGTTCCGCATCATTGACTACAAGTCATCCGTCCATAAGCTTTCCGAGAGCAGCGTGAAAGCCGGCATCCAGCTGCAGCTTCTTTCCTATGTGTTCGCTGCTGAAAAGAAGATCGGGAAGATCCCTTCCGGCGCATGTTATTTCTCCATGCAGTCTAAGGCAGTGACAGAAAAAGCCGCTTCATTCAAAACAAAAGGCATCGTTCCGGAGGAAGATCTCACGGACGAAGCATACCTGAAGGACCTGTCTGATGCTGAAAGAAGATTCACCGGCTGGTCATTCGCAAACGATGAAACAGATGAAAACTTCAAACAGTATTTCAGCATGCCCTTGTATGACCTCGAAAAGGTCAGACAGTGCATCAAAGAACTGTATGAATACTTCCGGACACATCTTCTGGCAGGAGAAATACAGGTCGATCCTTTGGATAATGCGTGCATGTTCTGTCTCAACGCTCCTGTATGCCGCAATACAAACGGGACGCGCAAAGCTTCTCCTGTAGTAATGGCAGATGAAAAACTGAAGGTTGGAAAGGGGGACGCGTCATGAACATGGATGTTTATCAGAAAAAAGCCGTACGCAGTACCGGACAGAACATTCTTGTCTCAGCATCCGCCGGTGCCGGCAAAACACGTGTCCTTGTAGAGCGTCTGATCAAACGCTGTCTGGAAGACCATGTTGGCATGGATGAAGTCCTGGCAGTTACTTTTACTGCCGCTGCGGCTGCGGAAATGAAAAACCGTGCTGCCAAAGCAATGCAGGAACGCCTCGCGTCAGCTGACGATCCGGAACAGGCGGAATGGATCCGGAAACAGATGATCCTGCTGGACAGTGCAGACATTACGACCATTGACGCATTCTGTCTGACCATCATACAGAAATACTGCAGTGTGATCGGGCTTGACCCGGCAACTGCGGCCCAGGTCATGGATGATGCATCGGTCAGGAAATACCAGAAAGATGCGTTCTTCCGGGCACTTCAGATCTATGATGAAGAACACCATGACATGATCATAGCCCTGGCAGAGATGTTCTCGCCCCGCAGTGAAGATTACGAAACGCTGCAGGACATGGTCAACACGATCATAAAGCATGCGGAAAACAGCTTTGATCCGGAACAGTGGATCAGCAATGCCCGTCATTATGCGGCACCTGTCAGACGTCTCAGCCAGCTTCCGGATGAAATACAGAAATACTTCTATGCATCCTATCAGCTGATGCTGGATACGATCCTGTTCCATTATGAGGACATGCTGAAATACGCTCCGGACAGTGACAAAGTCATGAAAAAGATTGATGATCTTACAAATACCGGAAACCAGCTCAGAAACTGCAGGGCGTATCTTGAAGACAGAAACTATGACATGTTCCGCCAGAGCTTTTATACATTCGGTGAAATGTATGCGGTGACTCCTGCAGACACCAAAAACATTCCGTATAAAAACGCGCGTGATGCATTTTATAAAGCATGTGATAAACTCAGCGGTTATCTGTTTGATTCGTCCATCCTGCTCAACGACCACAATGAGTCAGCCGGCTTCATCAATGCCCTCTGTGATCTGGCATCGCTCACCCGAAGACTGTTTATGGAAGCGAAGCAGCAGGATGCGTGTATGGACTTCAGTGACATGGAGCGCTATGCGCTGGATATCCTGAATGCCAATGACCAGGCAGTATCAAAGCTTTACCGTTCGCGCCTGAAGGAAGTCATGGTGGACGAATTCCAGGATACTTCCGTTCTGCAGAACGAGATCATCAAACTGCTCGCTGTACCCGGAACGATCTTCCGTGTTGGTGACGTCAAGCAGTCCATATACCGTTTCCGTCAGGCAAAGCCTTCACTGATGCGTTCTCTCATGGATGATCCGGATACACTGCAGATCACCCTGGAACATAACTATCGTTCTACGGATACGATCGTAAACTACTGCAATACCCTGTTTCAAAAACTCATGAATACACAAGGCTGTCAGGACAGTTATCTGGAACGCGATACCGTCAGTATCGGTACCGAAAAACAGAAAGCCACTGACGGAATTCCCGTACGTTTTGTGCTGATCAATGACCAGGAAGACGCGGGAGAAGAAGAGTCACCGCAGAAAAAAGAACTGAAAGCCATGTGGATCGCCGGTGAAATGAAACGTATGGCTGAGGAAGAAGGAAGAAACTGGAAGGACTTTGCCGTGCTGGTCAGAAGCCATCGGGATAAGCCTGTTCTGCGCAGTGTATTTGACCGTTTCGGCATTCCGTATGACATCGATGCACGGGAAGGATTCTACAATTCCATCCTCTGTTCGACGATACGCAGTATGCTGGAATGGATGCAGGACCGTACAAACATGACAGCCGGACTGGCTGTACTGACCTCTTCTTTCTGCGGACTGGATGATACTGATCTTGCCCGCCTGAAGACCGGATACGGAAAGGTGCTGACAGGCATTGAAAAACTGTATCCCGGTATCCCGGAAGAAATGGATGAACTGTGGTCGATTGCATGTACTTACGGCATTTCTGCCTTCCTGACACAGATCGCTCTCCGTCATCATTTCTATGACACTCTTCCGGCAAAGGAAAAGGCCAATTTTGACTACCTCTTTGAAACAGCAGTCATCCTGGAACAGAATCAGGGCACCGTATATGACCTGCTCGAACGGATGCAGGCGGGAACGGACGAAAAAAGCAGTGACGCGGTATCAAAAGGCAAGGACGATCAGGTCGTAACTGTTACAACGATCCACCAGTCTAAGGGACTGCAGTATCCTGTTGTATTCCTCTGGAGTACTGAACAGGCAAAATTCTCAGACGGATCTTCTCCGCTCCTGGCTGATGACGATCTGTATCTGAGTATCGACCACTATGATATGCCATGGCGTGTTAAGCGGCCTTCCATCGCAAGGATCGCTGCCTCGCATAAAAACAATCTTGAGGACATTGAGGAATACTCCCGTCTGCTGTACGTCGCGCTGACCCGCGCGGAAAAACATCTGATCATTGTAGACGCTGTGAAAAAAGAGCAGGAATACAGAGAGCAGATGACGCTCCCTGTACTGGCCGCCAGGAAAGGCATGAGCGGACTGATCCTGAGCGCGCTGCATGATCTCCCCGGTCTGTTCAGGATCGAGCATCTGGATGCCGAAAATGTATCCCAGCCTGTACAGAGGTACAGCGACCATGTTTCCGAACTGCCTCATTTCAGAGGAGAAGCAGATTACTTCGCGCCTGTCATGACACCAAGCCAGACAGAATTTACTTCTCTGCCCGATCTTGAAATGAGCCGGCGCAAGAACAATATTGCCTTTGGTACGAGAGTACATGAGATCATTTCCGGTCTTCCCAACAGACCATGGACCGCAGAAGACATCAGTCCCGACGGTCTCACACAGGAAGATGTAAGTCACATCCTTGCCTTCTCTGATTCAGAACTCTACCGGAAAGCCCTGACAATGGACATTTACAAGGAGTATCCGTTCTACATTGAAAACGAAGCGATCAGGATGCACGGTGTGATCGACTTCTATGCCGTGAATGAGGCAGAAGTCCTGCTGGTCGACTTCAAGACAGACCACACGGACATGAATACCCTGGTGTCCAGGTACAGTGCCCAGCTGAACGCATACAGAACAGCATTGGAGCAGATCTATCCCGGGCACACGGTCAGAGCCTGTATCTGGAGTCTGCAGAATGACTCTGCCGTTGAAATACCTCCATCCCGATAAACAGTAAATGCCGGATCATTTCCGGCATTCATTGTTTATGATTCGTACATCAGTCTGCAGAGCAGTTCATAATCCTGCATCCGGTCCATGGTAAATGCCAGTCCGTTTGCATGCAGGATCCTTGCGATCCTGGTGCCGATATAGGAAGTGCGTTCCAGCCTTCTGCGCACAACGTTATATACGATGATCGCAGAGATCAGCTGGTCATTTTCCTTATACGGTTTTTTCATGATGATCACTTTCAGGAAATCACGGCCGATCACATCCCTGCCCGTATTCAGGATCATTAACTGATTCTGCCGGAACGGCGTATAGACGTGATAATGACTCCGTACCTCATTGATGAACAGATCTGCGTCCTCTTCAGGAAGGAGTATCTCTTCCCGGATCAGTTCTTCGACCGACTCCATGTTTTTGATCTTTTCCGCATAGATCACGTCATCAGGCGTGAAGATCTCAGAGCGGAATTTTTCCCTGGGCATATTGATCCTTCTGGTAACTTCGTTGATCTGTTCAGCTGTTCTGAAATAATGAACGCTGACAACGAGCTTATCGGGGAATTCCTGCTGCAGGCCATCAATATCTGTTGCAATACAGTCGATCTCACCAAGGTCAAAATTTCTGATATTAAGATATTCGCACGGGATCCATTCGATCGTTTCACCTGATTTATTCATACGTGTCAGCTGGTATGCCATTGCGCGTGATGAATACATGCCGTACCTGGATACGACCAGTACACGTTTGCGGAAATAGATATCCCTGGTTTTTGAGAAATATGAGAACACATAATATACGCTCAGGATATCCCTTTCATCACAGATAATATCCGTGTTCTTCCTGATCCACTGATACAGAAGCGTACAGTAATCCAGGGATACCAATCCGTCCCTGCGGAAGTTTGCAACATCCGAATACGCCGTGTGTATGTTCAGGATGCCTTTTCTTTTCAGCATCAGCAGATTGCATGCAAGATCAAGCCTGAGTCCTTTTGTATCGATATCCTCCAGATCCATAGCGGATTCCAGTTCCTGCAGGAAGCCGTCCGCATATGCCAGAGCTTCTTCTTTTTCATCCTCGTGATCCAGCCGTGCGTGTGTCATGATCCTGTTTGCCTTCATATAGGCTGCCAGTGAATTGATTTCACACCTTGATAATGAGACCTGCTGGACAGTTTTGATCTTCGCAAGGATCTGGCGTATGATCTCCTGTTCCAGCGCAGCATCCAGTTTTTCAAACTTCTCCTGGTCAGTCAGCAGACTGTCAAGAAACTTCTGCCGGGTGATCGTCAGCACCATCAGATTGTTAAAATCCCTGATGGAGTTATAGGACAGCGGATAATGGAACTGCTGCAGTACGGATCTTACCGACTTTTCGATATTTGATCTGGCTGCTGTCCCTTCCAGCATCAGGCGTTCAAACGAATCTTCCTGGAAATGATAAGCACTCTCAAAATCCTGATAGATATGATATTCATCCACAAAAGCAAGCCTCAGGTTCCATTCGCTGCCTTCCAGTTTCATACCGCGGTTCGTATGATTGACGATCTTCAGGCCTTTGCGTTCCAGACGTGTCTTGACTGCACGCATATCGCGGTTGATCGTTGAGACAGAGCAGAAACACTCATCCGCAATATCATCCACAAACAGGCTGTCATTTGACAGCATATGCCGGATGATGAAATGTACCCTGTCTGTCTGGGAATCACGGAAAAACAGGTTCCGGTAGAACCGGGACTGGATTTGTCTGCGATAAGGAAAAAATTTACTCCTGTCCGTAATATTGATCTCGTATCCACTTCCTGTCTTGGAGAGTATTTCGAAGCCAAACTCACTGCAGTCATGGTTCAGATCATCGATCTCCTTTTTCAGTGTATTCAGACTGAGTCCGCTTTTCTGGGAAAGCACAACTCCGCTTACCGGTTCTCTGGCATTGAAAAGCGTTACCAATATGATGACTTGTCTGCGAAACAACTCCATGCTGCACCTCCGAAACAAATCCAATATCGAAATTATAATATATGGGGATTCTCTTCGCAAAAGATGAAAACGGAAGAAGCGATGATAATCTGACATAATGCGCGGAAATGTATCATGTCATGATATCCTGTAACCAGGCAGGAAGCTTATATCTTACATTGAGAACAGAGGTAATCATATGCGCTTGTTTATTGCGGTCATGGTCAGCGGAGAATGCCGGAATACATTGACGAATACACTTGAACTGATGAAGCAGAACGGGATCACCGGCCGTTTTGTGCCGCAAGAAAACCTGCATATAACACTGGCGTTCATCGGGGAATACGGATCTCCGGAGCCGGTGATCGATGCGCTCAGCAGGATCTCTTTTCAGCCTTTTGAGATCGAATTGAGCGGAACAGGCATGTTCGGCGATACGCTTTGGGCCGGCATAAAAGATCATGATAAGCTCAGAGTACTGGCAGATCAGATCAGGCAGGAACTGTCTTCTGCAGGAATACCTTACGACCGGAAAGACTTCGTTCCGCATATTACGCTTGTCCGCAGGATGAAAGGATCCGTGAAAGAATACTCTGTCCAACCCTGCCATATGACAGTGGGCAGGATATCCCTGATGAACTCGGATCTGAGCAGCGGCAGTCCTCATTATTCTGAGATTTCTTCATTCGGAAATGCCGGTTGATCTGAGCTGATTCATGACAAAGTGTTTCTGCGGATGTCTGATAGTATGAATGAGTAAACGGAGGATCTATGATTAAAATATTGATCAGTGATATGGATGGTACCCTGTTTGCCGGGCACGGCAAAACAGTCTTTGATCTGACACAGCGCAACAATGAAGCGTTGGAGCACATTAAGCAGTCAGACATGAAATTCTATGTTGCCAGCGGCCGGATGATCGGCTTCGGCATCAAGCTTCTGAGAGACCATGGATTTACAGATATCAGGGCAGGCGGATTCAACGGTGCTGTTGTTTATGACAACGGGAAATTTCCGGTCAGCCATTCCCTCAGTAAAGACCTGATCCGGAAGATCCTGCATATCCTTGACACGGAATTCCCTGACTATGATCTGGTACAGGTACAGGGAATGAATTCCGAGCGTGTCTTCAACAATTTTGAACATCCTTCTGTTCTGAAATACAGGAAACAGATCGCCGAAACAGGGATCGGTATGATACCGGATTTCACGATCACAGATTTTCTTGAGCGGGATACAGGTACGGTATGCGGCAAACTGTCCATTGTTCTGAAAGACAAAGAACAATGTGATCTGGCAAAGGAACGGATCGGGGAAGCTGCCGGGAAAGACTGCTTCGTTGCGCGTAGCGGAGACAGACTTCTGGAAGTCGGAAACGCGCATGCCTCAAAAGGAGTTTTTGCGGCTTATCTGAAAGATACGCTTCATCTGGAAAAAGAAGAGATCGCCTGCATCGGGGATGAACTGAATGATGCGGAAATGTATCCGTATGCAGGTGTAAAATTCGCCATGGAAAGCGGCAGGGACGCTGTCAAGGAAATGTCAGACTATGTCGTACAGGATGTGGCGGAAGCGATCGATATCTGCCTGAAGCTTAACAGCCGTTAAAAGCAGAAGCCATCACAGCTTCTGCCTTTTCATTTCTTCTTTTTTGAGGTAAAGCCAAACCCCTTGTAATTGCTCTGGATGACCTTTGTTTCACTCTTTTCAGCCATCAGTTTCTTCAGCAGCCTGTTGGCTTTTGATACCTGGTAACTTTGGGCAACATGAATGTCCCCTCCCTGGAGCACAACGGATATTTCATAACTGGAGTCTTTGTTCACTGTCCATTTATATACCTGGTCTGGTGTGTAGCGGATCCCTGCGGAAGAATCGGCAGGATCAAGGAAAATGACTGCGTCATCATACACATCCATTACCGGATGATCCTTTACATAGAACTGGACAAAAGCAGCACCTGCCAGACAGATCAGCGCCATGATAATGCCGAACAGATGACCGATCAGCAGAAACAGCACTGCTGCAATACCCAGTATATAAACCGACCTGACCGGTTTATATCCGACTTTTCCCAGAAGTGTTCCTGTTTCGTTCAGTTCATTCAGGTCCCTGAAATCATATCCGCGTCTGTTTTTTCTCTGACTCATATGCCTGTCCTCAAATCACGTTCCAATTATAGCAAATACTTACTTTTCTGTATCCCGCACTTACTGTCATAATCCATCTTGATCATAGTCGGTATTCTGAATAACAATTTCTTAACGATTCCCCTATAATGGCAATAGAGGAGATATTTTTATCATGACAATACAGGAAGTTATAGATGCTGTAAAAGCTTACAGCAAAGGCGAAAGACAAGGCAAAAAGATCGATGACGCTACGACAAGAGATAAAGTTCTTTATGGAAATACCGACGTGGAATGCACGGGTATCGTCACAACATGCTTTGCCAGTACAAAAGTCATCCGGGAAGCTCATAAACTCGGCTGCAACCTGATCATTCCTCATGAAGCTCTGTTCTGGAACCACGGCGATCACCAGGACTGGCTCCAGGACAACCGTACTTACCAGGCAAAAAAAGCACTTCTGGACGAATACGGTATTACTGTCTGGAGAGATCATGACTATATTCATTCCGGTGTTCCTGTACATATCCGTCAGTATGTAGACGGTATCTTCTACGGATTTGCCAAGGAACTCGGCTGGGATAAGCAGATCATCTGTGATCCGGTACGTCCTATGGACTATTCATTTGACGGAGTCCCGGCAAAACTGATCGCGAAAGAACTGATCGAAAAGCTTCACCTCAACGGCACAAGGATCGTCGGTGATCCCGAAACACTGGTCCATAAGCTCCGGATCGTCGGTCATATCGACGGAAGAGCAGACAACGAAGTACTGGCAGCCTTTGAAACAGAAGATTTCGACTGTGCGATCACTCTTGAGTGCACAGACTATACATTCAATGAATACATTCGTGACAGCGCAGAACTTGGGATCCCCAAGGCACTCATTCTGCTGGGACATTTCAACACGGAAGAGCCCGGCATGAAGTTCATGGCTGAAACATGGCTGCCGAAAGTTGTCGGTAAGATTCCTGTACACTTTGTACAGTCCGGAGACGGCTTCCAGTATATTCACTGATCCTTCTGAACCTGTACGGCATCTGCCTGCAGGTTTTTGTTCTGAAGCGCTGAAAGCATATGGTACAATCCATTCAGGCAGATCATGTCTGAGGAGGACAGCCATGCGGATCGGAGCAGTTTCATACCGCTGCAAAAACAAAAATATCCAGTTTAATATGAGTCAGATCGAACTTGCGATGAAACGCTCCGCAGGGAAAGCAGATCTTCTTTGTTTCCCGGAAGCCTTTCTGCAGGGGTTTGATTCTCTCAGCTGGAATTATGAAACAGACAAAACGATCGCGCTGGAAGTTTCCTCCGGAATGTTTCAGCAGCTGAAAGATTGGACAGTTCAGTACGGTATCTCCCTGATCACGGGATATATTGAAAAAGATCAGGAAAAACTGTATTCATCCTGTGCTGTCATATCAGACGGAGAGATCATTCATAACTACAGGCGTATCTCAAAAGGCTGGAAAGAATACTCCATTACCGATGATCATTATTGTGAAGGAACAGAAACCGGGTCGTTTCAGCTGAACGGGATCAATATGGATCTTGCCCTTTGCGGTGATCTCTGGGAATTTCCGGAAAGATTCAGAACGGATCATCTGCTTATCTGGCCGGTCTATGTCAATTACACACCTGAGGAATGGAACAGCGGCGCTTTGGATGAATACGCAGTCCAGGCAGCTTCCATATCGGATCAGGTCCTGATGATCAATCCGATCGACAGGGATCCGGTCAATCACGGAGGGTCCTTCTTCTTTCAAAGAGGGAAAACTGCCGCATGCATCCCGTTTGATACAGAGGATATACTGTTCGTTGATATTGCATAACAACGGAAAAAACAGGAATGACCGTTTTATGATCACTCCTGTTTTTGTATGCCTGGTCATGGTTCTTATTGCAAAAGGATCAGAGCGATCTGCTGTTCTTCCGCAAACACAACGGAAAGAACACCGGTGATGGACATCAGCAGCATCCATTTCTGAAGTCTCTGTCTGGTGACCGGCGTATCTGTCTGAAACCGGATGTTGATCTTCCGGCTGCTGTTCATCCGGGCTTTGATCACTGCTGATGAAAACTGGAAGAACGAAGCCACAGTCAGCTGATAATGATCAAAATAATCATCCGGCTGTGTACATGCAGGATATGCGGAGTGATCCCAGATATGGTCCTTGGCAAACACTTCATCATTTCTGCAGAACAGGACATGGGCAGGATGGCCTGCTGTCTCACAAATCTTAAGATCTGCCGTCATATCGACCTGATACCAGTGTCCTTCCAGCCTGATCAGATTCCATGCATGTCCTTCTCCGCCTGATGTTCCCTGGATCAGGATACAGTCCAGACCGTAGCACCCGCACAGATACTGGTACATTTTGGAAATGCCGTCGCACACTGCCGTGCCCTCAGTCATAAAGCCTTTGATCGTATGTTCCGTGATCCCGTCAATGAAACCGTAACGGATCATGGAACCGAGTGTATCATATATCACAGCCGCTTTATCCCAATCGTCCATATCATCGCTTACAGCAGACTGAAAAAGTTCCTTCATCTGTTCAAGTTTCTCCACTGCCGCACTGTTATATTCTGTGTATGTCATGCGGAAAAACTTTTTCAGGTACAGATCCACATACTGAAAACTCCGGAAATCAACATCCATCAATTCCGGATGATCTGCGATAATGCCCTGCATCAGGTCAGTCGGGACCAGTTTTGTATAAGGAACATCGATCACACTCTGACGATGTCTCAGCCCGTTCAGCAGCTGGTCATATGCTTTCTGATCCTGCAGGGAAAGTCTGTTCCGGTAATATGTATAAACCATGGCTATATATTACTGATTTTCAGAAATACCGTCCATATTCATGCAGTTTAAGATATTCTGCACCGATCTGATATGATTACAATATGCAGGGAGGATTTCACAATATGAAACTGCCTAAACTGATCGCAGCGGATATCGACGGCACACTGGTCAACGATGACGGTGAGATGCTGGAACTGACCCGCAGCGCATTGAAAATACTGCATCGGCATGGAATTCTTCTGGGCATTGCCAGCGGCAGAGGATATGATGCGACGATCATAGATAAACTGAAGAAATGGGACTTTGAAGATCCGGGATTTGATATGATGATCGGGCTGAACGGCGGACAGATCTATGACAGAACTTCCGGCAATATACACCAGTTCAATGAACTTCAGCCGGAAACGATCAGAGAGATCATCCTGATGATGGAACCACTTGACCTGAATCCTTTTCTGTACAGGAACGGAAAACAATTCGTAAAACGGATCGATGAAAGTGTGCGCGCATCATCTGCCAGAAATCATCAGGCAGTGGTTGCCGCAGAAGACCTTTCCGAGATGTGGGCTGATCAATGTCCCAAGCTCATGTTCCGTGTTCCTGCTGAGCGCATGCCGGAAGTAGAACAATGGGCTTTTGCCCACCAGACACCTGCATGGAAGGCATTCAAAACACAGACGACCATGCTGGAATTCTGTGACCCTATGATCAACAAAGGATTCGGTCTGAAGGAATATGAAAAACTTTACGGTGTCCGCGTCGAAGACGTTATGGCTTTCGGAGACATGTCCAATGACAATGAACTGCTTGAAACAGCAGGCTGGGGCGTCTGTCTGAAAAACGGTGCAGATGACACCAAAGCATGTGCTGACGCTGTTACCGAATATACAAACAACGAAGACGGAATGGGTCATTACCTTTATGACCATGTACTGCCGCTTCTGGAGGAAAAATGAAGCTGAACGGAAGAACCTGTTATTTTGCCGGAGCTACAGGAAATATCGGACGTGGTGCTGTCAGGGCACTGGCGTCGCAGGGAATGAATGTCATCATGGCGACCCATGATCCCGACAGTGCTGCCGCCATCATCAGTGCATGTGCAGAAATGGAAGGAATCGTGACTGCTGTTTCCAATCAGCAGCCTTTGGAGGAGGTCCTCCGGCAGGCAGCTGAACGTTTCGGTTCCGTCGATGTTTATATCAATACGACCGGTTCATTAAGCGTACCGAAACCGTTCGGTACTTTTACAGAAGAAGAAATAATGAAGAAGCTTTCGCATCATATCGCTGCTCCGTTTCTGGAACTGCAGACTTTCCTGCCTTATCTGAAACAAAGCAGGTATCCCAGGATCATCCTGTGTTCCTCTGCCGGAGCTTCATCCGGGATCCTGCAGGAAAATATAATCGACTCTGCAGCCAGGGGCGGCGTGATATCCATGACATACTGCCTTGCAAGAGAACTGATGCCGTACGGCATTACCGTAAACTGCATCGCACGCAGCGGCATGGTCAACGATCATGACAGCCATTCCCCTGCCACACTGGATGCCTCTGTCATCCTGCCGGATATCCCGATGAAACGCAATGGAACACCTGAAGAGTTCGGAGCGCTTGCGGCATACATCGCATCAGAGGAATCGTCATTTGTCACAGGACAGGTCTTCCATCTGGACGGTGGTCTTTCCATCGGCGTCTGAGCATGCATGTATTTTGGAAGATTCTGAAACCGCTATCATATTGCCATTATGACAATCACCCCATAAAAAGCATCAAATCCGCATAAATAAGCAGTGAAAACACCTCAAAAAACTGTCATTTTTTTCATCCGTCTGTTATTTTGTTATACTTTTTTGTCATAAAAACGCTTTTCTTTACATATCGGTTGTATATAATAACAGCATTGGAGGTTGTATGTTGAGGATTGCTATTTGCTGCGGTGAAGGCTTTGCATCAGGTTTTCTCGCAAAAAGACTGGATTCACAAACAGCGAGACTGGGATTAAAAGACAAGTGTTCCTTTATTTTTATTCCGTTCGTTCAACTCTACGGCCGCCAGAATGAAGTGGACATTGCATTTTTGATGGCACATGTTGAAGCAGCAGCGAAAGCTGATACGCGGGAATATTCGATCCCTCTGTATGTCATGCCCTACAAGGTAGCTGCCGCAACACCGCCAAATGTATACTTTGAAGACGCCGAAGATCTGATGAAAATGGCTGACGGAAAAGGCGGGCTGATCTGCTTCCCGGGTGAAGAAATGTCAGCTATCGTCAACCGTAATAAGTCATACCGGTCTACTGTTAAAAAATGAGATGCTGCGGCATCTTTTTTCTTATGCAATGTTCTTTATTGTTTATTAAATTGTCAAAAGAAATCCTGTTCTTTCTTTCAATCAACCTCTTTTTTTTGTATGATTTTGATAGGAGGATCAAATTATATGATCTATGTTACAGGCGATATTCACGGCTACAGCGGGGATATCAAAAAGCTGACAGCGAAGAATGTAACCAGTAAGCTTACGAAGAATGATTACCTTATAATTTGCGGTGATTTTGGGCTGATCTGGGACACAAAGCATGAAACGATGAAAGAGAAAATGTGGATCAAATGGCTGCAGGACCAGGCATGGACAACACTGTTTGTTGACGGCAACCATGAATGCTTCCCGAGATTGTATACATATCCCGAGAAGGACTGGAATGGCGGCAAAGTCCACGAGATCAGAAGCAAAATCCTTCATCTTGAGCGCGGTTATGTTTTCGAACTGGAAGGAAAGAAGATCTTTACATTAGGCGGCGCAACTTCTCATGACAGAGGACCGGCAACCGGTGATATGGCCAGTGTAGGCAAATACTGGTGGCCTGAAGAACTGCCGAATGCAGAAGAATTTGCCAGAGCCACAGCTTCTCTTGATGCCTGCGGACGCAAGGTAGACTACATCATTACACACTGCCTTCCCACAAAGCTTCAGGACGTCATTTCAAACAATGAATACTTCAACGATACATTGACAGATTATCTGCAGGGTCTTGTGGATACAGTTGAATATGATCACTGGTACTGCGGCCATTACCATGTTGACCGCAGTATGACAGACAAGATTACGGTCCTGTTCAACAGTGTGCTTGAGATCGGTTCAAAGCTGCAGGAAGTTACCCGCGAACTGGGCGTCCCGATCTACAAAAAAGGCAAGACCGTCCGCTTCATGTACAACGGCAGTGAAGAAAAAGGTCAGATCGTCAGAGTCATGCCATGGGGCAATCCTGCTAAAAAGGGAGAACCCTGCTACAACATTCAGTTCCTGAATTCCGCAAAACAGGCACTGATGGTCAAGGAATCAGACATCATCGACGTTGCTTAACGAACACATTCTTTCAGCAGAAAGCCAGGCGCAGCATGCACCTGGCTTTTTATTTACACCGTAAAAAATGAGGATGTAACAGTTGAGTAGTTTGAAATACTGCTCAAGGGGATTACATCCTCTTTTCTTGTGGTGCGGCAGATGAACAATCTGTTTTCTGATTATCTGTATCAACTGATCAGCCGGTTTATTACAATACGTGCGCACTAA
>JAILLA010000048.1 GCA_024693325.1 Solobacterium sp.
TTCCTTCGGATTGTGTAAAAATCGGCCTGTTTTCGTGTCAAGTCTTTTCTTCACCTTTTGAAGAAAAAAAAGCCCTCAACCTGTTGCTTGGTTGAAAGCTTTTCACAGCCGCTACCTCAATGTCTTAACTTAATGACATTGGCATCAATCCTGCTTTTCTTCTGCTCCGTTTTTGCGTTCACCGGTCACGTACATCGTGAATGCACCTTTGCATACGAGCTTCCCTTGCCGGTTAGAGACCGAGCTCTCAATGACCTTGGTCGTTCTGCCGTCATGGATCGTGATGCCTTCCGCACGCAGAATATCGCCTTTGACAGCAGGCCTGATATAGCTCATATCAGCCCGAAGCGTTACGACATTGATGCCTGAACTGAGCGCAGCCATGCCTGCCGCCGTATCGCACAGGGTATACAGATAACCGCCATGTGTATGCCCGTATAGATTCAAAGCATGTTCCGTAACCTCTGTCTCATAGATCGAGTGTCCGGGGTCCATCATAATGATCCGGTGATTTTCAAATATCCTGATTTCCTGCAGCTGTTCTTCCATCGTTCTGCCTCTCAACAGCGTTAACGATATCATTGAACAGGCATGATTGACAATGTCAAACTCATGTTTCTCTGACCCACCGTTCCCGCAGATCCTGATACAGCATGAACGCTTCAGCACAGATATCCGGACCGAACATGCCTTTCAGGTCATTGACCGGAAGATCTTCCACCAGCATATACCTTGTGCAGAGAAAGATCAGTTCATTGCGGTACCGGTCAGTGACCAGATACCGCAGGATCTCATGTTTTTCCGCTTTCTGATCAAACTGCCGTATGAGCTGTTCATATTCAGAGAACAGTCTCTGTACCTCAGGATCCTGTACCAGTTTATTGGTATCCGGGTCGGGACAGGACAGACAGTCTGTCTCAGTAATGCTTTTTACGTCATCATATGCCCGACTCAGCAGGCAGGAAGCTTCCGTGTATATACCGGTTCCGAATATACGCAGAAGATCATGCATCGCAAACCTGCCGTTAAGGATGTGTTCCGCGCATCTGCTGATCAGATCATGTCTGCAGCGGTGCTGCAGCAGATATCTGAGGATCCCTTCGGTTTCATTCTTGTCATCGAGAATCAGCATCTTTCGTTCATTTTCCGACATCAGATCCCTGATCATTGTTTCCAGATCCCTGATGTCTGCTTCATTGATCAGGATCTGCCTGTCGGCACGCCGGATCTGTTCACGGATACTGTGACTATTGTCATCAGTTCGATATTTGTTCAACAATGTACCTCCTTATTCAGCATGTCATCTGACCGGCCGGTCCATCGACTGCAGGAATATCATATCCGTGATCGACAGGCTATGAATGACGGGTATGTACAAACAGCACAGGCAAAATACTGCTATGATTGAAGCATCAGGAGGAACATCAAATGTCAGGAACGATCAGGATCATCAATGCGGGAATTACTGACCTTGTTACGGACGCTGTCGTGAATGCGGCAAACAGCGGTCTGTATCCGGGCGGAGGTGTATGCGGAGCCATCTTCAGGGAGGCAGGCTATCACGAGCTTGACGAAGCATGCCGCAGCATCGGTCATTGCGATACAGGGTCTGCTGTGATCACGCCGGGGTTCCGTCTGAAGGCAAAGTATATCATCCATGCGGTCGGTCCCATCTGGAACGGCGGTACACATCATGAAGAACAAATGCTTTACAGTGCTTACAAAAAGTCATTGGAACTGGCACTGCAGTATGACTGTCATTCCATCGGATTCCCCCTGATCTCAGCAGGGATCTACGGCTGTCCGAAAGACATTGCATGGACAAATGCGCTGAACGCATGCCGCGGCTTCCTGGTTGAACACCCGGAAAGTGATATGCAGATCGTATTTGCCGTACCTGATCCCAATATCAGAAAAATAGGACAGGAGAGAATGTAAACAGCATCGACAGGCAGTTTTTACCTGTTTTGATACCGCTTTAACACCTGACACATTTTTGTGCCAGGCTTTTTTATAGAATTCATGTGTAAGGGGGCAGTATGGACGAGATAAAGAATATGATCGACAGCAGCATCATCCAGTGTGAACATGTCATCAGCGGTCTGGACAGATATGATGAAACGGAAGGGATGCTGAGGCTCCTGATTAAAAAATGGTACTTCGATGATCTGGTCAACCGGTGCGCGAGGCTGATGCTGGAAGACGGTATAGAGGATGATGACCTCGAAGAGCTGTTCGGGGAAGATATCTTCAAACAGGCAAGGAAACTGTATGAGGATATGCACAGAAGATGGAGCAGGCATTTCACCGCATGAGCAGACAGACAGAGGGTAAACGGATCTCCCAGCAGAAATTCAATGACAGGGTCAGGGAATACCTGGTCAGTCTGACAGATGAAGCCGAGGCAGACAGACTGATGGACCGTTATCAGGCAGAACTGGAACAATGCAGGAAGGATCATTGGAGACCGGAAACAGCAGGAACTGCCGCATTCCTCGGATTCCTGCAGAACTGAATCAGAAGCACAGTACTGTAACATATGTACTGTGTTTTTTTTACTGTATTTCCCGGTATTTTTATCTTCTTTCTTTTTCTATTAAAAGCATTTATCATATTGAGTTGCACAGGTGAAAAATATGGATAAAGAAAGAGGAACTTTTTCGGGAAAACTCGGTTTTGTGCTCTCGGCAGCAGGTGCTTCCGTCGGACTTGGCAATATCTGGAGATTCCCTTATCTGGCAGCGAAATACGGAGGCGGCGTATTCCTGCTGATATATATTATTCTGGCACTGACATTCGGGTATACGATGATCGTTTCCGAAACAGCGATCGGACGTATGACCGGCAGAAGTCCTGTCGGTGCGTTCAGGTATTTCGGAAACAGCCTCAAACTGAAATTCGGCGGCTGGATCAATGCGGTGATACCGGTACTGATCGTACCGTATTACTCCGTGATCGGCGGCTGGGTAAGCAAATATCTGTTTGAATATATCAGGGGAAACGGAGTGCTGCTGGCGGATGACAGCTATTTCGGCAGTTTCATCTCACAGCCCGGTCCCACAATATTCTGGTTCGTATTCTTTGCGGCATGCACGATCGCTGTCATTGCGGCAGGCGTAGACAAGGGGATCGAACGCATTTCAAAACTTCTGATGCCGGTGCTCGTCATTCTGTCGTTGATCACAGCTGCATATTCTGTGACACGTCCCGGCGCAATGGAAGGTGTCCTGTATTTCCTGGTGCCGGATCTCTCAAGATTCTCATGGATGGCTGTCGTAGCAGCGCTTGGACAGATGTTCTATTCACTCTCATGCGCAATGGGTATCCTGATCACATTCGGCTCTTATATGAAAAAAGACGTGGATATTGAAGCTTCCACCGTCCAGGTAGAGATCTTTGACACGGCGATCGCCATCATGGCAGGTCTGATGATCATTCCTGCGGTATTTGCATATTCGGGAGGGGACGCAAATGTCCTTAAGTCAGGTCCGTCACTCATGTTTGTTATGCTGCCGAAGGTGTTCAACAGCATGGGCATGGGAACGCTGATCGGCATCGTATTCTTCCTGCTGGTATTCTTTGCAGCACTGACCAGTGCCATCGCACTGTCTGAGTCTGCAGCCAGTACCATGGAAGATGAACTCAGACTGAGCAGGGGAAAGTCTTCTGCGGCGATGTTTATCATTACCATCGCGCTTGGCCTGCTGTCATGTCTTGGCTTTAATGTGCTGGGCTTTGTCCAGATGGCAGGCATGGGCATCCTGGATATGTTTGACTTCCTGACGAACTCAGTCATGATGCCGGTATCCGCGATCACGATCTGTCTACTTGTCCTGAAGGTATGCGGAACAGACGCTGTGATCAGGGAAGTAACCATCAGCTCCGAGTTCAAACGGAAACCGATCTATCTCTTTGTACTGAGGTATCTGGCAGTAGTCTTCATCCTGGTCATTCTCATCAGTTCCGTGCTCAGCGCAGCGGGAGTGATCCAGATCTGACAGATAATATCAAACAGAAAATGACAAAACCTCTTTGCCGGAAAATGGTGAAGAGGTTTTTTTTCGCAGAGTACCCGGAACAGTTCAAAAAGTTTTGACTCAATATGAAAAGCAGGCATAAATCATCTTTGTATGATGAAATGCGAGTTTGTTTGGCTGATCGTTGAATGATTCTGAATTAATTTTTATGCGTAAAGTGGAAAACAGAAAAACTAAGTGTACATTTTTATGTACTGTATCAAGACTAAGATGAATTTGTAAATGAAGGAGGGAATATATGATTACTTTATTAGCGATGCTGATAATGCTGTTTGTTGGAATCGCACTGATCATTGCAGGGGCATTTTTTGTGGCATGGATTCTGTTCGTAATTGGCTTCATTTTGGCAGTTGTCAGATATTTCAAGGCAAAGAAACTGTTTCCGACAGATAAAGTATGTCCTTACTGTGATCACACAGACTTAAGCTTTACCCATAATACGGCAAAAAAGGGAGCACCTACGATTGCTGTATGCCAGAACTGCGGGCAGAAATTCGATTTTTGGACAGAGGATGAGATCAATAAAGCCAAACGGAAGCATCTTATCCGGATGATCGTGTTTGGAATCCTTACACTTTTGACTTCCGTGATGATGTTTGCAGGGGGAAGTTCTAAAAGCGATACTGTTGAACAGAATACTGTTTCCGGACAAACAACCACGGAAAACAATCAGCAGTCAAATGATTCAGAGCAAAAAGCTTCATATGACATTACAAATCATTACTTTGTATCCTATATCAATGCGTTGGGAGAACCGTCATTTAATGCGATTGTTGAAATCACAAATACCGGCAGTACGAATTTGTATCTTCACGCAAAGAGCTTTGATATTGAGGATGCAAACAATAAGCTGATCACTACGGAATCATTTATTAACACTTGTCCTGATTTGATCGCGCCTGGTGAAAAGGGATATCTATATTTAGGGCTTGGCGGCAGATATCCGTCAGGAACTGATGTGAATCAGGAGATGACATTAAAGCCGGATATGGATATCAAGGTCGGAACTGCAGATCCAATCGATTATGAGGTGACTGATTTAAGTATCAATGCAGGAAATTTCGGTTATCCGCAGGTCATCGGCAGGGTAACAAATAATACTGACAGTGATGATGGTCTCGTTTATGTTCAGGCTGTATTCTTTGACAATGAAGGAAGACCGATTGCAATCAGCGGAACTAATCTCACAGATTTTAAAGCAGGTTCAACGCAATCATTTGAAATCAATTTGATGCAAAGCAACAAGATCGAGCTCTCGCAGATCGCTACATATCAGGTTATTGCCAGAAAATCACATATGCAGTTTAATTGAGCTGATAACAGATTAAAAAAGTTTGATTCGTTTCTATAAAGATCATGACAGCACCCAAGTATAAATAGTCTGTTGTTGTGATCTTTTTTATAGAATATATGGTCTGCTGTATTCTGAAATCATTCATTTATATGTCTTATTTTTTTAAAGTAGTGCAGCAGTACTATCTCTGTGTACACATGTATAGGAGGAACCCGACCCGGTTCCTCCCAATTCATTTATGATCTGATCAGAATGCCTTGAAGACAAAGGCACGGTCATGAGCGCTGTGGAGCGCGTCATAGATCTGACCGCCTTTGAGGCTGTCGCCGACCAGGATGAGATCGTTTCTGTAAACCGCACGGAGTTCTTTCTCCAGCGTGCGATCAGGACGAACGCCCATCGCAAGCACGACTGTATCTGCAGCGATCTCACTGACTTCGTTTGTCTTTGTATCGCATACCGTGATCGTACCTTCACCGACTGCCTGCAGCTGTTTGCCTTTGGCGATCGTACCGCCGGCTTTCATGATCTCCTGTGCCAGGTGCATGACAACACTCGGATAGAGGTTTCCGCCGACTTTGTCGAGCATTTCGACAACGCAGACCTGCTTGTCTTTGGACAGGAATTCAGCAGTCTCAAGACCGGTGACACCGCCGCCGATCACAGCAACTTTACTTCCTTTGACTTCTGCTTTGCCGGCCAGGACATCTTCAGCCGTAACGGCTTTCTCAATACCCGGAAGATCAGGTATGATAGTCTTTCCGCCGGCAGCCAGGAAGACGCCGACAGCACCAGTCTCTTTGATCAGTTCTGCGGTTGCAGGTGTGCTGTAACGGATCTCAACACCGTACTTTTCCATTTCAGCAAGCTGGGTATCGATGAATTCACACAGCATTCCCTTGTTGGGAGGGACAGCAGCGAGGTTAACAGTACCGCCGGCTTTATCGGAAGCTTCGAAGATAACAGGTTTGAAGCCTCGTTTTGCCAAAGTGAGGGCAGCCTGCATACCGGCAGGACCTGCACCAACCACAGCGACCGTACGGCCTTCACCGTTCTTTACGAGCTTCTCATCGCCCCATTCAAATTCACGTCCCATAACAGGGTTCAATGTGCATCCAAGCGGCAGTCCGTCATTCAGAATGCGGAAGCATTCCATACAGCCGAGGCACTTGCGGATGAGCCGTTCTTCACCGGCTGCGGCCTTATTGCCCCAGTCAGCGTCTGCCAGATGACCTCTGGCAATGCCGATGAAGTCAGCGTCGCCTGCTTCCAGCATTTCTTCGGCAAATGCCGGATGCTTGATGTTGCAGACAGCGATGACAGGGATCTTGACAGCCGCCCTGATATTATGGGCAAGGTGGCGTTTCCATCCTTCCTGGAAGTAGTTGGGTTCGATGATCGTAGCACCGGAATCATAGGTACCGCAGCTGACATTGATGTAGCTTACGCCGAGTGCTTCAAAGTATTTCGCCTGAGCAATGCCGTCTGCTTCATCGATACCGTCTTCCAGGTAATCGCTGCCGTTCATACGGATACCGACAGGGAAGCGCGGACCGCACATCATCTGGATGCCTTTGATGATCTCTGTCACAAAGCGCATTCTTCCTTCAAAGCTTCCGCCGTATTTATCTGTACGCTTGTTGGTATGCGGGGAAAGGAACTGGGAGACCAGGTAACCGTGCGCCGCATGGATCTCAACGCCGTCAGCACCGGCTTTCTGGGCGATGACTGCGCCGAAGATGAACTTTTTGACCATTGCTTCGACTTCTTCGGTCGTCATTGCACGGGGCTGTTCACCGATGACTCTGCAGGTAACATCGGAAGCTGAAACAGGCTGTTTCCCGCCGATCAGACGGCTGGGTGTCTGGTTGCCGGGATGATGGAGCTGGATGAAGAGCTTCGTGTCATAGGCATGCAGGGTCTCTGCCAGTCGGGAGATCTGTCCGACAACATGAGTGTTGGTCACACTCAGCTGGTTCGGTGTACCGACACCTGTCTCATCATCGACTCTGGTGATCTCGGTAATGACCATTCCGGCACCGCCCCTGGCACGGTCAGCATAGTACTTGATCATACGGGGGCCGGGTTCACCGGTCACTTCCGCAAGAGAACATCCCATAGCAGGCATGACGATGCGGTTGCGCAGTTCAAGAGAACCGATCCGGCCGGGTTCAAATAATTTTGTGTAAGGCATACGTTCCTCCTTCCAAACATGTATGCGTAATATCTCTGTTAATTTCATTGTATATGTATCATGAAGGATGATGGTGGATGATGCCCGAAACTGCATATCAGTTGCCTGTAACAGAGAAAGCAGGGTAGTATCTTACCGGAGGGTGTCTTATGAGTGTGATGAAACTGTTTCATACAGGGTATGAAGTGATCGAACGACCGGACGTTAAGATCGGCAGGAAGAATGCGGATCTTGGCCAGGGGTTCTATCTTTCCGACAATGAAGAGTTTTCCCGAAGGTGGGCAAGAATAAAAAGAGGACATACGACATATCTGAACCAATATGAGCTGGAAACGGAAGGGCTGAAGATCAAACGGTTTGAAAAGGATGAAGAATGGTTTGAATACATTTTCCGCAACCGTATGAACGCTCCTGACAACCTGGCGGAATATGATGTGCTGATCGGTCCCATCGCAAACGATACGATCTATGACACCTTCGGCATCCTGACCAGCGGACTGATGAAAACAGAAGATGCGCTGGCAGTCCTGCGGCTTGGCAATACCTATTACCAGATCGTTCTCAAAACACAAAAAGCAGCAGACGCGCTGCGCTTCATTCAGGCTGCTGAACTGACTCCTGATGAGATCGCTTCGTACCGGGAGATCGTGCAGGCAGAAGAAAAACAGTTCCAGGAAGATTTCGCGAAACTGTTTGAAGAGATCGGGGATCCTGATGATTAATGCTGATTGAACAGTTTCTGGAAGAGAGACTGTTTTTTCTTTGGCTCGGGCGGAACGTTATGTTTCGATCCGCCTTCACCTGTCGCAAATTCGTCGATCGGCTCGTCTTCCAGGATCATCTGAATGAAACTGACAAGGTTCGGTGCCACAGCGAATACTTCATTGTCCATCTCGTTGTCGATCCGGATGATACGGGGCTCTCCTTTTTCGTCTGTAACTCGGAGGTCCATATAGTACATATCATGTCCGGCAGACTGCGTCTCACCGAAAGGAATGCCGATATCCGGATACTCCCATTCATTCTTCCAGTTATCAAACATTGCCTCAAGACCATAGAAGGAGTCCGGGTCCGGTGCTATGCCGTAGATGGCTGACAGCCAGCTCTCACCCAGCTCGGGATTGATCGAACCGCCGTTCTGGAAATGAAGCAGTTCTTTATAGGATTCAGGAAGTTTATATCCAAGTGTTTCTTCTGCTCTTTGGATCAGTTCCTCAGTCAGTTCGGGAAAGACGTAATTCTGTGCAAATGTATTTTCATGATCGAACAGTCTGTTCAGATCGATCCCTTCAAACATACTCATGGCATCAGCTCCTTGATCTGTTGTATTAATTGTACTTCCGGTATGCACAGAAGGAAATACATCCGCAGATATCAGTCTCTTTGCCGGAAACCGGCAAAAACTTCCAGGATCATTGCTGATCACCTGAGATTCATGTGTTCAGATCAAGCAGATAACTATCGCTGTTCCCGATGAAGTACTGTCCATATGCGGATGAAATGTATTGTAAATATCGATTGGTTCCGTTAATGTAAATTTATAGGAAACAGGAGAATCATCATGAAGATTTTATGGAAACTGCTTTGTGCATTATTCTGTTTATGCACGATCTGCTTTGTCGTGATACACAGGAATGTGATCAAAGCCGCCATCAAAGGTGAACCGCTTCCGGAAGCACCTGAATGGCACACATGGCATCATAAAAGCTGAACCGCAGGAACGCAGAATATCATCGGTATTCTGCATTTTATTTCATATACAAGGCATAAATGTCAAATTGTTCAACATGATTTTGAAATAAGAAACTTATGTGAAAAATCTTCACATGCCTGAAGCTGATTATTATAATGAAATCAAAGCAGTCATACAGGAGGAAATAATTATGATTCGTACCGATACGGTTTCTTTAACTGTGATTCCGGCTGTTGCTTACAGGCAGAAGCTGAAGCAGGGAGGCTCGGGAATCGTCATCCTTCGTCCGGAAGCCAGACAGCCCGGCATAGCTGCGATCAGCAGGACTTCGGGCGGCCCTATCATCAACCAGCAGACAGATCAGAAACTGTTCCCTGAAGAGGCATTCAAAGAGGCGATGAAACTGACCCTGGGCATGCCTTACCGGAAAACAACTCCTGTCAAAGTAACGGAAGATATGATCATAAAAGAGGTTAAGGAAGAAGAACCGGAGCCGGAGATCAAGGTCAATGAGGAAGCTTATCAGGCGATCGTTGAAAGATATACCGATAAGACAGGACATCTTTCCTATGACCTCATCAACAAGGAAATGATCAGGTTTGCGAAAAGCAGCAGTGTTGTCAGGGGCATGATCCAGGAAGGCAAGAAAGCATCCGTGATCCGCAATTATATCGTTTCCAATAAGTTCCGCAACATTGCCAAGAACGATGATCTTACCAATGCAGAGATCAAAGTGATCGTCGCAATGCTGGACGAAGTCAGTCCGAAGGGTGTCTTCAAGGATCTTGATGCAGAGATCCGAAAGATGCTCAGTGCGCAGAAAAAGGGTAAATAACTGAACTCTGATCGTTGACAAATGATCCTGTAATAAAGCGGGAACCGCCAATATTGACGGAACCCGCTTTTCCAATGTGCTGATATATTCAGTGCTGTCTTATTTACGGATGATCTCGATGACTTCACCGATATACATGGTATGAGGTTCTTCTGTTGTATACATCTTTTCGACGACATTCTCCGGCATGTTTTCCCTGACCATATCCTGATGATACATTTTGCGGCAGACCATGGTAACGTCGGCTTCCTGAAAGGTAACGCCATGTTCCAGCATGACCGGTGTCAGTCCTGCTTCCTGCTCTTTATTGCCGTCACGTCCCGATCTGGAACCCATGATGTTCAGTGCTTTCCTATATTCAATGGAATAGAAGGACAGGGTGAAGTAGTCGCTGTTCTCCATGAACTCATGTGTATATCTGACGGGTTTGACATAGACAGTTGCGGCAGGTTTGCCCCATAGTGTTCCCAGACCGCCCCATGAGATCGTCATCGCGTTATATGATTCGGAAGTACCTGCTGTCAGAAGCGCCCACTGGCGGTTGAACAGATTGAATGATTCAGCCTTGAATTGATCCATAATCGATAAGCTCCTTATACCCAAGTATTTTACAATGCCGGAAAAAAACAGGAAACGAAAATGCATATCCTGTTAAAATATACTCAGATAACTTAAGAAAGGATAATCATATATGGCAATTACAGTAAATCTGTATTACACCGGAAAAAACGGCAGTGCATTGGCTTTTGCAAAGGAAATGACGGAAAGCGGAGTCGTCGCCGACATCAAGGCGGAAGAAGGAAATCTCCGATATGATTATTTCCAGTCTCTCAACGATCCTGAAACAGTTCTGCTGATCGACAGCTGGGAAGACCAGGCTGCGATCGACCGCCATCATGCGACACCTATGATGGGACGCATTATGGAGCTGCGCGAAAAGTATGATCTTCATATGAGCGTTGAACGCTATGTATCGGATTCGGGCATGCCTGAAACGGATCAGAAATTCATCAGAAAGTAAAAAGGAGAATACTCATGGGACAGTACATTGATATCCTGAAGGACAATGTAGTCGTCATTACAGGCACCACGTCAGGCATCGGCAAGGGAATGGCAAAGCTGTTTGCTGAGCAGGGCGCTAAAGTCGTCGGTTCCGGCAGACGTGAGAACCTCGGACAGCAGGTCGCAGAAGAGATCAGGGCAGCAGGCGGAGAAAGCATTTTCGTCAAAACAGATGCCAGCGATCCTGAACAGGTCAAAAATCTGATCGATACTGCAGTGAACACCTACGGCAGGATCGATATTCTGGTCAACAACTGTGCTTGGGAACCTACGATCATGCTGAAGGACCTGACATGGGAAGACTTCCGCAAGGTCATTGATACGAACCTCGGTTCCTATACCATGGCGACCGTATATGCCTTGGGATACATGATCCCCCAGCATTACGGAAGGATCCTGAATATCAATTCCGTTACAATGGAACAGATCGTACCGGGTGTCGGCGTCTATTCACTGGCGAAGGCAGCCATCCATAACCTGACAAAGACGACCGCACTGGAATACGCAAAGGACGGCATCCGCTGCAACGAGATCTGCCCGGGCCTGATTCTCGCAGGTGCGTTTGAAAAACCTGAGATCAGGGAATGGGCAAAGGATTCCATCGAAAACGGCACACCTGTTCCTCGTCTTGGAACGGTGGAAGAGATCGCTTATGCGGCACTTTATCTGCTGAGCGAACACGCGGACTTCTGCAACGCAGCGAGCCTGTTTGTGGACGGTGGCAGACGTCTGATCTGATCATCTGAAAGATCCATACGATCGTGATAAGGACGCTGCGGCGTCCTTTAAAAGATGGGTAGTTATGAAATTCAATGGACCGGCGGATCTGTATTACAATGAGTTTATAGAAAATATGGCTTTGGGAGAAGGTGAGAATTTATGAGTGAAATGACACAGAATGAACGTCTGGACTATCTGGTGGAGGCATTCAAGAAAGACTCTGTCACGTACAGTGATCTGAAAACGCCGGATGATGTTGCCGGGAAAAGACAGCTGCTGCGTTCCCTGATGAATATCCGCATGCCAAAGCCAATATCATCAAAGGTACTGACGATCCAGGATGAGTACCTGAAGGAACGGAACCGTGAAAACGGAATCGTTCTTCTTGATGATATTCCGACGGTCGCCGCATCCAACAGCAGTCATATCCATGCAGAGCGTTTATCCATCTGGCAAGGTGATATTACCCGGCTTGCAGTGGATGCTATTGTAAATGCCGCGAATTCACAGATGCTGGGCTGTTTTGTACCGATGCATACATGTATCGATAACTGCATCCATACATATGCCGGGATCCAGCTCAGGGCTGAGTGTGAACGTCAGATGAATATGCTGCGGCTCCGCTATGGCAATGACTATGAACAGCCGACGGCGATACCGATCATGACTGACGGCTATAACCTTCCCGCAAAGAAGGTCATTCATATCGTCGGACCGATCGTATCCGGAACACTGACAGAAGATCTTGAGCAGGATCTGGCTCACTGCTATCAGAATACACTGGACCTGTGTCTTGAAAACGGGATCCGGTCTGTCGCTTTCTGCTGTATCTCTACAGGTGTTTTCCGTTTTCCGAATCAGCGCGCTGCCCGTATTGCTGTAACGACAGTAACCGACTGGCTTACGGCACATCCTGAAGGAGTCGGACGGGTGATCTTCAATGTTTTTAAAGATGAGGACAAAGAATATTATGAACAAGAATTATACTGAACTGCCCAACGGGTATCTGGAAACCATCAACAACGGGATCAACGGTGTCCGTAAGTTCCGGGATGGAATGACAGCAGGCATTCTTTCCAGGAAAGAAGCGCTTGTCAGACTGAAGAAACTGATTCGGACAAGTGATGCTGTGGTGATCGGAGCCGGTGCAGGACTGTCAACTTCTGCGGGATTTATCTATTCTGGAGAACGTTTTGAAAAGTGGTTTTCTGACTTCAAGAGGGTATACGGGTTTCAGGACATGTATGCCGGAGGATTTTATCCGTATCCTTCGAAAGAGATCTTCTGGGCATACTGGGCAAGGTATATTTATATCAATCGTTACCTGGATCCGCCGAAGCCTGTCTATCAGGACCTGTATTCACTTGTTAAGGACAAAGATTATTTCGTGATCACGACAAACGTCGATCATTGTTTCCAGAAAGCTGGATTTGATAAAGAAAGGCTTTTCTATACACAGGGTGACTATGGTCTTTTCCAAAGCACCGATCCGGATAACCTGAATACTTATGACAATGAAGAATGGGTCATGCAGGCAATGGAGGCACAGGGCTTTGTCAGAAATGCTGAAGGAACCTTTGAAATGCCGGAAAACGGAACTCTCAGGATGGAGATCCCGACTGAGCTGCTGCCGGTATGTCCTGATGACGGAGCTTCCATGACCATGAATCTGCGTTCTGATGAAACGTTTGTGGAAGATGAAGGTTGGCATAAAGCTTCAGCTGCTTACTACAGATTCCTGAAAAACCATGAACGAAAGCATATTCTTTTTCTGGAGATCGGTGTCGGACTGAATACCCCGGTCATCATCAAATATCCGTTCTGGCAGATGACGAATGATGATCCGAATGCTGTGTACGCATGTCTGAACTATAATGAGGCATACTGTCCTTTCCAGATTGCAAGACGATCGATCTGTATTGACGGAGACTGCGGGGAAGTGATCAGGGATCTTCTGGAAGAATAATCGACTAGAAAAAGGGATCGGTATGTCATATCAGAAAACAAGCAGATACATCAGCCTGATCCTCAGGCATCATCCCGAGGTCATCGGGATCACACTGGATGATCATGGCTGGGCGGATACTGCTGCATTGATCGAAGGAGTCAGCAGAACGCATCCGCTGACTCCGGAGATCCTGGAAGAGATCGTCCGCACGGATGAAAAACAGCGTTATTCATTCAATGAAGACCATACGAAGATCCGGGCGAACCAGGGGCACTCCATTCCCGTGGATGTGGAACTGCAGCAGGCAGAACCTCCGGAAGTCCTTTATCACGGTACAGGAGAGAAGTATACCGTTTCGATCGAACAGCAGGGACTACTGCCGAGATCCAGGCTGTATGTACATCTCACAAAAGACCGGGAGACTGCTGTACGTGTCGGCCAGAGACATGGCAGACCGGTCGTTTACATGGTCGATGCGGGAAGTTTGTACCGGGACGGTCATATGTTTTACCTGTCTGCCAACGGGGTATGGCTGGTAAAAAAAGTTCCTGTACAGTATCTGTACAGGATCAGGTAGTTATCTGTATTTTTTGTTCAATGTGAATCCGCGTCCGGATACTTCCGTTACCTTGGATACGACCATGAAGGCATATGGGTCGATATCATGGATCAGCTGTTCCAGATGAGGAAGTTCACGGTTCGACACGACGGATACTACGATGTCAGTATCCGCTTCACTGTAGCCTCCGCGTGCCCGGATCAATGTCACGCCGCGGTCCATCCGGTGCAGGATCGCCTGACGGATCTCATCTTTCTGTTCACTGACAACACGTACTTCTGTTTTGGAAGTCCCCGCGACGAGCAGGTGGTCAAGCGTGAGAGAATAGATCAGAACATTGATGATGCCGTACAGTACTGATTCAGCCGGCAGGAACACTGCCTGCAGCAGCAGGATCAGGCAATCAAATACATACAGCGAAACGGATACGGGAATGTTGTACAGTTTCTGCAGCACAAGCGGAGGAATATCCATACCGCCGGTGGAAGCGCCCTGACGGATCACGATTGCCAGGGAAGCGCCGATTCCGAGTCCTGTATAGACAGTGCATAGCAGGGGATTATCCGATAATACGACACCGTTAAGCATTCTTTGGAAAAAGGACAGGGCAAGCGGGTAGGTCAGTGAACTGAGTACTGTCGTCAGGGCAAATGTTTTCCCGAGGATCAGCCAGCCAGCCCCCAGCATTACCAGATTGAATACCAGCACAAAGCCGGACATGGGAATCGGAACAATATGCCGCAGAGCCAGGGCAATGCCGGTCGTTCCGCCTGTGGCAAGATCTGCCGGAAGCAGGAACAGTACGACAGTCAGTGCATACAGGGCAGTTCCCAGTATGACAAGGAGCAGATAGCGGAAGATGTTTTTCTGCATAGTGACCTCCCATAAAAAACGTGTACGGTTTTTCCCTGTACACGTGGATCGAAGCTTTCGCTTAATACAAAAGCAATTATAAACATATTTGTTCTTTTTTGCGATATTTCTGCAGATTTGTTATCTGATTATGCCTGAAATTCGTCAAAAACGAAATGATACAGGAAGATAGTTATATCAAAGCTCATATTTCACATATATAATTGCTGTGTTGAAAAGGAGCGTGTATAAATGAACCAGAAGAAAAAAGGCGGGGGAGTCGATCTCCTGCATGGTCCGATTCTCAAAGCATTGATACTGTTCATGATACCCGTCATGATCTCAAATATCTTCCAGCAGCTCTACAATGCTGTGGATACAGCGATTGTCGGCAACTATCTCGGTGAAAATTCATTGGCAGCGATCGGGGCCTGCGCTTCGATCTTTGATATGATGGTAGGCTTCTGCAACAGCCTAGGCCAGGGATTCTCGATCGTGTGCGGAAGAAGCTTCGGATCGGGTGATGCGGAACGCATGAAGAAATCAGTTGCCGGAGCGATCAAGATCGGTCTTGCGACATGCGTCGTACTGACACTGCTGTCGATCGTCGGACTCAAGCCGCTGCTTGAGCTGATCAATACGCCGGCAGAGATCATCAATGAATCACTCGCATATATCAGGGTGATCGGTCTCGGTCTGGTCGTCATGTTCACGTACAATATGTGCTCGGCAATGCTGAGAGCCATCGGCAACAGCATCATGCCGCTGGTATTCCTGATCATCTCCTCACTGCTGAACATCGTTCTGGACATCATGTTCATTACGGTATTCCATTGGGGTGTTGTCGGGGCAGCTGTGGCGACAGTTATTGCCCAGGGTGTTTCCGTCGTACTGTGCCTGATCTATATCTACAACTACACGAAGGTCCTCGTGCCTCAGCCTCAGCACTTCAGACATGAGAGCGCGTTGATGAAGGATCTTGCCGGTCAGGGATATTCCATGGCTGTGATGGGTTCAATCGTATCTGTCGGTTCGATCATCCTGCAGTCAGGCATCAACAGCCTCGGCACGGAGATCATTGCCGGTCATGTAGCTGCGAGAAAGATCTATATGCTGTGCAACCTGCCGTTCATGTCCATGGGTATTGCCATATCTGCATTCATCGCGCAGAACAGAGGCGCGAACCAGGGACAGCGTATCCTCAAGGCAATGCGTTCTGCATATATGTATGACTTTATCATGGCAGCAGTGATCACAGCCATCCTATGGGTAAGCGCGCCGACGCTTGTCAGACTGATCACCGGCTCCGAGAATCCGGTCATCATCGGAAACGGTACAAAGTATCTTCGTATCGTCGGACCGTTCTATGCGGTGCTCGGTGTACTAATGCAGACAAGATTTGCCCTGCAGGGTGTCGGTTCCAAGATCATGCCGCTGTTCTCAAGCATCATCGAGTTCATCGGAAAGATCCTGTTTGTCGTACTGCTGATCCCGAGATTCCAGTACGATGCTGTTGTATGGTGTGAGCCGATCATCTGGTGCTTCATGACCGTATATCTGCTGTACGCATTCTTCACGAATCCGTACATCAGGAGCATTGAACGCTGAGAATATCAACAACAAACGTACATGTTTAAGGCATGTGCGTTTTTTTACGCAAAAGCACATCAGACCTTGTCTGAATCAGAAAAGTCCGATATTGTGAGTGAAGGGAAAGACGGTTTCATCCTATATGCGTATTGATGAAATCATGTCTGACAAGGTGTGGATATGAATATCGAAAACCTGGAACACTGGCATTTTGAACTTGCGGAAAAAGCCTGCAATGATCTGCTGGACCTGGTACTGCAGGGGAAGAAGAAAGCAACATCCAGCAGTGCCGCTGCATTTCGGATCAAGGGTGAAAAGATCCCGCAGAAAGGTGATCTGAGCGTGATCACAAACTGGAAGGGAGAACCCCGCTGTGTGATCAGGACCGTAAGCGTACGCAGGATACCATACAAAGATATCGGTTTTGATCTCGCAGTACTGGAAGGTGAAGATGCGTCGATCGGATCATGGAGAAAGAACCATGAAGCATTCTTCCGGGCAGAAGGAAAAGAACTGGGATACACATTTACGGAAGATATGGAAGTCATCTTTGAGGAATTTGAAGTGATCGAAATCATAGATCAGTGATCATACAGCAGAGTGCTGCTGCAATACACAGAGGCAAAGTATTATGAAGAACTATCGTTTTATTGAACTTGTGAAACAGGAAAATGGCTTTGAATTCTGCCAGGCCTTTCGTGATGAACTGGACCGGGTCATAGGAGGCAGGGAAGACACTTACTGGTTCACGGTCTTACAGGATCAGTCCGTCAAGGAAACATACATCGGAACATTGAAGGATGGTCTCTGGACCGACCGAAGGGTCAAAGGAAAGGGAAAGAAGAAGACCGTTCAGGAAATGCCTGCCGGAAGCACGATCAAACGTATTGAAGAACATGCTTACCTGATGCAGGGTGAAGCGTGGGTAAGGGACAGAAAGCCCAGGCTGATCACAGATGCGCATCCCCATTATCATTATGTTTACGGGATTGGTGATAAAGCTCTGGATATCTCTGAAGCCTATGGCGTCAGTATCGGTTACTCGGACATCAAGGATCCTTCGGCAGGTTTTCACCTGAGGTTTCTTTATACAGGAAAAGAGGTTGAGATACCGGAATGAACAAGATGAAACGATATCAGCTCCTTGATGGAACGATGCTGAAGATCATTGCCATGATCAGCATGGTCTTTGATCATGCCGGAGACATCTTTTTTCCCGGCTTGATGTGGCCGAGAATGGCCGGCAGGCTTGCCATGCCGATATTTTCCTTCTGCATTGCGGAAGGATTCGCACATACCCGTGATCAGAAAAAATACCTGATGCGCATCGGAATGTTCGCGCTGATCAGTGAGATCCCGTTTGATCTGGCATTTGAAGGTAAGATCGGCCTGGGACATCAGAATATCATGCTGACGTATTTTCTCTCTGTTATAGGGCTGATGCTGTTTGAGAGGATCCGAGACGGCCGTGATACTGATACAGAGCACATTCCTGCCGGGAAAACGGTATTGGGAGTATTTGCAGTTCTGGCAATTGCAGTTCTCTCGCTTCTGCTGCGTGCGGATTACACGGTCTTCGCTGTCATTTCAGTATTCCTGTTTTATGTACTGAGGAATAAGCATCCGCTGATCCGCAGCGGCGTTGGTGTGGCTTTCCTTGCACTTACAAGGACGATGAACTATTACTGTACGACAGGACTGAGTTTTATCCCGCTGGCCATGTATAACGGCAAAAGAGGGAAAGGACTCAAATGGCTGTTTTACGTGTTCTATCCCGGACATCTGCTCCTGCTGGCAGCAGTCAGATACATCCTTCACAGATGAGTGTTTGTCATACAGGATGACAGCACGACCGGTCATCTTTTGAAACGCGGTCAGATGAATCTCAAAGCGTATGCAGGCTTAGGATAAATAACGGAAACGTCCATATCCGAGTATGAAAAAACAATTTTAAAATCGATCTCTGAGAGCGACAATAATGCAGGAAACCATTCATGGTTCCAGGGAGAAATAAAATGTCCAAACAATACAGTCAGATCCGTCAGCTGACTCTGGCGGCATTCTTTATCGCGATACAGGTGATCATGACAGTGATGCAGATCGGTTACATTCCGATCGGACCGATCAATGTCACGACGATGCATATTCCGGTGATCTTGTGCGGACTGTTCCTCGGCCCGGCTTATGGTGCACTGGCTGGATTCGTGTTTGGCCTGACTTCCATGCTGAGGGCGACATTTGTACCGGGGATCACATCATTTATCTTTTCACCGTTTATTACCGTAGGAGGTATTTCCGGCAATTTCTGGTCACTGATCATAGCATTCGTTCCAAGGATCCTGCTTGGTTATATGTCCGCTAAACTGTTCCGGATCCTCCGCAAAAGGGGTGTACAGGACCTGGTTTCATGCGGTATTACGGCAGCACTCAGTACAATGACCCATACGCTTCTCGTTATGGGAATGATCGGTCTGTTCTTCGGACCGTCCTACGCGAAAGCACTTGGTGTGGACATCAGTGCACTGACAGGCATCATTATGGGAGTGATCACCAGCAACGGTATTCTCGAAACGATCGCTGCAGCGATCATCGTTCCTGCGCTGGACAAGACACTCTATCCGACGATCAGAAGAATGAGACTTGGAGAATGATCCATGGCATGGACTGCATGATCCATGTTTTTCTTTTCTCCTGCAGATTAGAAAACAAAAAGCCGGAACAGGTCCTGAACGACTCAGACAGTCATTCAATGGATCCGTGACCGGCTTTTACCGTATCGCGATCAATGATTCCGAAGGATCATTGCTTTGTAGAAATCAACTGCTCCGGGAAGGGAATATGTGTCCAGATATTCATTCAGGCCATGCATGCCTTTCATCTGTGCAGGACCATATACGACAGGTGAGAATCTGATGCATGCGTCACAGATCTCCTGATAGAATCTGGCATCCGTACCGCCTGTCATGACATAAGGACAGACAGGGAGGTCCGGGAATACTTCATTCACTACCTGTTCGACCTGTGCGTACGCTGCACTGTGAATGTCGACCGGTTCACAGTAATCGTAACAACCGATCTCTTCAACCTCCAGGTCATACTTTGCGGCAATGCGCCTGATCGCATCATTGCTTTCCTTCATTCCCTGGTGCGGGATGTAGCGCAGGTTCAGGTTCAGCGTTGCCTTCTGGGGAAGCACATTCCTGCCGTCCGAACCGCTCTGCATCGTGAAGGCAACAGTCGTCTTCAGCAGTGCTCCGGCCTGCGGTGAGATCATGGGAAGTATTTTCACCAGCAGCGGCTTGAACAGCCGCATGTTTCCGAACAGCAGGCGGTAAACAAACGGACCGTACGGAGCCAGTGTTGAGAACATCGCTTCCGTCTCTTTTTCAAATGAAGCCTTCATCGGGCTGTGTTTTTCAATGTCATTCACAAATGCCGCAAGACGGGCGATCGGTGAATTCTTCGGAGGGTAGGAGGAATGGCCGCCGTTGGACCTGGCAGAAACAAGGAGATTTCCCTGACCTTTTTCCAGTACGCCGATCATTGCATAGTAGCCTTTGACGCCGCCGATCGGTTCCTGAACGATCGCTCCGCCTTCATCACAGACGATGTACGGTCTGACGCCTCTGCGCTTCAGTTCATTGACGATCTTCGGACAGCCGGGTCCGCCGACTTCTTCCGTGCATGATGATGTGAGATAAACATCCTGTTCCGGAACATATCCTTCTTTCAGCAGCTCTTCGACAGCCTGCAGAAAGGACATGACAGAACATTTGGTATCTGCGCTGCCGCGGCCCCAGATCTTACGGTCTTCAATATCACCGGAGAACGGTTCATGGAGCCATTCTCCTTCGGCAGGGACGACATCCTGGTGTCCCATCAGGATCAGCGGTTTATCAGAATGCTTTCCTTTCCAGTAAAAGATCAGGTTTCCGTCAAGCTCTGTTTTTTCCAGATGTTCATGAACGAGCGGGAACAGTTTTTCAAGAATTTTATGGAAGCCCAGAAACTTCTCTCTCTGGTCTTCATCCGGTACAGAAACAGTCTCATAACGGACCATTTCGGACAGCTTTTCCGCATACAGCTGTTCTCTCTGTAAGTCTTCTTCCGGCTGCCATACAGACTGTTTTGCCGGTTTCAGACATGTTTTGATGACTGCAGCGAGAATCACTGCAAGAATGAGGAGTAATATCAGCAGAATGATTTTCATATGGTTTCATCCTTTCTCTGTCTGCGGAATTTCAGGAATGAAAGTCCGATCGCCAAAGCACCGCTCGGTATGATCATAAAGCTTGCGGAGGAGATCAGGGACGGTACGAAGACAAACAGCAGTGTCATGAATGCAAGTGTTACTGCCGCAACCGGAAGATTGCTGCGGTAATACTTATATGCCATCGCTCCGAACAATGCCGGAACAACATTGGAAAAGGCAGGCTGCAGCGTTTCGGACTGCAGGATGGGCTGCAGGGGGATCAGGCACATGACACCGACTGCCAGAACTGCGATCGTGACAAGTGAAGACGCGGCGATCGACAATGTGGAAATGATCTCATTTTCCGGTGTCCCGCTCTTTGCGCCGACGATATCACGGGCAGTAACTGCACAGGGTATCTTCATGTTGATCAGATTGCCGGTAATAAAGGCAAGGTAGGACCCGCCGGCTCCCAGCATCGGGACATAGATCAGGTATTCCACGATACCGCTTGCCAGGTAAACGATGCCGATGCTTAAGAATGCTTTGATGAATGCCTTCATGTCAGGCATTGCGCCGAGGTACATTCCGATGACAAACGGTGCACCCAGCAGCATCACCAGCATGATCGTGCTGGTGATCCTGCCGATCATGTGCATGGATTCGTTATATTTCTCAAAATACAATTCTTTTTCCTGTTCGTTCATGATCATGCCTCCTAAAGGTTCGCCAGAAAGATCGCAGCAGTCATCGCTGCCAGCATACTGCCGGCAAGGGAGAAGCTGTCGACCCAGACAGCATGTTTTTTTTCTGAGATCCATATGAAGCATGCCATGGCGGCAGCTCCAACGATCGCTACTTCCAGCGGCAGCGGACTGCCTGAGAAGTTAAGCACGCCGTTTCCAGAGACCAGCGTTCCGATATAACTGCCGATATATGCAGAGACCAGACCGATAAACATGGCTGTCATGGCAATATCACCGAAACCGCTGAAGGCTGATTTCTTATTCTGTTTATTCGCTGTACCGCCTGATTTCAGCTTTGCACTGTAGGATTTCAGGCTTATGATCGAGAGCACCATCCCCCACATGATACAGGCGCTCATAAGCAGGGCAATTGTGGAAAAGGCAGAAGGCGTCATCTCTGCTGCAGACAGGGAATGCAGACCGGCAGCTTCAGCAGCGGCTTCTGCAACCTGTGTCTCATAATGCAGGGCACCGATCACGGAAAGGCGCAGCCATGGCCAGGGTGTGCCCAGGCTTCCCGATAAAGCGATGACACCGAGCAGGATGCCGATGCTTGGCAGCACCGCAAACGTTACGCTTGCTGTGATCGTCCGTTTCAGCTTGACCGGATCCATCCCGATCCTGAGACCGGCCCGGTAGGCCCTGATGCCGAACAATACACAGATCACTGCCGCAAACAGCACAATCGTCCCGCAGATCAGGTACATCACGGGATTGTTCAGCTTTTGAAGTATTTCCATATATAGATCCCCCTTGGACTCATTATACGCTTGAACAAACAACGTTTTCATTCTGATCGGTTCCGGCAGATACGAAGTGTGCTCAGCTTGTGAAAAAATGATAATGACCGGCAGTTTTGAAGAATCCTTGGAAAACAGCGGGAAATGAGGCAAAATGATATCTGATACAGCCCGTCACCCTTGGCGGATACAGAGGTTTGCTTATGGAGCTGCTTGATCAGTTTACTGAAGAATTACATGAATGGTCCCTGAAGGGAAAAGAACCGCGCATCGCTTCCCGTGATCTGCGGTATTTTCTGGATCTGCAGGAAAAACGGCTGAAGCGAACGGATACGGTCCGTGAAGAAGAATATTCGCATGTCAATGATGAGATCAGGGGATGTGCCTATCGGAATGAGAATGGTTATTCTTCCCGTACCCTGTACCGCGAAGCCATTCAGAACATTTCCTATCACAGGAACGGGAAGCTGATCCGGAAGATCAGGCGTCCTGTTGATCTGTATGTTACCTTTACGGATAAAGAAGGGCATGAGGACAGGGAATATAAATGTCCGAACTGCGGGCATACATTGACTGCCCTGCAGGCAAGAGATGGATGTCCTTACTGCGGTACATATTTTGAGACGGATGATGTTTATCCATGTGTTTCATCCTACTATACCGTTTTTTCCGTAGTGGAACGGGCAGGGCTGATGGAAAGACTGAAAAAGGAAATGATCATTGCCGGCAGTATCTTCGGCGGTGTTCTGTTCGCAGCATGTCTTTATGTCTGGTCAGATGTCACACTGATCTACCGTATTATCGGAGCGCTGTTTTTGAGCGGGTTCTACGGAGGAGTGGCAGCCTTTATCTGGTATATGTTCCGCAGTTTTCTGATGCTCGGAAAACTTCTGAAGGAAGCGGGAAGGGCAATGCCTATGATGAAAGCACTTCAAAGCAGGAATAAGATGATGAAATTCATGGAACCGTATGATCCGGAATTCTCCTACGAAGCGTTTGAAGGAAGAGTCCTTTCACTGCTGCGGACGATCGTATTTTCCGATGACAGGGATTCTTTGTCTGTCTGGGAAGGGGACAGGGATCTTTCTGCATTTGACAGTATCGCAGACATGCAGTACAGAGGTGCTGTCTATATCAAAAAGACTGAAGAAAGAGATCATCAGCTCAGGGTAGAAGGAACCGCATACCTGACAGATACCTATATCAGCAGAACAGTGCGTGAGAGGGATGAACAGATCCGTTTCGTTATCGTAAAAGAAGCGGGAAGAAGCGCTGAACCCGGATTTTCCATTCACCGTGTATCCTGTCCGACATGCGGCGGAAGTTTTGATGCGATGCACCAAAGCACCTGCCCGTACTGCGGGAATCCGTATGATCTGAAGAAAAAGGACTGGATCATTCAGGATATGCGCAAAGCATAAGCAGAATATGCATCATGAATACGAAGCGCTGCAGGCTTCATGACATGACAGATATCAGAAATATGAAAAAGCCCGGTCAGTTTGGTAAACCGGGCTTTGTTATCAGAGTGTGCAGGTGAAGGTATATGTACCTGATCCCTTCTCAAAGGTTTCTCCATCAGGGAGAACGATCTTTGCTGAAGTGTTTGCAGGGATCGTGACATGGAGCGTGAAGGTACTGCCTTCTTTCTTCCATTCACTTGAGATCGTACCGTATTCGGATTCGAAGGAACGGGAAGCAGAAGAGAGACGGTCGCCGGGAACCGGCTGAACACGGAATGATCTGTATCCGGGTTCTGTCGGTGTAATGCCCCCGATATAACGGAACATCCAGTCATCCACACAGCCGAAGGCATAGTGATTAAGACTGATGGACATCGGTGTTCCGTCAGGGTTGACGGTGATCCAGCTTTCCCAGATCGTTGTAGCGCCATGATCGACCTCATAGAGCCATGATGGACATTTGTCCTGAAACAGCAGGTCAAAGGCTTTATCGACATGGCCGTTTTCACATAAGGTATCCAGAATGACCGGAGTGCCGAGGAAACCGGTATCCAGACATCCGTGATTGTCATCGATCATTTTAAGGATCTTCTCTACAAAGGAGGCACGGAGCTCTTCCGGAACAAGGCCGTAATGCAGGGGAATGATATAACCTCCCATGACATCCACAGGCATCGTACCGTCTTTCTGAATGATGCCATCGGCAAAAGCCTTTTTCATACGTGAAGCCATTTCCGCATAGTAAGTACTGTCTTTTGTTTCACCAAGCAGGGAAGCGATCCGTGAGAAATTCTTCATCGCCAGATAGCCGTAGGTGGGAGAGATATACTTCTTTCCTTCCTTCATGCTGAGACTCATGGATGAGTTGTCGGAGAAACCGCTCTGGGTCCGGCTGGGGATGAGCCATTCCCCATAATGGAAACCGGTATTCCACAGATATCTGTCAGTCTCTTTATCGATAGAGCGGTCACCGCGGTAGCGGGCAGCCGCATGCAGGATGAAGTCACACCATCTCTTCATGGTCGGATACATGTTTTTCAGGATCTCCAGATTTCCCGTCTGTTCATACATTGCCAGAGGTACAAGGATGCAGGCATCACCCCAGCCGGCAGGTCCGACATTGCCTTTCATTCCGCCAACCATCTTCAGCATGGCACTCATGTTTTTATATGTCTGGTTGTTAGGTACGACCATCGGAACTGCACCGTCTTTCATCTGGTCAACGATGACACTCTGAAGCCAGCGTGTCAGGAAACCGGTCGTATCCTCGTTCTGAAGCGATGTTGCGGCATAGATGCCGATGTCACCGGTCCAGCCTGCTTTTTCACGCTGCGGGCAGTCCGTCGGGATCGACAGCATATTGGAACGCTGCGACCAGCGTGTATTCTCATAGAGACGGTTGATGCGCGCATCAGATGTTGTGAATGTTCCCGTTTCTTTCTTATCAGTGGACATGGCAACAGCTGTAAAGTCAGCAGGATCAATATCTTCGATGCCTGTAACACGCACATAACGGAATCCATGGAATGAGAATTTTGCTTCATAAACAGCTTCTCTGCCATCAGAAATGTACGTTACTTTCTGATCGCATCCGTCTCCGACACCGACTGTACCGAGAATGTTGTTGAAGTAGTTGCCGTCCTTGTCCGGTATCTCGAAGTGTTCCAGTGTAACTTCCGTTCCGGCAGGTACATTTACATGGAAACGGACATGTCCGGCAAGTACCTGCCCGAAATCAATGATATGTTCACCCTTCGGTGAAATGTAATGATCCTTAGCAGGGATCTCACAAACAGCGCGTACAGGGGCACCGATCTGGGCATACAGGCCGGTGGTATCCCGTCTGACGGCTTCAGCCTGTTTCCATGTACTGGCATCAAATGCTGAGGTATCCCAGCCGGGCTGCTCACGTCTGGCATCATACTGCTCACCGGCAAACAGATCACTGAAGCAAACAGGTCCCTGCGACCATGTTTCACTGCCATCGGAAGCGATGACAAGATGTTCCCCGTTTTCCTGCAGCACTTCGATCTGGTAAAGGATGGCATGTGTTTCCCTGGCGGTCTGATTGCTCATTGTCGTGACAGGGCAGAAATACCATCCATCCGCTACAGTCATACCCAGCACATTTGTGCCTTCATGCAGAAGACCTGTAATGTCGTATGTCTGGTAGCACAGATACGAATCATAGGAAGAATATTCCGGGGCAAATGCACGGTCATCGCAGCGTTTGCCGTTCAGACTTGCTTCGTAGATACCGTGGCATGTCGCGTACAGACGCGCTGAAATGACACAGGAAGGTATGACGAATTCACGGCGGAACAGGGTAGGAGCCGGCTGGTTCCCGAATCCCTTTTTACGTTTTGGCTCTTTTCCCGGTTTTCTGACCCATACCGCTTTCCAGTCTTCGGGATAGAGAAATGCCGTCTCAAACCAGGTCTCTTCCTCAGAGCACAGACCATGATCGTCTGTGACAGTAACGGACCATGTATAGCGTGTGCGGGATTTCAGGGGAATGCCTTCATAGGGGACAAAGACTGACTGCCTGCTTTCCCTGACGCCTGTATCCCATACAATTCCCTCAGCGTCACTGACGCATAAACGGTAAGTACTCTGGATGATGTTTTCTCCGGATCCTTTGAGTTTCCAGGAAAAATACGGTTTCGTATCAAGCCCGAGCAGCCTTGTTTCATGATTTGTTTTCAGATCATACAGCATATTATTTCCTCCTGATTTGAATGATATTGCGCATGAATTATTGTTGTACAATATGAGTATAGTCTTATGTTATTAATCTTTTAATGAAGAATCATGCGGAATCAATTGCACGATCGTGCGGAGGTGTTTATGTTTGAGCAATACGGACTTTACCATTACAGTTTCTCTGAAGACGATACTCGTCCGATCGAGAAGATTGCACAAATGGAATTCATGGAAGAAGATCTGCAGTCACTCGATGCCATCCTTCGTGCAGACTATCATCTGAGCGGCTATGTCGATGTTCTGCCTGCGCTTCCTCAGCCGGAAGACAGCTGGAGGTCACATATGTTTCTCCAGTCATTCTCCGTGATGCGTTCGGGAGCAGGATATTATACTGTACGGGAAGGCGCAGAATCATATCTGCTGATCTGTACGCTGTCCGGAAGCGGATCACTGACATATGAAGGTCATGTATATGCACTGGAACGCGGCAGTGCCGTATGGCTTGACTGCCGTAAACATCACGACTACCGGACAGCATCAGGAAGCTGGGAACATATCGATGTACATACAGACGGTACCGGCATACGCCGTCTGTATGAGGAATACACAAAGCAGGACAGCGGACTGACTGTATATCCGGATACAGGGGCTATTATGATCCTGATGGAGCATATTCTTCAGGCATATACCGTACCATCGGTCCTTCGCAGCATGCGCATTGCCCATGCGCTGGAATCATTGTTTGTGATGCTGAATGAAGCACGTTACCCGCAGACGGAAGAACAGCATACAGAACGTGCAGCAGAAGAACTGCTGGAACTCGTACGGTATATGAATACGCATTTCCGTGAACCGCTTACTATGGACGAATTGTCACAGCGGGCAGGCATCAGCAAATACCATTTGTCCCGTGAATTCAAGAAACTGACCGGATTTCCGCCAAACGAGTACATGATCCGCCTCCGGCTGGAACATGCAAAACTGAATCTGATCAATACACAGATGCCAGTACATACGATCGCGGAGATATCGGGCATTCCCAATGAAGCATATTTTTCTCGGTTGTTTCACCGGCGCTTCGGCATGACGCCGAATGCTTGGCGCAGAAAAATGAATACAGGCAGTTAAGCGGGCATGTGAAAGTCATCATGCTGTTTCTGCATGGCATACGATGCTGTATAATTGATGCAGATATGGAGATTTATGAATATGACGAATATTGTAGGCATCAGTGATCTGAACGAACAGTATGAACTGCTGAAAAAAGAAGCGGAAAACATTGCCGGAGATCGGGAAAAAGTATCGGAGATCGTCGGAAGAGTCAACAGCATCCTGGATAAGCATGAGGTCCTGCGGGAAGCGGCTGAAGATATCGGAGGTCTTGTTTCCTTTGTGACCGACAGCGTCAACGGTGACTATACATGGGCATCTGAAGGATCCCTGGCTGCTGTGCTTGGTGCGTTCATGTATCTGATCAAAAGCGATGACGCGATCAATGACAACAGTCCTGTAATCGGATATATCGATGATCTCAGGGTGTTTTCGATCGCAAGAGAAGACGCAAAAAAGGAGCTTACGACATATAACGCGTGGAGCGCGGAACGGTAATAAATGCATTACAGAACAGTGAGAGACAGATCGTCTCTCATTTTTTTACGTATCAGGCAGAAAGAAAGCCGATGTGCTCATATCTGCTGCATGTACCGCGTTTCATGTCTGCGGCAGATCATTCATTCAATATCAGAACATAATTATTGGATATGTTCATTCCGTATAATGTGGTTCATTAAACTTGCATCTCTGATATACATCAAGTAATATTTTTGACTGACCGGCTTATATTAAAACAAACAGATCGGAATCTGCGGAGGATGCCAAATGAAAACAACTATTCGAAAAGTCAGGCAGGGTGATGAGAACACGCTTGCTTATATTCAGACGGAAAGCTGGAAAGCAGCGTTTGCCGGGATCCTTGACGCTGAAACTTTAGCGAAGTATACCGACATCAACAGGGCAGCTGCTATGTACCGGAATCTCCTGAACAACAGCATCGGAAATGGATATATCCTTTTGGTCGATGGGAAACCTCACTGCATCGCGTATTGGGACGCAGCCCGTGATGCGGAATTTGCCGGCAAAGCAGAACTGATCTGCATTCACAGCCTGCCTGACAACTGGCATAAAGGGTACGGCACCCGGATGATGGACAGGGTCCTGAAAGATATCCGGGAAGCAGGGTATTCCGAGGTAGTACTTTGGGTGTTCAGAAACAACATTCGCGCAAGAGCTTTTTATGAAGCTGAAGGCTTCACGATGACCGGTATTTCAAAACCTGCGTTTGATACAGAGGAAGTCCTTTATTTAAAGGGACTATGAAAAAGACAAATCGTTATTCAGTGAGGAGGCAGTATGAAACTGAAATTTGTTTTTATCCATGGCACGGCAGGCTGGGGAAGCTATGACAAGCGATATGAGAAAATGCCTTATTGGGGAATGCGCGGCGGCGATCTGATCAGTTATCTGAATGAAAAAGGATTTGACAGTTATGCAGCGTCAGTTTCACCGTTTGGAAGCGCGTGGGACCGTTCCTGTGAGCTCTATGCCCAGATCTTCGGAAAGAGAACTGACTATGGGATCAGTCACAGCAAGGTTTATGGCCATGAGAGATTCGGCAGGGACTATACAGGATGTGCTCTGATCCCTGACCTGACCGATGGCACAAAGCTGGTCCTGATCGGACATTCCTTCGGCGGCACAACAGCAAGATTGTTTGCGGAACTGATGGCTCATGGTGATGAGGCAGAAAGAGCAGCCGCGGAAAACGGAGATATCTCTCCGCTGTTTCTGGGCGGCATGGAAGACAGGATCCATTCTGTCTGTGCTGCGGCATGCGCGATGAATGGCAATTCTTCATTTGATATGCTCAGTGATCCCGGTTTTGATCTGAATTCCGTGAAAGTTCCCTGGTGGAGCAGATATTTCGGCAGAAGAATGTCCAATCAGCTCCAGACGGAGACAGACGGCAGGGATCCCAGGGACTGTGCAGATCATGATATGCAGATCGATCAGGCGGCCATTCTGAACGAAAGGATGTGTACTCTGCCGGATGTATACTATTATTCCGTGCCGTGCAGCTATACGAAAAAGAGCGGTGACAGCTATGTCCCGAAAAAGGGCATGGAACCTTTCTTTGTTATGCGTTCATACCAGATCGGTCAGTATACCGGTATGACAAAAGGGGGTACAAGGATCGGTCAGGAATGGAAGGAAAATGACGGAAGGGTCAGTACCATTTCCGAAACTTCGCCATTCGGAGCACCGAGCAGAAAACTGGATCCTCATGATCTGAGACCGGGAATCTGGAATGTCTATCCTGTACATGACGGAGACCATATGTCACTGCAGGGCGGGCTGCTGCATAAAAAGGATATCCGGTCATTCTACCTGGATATGCTTACAATGATCAGTTCTGCCGACTGAAAGAGCGCAGCTGTCATTCGGACTGATGCATTTCCGGAAAGATCCGATAAGTAATGAGGGACTGATGTCCCTTTTTTGCGAATATTGTTAATCTCCCCACAGTTATAGTTAAGAATATATCGGTTTACATAAATGGCGTCTATTATGACAGGCGGCGGCATTGCGTAAATATTCCGGATGAAGGCAAAGTCTGAAAAACATACATCAGAAAGAATTTGTCATGGCCTGAATATATTGTTATCAAGCATGTAATTTTTGACATTTCCCCATTTCATTAGGGACTATTCATATTACAATAAATACAGACAGGCTCAATATATCATGGATATGATGTATCACATGACTGCAGGGATTTCCGATATGCAGGCTTTCATCATTTTGATCATTGCGGTTATTGCGGGTTTTATAATGTGCAGCACATTGTATTCCGGCAAAGGTGACCGCTGTATGAAGCCGGATCATGATGAACGGATCCTGAAAATAGAGAGAAACATGAAACCGTTATATGACAAGGAGGGTTTTCTATGAGCGCAATGAGTGATCAGATCAGAAAGATGTTCGGTGAAGGAGACGCAAAACGTGATGCGGGTCTGAAGACGCCGGATGATATCATCCGTTTTGACGATATCCGTTACGGAACGGTCGATGAGAAGTATCAGCTTCTGGATGTTTACCGTCCCAAAGGTGCGGAAGGAAAGCTGCCTGTCATCCTGAGCGTGCACGGCGGCGGATGGGTATACGGTGATAAGGATGTATATCAGTTCTACTGCATGTCTCTCGCCCAAAGAGGTTTTGCGGTCGTCAACTATTCCTACCGTCTGGCACCGGAATATAAATTTCCTGCATCCCTGGAGGATACATGTTCTGTTGCCGCATGGATGCTGGTCAATGCGGAAACCTATGGTTTTGATATGGAACATGTGTACGGTGTGGGAGATTCCGCGGGCGGACACATGCTTGCGATATTTTCGGCAGCCCTGACAAATCCCGACTATGCGCAGGAACTGGGCGTGAAGCTGCCCACGGGCTTCCGTTTCAATGCGGTCGCGCTGAACTGCGGCGCATTCAGGATCGAGCTGACTGCACAGGATATGACGACTGCGCTGATGTCGGACTTCCTGCCCGGCAGGGATATGGAAGCTGAACTGAAGCTGATCAATCCGGTGGAATGGATCACGGAAGACTTCCCGCCGGCATTTGTCATGACAAGTACGAATGACTTCCTGAAGGCACAGCCTTCTATCCTGATACCGGTACTGATGGACAATGATATCCCGTTTGTATACAGATATTACTCCGACAAAAAGGATCCGCTCGGACATGTGTTCCACTGCAATATCCGTCTGAGCGCTGCGAAACTATGCAATGACGAAGAGTGTGAATTCTTCAGGAAATACTGATTTCCGGGTGAAAACAATGCTGAAATTCGGAACGGGCGGCTGGAGAGCCGTGATCGGTGATGAATTTACAAAACAGAATCTGCAGATCCTCGCGAAAGCCATGGCTGACAAAATGCATGCGGAAGGCGTATCCGGAGAAGGGATCGTCATAGGACATGACAGACGCTTCCTGGCAAACGAATCGGTCAGATGGCTGGCGGAAGTCTTTGCGGCAGAAGGAATACATACCATGATCGTGAACAAGGCATGTCCGACACCTGTCGTCATGTATTATGTCCAGGTCCATGACATGCACTACGGGCTGATGGTGACCGCAAGCCATAACCCTGCGGAATACAACGGCGTCAAGGTATTTACATACGGGGGCAGGGATGCAGACCTGGAACAGACTGCGGATATCGAACGTTATATCTCGCAGGTAAAACTTCCTGTCTGCTCCAAAGAATACGAGGCAGGCATTGAGGAAGGGATCATCACGGAGTTTTCTCCTGTCAATGAATATATCGATTCGATCATCGATGACATCGATGTACAGAAGATCAGAAATGCAAACCTGAACATCGTGCTTGACCCGATGTACGGTGTATCCGAGACATGCATCAAGACGATCCTGATCACTGCAAGATGCGGTGTCGAAACGATACATGGTTATCATGATCCGCTGTTCGGCGGACATATGCCGGCACCGGATTCCGACAGTATGCACGATCTCAGGGCATACGTGATCTCGCATCATTGCGATCTGGGGATCGCAACAGACGGTGACGCCGACAGGATCGGCATCATTGATGATACCGGCAGATACCTGTCACCGAATGACGTGATCATGCTGCTGGACTATTATCTGGTAAAGCACAGAGGCATGCACGGTCCTGTCGTACGCAATCTCTGCACCTCGCATATGGTAGACCGTATGGCAAAGTATCTTGGGCAGGAAGTCTATGAAGTGCCTGTCGGTTTCAAATGGATCTCGTCAAAGATGGATGAAACACACGCCGTGATCGGCGGAGAGTCATCCGGCGGCCTGTCTGTCGCCGGCAGGATCAAGGGCAAGGACGGCGTCTATGCCGCTGCGCTCCTGGTGGAAATGCTTGCCTATGAAGGCAAGAAGATGTCGGTGATCTATGACGAACTGTGCGATATCGTGGGCAGGTCATATATGGCACAGCATAATTACAGGTTCCGCGCAGAACACAGGGATCTGTTCCTGAAGCGTATCATGGAAGACAGAGAAGTACCTGTTTTCCCGTATGAAACAGATCGTGTCTCCTATATGGACGGCTGCAAGGTCTACTTTAAAAACGGCGGATGGGTCAGTATCCGTTTCTCCGGTACGGAACCGCTGCTGAGGGTGTTTGCTGAAATGGAAACACAGGAACAGGCTGAAGAGATCTGTGAGATCTGCCGTCAGTTCCTGGGAATTTCCTAGAGCAGGATGGAGAAGAAATGAAGCGGAAAAATCTTTTATACGCACTGGGTCTGTCACTTCTGATCTGTACGGGCGGATGTTCTGCCGGAACAGCTGCAGTGCCGGAAAAACCGGCTGAAGCTGTTCAGACAGCTGTGGAAGTCACTGAACCGGATGGTGAACCGGTATTTATAAACGAAGCGCCTGAACCTGTGGCATCCGTTTTTGACAGTTCTGATCCATATGCGTCCGAAACAAAAGTGATGAACATGCTGGATCCGTTTATGATCAGACTGATGCAGAAGGTATTCAGTGCAGAAGGCAATCATATCTTTTCGCCGATGTCGCTGATCCTTGCGTTAAGCATGGCGGAAAACGGTACAGCCGGAGTGACCAGGGCTGAGATCGAATCAACGCTTGGCATCAGTACGGATGATCTGAACCAGCTGATGAAAAGGTATCTGCCGGAAATGAACTATGAATTCGGGATCGATTTCTATACGGGAAATTCACTGTGGTTCAATACCGATAACGGATTGACGCTGAAAGCATCCTATCTGGATCATCTGCGGGAATATTATGATGCGGCAGTCTTTGAACGAAGCTTTGCGGACAAGGCCGCATTGGCGCAGGAAGTGAATGACTGGACGAAGGAAAAGACAGACGGCTCTATTCCGGAGATCCTGCAGGCAGACGACCTGGATCAGACCGATCCGATGCTGCTGCTCAATGCACTGGCTGCAGGCGGGAAATGGATGATCCGGTTCCAGCCGGAACTGACTTCTCCCCAGACATTCCATAACGCAGACGGTTCAGAAAGCACTGTCAGTATGATGCGTCAGTCAATGGAAGGCTGGTGGCATGATTCCCTGAGTGAAGGTGTTGTCCTCTATCTGGAAAACGGTCTGGAGTTCACCGCGATCCTTCCGAATGAGGGAGTCACTGTCGATGAATACCTTGCCCAGGCTGATCCGGAAATGATCATGAATTACTACAAGGGCTTTATCAGCACCGAAAATGAAGACCAGCAGACGTGGACGGCAGATGTGCATATCACCAACCTGTCATTGCCGAAATATAACTACAATGCGGAATATGAACTGGATGCGGTGCTGAAGGAACTCGGTATCCAGAGAATGTTTACAGTCGGTTATGCGGACTTCTCGGAAATGGCGGAAGGAGACCCGGGGGTCGTCTCACAGATCTATGTCAAGCAGATCAGACAGAAGGCTGACATCGAGGTCAATGAAGAAGAGGTCAGGGCTTCCGCGGCGACGGTCGTCATGGGAGGTCTTGGCGCAGGCGGTTATAACGTCAGGAACTATATCTATCATGATGTCGTATTCGACAGACCGTTCATCTTCCTCCTCAGCAAAGGCAGAGTTCCTCTGTTTGCCGGTGTGGCATCTTCACTGGAAGATACCGGGGAAAGCGTCAGTGACAGCCGGATCATGCGCATCGAAGTGACCGCGGATGCCGGACTCAATGTACGCAGTGGTCCTGATGTATCAAATGAGAAGTATTATACAGCTGCCAAGGGAACGCAGTTCTACGCATACGAAACACGGGAAAACGGCGGCTATACATGGTACAGGGTCGGAAATGATCAATGGATCGCCGATCAGGACAATGAATGGGTAAAGGTGCTCGAATAAGCATTATCCGAAGCATAAATAAAACTGTATTGTATAAAAACTGATTCGGCAGGAATCAGTTTTTATAATGGCAATATTTCAGTATAATGAATTCGATCAATTTGCTGGAGATATTTATGTTTATGAAGAAGAATTATTTAGCTGTCATGATGTCTGTACTGGTGTTCTTGCAAACAGCCTTTGTGCAAATGCCGGTCATGGCAGAGGAGACCGATGATGAGGCGGTGCAGGAGACTGCTGTTTCAGAAGAGGCCGAAGAGATCACTGAAGTGATTTCGGAGGAAGAAGCTATTCCGGATGAGATCCTCAGTGAAGAACTGACTGAAAATGAAGAGACCGGAGAAGAACCTGTTTCGGAAGAGATCCCTGAGCCGCAGGAGTCTGTCGTTCCGGAAGAGCAGATCACTGAAACTGAAGTTCCGGTTGAAGAAACAACGGAATCAGAAGAACCGATCGAGGATGAAACTGTATTGCAGGAAGAGACTGAGGAGAGTACTGTTTTTGCCGCGACTAAAATCACTGTTTCGGTCGTGGAGATCAGTAACGGTTATCGCAAGTCCCGTGTTTATTTGAAAGTAAACAATCCGAATGAGGAAAGGCTGAATCACATCCGTCTGACAAATACCGAAGATGAGACCAAATATTTCACCAGCAGTAAAAACTATGACGAAAGCATAGACGCTGATTACTACATTGATGCGGATACATACGGCGGAACGACTGTTTACGCGATCGCTCTGGGCATTTATCCGGATGGTTCATTCCAGGTCGTTCCGACCGGTCAGACAGTATCACTGACTTCAATGGAGCTGGATTTCCAATCTATGGAGAAATATGCGGAGATCGAACCGCTCTCCAAGACCGCAAGGATCACACTGCATATCGATCCGCTGCCGGCAATGGAAAGAGTTACATATAAAGCCTATTACAAGCCTGTCAGTGAATCCTATCCTGATATGCCTTATCTGGAAAGCAAAGTGATGAATCCGACAGCTAAAATGCTGAAATCTGATACCAACGATAATCCTTTGTATCATGACAGTGATTATGTGATCTATATCCAGGTGATGTTTTCAGATCAGGTCGTAGGATATATCGGGTCCGCAGAAGAACCGCTGATGTTCCATACGACGGATAGCCTTATCGTTGATTCAGACAGCTTTGGCGACAAACAGATCTATCTGGAGCTTCTGGAAGTATACGGTGACGGACCGCTGAACAGCGCGATGTTTGATAATGTTGAAAGCCTCAGCATATTGCCCGGAACAGGAAGATCCTACAAAAGCATGTCAACAATGGCAGATGACAAATGGCAGGTGACACTGCATGTTCAGAAAGCTGTCACCTCAATCAAAGGCCTGCGGCTGTTCAGAAATCTGAGTAAACTGACACTTGACGGTCTGGACCTGACAGAACTGGATGAATATGGTTTTTCACCTGATATCACATATCTGAATATCCAGAATAATGAGATGTATGAAATGCCGGATCTGACAGAATTTACCAGGCTGGAAACACTGTATGCAGGCGGCAATCTGTTCAGATACGACACAGTTACAGCAGATAAGCTGCCCTCACAGTATCTTGAGGCACATCCCGATGCGCTGGAAACGATCAGAGGAGAACAGCGTTTCTATTACTTCTTCGTGCCGCAGACATTCTATGAGATCGAAGGACGCAAGCCGTTCTTTACATCCCTGGAAGGCGCGAAACCCAACAGGAAGTACCTGCTGACAGTCAAGATCGATGATACAGAGATCTCCGTGGAATCAACAACAGGAAACGGACATTATGCTGTGTTCATCATTCCGGACCTGAAAGAATACTTGCCGGACTATGACACTTATGAAAGTGACAAGTTTGAATTCAGTGTCGCAGATGATCTGGATTTCCTCGTCTTTGAAGATGACAATATGCTGGTCAGCTTCTCGGAAGATGAGATCAATGACAAAGGAACACCTGCTACAGCGTATACAACTTCAACATCATTTACGACAAAGAGTGTTATACTGCCCGGCTCCATAGCAGAAGCGGATATCAGTTCGGTCGTTTTGAAGGACAAGGATCTTAATGCCATGGATGCCAGTCCGTCCAGTTACACCATACGTGTCACGACCAGTAAGTATGATACCCGCTACGACGAGCAGACCAATATCTATCCGAAGTTCGGATATGATTATGTCAGGACAAATTTCAGTACGAAATTCAGCGTAAATACACCGCTGCAGGAAGGTATCTATGATATGGATATTACCCTGAAGGACGGTACGGTATATCACGCTCATGATGTGGTACAGATCAACTATAAAGCGCCTGTGATCCCGGCAGAGTCAGTCACGGTTACAAACAAACCCAAAAAACTGACAGTCGGTGCACAATACCAGCTGAACTATACAGTGACGCCTTTAAATACGTCAGATAAAGTAACGTTCAGAAGCGGTGATCCGTCTGTTGCGACAGTATCCGATACCGGGCTTGTCACAACACATGCTGAGGGAACAGTATGGATCTATGTGAATGCAGGATCGAAGGCAAGGGATTCCTTCTATCTGACGGTTGCCGATCCGGTCAGGGTTACCGGGATCAGGATCTATCACAATGATCTGACATTCAGGCTTGGCAGTGAACGCAATTATGATTTCATTTCAGCTGAAGTGATTCCCGAGGATGCGGAAAATCAGAACTTCGTCTTCGAATCCAGCAACGAGTCTGTTGTGACGATCAAACAGAACGGGCTGATCCAGGTCGTCGGTGAAGGCTCAGCAGTCATCACAGCCACTTCAGAAGAAGGAGGCTATACAGATTCTGTTGAGGTAACTGTACTGCCGCAGCTGAAAGCTGACGCGCCTTACGCATATTATTTCGGTGAGGACGGCAGACAGACTGTGATCACCGACGGAATGGAACTTCCGGTCGGAACAGCAGTCTGGCTGAAGAGTTCAACATCCAATACCGTAATATACAATGCGGATGATCAGACAGCCGCAGCCAACCCGTTCACTGTAGAAGAAGGGGAAAATACGATCTCCGTTTATGCAGGCAGAACAGGTTATCTGAACAGTGACACAGTTACACTCACAATCATGTCCAGGGATGACAGCTATGAGTCGGATCCGGGCGATGTCACTGAAGAGGATGCAGAAGAGACAGGACTGGATATACCGGAACATATCTGGGCAGCCGGTGTTCCCGAATCAGTTACATATACAGGCTCCAAGATCACATTCAGTGATATGCGTGTCTATGACAACAAGAAACTTCTGAAGTATAACGTAGACTACACCGTCAAGTATCTCAACAACCAGAATGCCGGTACAGCAGAGATCCAGATCAAAGGAAAAGGCAACTACAGCCAGTCCATATCTGTATTCTTTGAGATCGAACCGATGAGCATTGAAGATGCTGTTGTGAACGATATGGCTGTCCTTGCGACAGGAGCTCCATTAACGCCTGCGCCTAAGGTCGTACTGAACGGAAAGACGCTGAAAAAGGGAACCGATTATACAGTAAATGGACCGGAAGGTGTTGAGATCAAAGATCCCGGTACATATCAGCTTCGTATCGAAGGCATCAATAATTATCAGGGCTATACGGAATGCCTGCTCACAGTCGGAGAAAAGGGTGAAGAGCTGCTTGCGGCAAATTTCAAGATCACTCCCGAGTATACAAGTACTCCTTATGACGGATCAGAGAAGGAACCTTCTGTTACAGTAAAATACGGTACAGAGCTTCTGACTGAGGATACGGATTACGAAGTGACGTATGAAAACAATGAAGATGTCGGAACAGCATCGATCATTGTGACTGGTATGGGCAGATATATCGGAACGAAGACAGCTTCATTTAAGATCACCGGAACTCCGCTGAAGAATGTGGCTGCGCTGACACTTCCCAAGTCCGTTGAATATACAGGAGAACCGATCACTTTTGTTCCTGAGGAGATCATCACGCCGAAGGGTGATGAACTGAATCCTCAATGGATCGATGTCTCCTATCTGAAAAACACGGATAAGGGCACAGCGACTGTCGTCCTGACGGGAACCAAGGGATATACAGGCACAGTGAAAAAGACATTCAGGATCACTGCGAAACCGATCAATGGTGTCTCTGTAACAGCAGCCGATACCGTATTTGCAAAGAAAGGCGCAAAGACGGAAGTGATCGTGAAAGACAACGATATAGTCCTGAAGGAAGGCGTTGACTATACGCTGACATATAAAAACAATAATAAGACCGGACAGAACATTGCCTCTGTTATTGTGAAGGGCAAAGGGAACTACAGCGGTACCGCACCTGCCGTATTCTTCAGTATTGCGAAGCAGGATATTGCCGGCCTGACGATGACAGCGGCAGATGTCACGGAGAATACGAAGCCGAACAAGTTCGCTTCCAAGATCACCGTTACAGATCTGGACGGCGGCGTGCTGAAAGCAGGAACTGATTACGCAAAAACATATGTTTATACATATGAAGAAGATGCTGTCGTTGTTTCCAACAAAACAGAAACCGTCAGGTTTGCCGGTCAGGAAGTTCAGAAAACAGATATCATTCCTGTCGGCACGGTGATCCGTGTGACAGTTATCGGCCAGAACAATTATGAAGGACAGATCAGCACGGTTTACAGGATCGCCGCAAAGAAGCTGAATATCAGCAGCGCAAAGGTCACGATCCCCAGCCAGACATATACAGGCAGGGCGATCACGCTGGATCCTTCAGATATCAAAATCGTACTGAACAAACAGGAACTGACAACGGCTGATTTTGAGATCGTCAGCTATGCAAAGAATATCAATAAAGGTACGGCGACGGTTACCCTGAAGGGAATCGGCGCATATGCAGGTACGAAGAAGGCAAGCTTCAAGATCGTCCAGAAGGCAATGCTGTCGGAGTGAACTCCTGTCTACCGAAAAAACAATATAAAAGGACCGAAGACGGCTTCTGCAGAAGGAAGCCGTTTTCTGATGAGACGAAAAAAGGTGTTTTCCTGATAGAAAACACACATTTTTCCGGGATCATTGATCTGTGGTTAATCGTAAGAGAGGGCAGATGATCCGATCGGTTTATTCGCTTAAATAGTGATCGAAGATCCAATGTCCAAAACCATCTTCACTGGCACGGTATTCGGTGACCGCATCAGCGATGGCTTTATTCTCAGGCATGCCGTTGCACAGGCATACGGAGTATCCCGCCATCTTCATCATCTCCAGGTCATTCTCAGCGTCGCCGAATGCCATGACATCTTCCAGTGAAATACCGTTGTCCTTGCAGTATTCGGCAACGGCGGTGCCTTTGTTGTTTCTCCTGTCCTGGAATTCGATCAGGTTGACTGCTGTTTTGAAGCAGAAGTATGTATCATTCTCAAGTGTTCTGGCAAAAGGCTCAACGACTTCCTTCATCTGTTCTTCCGTTTCCGTACGGAAGAGGATCTTTCCGACAGGCTTCTCCCAGAATTCTGAAACATCCTTGGCGATCCTTGCTTCATTGCGGTTGCGCTTAGCGGAAGCACGCACAAGATCGTCGTCCCATCTTGCCAGCATATAGCCGTCACCATAGATGAAGGGATTGCAATTGGTAACTTCCATCTTTGTGATGATCTCTTTGATATCATCCGGCTGAAGGGGATTGAGGCTTTTGGTAATGCCTGTGTGCGCGTCATATACTTCGCCGCCGTTCAGTCCGATGAGGAAATCAAACTCAAAGCCGAGTCCCCATTCCTTTGCGTGTTCTGTCAGACGTTGCCAGAGCGGTCTGCCTGAAGCGATCCCCAGCAGGACGCCGCGTTCATGCAGTGCCTGGAAAGCTCTGCGGTTGACATCACCGAACTGATCAGGCTTTTCTCTCAGGGTACGGTCTATATCCGCTACTACGATCTTATAGTCTTTTCTCATAAGTTTTCTCCGACATGATGATACAGGATATGGAACGGTCAGACTATCGTAATCTGCCGAAATTCTATCGATATCTGCAGAATCCTCATAAATGTGGTATGATGTCTGTCATGAAAAAACAAATAGTAATGATGATGAGCCTGCTGCTCCTGACAGGCTGTGCAGGAAAGACTGCCGCAAATCAGGATGCATCTGAAGAAGGACTTACAGCCGAGAAACATGCCGTGATCACAGTAAAGGATTACGGTGACATCTATATCGATCTGGACAGGGATTCGGCACCGGTCACGGTAGACAACTTCGTACAGCTGACGGAAGAAGGCTTCTATGACGGACTGACATTCCACAGGATCATGGACGGATTCATCCTCCAGGGTGGAGATCCCCAGGGAGACGGATTCGGCGGATCAGATGCGACGATCATCGGGGAATTCTCTTCCAACGGTTTTGACAATCCGATCAAGCATGTTGCGGGAGTGATCTCCATGGCTCGTGCAACGGATCCTGACAGCGGAAGCTCACAGTTCTTTATCCTGCTGAGCGACCAGCCGCATCTTGACGGCAACTACGCGGCTTTCGGATGGGTGGCAGATGATAACAGTATGAAAATCGCCAGAAAGATCGCTGCTGATTCCAAGCCGCTGGACAACAACGGAACGATCGCACCGGAAGACCAGCCGGTGATCACCTCCATAAAGATGCTGGATGACTGACCTCTGATGTCAGTCATTTTTCATTGTTCAAAATGTGATAATATTGTTCTGTACGGAGAAGCATTATGGTGACATTACAATCGTTGTTCGAAAAAGATAAAGAATCATTTCTGAATACACTGAAAGCACAGTCTGATACAGCTTCCATGATCAAAGCGGCTGATTCCGCACTCAGCAGGATCCTGTTCAAATACAACGAACAGGAAGAAAGCGAACGCGTCAAGGCTGCTGCCTACAGCATTCTTTCAACTGTCAGGACCTCGCTGAACCTGATCGACAGCTATGGCGAAACAAAGGTATACAGCCGGGAGGAATACCGGAAACAGGAAAAGAAAACAGGGCACAGCCCGCTGTTCTGGGTGCTGCTGGGTGTCGGCTGCGCGTGTGCCGTCGGGGCATTTGTATTGCTGCTGTTCTCGGTCAGGGCGATATCCATGGTGATCAATCTCCCGGTATTTCTCGTCCTGCTTGCGGCAGGCATGGTATGCCTGTTCTTCAGCGGTATGAATTTCCATACGCAGGGAAAGCAGAAACAGTCCGAGATCCAGACGGAAACAATATCCGATCCGGATAAGATCTATAAGCATTTGTTGGGGATCATGCTGACGGTCGATCACCTGTTGGCTGATGTCAGGACAGAAGAAATGATCGATGCCAGACATGAGCTGGAAAAGGACAAGGACGGCATGAACCAGAAAGAACTGGCATTGCTGTCGCAGCTGCTGGAAGACGCATATACGGACAAGAACAGCGATCTGGCCATGGAGACCATTTCGCATATCAAATATTACCTGCATAACCGCAGGATCGAGACAGTGGACTATTCCAAAGAAGACCATGCCTGGTTTGATATCCTTCCCGGAGAGGGAGGTACGCTCAGGCCTGCACTTGTCATGGACAACGCGCTGCTCAAGAAAGGTCTGGCAGCCGGAGGCAGATTATGAACCGCTATTATGGATTTGACCTCGGTGATGCCGAGAGTGCCGTTACGAGACTGGACAGATATGAACAGCTCGTACCGGAAGTCCTCAGCATCCGTGAAATGAAGAGCTTTGTAACAGCATATGCGCTCTTAAAGAACGGTGATCTGCTGATCGGCGAAGGCGCATGCTATGACCCGGACGCAGTGACCAGGAAGATCCGCTTCAAGAGCAGGTTCCTGAATGACGCAACATCCGCCAAAGATATCAAGAGCTTCGCTTCCGGTGTTCTGGGTGAACTGTATCTGAACGGTGACCTGATCAAAGGTGATGACTGCAGCTTTTACATCGGCTGTCCTGCCGGATGGGATAAGGCTGCCAGGGAAGCATACCGTGAGATCTTTGAGCGTACCGGTTATCCGCCGGCAAAGATCATTTCGGAATCCAGGGCTGCGCTTGTTTCAGCCTGCCAGTCCAAACACCTGCAGGTCGGATATGACATCCTTTCCAGGCCTGTGCTTGTCGTAGACATTGGTTCTTCCACGACTGACTTTGCCTATATCATGGGCGGCAAGGAAGTTGAACTGAAGACAGGTGGGGAAGTATACCTGGGCGGCGGCATCATGGATGAGATCCTGCTCGAGGAATCTGTGAATGCGTCAAACGATCCGAAAAAGATCCGGAAGATCTTCAGTGAGAGTGATGCCTGGAGAAGCTATTGCGAGTTTGCCTGCAGAAGGCTGAAGGAAAAATACTTCTCGGATGAAGAATACTGGAAGAAGAATGACTGCCAGCAGACAGTCACGATCCGCTATACAAGACTGCCTGTCAGGCTGACGCTGCGACTCAATGAAAAGATCGCAGACAGACTGCTGAACAGGGGAGTAGAACGCCTGAACGGCAAGTCGTTCAAAGAAGTCTTCCTGGAAAGCCTTTACCAGGCGAAGGAAGGCATTACGGAAAAACAGCCTGAGCTGATCTTCCTGACAGGAGGCGTCTCCAAGATGCCTGCCGTGAAGAAATGGTGTCAGGAGGTCTTTGAGGATGCTGTGATCATCAGCGGAAGCGAACCGGAGTTCTCAGTCGCCAAAGGACTTGCATACTGCGGCAAGATCGATGATGAACTGAAGGAATTCAAGATGGAGATCGACCGCCTTAAGGAAAGCAGTATCGTTGAGAACATCGTCATGAACAATATTCTGACGCTTTACCGGAATGCCGTGGATACATTTGTTGACCCGATCCTGGAAAATGTTGCACTGCCCGTGATCGAACGCTGGCGGCGCGGTGAGATCGAGAAGCTCGATATGATCGACGGGGAACTGCAGAAAGAGATCGATGCCTATCTGCACACAGATGAGGCGAGAAAACTTCTGATGAAGCCTGTCACATCATGGCTGAAGACAGTTTCCTATGCCCTGGAAGAGTATACGATGCCGATCTGCGTCAAGCATAACGTACCGTATTCCGCATTGAGCCTGAACTCCTATCTGTCGATGTCAGACATCGACTTCAAGGTCGATACAAAGGACCTGTTTGCGGTCGATGAGATCACATGGATGATCGATACGATCGTATCCATTATCATCGGTCTGTTGTGCGGAGGCAGCGGTCTGGCCCTGATCGCCAACGGTCTGCCCGGCATTTTTGCCGGAGCGATCATTTCACTGCTCATCCTGGCATTGGGCAAGGAAAAGATGCAGGAGGCGATCCTGGCTTCGAAGATTCCGGTGGCAGTCAGAAAACTGATCCCGAAGTCCTACTTTGAAGTACGTATGTACAGGATCTCCCAGGAAGTACGTGATAATCTCTACGCAAACCTGGAAAAGGAAAAGAATGAAGAGATCACGGAACGCATCGTACGTGAGATCTCCGATCAGATCGAAACATGCCTGACGAAGATGGCTGAAGTCGTCGAGATCCCGCTGGGAGACAAGAATCTGTATCAGTGAGTCTCTATGATCAGAAAAACAGAAATACAGGACATGGAGGCCGTATACAGGCTCATGTGCGAACTGGAACGGACAGAACTGGATAAGACCGCTTTTACAGAGATCTTTGAACAGCAGTTATGTTCCGAACAGTGGGAAAGCTATGTATTTGAACAGGATAACGCTGTTATTGGTTTTATCAACATGCGGTTCGAGCGCCAGCTGCATCATGCGGACATGGTTGCCGAGATCCTGGAGCTCTGTGTAACAGAGAAATACAGGAATCAGGGCATCGGAACACAGCTGTTCCGACAGGCAAAGGAAACCGCAGAACAGCATCACGCGGTCAGACTGGAACTGTCCACATCTACATGGAGAACCGATGCCCAGCGGTTCTACGAACGGCAGGGAATGGATAAGAGCCACTACAATCTGACATACGATTACGAATAAGAAAACGGACGGGATCGATCATTGCCCGTCCGTTTTGATCATGTACCGTAAGCGTTCTGGATGCGTTCCATTTCCTTCCATGTGACCGGAAGGGCGCAGCTGTGTGCCGGGGCATCCAGCGGGATCAGCAGATCGCTGTCAGCGATCTCCCTGATATCAGGATCTTTCAGATCTGACAGATAGAGTGCCTTGAACTGAAACCTTGTATAGTCATCGTAGTAAAGATACCAGCCGGGTCCTTCCAGATCCTTCATGATCATCGGACCTTCGCTCTGATGTCCTGTCACCGGTCCGGTCACAGTCTGCCAGTCATTCCAGGAAGTTTCCGAGAATCCGAAGAAGAGCTGGGAATGTTCCTCCATCGGTTCACGCTCATCCTTGGCGCAGATCAGCCATTGATGTCCGTCTTTGACGACCGTTCCGTCAATGACCGGATGATCCGTCAGTTCCAGCTTCTGCGGGTATGAGAAGGCATTGAGGTCGGATGATGTATTGAAGAACATACTGCCGTCCTTCACGGATGACCAAAATATGACATATCTTCCGATCGTATGGTCCCAAAAGATCTCCGGTGCCCATGCCTGTTCTTCCGAGAGCTTTGTATCATCGGTCGAAGCGTTTACCTTCAGAAGGCGTTCGTTCTCAAAGGTGATCAGATCGGGTGAATCAAATACATAGATGGAATCCGTATCATAACCCTGTGTCGCGGTGACGCCGAATGTTCCGTCCTGTTTGCGGAACAGGGCAGGATCCCTTAAGCGCTTTGTTCCTGTCTTTGCGGAAAGGACAGCCTTGTCTTCATACAGCTTGAACCAGTATTTGCAGTCAAACGTATACGCAAGCTTCATACACTCCGCTTCATCGCCTTTTTCACTGAAGTAGCTGATGATATATCCGCTCCATGGATCCAGCAGGAGCCGTTCCAGTTCATATGCACCGCTGCCGTCTTTCGCTGACAGGGTGATATTCTCATATTCCCCGGAAGATTCTGTTTTGCGGATACAGCCGTCAATGATCTCTGCATTGCCCGAAAGGACCTGCCAGTCAAATCCTGGCGGAAGCTGATCACCGTCATTCAGAAAGTAATCCAGTTCAGCATTGATATCCGTATAGTCAGCAGATTCCGGCAGGACAGGCTCTTCCGAGGGCTCAATGCCATGGGTATTGACCTGCTGAGAGGCGCAGCCTGTCATCAGCAGGAATGATAATACAAGACATGTTTTTCTCATGACTGCATTTTACAAAAAAGATAAAGTACCATCAAGTAAGCCTTGTAAAAATGGAACTCATGAGCAGTCATGCATAGACTTCATGTGATAATCTGAAATCAGGAACATGGGAGAAATGACTCCCATTATCATGAGGTGGAATATGTCAAAACAGACAGAACGGATCATGGCTATGGAACAACGTCTTGATCAGTGCCAGGATGCGGCTGACAGAATGCTGGATGCCTTGTATGTTTATGAAACAACATTCGCGGATCTTCAGAAGCTTGCCGGGTATTATGAAAGCCGGCAGTGGAGAAAGGATTTTGAGGATGATGAAAAGGGGAAGCTTCCGCATGATCTGAAGCGCGGCGTGCTCTCGGAAGACGCTGTTTATGATCTTCTGACAGACAGCAGGGAGATCTCTGTGAGAATGCTGAAGATCGTTGAAAAGATGATGGGCAGCATTCTCTGATCGCCCGTATTCTGACGCCATAAATGAAAACAACCGCCTTTTGTCTGCGGTTGTTTTGGCATCAGTTATCCTAACTTCCAGCCGATCTCTTTTTCGACCCGGTCGAAGTATGCTTTCTGAAGTTTCAGGAAGAGCTCACGGTCTTTCATGCCGACAGGTTTTCCGTCAAGCGTATCTGCTGCGGCAGTGACTTTTGTTGTGCTGCAGACGATGACTTCATCAGCGTTCCATACTTCATCCATTGTGACATCACGCATCTGCGTTGGTACACCGAGTTCTTCAGCGATCTCAAAGAGATGCTTTCTGGAAATGCTCGGCAGGATGAGTTCGTTCAGTTTCGGACCGATAAGTACGCCGTCTTTCAGTAACAGCAATGAACTGTGCGCGCATTCCGTCAGCTGATTTCCTCTGTGCAGGACTGCTTCACCGCAGCCTGCTTCCTTGGCACGCTGTGAGGCGACGACATTGGGGATCAGGTTCAGTGTCTTGATGTTGCAGTGAAAGAATCTAGTATCTTCCCAGGTGATCAGCTTCATAGGGATGCTGTAATCCATTGCCTTGGCTTCCGTGATGGTGATCAGCAGGGTGGGTTTATTGGACGGATCCGGATAAACATGGTTGCGCTTGCTGTTGGAACGGGAAGACTGCCAGTAGATGACGACAGCTCCGTCTGTTTCTGCTGCGTCAACGCATTTCTGGATCTCTGCAGTCAGTTCTTCTCTTGTTAACGGGAAATCGATCTCCAGCATACGGCAGGAATTGTAGAAGCGGTCGAGATGGTCGTTCATGGCAAACAGATGATGGTTATAGGCAAATGTGACATCATAGACACCGTCACCAAAGTACAGTGCGCGGTCCTGCATGGGTATTTTCACTTCATTCAGCAGTCCCATTTCACCGTTGTAATATCCGATTTCTTTCATAACAGAAATTCTCCTTTGGTTCATTATAATCCAAACGATGATATTTGAAGCAGTTTCATGTATGATTTAAGAGAGGTGGTATTATGACAAAAGGTACAATTTTCGATATGGATGGTCTCCTGTTTGATACAGAACAGGTCTTTCAGAAAAACTGGCAGAAAATAGCCGATGAAATGGGTGTCGTACTTGATCCCGAATTCCGCAGTACGATCTGCGGTACAAACGGTGCCCTGATGAATTCCATTATTGAACGTTTCTATCATGTAGAAGACGGCCAGCCGATCCAGGAAGCTGTATACAGAATGGTTCATGAGGACCTGGAAAAAGAAGTGCCCGAAAAACCCGGCCTGAGAGAGATCCTGAAATTCTTCAAGGAAAACGGATACCGGGTCGCTGTCGCGTCATCCAGTACAAAAGAACAGATACGGCATAATCTGGAGAGTGCAGGTGTTGCAGAATATTTTGACGCGCTGGTTTCCGGCAAGGAAGTCGAGCACGGCAAGCCGGCTCCCGATGTATTCCTGAAAGCGGCAGCCGATATCGGATGTGCCCCGGAAGACTGCTATGTCTTTGAAGATGCGTTCAACGGCGTTAAAGCAGGGTATGCGGCAGGTTCCAAGGTCATCATGATCCCGGATATGCTGCAGCCGACAGATGAGATCAGGGCACTGACGCATCATGTATGCTCCAGTCTGCTGGAAGCAGTTGAAGTGTTGTCCAAAGAGATCTGACAGTATGGGAAACCATGCTGTTTTTTTCTGCAGGGATGTGCACACAGAATGCACAGCAAACGCAGAAGAAATCGCATGATATTGCCTGTAGTACGGCAGGGCAGTTTTCATATTGGCAATGACTGCTGCCTTGTTTTTCTGTGCCTGTTCTGATCTGCACAGGACAGGTATATGGAAGCAAGGACTTATTTCCTGACGGAGCGGATGATCCCGCAAAGTGGTATGATAGGAACATGCTGAAGGATGCGGACATCAGGGAACCATTATTCGTTTTTCTTGAAAAGGAATACGGGATCATAAGGATCATTGAAGAAACAAGAGCTTCGGAATCCATTGCCGACGTGATCATGGTAACGCCGTATGAGCTGTACGGGATCGAGATCAAAAGCGATGCGGACAGCTATGCTAGACTGTCTTCTCAGGTGAAAAACTATGATGAATGCTTTGACCGCAATATTGCCGTGGTCGGGACCAGGCACGCGGAAGGCGTGAAGAAGCACATCCCTGAATACTGGGGCATCATTACCGCGGAGGAAACAGAAGACGGCATTGATTTTTATATTGTGCGCCAGCCGCTGCCGAATCCTCATGTGAACTCTCTGAAAAAGATACGGATCCTGTGGAGGGAAGAACTGAACCGTATCCTGAAACGCCATGAACTGCCTGCTTATGCCCAGAAGTCCAAGGAATTCGTCCGGCTGAAACTGGTTGAAAAGGTCGATGAACTGACATTGAATGCAGACATATGCGACGCGCTCTTTGAACGTGATTATGCAGGTATTGCCGAAAGGATCAATGCCTACAGACAGGCACACAGCAGGAGAAAGAGAAAAACAAGAAAACGCCGTAAATGCATTGCGTAAGCGTTTACATAATACTATAATGGAAACCAGAAAGAATTAATTGGTTTCCAAAGCAAATTATGGATGAGTTAAGGACAGATGTTTTAAATGAAGCTCTCAGTCTGTTCAGAGAGAAGGGACTGAAGTTTACGATGCAGGATATTGCCGGCAGGCTTCATATTGCCAAAAAGACGATGTACAAGCTGTTTGCCTCAAAAGAAGAGCTGCTGCTGGCATTGCTGGATGATGGCTATGAGAAGATCCATGCGGAGAAAAAGAAGGTCATTGAAAGTGATCTGCCTCTGCTGGAAAAGATCGAAAAGGTCATCATTGCCATGCCTGAGCAGTATGAAGTTCTGGATTTCAGACAGCTTGACGGCCTGTATGAAAAGTATCCGGCTGTCGCGAAGGCACTCAGTGATCACCTGAAGAATGACTGGGATCCGACGATCGCTCTTTTGAAAGAAGGCATCAGCGCTGGTGTCATCAGGGATATCAATATTGATGTCCTGCGCATGATGATCACTTCCGCCATCCAGGGCTTCGTAACATCGGACGACCTGGAAGTACACAACATTGCTTACACGGATGCTTTGGAAAGCATGATGGATATCCTGATGAGAGGGATCAGAGGTGAGGGGAAATGATGATTCGATTGAACAACGGCTGGGAATTCACTTCCGCCTGGTCAGATGAATTCCTGCACGGGGGAGCTGCAGAAACAACTGTACGCATCCCTCACACAGTCAGAGAACTGCCGCTGCACTATGTGGATCCGGAAGACTATCAGATGGTCTGCGGATACAGGAAGAACGTCTATGTAGACAAAGAGATGGAAGGTAAACGTCTCTTCCTGCAGTTTGACGCTGCAGCGCATATTGCGGAAGTGTTCGTCAACGGCACAAGATTATGTGAACATCGCAGCGGCTATACGGCTTTCCGTACGGAATTTACGGAGGCTGCAGTATACGGTGCGGAAAACACTGTTGTTGTAAAGCTTGATACGACAGAGAACGGTGCTGTTCCGCCGTTTGGATTTGCCATAGACTATCTGACATACGGAGGCATATACAGGGATGTATGGCTGGATGTCAGAAACAGACTGATGATCGAAGATGTATACGCGGCAGCAGATACACTCCGCTCGGCTGATGTCCAGGTCAAACTGAACGGCGAAGTGCATGATGAAACACTGATGATCAGCTTTATCGACAAAGAAGGAAATACGGCTTTTGAGGAAACATATCCCGCTGAAAGCAGGAAATTCCATCTTGATGTCCCGCATCCCGAAGTATGGTCACCTGAAAAGCCATACCTCTATACATGCAGGGTAAGCCTGAACAGGGACGGGGAGATCATTGATGAATGGTTTCATTCCTTCGGCTTCCGTACGGTATCCCTGACCGAGAACGAGATCCTGATCAATGGGGAACCGGTATTCCTGAGAGGACTGAACAGACACCAGTCCATGCCTTATGTGGGCTATGCCGTACCGGAATCACTGCAGAGAGAAGATGCAAGGATCCTGCAGGAGGAACTGGGCGTGAATGCTGTCAGGACATCCCACTATCCGCAGTCGCATTATTTCATCGATGAATGCGACAAGAGAGGTCTGCTGGTGTTTACGGAGATCCCCGGCTGGCAGCATGTAGGCAATACGGAGTGGCAGAAACAAGCGGTCAGAAATACCGAGGAAATGGTTAAGGAATACAGGAACCATCCTTCGATCATTCTCTGGGGCGTCCGCATCAATGAGTCACAGGACTTTGATGATCTCTATTTCCGGACAAACGGGATCGCGCATTCCCTCGATCCGTACCGTCCGACTTCCGGTGTCAGGTATCTTGAGAAGAGCTCCCTGCTGGAAGATGTATATGCCTTCAATGATTTCTCACATGACGGAACGACGCCCGGCGCAAAACCGAAGAAGGCAGTCACACCCGATGTGAAGAAACCGATGCTGATCAGTGAAGCAAACGGCCATATGTTCCCGACAAAATCATTCGATCCATGGATGAAGCGCCAGGAACACGCACTGAGACATGCCAGGGTGCTGGATGCCGCTATGGCAGACGGCCAGCATGCAGGATGCTTCCAGTGGTGCATGTTTGACTATCCGACCCACCAGGACTTCGGAAGCGGTGACAGGATCTGCTACCACGGTGTTCTGGATGCGTTCCGCAACCCGAAGACAGCAGCTGCGCTCTATGCTTCACAGAGTGATGACACACCTGTGATCACTGTCGGATCACCGATGGATATCGGTGATTATCCGGGCGGCAACATCGGTGATGTCTATGTATTCACCAATGCGGACAAGGTCGTCCTGTACAAGAATGATGATTATGTGGCTGAATTCACACCCAAACAGTGGAAAGCACTGCCGCATGGTCCGATCCTGATCGATGATACGATCGGGGACCTCCTGCAGTCCAAAGAAGGATATGATGAGAAAAAAGCAGCGATCATCAGCGAATGCCTGAACGCTGCAGGTAAATACGGCATGAGCAACCTGCCGGTCAAATATCAGGCAAAGCTTGCCTGGTGCATGATGCATTACGGAATGAAATTCTCAGACGGCTATGACCTGTACGGGAAGTATGTCGGCAACTGGGGCGGCAAATCCGTGAAGTGGAGATTCGATGCCCTCAAGGACGGCGTTGTCACTGCTTCCGTAACAAAATCACCGTCCAGCAGGCTGCATCTGACGGCTGTGCCTTCTCATACGCTGCTGAAGGAAAACGATACCTATGACATGGCTGCCATCCGCATCAGGATCGAAGATGAGTACGGCAATACAGCATCCTACGCGCAGATCCCCGTCACCATTGAAGTAAAGGGACCTGTCGAGCTTGTCGGACCGTCAGCCGTAACAGCAGAGGGCGGCATGACCGGAACGTATATCCGCACGAAGGGACAATACGGTACGGCATCCGTTACATTCAGAACCGAACAGACAGAACCGGTTACAGTTTCATTTGAGATCAGGGAGGATATATGAAATTCACTGGGAAACAGACAGCCGCTTATGGAATAGGCGCTGTCGGAAAAGACATGGTCTATGCTTTATCAGCATCCTATGTCATGTATTACTATCAGGATGTACTCGGACTTTCCGCAACATTCGTCGGCGCGATCCTGATGATCGCCAGAGTCTTTGACGCTGCCAACGATCCCTTCATGGGCGTGATCGTAGCCAAAACAGAAACCAAGTACGGTAAATTCCGTCCGTGGCTGTTCGTGGGCACAGTGATGAACGCACTCGTGCTGTTCGCACTGTTCTCCGTACCGAAGGGCATGACCGGTCAGGGACTCATGGTCTGGTTCGCCGTCGCTTATATCCTGTGGGGCGTTACATACACCATGATGGATATTCCTTACTGGTCAATGATCCCGGCTGTTACGGACAATGCGCAGGACCGTGAACATCTGTCTGTCGTCGGCAGGACGTGTGCAGGCGTAGGCAACGCGCTGATCACGGTATTCACCGTCAAGGCAGTCGCAATGCTGGGCAGCGGCATCGAACGCACCGGCTTCCGTATGGTTGCGCTGATCGTAGCCATCATATTCGTCCTGGCAGAAGCACTGCTGTGCTATGTCATTACAGAGCCTCCGACGGAAAAGATGAAGACCACATCCGTTAAGGAAATGTTCAGATCACTGTTTGCGAATGATCAGGCCATGGTAACTGTTCTGACGATCATCCTGATCAACTCTGCGCTTTATATCACTTCAAACCTGATCATCTATTTCTTCAAATATGATGTCGGCGGTATTTCATGGCAGGACAACTATACGCTGTTCAACATGGTCGGCGGTGCTTCCCAGATCCTGGGCATGATGGTACTGTACCCGCTGCTGAGAAAATTCCTGGCGAACGAGAAGATCTTCCAGATCTGTCTGTTCATGTCGATGACAGGCTACGCACTGATCCTGCTGTCCTGCATCACAGGACTGGCACACAACATTATCGCGCTGTCAGTATGCGGTCTGTTCGTGTTTATAGCCAATGGCATGCTGACGGTACTGACGACAGTCTTCCTGTCCTGTTCGGTCGACTATGGCGAACTGCTGAGCGGACGCCGTGAAGAATCCGTGATCTTTTCCATGCAGACATTCGTAGTCAAGCTGGCAAGCGGCCTGGCAGTATTCATTACGGGTCTGGGCCTTGACCTGATCGGTCTGTCCGGAAACAATTCAACAGACGGTACAATCGTACAGCAGACACAGGGAACGATCTTCGGACTGCGCATGCTGATGACGATCCTGCCTGTACTGGGTCTGGCATGTGCCCTGATGGTATTCCGCAAAAACTTCAAGCTGACGGATGAAAGGGCACTCGAGATCTCCGAAGAACTCAAAGCTAGAAGAACGGGCGAAGAAGAGGTTATTGAATGACATTAACTTGGCATGTAAACGGGATCAGCAGCAGCGGTGACCGTTTTACGAAAGACGGCATGATCGAAACACTTCAGGGTGCCGTACACGCTGTTGTTGACGTTGAGAATATTTCAATGACGGATGTCAGGGCGGAAATGCCGCTGACATGTGATGAAGATGAACGCATCTTCATGAACGGCTATCAGACATGGACGTATTCACCTGAATACAGCAGACACAGCAGTATCAGGGGGATCAACGGTCTTCCTGAGCGGATCGTGCGGCAGTTCTCACTTGACAGATACGGCGACTACCATTTCGTTCCGTATCTGAACAGAAGCGGTATCCTGCACGGATTCTCCTATATGACGATCAGGAAGGGCGATCATTTCAGACTGATCGCGTCTCTGGATGAAGAACCCGGCTATACGATCTTCACGTATGACGCAAAACTGAATTTCCTTTACATCAAGCGCGACTGCATGGATGTCAAGGTGAACGGTGAATTCCATGCGTTCGATCTGTTCTTTGCGGAAGGAACGGAAGATGAAGTGTATGACGCATGGTTCAGCGCGATGGATATGCGTCCGCGCACAAAGAAAAAACTCTGCGGTTATTCCAGCTGGTATAACCGTTATCAGAACATTGATGAACAGGCGATCATGCAGGATCTTGCAGGATGCAGGACGATCCTCAAAGAGGGCGACCTGTTCCAGATCGATGACGGCTGGGAGACGTTCATCGGTGACTGGCTGGATTGCGACAGGATGAAGTTCCCTTCGGGAATGAAGCAGGCTGTGGATAAGATCCATGAATGCGGCATGAAAGCCGGATTGTGGCTGGCTCCGTTTGTCGCGGAAGAGAAATCTTCCCTGTACCGTGAACATCCGGACTGGCTTCTGAAGATCAACGGAAAACCGTGGAAGCTCGGCTGCAACTGGTCGGGATTCTATGCGCTGGATATCGACAATCCGGAAGTGCTGGATTATCTGAAGCGGACATTTGAACAGGTATTTGATGAATGGGGATTCGACCTCGTCAAGCTGGACTTCCTGTACGGGGCGGCTCCGTTCGGAACGACGGAAGAGTCCAGGGCAGGACGGATGATCCGTGCCTGGAAAATGCTGAGGGAATGGTGCGGTGAACACCTGATCCTGGGTTGCGGTACACCCGTCATGCCGGCGTTCGGATACGCGGATTACTGCCGTATCAGCTGTGATGTTTCGCTGGACTGGAATGACAAGCCGTATATGCGGATCATCCACAGGGAACGCGTTTCAACAAAACAGGCGATCGTCAATACGGTCAACAGGTTCGGGCTCAACGGAAGGGCACACCTCAATGACCCTGATGTCTTCTTCCTCAGAACTGAAAACTGCAAGCTGACGAAACAGCAGAAGCATACGCTTGCCATGACCAGCGCGCTGCTCTCAGGCATCTGGCTGACGAGTGATGATCCTTCCTCATACACGGAGGAAATGAAAAAGTCATACCGCATCTACCGAAACATTGCCGAGCATGCAGAACATATCCGGATCCACCATGGCGACGAACCTGTCATCCTGTATGAACTGGAGGGTAAGCCCTCATCATTCCGGATCGGTTAACATTCAGACCGGGAGGCTTGAAACTGAGCCTCCTTTTCTTATTTTTTCCATGCATGAATCATAAACGTGAACACATGCACAAAGTTTATGATATACTTCGTTTGTTCGGAGGTTGCGCGATGGCAAAGAGTGCAGTTGAAAAGTCATGCGGTGCAGTAGTTGTCAAACGTAAGGGCAGCAGGATGTTCGTCCTGATCGTTCGGCAGATGGAAGGTCACTGGGGTTTTCCGAAAGGCCATATGAAGGACTATGAATCGGAACAGGATACAGCAGCCCGTGAGGTCCTGGAAGAAACAGGCGTTGAATTTGAATTCTACAGTAATTTTCGTGAAGAAACACACTACAAGCTTAAATCCGGCAGCATGAAGAATGTCGTCTACTTTATGGGAAGACGTACCGGCGGTAAGGAAGAACCGCAGGAAAACGAGATCTCCGAAGTCAGATGGGTACCTTTGACCGATGCCATCATTCTTCTGACATATGATACGGACGCTGTTGTCCTGCGTAAGGCAATGCGCTATATCAAAGATAATATTGAGGAATATTCAGATATATTATGATCAGCATTCAGTCAGCTTCGACAAAAACAGAACAGAATATCTGCCGCGGAAGGATCAGGGATCTTGAAGCGGATTTTTTCGATATTCCTGTTGATAACGCTGTTATGTACAGGATCGCCGACAACCGGATGACCTGCGGTACTGCCGCCGCGTTCTGTCTGAATGATGTTGTGTTCATGAAAGTCCATTTCCTGGAGAATGCCAGGGCAAAGGATGAAATGTTCCGCATGGTCCTGCATCAGGTCATCAGTGTGTATCATCCTTCCAGGATCCTGATGGATCATTTCTGCGGGATCCATGAAGATGTCCTGAGACGTTCCATGTTCTATCCGCTGGGCAGTGTTTACTGCAGGGATATCGAACCGTGGAGATACAGGATCGAAGATCAGGTATTTGACAGACAGGGCAATATCATCAATCAGGGTAAGCTGAAGGATCTTCCGTTCGGCTGGTTCAATACGAAGGATAAAGGATGCGGGTGGATCGCAGCCTACAACCTGCTCAGGATGAACGGCAGGGAACATACCATGGAAAGCTGTGCTGCCGCTCTGGAGCACTACGGTCTCAGGACGAAGCTGTTCGGACAGGAGGTATTCAGTCTGTATACATGGCTGAAGCGTGAAGGCCTCCCGGTCAGGATATTTGTCGGCTTAAAACAGCAGTGCTGTGAAAAAATGCTCGAAAGCTCCTCCGGCATCCTGCTGTATACACATAAGCGGGGCGGACATTACACCGCATACCGGAAAGTATCAAAGGATCATCTGCAGTTCTACAACGCTGTGTACGGTCTGCGTGACATGGTCGTCGCTCCGGATAAGTTTATGAGCAAGTATGTCTTTCTTCCCTGGACAACGGTCATTTATATGCCGGACGAGGAAGAAACAGAAGAAAACAAATAACAGGATCAGGTCTCCCCATGCTGTCGGCAGGGGAGATTTTTGTTTGGTACGCGGTATTTTCAAAATTCTGAAAATTTATATAAAGTGATACCGCTTACATAAAATATGCTGGTTATATTGGCACCTGATTTCAGTTAGAATATAATCCGTAAAGTCTGCTTCATGCGGCTTTATGTGATGGAGAAACAAATGATATGAGTATATTTGATGTTCTGACATTGTTCGGAGGTCTGGCTCTGTTTCTATATGGTATGAGACTGATGGGTGACGGCCTGAAGGAAGGTTCGTCCGGTACCCTGAAGCGCATGATGGAATCAGTGACCAACAATACGTTCAAGGCAGTCCTCCTGGGAACGCTGGTGACGGCTGTCATCCAGTCATCTACCGCGACGATCGTTATTACCGCTGGTCTTGTTGCGGCAGGTATCATTACATTCAAGCAGTCGCTTGGCATCATCATCGGTGCCAACATCGGTACAACGGTTACCGGACAGATCATCCGTCTGCTCGACCTGAACAGTTCGGCCGGTTTCCTGGAACTGTTCAAGCCGTCATCCCTGGCACCGATCGCATTGATCATCGGTATCGTCCTGCTGATGACGAACAAGATGAAGAATTCCAAAACGATCGGTTCGATCGCAATCGGCTTCGGTATCCTGTTTACGGGTCTGCTGAACATGACATCCGCAGTGGATGTCCTTTCCGAGAACGGAGTCTTCGATGCACTGTTTACCGGACTGAGCGACAATCCGTTCCTCGGCTATGCGGCAGGAGCGACGGTAGCGTTCATCCTGCAGAGTTCTTCGGCAACGATCGGTATCCTGCAGGCACTGTCTGCTTCGGGCGGACTTGTATTCAAAGCGATCTATTCGGTCATTGTAGGCGTCTATCTCGGTGACTGCGTGACGACGGCGATCGTGATCTGGATCGGTGCTAAGACCGAGGCAAGACGGGTGGCCATCTACAATATCCTGTACAATGCCTGCAAGACGGTACTGGTGCTGGGCGGTGTCTTTATTGCAAAGAGAGCCGGACTACTTGAAGGGATCTGGAACCAGACTGTCAACTCCGGCATCATTGCCAATACGAACTCTATATTCAACATTGCATGTGCGGTCATAACGATCCCGATCGTCGGTGTGCTTGAGGATCTGACACGCAGGATCGTCAAAGATGCTCCGGCTGAAGTGAACAAGTACCAGGACAAGATCGATGCGCTGAACCCGGCATTCTTCGATACACCCGCGATCGCCCTGAAGAGCTGCTATGACGCGCTGATGGCGATGTATACGGCATCGCGTACAAACATTGAAAAGGCATGTAAGCTGCTGCGGGAATATGACGGAAAGATCGCTGAGGAGATCGATGCTGAAGAAGAGAACATCGATATGCTGGCAGACCTTGTCACCAATTATCTGGCAGAGATGGCAGCCACGCATACTGCAGAGAACCGTCCCGAGATCATGAACGAATATTACAAGCTCGTTGTTGAGTTCGAACGTCTCGGCGATTATGCGACGAACATCTGCGAGACTGCTGAGGCGCTTGATAAAAAGGGTGTCAGGCTTTCAGAAATGGCGATCGGTGAACTGGACGTTCTTGAATCACTGCTTGGTCAGATCCTTGATGAAGCCCAGCAGGCATTCGCAAGCAGGGATGTCGAAGCGGCAAAGCGGATCGAACCGCTTGAAGAAGTCGTCGACGATATGGTGGAGATCATCCGTCAGCAGCATCTTCACAGACTGGAAGTCGGTCTGTGCACAGTCACGGCAGGCACATGCTTCGTGGATGTGATCCATGATATGGAACGTATCTCGGATACATGTTCCAACGTCGGTCTTGCGATCATTGCCCGTGTACAGCCTGAACTGTATGAGAAGGTACATGAGTACATCTATAACCTGCACTCAGGAAATGATGAAAGCTTCAATGAGCAGTACAAAACTGCGCGTGATAAGTATATCAACCAGCTCAGCAGCGTCGTCATGACGACATCGGGCACAAAAGAACAGGAAACAGGCTCTCATTGATTTGAGAGCTTTTTCTTCATAAATAACGGTTTTTTTGCATATTTTTAGAGTCATGTTAAAATGTTCGTATGAAATCGACATTCAGACATTTTTTTGTGCTGTTAATAAGCCTTGTTGTCCTGTGCATGTACCTGATCCCGGTCAGGGCGGAGGAAGAAACGGTTTATTATCTGTATGACGCAAAAAGCGGCGAGATCCTCGAAGGCTTTGATACATTTGCCAGGGCAAGGATATCCTGGACGCAGAAAAAGGATGATTATGCAAACCTGTCGATCCGTGCCGGCAAAAAGATCCTGATGGCAGAACAGGCGATCGTCCTGTTCGACCAGACAGGCTGTGAAGCCGTACCGTTCATCAACTCCGTTGACCGTACCGAGAATTCCGTCAACGGCTGCTATGGGATCGACGGTGCATATCTTGACACGGATGCCAGCGGTTCTACCGTTGAGTTCATGATCTCCGCGGTCAGGGGCTGGACAAAGACAGAAGACATCAGGATCGTACCCGTGGAAGAGATCAATACACGTCTGACTGTCTATACCGTTGTAAACGGAAACCTGTATCATGAGATCAAGACCCAGGTCGAGGATGATGATTATACAAGCATTGTTTATCTGGGACCGGCTCCGTCCTATCTGAAAAATGACAGCCGGTACTTCAGCTATGACGGACATTATTTTTACAATGACGACAGCCTTACAGATATGCTTGAGGATTACCGGAAGGATCAGCGTATCAACAGCATCAATCCCAATGCACCGTACTATGACTACTACCAGTTCGTTTCCCATCGTACGATCAGCCATGCGACAGCGAAACAGGCTGAGGATTGGCTCACAGCCAAAGCCGGCATCAGGGGAGCGATGACCAGCTACCGGAGCGACGAAGGAACGGGTGTCGATGATACGCTTTCCAGAAGCCAGCTTTCAGGCACGATCAGTGCATTCTGGCAGTATCAGTACCAGTACGGAGCGAATGCGCTCATGATGCTTGCCGAGGCGGCAGAAGAATCCGCATACGGACGCAGCCTGAGTTCCTACAACAGGAACAACCTGTTTTCCCATGCGGCATATGACAATCCTGAAGAAGCTGAGGCGTCCAGATACAGCTCTGTGATCCGTTCCATTTATTCCCATGCAAAATACTATCTGTCCGGATCTTATTTCAGTCCTTTGAAAACACAGTACCACGGTGCTTTCTACGGCAATAAATCATCGGGCATGAATGTCGATTATTCAGCAGATCCGTATTGGGGAGAAATGTACGCGTCCATGTACAGGCAGATCGACGAACAGTTCGGTTCCGGCGATCTGGGTACGGAAACGATCGCGGTCAAGACATCCGATGATGCGGTCTGGATCTATCAGGAACCTGATCCAGGTACGCAGCTCTACCGTTCCAAATCAAACCCGGATACCGCATTTACAGTGACTGACACAATCGAAAACGACTACGGTACATGGTACAGGATCCTGAGTGATGCGACACTGGATGAGAACCGGCGTGTCGATCTCAGCTATTCCTATGATTACGCTGAGGACATCGGCTATATCAGGGCTGAAGATATCGGGCTGCTGCTGGAGGGAAGCGGCGGTCTGTACGGGGAAATGAAGACGGTCGTTTACAATGCCGACAGCGGATTCTTCGCGGACGGTTCCCGGAAAGCAGTATATGTGATCCCCGAGGAATGCGCTGAAACAGCGTCGGTACCGGAAAAGCCCAATGCACTGTTTGATCATTGGGAAGATATCGGCAACCGTACATATAAAGCGGTTTATAAGGATGTGAAATCGATCAGGGTCGCAAACGCACCTAAGAAGAACTATGAGATCAATGAACGCCTGGATCTTCAGGGCGGCATGCTTGAAGTGTCGTTCCTGGACGGTACATCAGAGACCGTTCAGATCACGACATCCATGATCGAAAAGTTTGATACGTCTGAAGAAGGCAATTATGCCGTCAGGGTATCCTATGCCGGATGCAGCACGTCATATGAGATCAGTGTTTCGGGCGTCGATGAATCGGTGACCGACCAGATCTACAACGATATCGTCAAACTGACAGCCAGGTATGAGCTTGTCAAAGAACTGAACGATGTCCAGACAGCGCATATCATCAGCCTGAAGAAACAGATCGAAGAGACTTCTGTTCCCCGTCTGACACAGAGCCAGCTGCGCGGCTTTGACGGGATCGTGCGCAGGGCAGTCAATGACCGTATCCGCTACATCATTGATGAGAATGACCTGAACCTCTCGGTCAGCGGCCTGACGCTTGCCATGCCGTTCGAAGACTCCCTGGAAAAGAGGGAATACTTCGAGGATACATACCGTATCCAGGCGTCCAGAGTGCAGGATGTTTCCGCAGTGCAGACGTATGCCGATATGCTGAATATGGAACTGAAGGAAGGATTCACATTCCGTATCCTGAAGAATTACCATGAAGTGACGACGGACTTCCCGATGCTGATGACGGTCGATAAGCCGGAAGGCTCTTACCCGTATGATGTATTTACCGTGCTCTGTTACGATACGAAATTCCATGAAGTGCGCAAATGCTACACACGGCAGAGCGACAACCAGATCACGTTCATGACAAAAGGTGACGGTATCTATGCCGTGCTGAGCAGGTCGACAAGCAATATCTACGGCGGTGATGATCCGGTCGAAGTACTGACTGCCGAAAACAGTTCATACGATACGGAATGGCTCCGCATCAGGCTCGTGATCGCATTTACGGCATTTATCATCCTGTTCATCATCCTGATGTCCTGGCTGAGAAAACGCAGCAGGAAACAGCTTGTTGTCCAGCAGGAGACAAGGATCGAACGTGAGAAGGACGCACCGCTGCCTCCGGTAGACACAACGCAGGCAATGCGGCTGTTTGAGACGGAAGTGCTGAACCTTGCTGAACTGATGGAAGAGGAAGAGGAAGAAAATGATCAATAAAAAAGTCCCGCTTGATGAGATCCGGTGGGAAAACTGCTCCGTCAGTGAAGATCTTGTTTCAAGCATCCGTCAGAGGGGCGTAGCGATCGCTGTGAAGGTCAATGAAACAGAAGAAGGATATGAGTGCGTGGACGGCAGGAAGCGCCTCAGCGCGTGCAGAACACTCGCTCAGGAGGATCAGCGCTTTCAGGCGGTGCCTGTCATGATCCTGAATAACTTTACCAAGGCGGGAAGCGCCTATTGGGGAAACACGCAGAACAGACATTGAGGATGATATGGAACGTATACAGAAACTGATCGCGGCTGCAGGCATTGCCAGCAGGCGCAAGGCAGAGGAAATGATCGCTGAGGGACGGGTCACGCTGAACGGAAAAACCGTTACGGAACCCGGTACAAAAGCAGATGTGAATGATGTGATCACAGTCGACGGGAAACCGCTCAGACGTGAGGAAAAAGCATATTATGTGATGAACAAGCCAAAGGGAGTGATCTGTTCTGTCAGTGATGACAAAGGACGCGATACAGTCGTTTCCATCATGCCTGATGTTGAGGCGAGGATCTTCCCGGTAGGACGTCTTGATTACGACACGACAGGTGTTCTGATCCTGACCAACGACGGTGAGTTTGCCAACAAGATGATGCATCCGAGATACAAACTGCCGAAAACATATCTCGTATCGTGTACCGGTGAGTTCACCGAGGAACAGGCTGACCAGCTGCGCAAAGGGATCGTGCTGGAGGATGGGAAAACACTTCCCGCCAAGGTACATATCCTTTCCAGCAGCACAAAGAAAAAGACCCAGATGAGGATCACGATCAGAGAGGGCAGAAACAGGCAGATCAGGCGCATGATCGAACATTTCGGAAGTGAGGTCACCCGTCTGGAACGGATCCGCTACGGTACCGTAGACTGCGCGAAAATGAGGCAGGGCGAATACCGCAAGCTCAGGATGTATGAAGTAAAAAGGCTTCTGCATTATGCAGAAACCGGTGAAGATCAGGAGATGTCCAGACCCTGAAGACGCAGCGCTTCGGGATCGGGGTCGATATAGATCGTTTTATAGGAACCAAGCTGTACCATTCCCGGTTTTGCGCCGGGAATTTTTTTGAGTGAAGAAACTTTGCACCAGTTGATAGGGACGCTTGAAGAGTTTCTGCCTGCCGAGAAACACGCAGCGATATTCGCGGCAGTCCGCAGCGTTTCTTCATCCGGATCGGACGTGTGGATGACGACATGCGCTCCATGGTAATCCTTGGCATGGAGCCATGTTTCGTTCCTGCGCGCGATCCTGAACGTCAGCGCTTCATTCTGAAGATTGTTCCTGCCGAAGGAGATGCGGACACCGTTCTTCATGGTGAATTCGGTAATGTTGGGCAGGTCGCTGTCCTTTTTCTTTTTTCTGTGTCTGACAGCTTTTTTCTCACGGATGTATCCGCCTTTGACAAGCTCATCCTTGATCTCGGATGCGGTGATAAAGTCTGCCTGTGTCAGCTGTTCCAGCAGGCCTTCGAAATAGAAGATCTCATTCTCACAGATCGCGACCTGTTCTTCCAGGTATTTCTGTCCTTTCTTCAGCTTGCTGTATTTTGTATAGCAGCGTCTGGCATTCCTTGTGCCGTCGAGCTTGGGGTCAAGCGGTATCACGACATCCTGTCCTGTTTCAAAATCCTGGAGCGTGATGGAACCGGTCCCCTTGGTATCCTGGATACCGTAGGAGAACAGCAGGTCTCCATAAACACGCCATTTATCACAGTCCTTGGCTTCATCGTATTCTTTCAGCAGGCGCGGAAGCTTCTGCTTCTGGTGCTTCAGCTCTCTGCGGACGACTTTGAACACATCGCCTGAGATCTCCCGTATCCTGTCTTTTTCTTCCTTGTGGTAGTACAGGATATCGAATCCTTCAAATATCGGATAGCTGACGCACTGACCGACGGATGTCAGTTCGATGCAGTGGAATACAGCTTCACCGTTCTGGTTGGCAATATACAGCCTGTCAGAATCACGGATCTCTTTCATGATGGAACTGAAGGACTGGCCGTGTGCCATACGGTATTCGGCTTCCTTGGAAAGGAAAGGGGAGAAACCGGCATACTGGGCAGTCAGTGTCTGATCCGCATCGACGGCAAAGTCTTTGAACGGGTCTTTCTTATCCTGAGGAGGTGTCGGAATGAACTCAGCTCCCGGGTGGACCGTACGCCTGTTGTTTTCAAACGGCGGGATACGCTTCATGGCGTCTATGATCCTGTTCTGTTGTGATACAAGGATGACGTTGGCATATTTGCCCATCAGTTCAACGACCAGGCTCAGGATCTCCCTGTCGCCGATCTCATTGTGTCTGTTGATCGTAAATGTGCACCATCTGTCGAGACCAGCCTGTTCGATTTTTTCAATGATAGAGCCTTCGAGGTATTTCCTCAGCAGCATGACAAAACTGCCCGGTTCGCTCGGAGTCGGGTAGGAGCGGTGCGACAGCAGGATGCGGTTGTACTGCGAATGGCATGATATCAGCATCTGCTGTTTTCCGGCAGAGCAGTGCAGCTGGAAAAGGATCTCGGTCGTCGAGATCTGATAGATCTTCTGGATCCTTGCGGGAAGGATGTTTCTCAGTCCCGGGATCGCTTTGTATAAAAGAATACCGTCCAATGCCATAAAATCACCCGCTAGGTATTATAACAGGGTTCCCCGGTTTTTCATAATCCGTTGACATTTTGCATGGAGTGCGTTTAATCTTTACTTAAATATCGGAGGCAAATCATGAAACGTGGATTGTTGATCGTAGTAAGCGGTCCTTCCGGAGTCGGCAAGGGCACAGTATTGAAACAGTTTATGGATGATCCGGACCTGAACCTGTCTTATTCTGTATCCATGACAACAAGGGCAATGCGTGAAGGGGAACAGGAAGGCGTTAACTATTATTATGTGACCAAAGAGGAATTCCTGCAGGCTGTCAAAGACGGGGAACTCCTGGAATGGACGGAGTTTGTCGGCAACTATTACGGCACACCTCTGAAGGGTGTGGAGAAGCTCCGCAATGAAGGAAAGAATGTCCTTCTTGAGATCGAAGTAGACGGATGCAGACAGGTAAGGGAAAAATGTCCCGACGCACTGACGATCTTTATCGTACCGCCGGATATGGCAGAGCTGGAACGCAGGATCAGGGGAAGAAAATCTGAGCCTGAAGAGATCGTCCAGCAGAGACTTGCCAAAGCAGCCAAGGAGCTGGAACAGGCTGCACAGTACCGCTATACGGTCTGCAATGATGATATCGATCTGGCGGCTGATATCATCCGTGTGATCATCAGGCACCACATGGAGAAGGATTTCTGAGCATTATAGGAACACAGGAAGCAATATGCCATGCATAGAGCCAATGGCGTCAACCTATAAAAAGGTTGGCGTTTTTATTATTTTGCTTATACGATCTGTCGAAGATTTAATGCAGAGAGTATAACCGCCGGTTATGTAGTTAAGTAATATAGAATTATATATCGCTGTATAAGTCTTATATATTGTATAATGTAGTTAAGTATAGGAGACTTTTTTATGTTTGTTCGTGTTATTCCAAACAACAAAGGAAAGAAAAACACTTTTTTCTGCGATCTTGTAGAATCTTACCGT
>JAILLA010000052.1 GCA_024693325.1 Solobacterium sp.
TTTCAGCTACCATGTCTACAGCCATCTTTACAGCAGCTGCACCAGTTCTCTTACCATTGCGGCACTGGAGCATATAGAGTTTACCTTCTTCAACTGTGAACTCCATATCCTGCATATCATGATAGTGCTTCTCAAGGCGAGAACGGATCTTGCAGAGCTGATCATATACCTTTTGATTTTCTTTTTCGAGCTGTGAAAGCTTCTGTGGAGTACGGATACCTGCAACAACGTCTTCACCCTGAGCGTTCATCAGGAATTCGCCGAACAGTTTCTTTTCACCTGTAGCGGGGTTACGTGTGAATGCAACACCTGTACCGCAGTCTTCACCCATGTTTCCGAAGACCATGGACTGAACGTTGACTGCTGTTCCCCAGCTGTCAGGGATATCGTTCATACGACGGTAGTAGATCGCTCTGTCATTATTCCAGGAACGGAATACTGCTTCGATCGCGCGCTCGAGCTGAACTTTAGCGTCCTGCGGGAAATCTTCTTTCAGGTTTTCTTTATAGAATTCCTTGAATCTGGCTGTCAGTTCGACCATGTCATCAGCGTCGAGTTCGATATCGAGTTTGACACCCTTAGCTGCTTTTACTTCATCGATTACTTCTTCAAACTTTGCTTTGCTCAGTCCCATGACAACGTCGGAGAACATCTGGATGAAACGACGATAGCTGTCATATGCGAAACGCTTGTTCTGAGAAGCTTCAGCAACAGACAGAACTACCTCATCATTCATACCGAGGTTCAGGATCGTGTCCATCATACCGGGCATGGAAGCGCGCGCACCGGAACGTACAGATACGAGCAGAGGATTTTTCGGACTGCCGAGCTTTTTGCCGGTATCCTTTTCGAGCCATGCCAGAGCCTTATGGACCTGTCCCATGATCTCGTCATTGATCTTCTTACCATCCTCATAGTAAGCAGTGCATCCCTCTGTTGTGATTGTGAAGCCGTTCGGAACGGGCATTCCCAGTTTGCTCATTTCAGCAAGGTTTGCACCCTTACCGCCGAGCAGTTCTCTCATCGTTCCGTCGCCTTCAGAGAATTTGTAGACATACTTTTTTACAGCCATTGTTTCCTCCTTCTTTTTATGACAAGTATTTATGAAGCTGTTTTATAATCAAAGGACCATCGTCCCTTTGAAACCGGAATTACATACCGTATTTGTTCAGGAATTCCCGGATCTTCTGATCGTATTCTTCTGACATGCATGAAGCGCAGTGTCCTGCATTCTCAACAACAAGCAGGTCCTTTTCCGCAGCGCATGCATAATAGTTTTCATAGACCATACTGACGGGTACAAGCGTATCCGCTTCACCGTGGATGAACAGTGTCGGTGTCCGTGACTGCGAGAGCGCACGGCGGATGTTCACGTCATACAGTGAATAATGCAGGATCTGGGCAACAAACAGATCGACGCCGCGCATGAATACATCGGACGGGATCCCGTTTGCCATTTCACTGACCTTGTTGATGATGATCTCGCGCAGATCACTGTAGCCGCAGTCTTCCACAGCACACTTCACATTTGCCGGCAGATAATCACCTGTCGTATACATGACGGCAGCCGCGCCTGCTGAAGCACCGAACAGTGCGATCTCAGCTTCGGGATCAAGACGGATCAGATAGTTGATCCAGGAAATGACGTCATAATGCTCGGGCCATCCGAAGCCTGTGTACCTGCCCTGTGACAGGCCGCTTGCACGCATGTCAGGCGCGAAGACGTTGTAGCCCATCTGGTCGAAGCGGTACAGCCAGTCCATCATGGCGCTCGCGCTGGAATGATATCCATGGATCACCATTACCCACTTATGATGCTCGGGATGATTCGTTACCCGGATCGCATGAAGCTTCAGTCCGTCGAATGATTCGATATAGTCTTCATCGCGCACGCTGGATGCGAACCACTCATCATTGCGCTCCTGATTGGGTGATCTGTCCCAGGGGATCTTCGCATAGAAAGAGGAACCCTCTGTGTCAAAGGCTTCCCTGAAAATGTAATACGAAAGGCCGCCGTAGGCAGCACATCCGGCCGCGGCGGTGATCCCGACTGCTTTCAGAAGTCTATGTTTCTTTTCTTTTTTGCTCACAAATAAAACCTCCCGGTCTTCTGATTCCGAAACCCTAAGAAAGAGATGGCAAAACAAGTACTCTTTTCATTCAGACTGATTGCCATCTCCGATTGTTCATACAAGAATTTCTCCCTGTAACGATTATAACATGTTTTATGCGTTTAAAGCCTGCAATCTCGCAATAACGACATCATATTGCTTTTTGTAATCTTCGAGTTTTTTCTTTTCGTTCTCGACTTTCGCAGCAGGCGCTTTTGCAAGGAATCCCTGGTTGGAAAGGATGCCCGTTGAACGCTTGATCTCGTTTTCCAAACGTGCTTTTTCACTCGTCAGTTTTGCGATCTCCGCAGCTTTGTCAAGCAGCTGATCGGAAGGAATATAGATGGATCCGGACTTGACAGGATGTACCGTCAGGTCACCGTCCAGAGCGGACTTCCATGTTGTTTTCGCCATGCGTTCCAGGATCGCGCTCAGCTGGTCATCCGGTTCGATCAGACGGTTGTCGATATCCTTGACAAGGATATCCAGATGCGCGCCTGGTTTCAGATCGTTGGCGATCTTGACTTCTCTTGTCTTCTTGATGATCGAGATCAGGCGTTCCATGGATTCCATATCGCATGCAGGCAGACCTTCGACCGGTTCAGCCCATTTCGCGATGCAGATGCTCTCTTCCTTCTCATTCAGCATGCTGAAGATCTCTTCCGTTACGAACGGCATGAACGGATGCAGCAGCCTGACGATATGATCAAGCATGATGTACAGCGTTGACTGCGCCGCCTTAACGACTTCAGGATCGTCCGAAGACAGGCTTGCCTTGCTCATTTCCACATACCAGCTGCAGAAATCATCCCATACGAATGCATACAGCTCATTTCCGACAAGCGCGAATTCATACTTATCCATGTTCGCGTTGACATGAGCGATCGTTTCATTCAGTTTATTCAGGATCCATGTATCAGCCAGTGACAGATGACTCAGATCGACGTCATCAGCGCTCATGCCTTCCGGCAGGTTCATGAGAACGAATCTGCTCGCATTCCAGATCTTGTTGATGAAGTTCCAGGCAGCCTCGACCTTTTCGGGGATATAACGCATATCCTGGCCGGGTGTGGAGTTTGTCGTAAGGAAGAATCTCAGAGCGTCAACACCGTACTCATCGATGACCTGCATCGGGTCGATGCCGTTGCCGAGTGACTTGGACATCTTCCTGCCCTGCGCGTCACGGATCAGACCGTGGATCAGGACATCCCTGAACGGGCGGTCATGTGTGAAGTGTCTTGCCTGGAAAGCCATTCTAGCGACCCAGAAGAAGATGATGTCATATCCGGTGACCATTGTTGTCGTCGGATAGAAATGATGATAGTCATCTGTTTCCTCAGGCCAGCCCAGTGTTGCGAACGGCCAGAGCGCGCTGGAGAACCATGTATCCAGGACGTCTTCATCCTGTGTCCAGTTCTCGATATCTTCCGGTTCCGTATCGCCGACATAGGTCTCCCCTGTCGTATTGTTGTACCATGCAGGGATCCTGTGTCCCCACCAGAGCTGTCTGGAAATGCACCAGTCTTCGATGTTTTCCAGCCACTGGGAGAATGTACGCTCAAAGCGCTCGGGATAGAATGTGATCTTCTGATCCGGATCATCCTGGTGGTCAAGAACATCCTGTGCCAGCGGCTTCATCTTGACGAACCACTGCTGGGAAAGATACGGTTCCACGACGCAGTGCGTACGTTCGGAATGTCCGACATCATGCTGGATATCTTCGATCTTTACCAGGTTTCCTTCCGACTCGATGCGTTTGGTAACGAGGTCTCTGCACTCGTAGCGGTCCATGCCTTCATATTCACCGGCCAGCGCATTCATCGTTCCGTCCGGGTTCATGCAGATGGGCTTCGGCAGACCGTGACGTTCAGCGATCTGGAAGTCGTTGGGATCGTGTGCCGGCGTGCACTTCATCGCACCGGTACCGAATTCCATATCGATATAGTCATCCGCGATGATCTCAAGTGCTTCACCGTTTGCCGGGTTGATCGCTTTCTTTCCGATCAGGTGCGCGAATCTGGGATCTTCCGGATGTACGACGACGCATACATCACCGAACATCGTTTCCGGTCTTGTCGTAGCAACTGTAAATGTTTCTTCGGAATCCACAACATGGTATCTGAAGTAGTACATTTTGCCGGGGTCACTCTGATGGTAGACCTCGATGTTGCTGAGGGCGGTACGGGCGACCGGATCCCAGTTGATGATCCTCCAGCCGCGGTAGATCAGTCCCTCGTTGTACAGCGTTACGAATACATGTCTGACAGCAGCGTTGAAGCCTTCGTCCATCGTAAAGCGTTCCCTTGTATAATCCAGGGAATTGCCGAGCTTTGCCCACTGCTTGCGGATCGTTGCGGCATATTCCTCTTTCCATTCCCATGCGCGTTCCAGGAACTTTTCGCGTCCGATCTCATAGCGGTTCGTTCCTTCGGACTTCAGTCTTGCGTCGACTCTTGCCTGCGTTGCAATACCTGCATGGTCCATGCCCGGCAGATACAGCATGTCATATCCCTGCATTCTCTTATAGCGGGAAATGATATCCTGCAGCGTGTTGTCCCAGGCGTGTCCGATGTGCAGAATGCCCGTGACATTCGGCGGCGGAATGACGATCGTAAACGGATCCTTTGATTTGTCACCGGCAGTGAAATAACCCTTTTTCACCCATTCGTCATACTTCCCGGATTCGACCTTCAGATGGTCGTATTTTGTTTCCAGATTCTTTTCCATAATCCCTCCTGTATAAAAAGGCGTCCTTAACAAAGGACGCCGGTCTTGCGTGGTACCACCTTAATTGCTTCTCAAATGCGTAACGTGCATACACGTGATCCCTTACTGAGGTTCGGGGACCCAGCTCCCAGACGACTTCACTGCTTTCCGCTCACTGCCTCGCACCACCCGGCAGCTCTCTGACAGTTTCCGGCAATTACTGCTCCTGTTCAGCGCTTATGAAAAGATTATACTCTTTTTCAATGCCGAAGCCAATGATCTTTCAGTTCAATATCGACAATGAATTTCGTAACTGACACGGAAGCTGCCATCAGAAGCAGGTTCACAGCCAGTGTAATGTACGGATGAACGGGAAAGATCGTCAGTAATACTGCCGATATGCCGTAGAGCACCATAAAAGTCAGAAAATAGATGCCCATGACAGACAGGAAGTATGTCACCTTCATTTTCGTCAGTCTGGAACCGCGTGTGATCTCGATCTCTTTGTTGTCATCCATGCGGATATTTTAAACCAACATGCACTCTTTCTTCAATCTCTTACGGACAATAAGTTCATGTCATCACAGATCAGGCATGATACGGGAGGCTTTATCTGCTGTATGTCCAGCCGTGATCATCGTGATAGATCATCAGTTTCGTCATGCCGCCGTCGATGCAGATGTTTTCACCGGTGATGAACCCTGCTTTTTGAGAACAGAGATACAGCACCATGTTGGCAATATCCAGGGGATTCCCCACTCTGCCCACCGGCTGCTGCAGGGCGTCCGGACCTTCGTATACTCTGTATGATGTATCGATCCATCCCGGGGAAACGGAATTCACGCGGACGCGCGGACCGAGTGAGACCGCAAGAGCGTGCGTCAGGGCATGGATGCCCCCTTTCGCCGCAGCATAGCTTTCCGTCTGAGGCTGGCTCATCCTGTCACGCGAAGATGAAATATTCACGACCGCCGCATGTTCATTGAAATACGGCAGAAACAGTTTTGTGAGATAAAACGGTGCAGCTGTTCCTACAGCCAGCGCGTTCATGAATTCCTCATAGGAACACTCATCGATCCCCTTCATCTTCGGAAGCGCATTGTTGATCAGATAATCGATTGAACCATGCTTCCCGATCACATATGACGCAAACTGTTCCAGTACTGCAGGGTTGGAAATGTCTCCGGTAAACCAGTCTCCTTCCCGGATATCAATGATCTCTACGGCTGCTCCTTCATTGGCAAACTGCTCTGCAATGCATTTCCCGATGCCGTGTGCCCCGCCTGTGATGACGACTGTTTTTCCTGCAAATTCATTCATACGCTTTGAATCCTCCGCTTTCATCATAAACAATTCTTTTCTCTCTTTGTACCGGAATGAACATCCTGCTGCGTACATACATCCTTCACTTCTGCTACAATATGCTCATGTGCGGACGATATCTTTATTTTGACGGTCAGAATCAGACAGTAGAACGCTGGATCTCTTCAGCAAAGTCACAGATGGATGAAGAGTCTTTTTCAAAGCTGTCTCTGTTCGAAGTGCATCCTTCGGAAACATTGCTGGCAATTACCGCAGACGCTTCCGGCAAAGGCGTACTGACGCCGATGATCTGGGGCTATCCGGGAACAGACGGAAAGCTCATCATCAACGCCAGAAGTGAAACAGCTGAGCACAGCCGTTTCTTTGCCGGCTCCTCCCGCTGCCTGATCGGCGCATCAGGTTATTACGAATGGTCTCAGAACCCGCGCAGGAAATACTACTTTACAGCCGAAGAAACACCGGTCTATCTGGCGGCGCTGTATAAGCAGTTTGAAGACGGTCTGCGCATGGTGATCCTGACAGAAGATGCCGTCCTGGCACAGGCAGAGATCCATGACAGACAGCCTGTCATGTTCGACAAGGAACACTGTGCATTCTGGTGCAGAAACGGCAGCTACCGGGAAGCACTCACATATTCCCTGCAGGAACGTCTGATCAGACCTGTATAAACAGGGATCAGGCATCCGATCGATGTTTCATATATGCAAAAAATGCTTCCTGATATGATGAGAACTCTCACCATAAGCAGAAAGCATGTTTTTTTCTCTGAGCAGTCTGTATCAAGTCAGAACAGCGAATTCTGGTGATGCTGGGTGATGCCGAGATGACGGTACGCCTTTTCAGTAGCGACACGTCCCCTGCTCGTACGGTTGATGAATCCGATCTGGATCAGATACGGTTCATAGACATCTTCCAGTGTCGTTGTTTCTTCACTGATGGAATTTGCCAGTGCTTCCAGACCGACCGGGCCGCCCTTGAAGCGTTCAATGACGCCCCTGAGGTATCTCAGGTCGACTTCATCAAGACCCAGCGAGTCTACCTGCAGACGGTCAAGCGATGTTTCAGCGATCTCTTTTGAGATAACGCCGTTATTCAGTACCTGGGCAAAGTCCCTGATCCTTCTCAGCAGTCTGTTGGCAATACGCGGTGTACCGCGTGAACGTCTGGCGATCTCCACCACTGCGTCGTCATCGATCTTCGCTCCGAGCACACGTGCTGTTCTGCGCACGATCTGCTGCAGCTGTTCATTCGTGTAGTATTCCAGCTTGGATACGATACCGAAACGGTCTCTCAGAGGTGCGGAAAGGTCACCTGCCCTTGTCGTAGCGCCGACCAGGGTAAAGGGCGGCAGTTCCAGCCTGACGCTTCTTGCGCCGGACCCTTCGCCTCCGATCATGACATCGATCACGAAGTCTTCCATAGCCGGATACAGCACTTCTTCAACGACCTTGGGAAGTCTGTGGATCTCATCGATGAACAGCACATCCCCGGGCTCAAGCACAGACAATACCGCAGCCAGGTCACCTGCCTTGGCAACGCTCGGTCCGCTGACCGTTCTGACTTTTGTGTGCATTTCATTGGCCAGGATATAGGAAAGCGTCGTCTTTCCGAGTCCCGGAGGACCGTAAAGCAGGACATGGTCCAGTGCCTCATCCCTCTGCAGCGCAGCCTGGATGAAGATTTTCAGGTTTTCCTTCAGCTTGTCCTGTCCGACATATTCATCCAGACGCTGGGGACGAAGCTGTTCTTCATCTTCGCCCGGAGCCAGTTCTCCTGTCAGCAAACGTTCTTTATCACTCATAGTTCAGCCTCCAAGCTACTGTTTCGAAAGGTACTGCATGCCGATCCTCAGATACTCATTGACAGTCAGTCCGGGATGCTCGTTCATGACCTTTGCGGCATTGTTTGCCTCGGCAGGTTTCCAGCCAAGGCTCTTCAGAGCTTCGACGGCATCCATGATCTCATTTGAATAAACAGGCTGTGCACCGGTGCCCTGTTTGACGGGAACCTGCACAAGCTTTCCCTTCAGATCCAGTACGATCTGGCTGGCTGTCTTGGCTCCGACACCCGGAAGTGCCTTGAGCGCAGCGACATTGCCCTGTTCTACAGCAGCTATAATATTGTCCATGCTGGATCTTGTCAGCATGTTCAGTGCTGTCTTGGGTCCGAGTCCTTTGACTCCGATCAGGCGGATGAACAGGTCCTGTTCCTCCTGGGAACGGAATCCGTACAATGCGACATCATTCTCCGTGATGTGCATATATGTATAGATCCTGACCTCCTGGTTCAGGGAGATCTCATCCGTATGCGGATAAGCGATCTTCCATCCGATCCCCTGGTTGTTTACAACAGCCCAGTCAGCACCGTATGCGGCGACCCTGCCTTCAATAAATGCGATCATACAAGACCTCCAGTCCGTTATTCAGTATAGTCCATAATATAGGTTCCGATGATGACCGTATCACCGTCCCTGGCTCCTGCTTCATACAGCGCGGCATCGATGCCCATCTTCTGAAGCGTCAGAGCGAACCGATATGTATCTTCTTCCTTGTCGAAGTCGACCTGCTCGGCAAGTCTGTCGACCTTTTTGCTGTCGACCTTCCATCTGCCGTTGCCGAGATTGACGATCTCAAAGTCAGGACGTTTCGGTTCATAACGGTAAACAACGATATCCTCGGCTTCTTCCGCAGTCTCTTCGGCATTCTTTCTGGCTTCTTCAATGCAGTCCATTGCGGCATACAGCACGGCATCCAGTCCCTTATGTTCAAGGGTGCTCGTCTCATATACCTTGAGATTCGGATACGCCTGTTTGAACAGTTCCAGGAATTCCGGAGCCAGTTCGCTGTCCATCTTGTTTGCGACAACGATCTGCGGCTTGGCTTCCAGTTCCAGATCATAGCCTGCAAGCTCTTCATTGATGATCCTGTAATCCTCTACGGGATCGCGTTCTTCACCGCTCATGTCGATCACATGGATCAGGACACGGCAGCGCCTGATATGACGCAGGAATTCATGTCCGAGTCCTTTGCCTTCCGAAGCGCCTTCGATCAGGCCGGGCATATCCGCCAGGACAAAGCTGCGCTCATCGGGCAGTGTTACGACGCCGATGTTCGGTTCCAGTGTCGTAAAGGGATATGCGGCGATCTCGGGACGGGCTGCCGATACGATCGACAGGAATGTCGATTTGCCGACAGACGGGAAACCGATCAGTCCGGCATCCGCAAGCAGCCTGAGTTCGAGCTGCAGTTCAAAGCTTTCACCGATCTCGCCCGGCTGTGCGTATTCCGGGGCATTGTCACGGGCTGTCGCGAAATGATGATTGCCGAGTCCGCCCTTTCCGCCGTGTGCGATCAGCACCTTCTGGTCGGGTTTCGTCAGGTCTGCCATCAGGTCCCCGTTTTCAGCATTGCGGACCATCGTACCGAGCGGTACTTTGATGATAACATCCTCACCATCCTTGCCGTGCATCTTTTTGGTCAGTCCGGGACTTCCGTTCCCGGCTTTTACATTTTTTGTAAAGCGCAGACGGACGAGCGTGGTCTCATTCGTATCCACCTGGATATAAATGTTGCCTCCTCTGCCGCCGTCGCCTCCGGACGGACCGCCGTTAGGATAGTATTTTTCATGCCGGAAAGCTACTGCGCCTTTGCCGCCGTCTCCGGCTTTTACTTTGATTTTGATCAGATCGATCATATCCGTCCTCCTTTTCCGAAAAAAGCTCCCGATCTTGATCAGGAGCTGTGTCAGTCAGTATTTTCCTTAAGCTTCAGGGTAAACAGAAACCTGTTTCTTGTCTCTGCCCAGACGCTCATACTTAACAACACCATCGCACAGAGCGAACAGTGTATCATCTCCGCCCTTGGAAACATTCTTTCCGGGATAGATACGTGTGCCTCTCTGACGGTAGATGATGGAACCTGCTGTGCAGAACTGACCATCAGCAACTTTCGCACCGAGTCTGCGGCCAGCGGAATCACGGCCGTTCTTTGTGGAAGATACACCCTTCTTGGATGCGAAGAACTGAATATCAAGTGTGAATTTCATGGGATTACACCTCCGTTTTTTTCATTTGAATAAATTGTTCAGCTGTTTCCTGAATCGTCTCCAGCTGGATCACGCCTGTCTGAAGGATCGTCTGTACCTTCTCTGACGTGTCATCCGTTCTGATGACGATCCTGTTTCCGTTCACTTCAATGTCCTGCACGTCTGTCAGGATATCCAGGGCATTGCAGAGTCCGAATGTAATTGCGCTTACACCTGCACAGATCAGATCTTTTCCTTTTTCAGCAGATCCGCTGTGTCCGCTGACCCGGATCTCCCGGATCATACCTTCATGGGTATAAACGCTGATCTGGATCATGTTATCCCTCGATGGAGACAACTGTCAGCTTTGTATACGGCTGACGATGACCCTGCTTACGACGGGTGGAACCCTTCTTCTGCTTGTACTTGAAGATGATGATCTTCTTTTCTTTGCCCTGCTTTTCAACTTTGCAGGTTACCTTTGCACCGTCTACATACGGTGTGCCGATCTTTGTAGCAGCGCCTGCTACCAGGTTGACCTTGTCAAATACAACTTCATCACCGGGATTGACTTCCAGTTTTTCAACGAAGATGGACTGTCCTTCTTCAACCTTCAGCTGCTTGCCGCCTGTTTCGATAATTGCGTACATCCTTTGCACCTCCTGTCACATTTATCATAAGACGCGCCATTAAGGAGACATTTCTGTGCTTAAAATCCTATTCTGAGCGGTTACAGACCTCCAGGGAGGGCTGATAACATAGAGATTCTAGCAGAAACAAAGGCTCACGTCAACCGGATTCTTTTTTTCCTTTGCGTCTGACAAAAGATTTACGCTCCTGTATTTTTCCATACTATCCCTTCGGTCATAATTCTGCTCATTCGATGCATAGATTGTTATATTCTGTCAAAAAAATGTTATGATTAAAACAGAAATCAATGGGAAAAGATCATGGCAACATATGTAATGAGTGACCTGCATGGATGCAAAAACGAGTTTGATCAGATGCTTGAAAAGATTAATTTTTCACCGTCCGATACCCTCTGGATCGTCGGCGACATCTGTGACCGCGGAACGCATTCCATGGAACTGCTGCTGCAGATCATTTCAATGAAAAATATTCACTGTATCATCGGCAATCATGACGAGTGGCTGAAGAAGTTTTCACGTGAACTCATCATCATGAAAAAAGGTCTGTACGACAGATGCGATCAGCGTGAAGACTATATCCTGTGGCGCAGGAGCAACTCCGGTGATGATACGATCGAGCAGTTCCTCGCACTGAGCTATACCAAGTGTATGGACATTCTGAACTACTGGAAAAAAGCACCTTATTATCACTACCTGAAACTCAACGGAAAGCAGTATCTGCTTGTGCACGCGGGTTTCTTTATGGACCATAAAAAGAATTTCCGTGTCAAGGACGCGGACAAGACGGAGATGATCTGGGCATATGTCGAAATAGACGACAATCCCTTCGATGACTGCGTCATGATCGTCGGCCATACCCCGACATTCTTCTATGGCAGACCGTATGACGGAAAGATCTGCGTCAGGGATAAGATCATCCATATTGACTGCGGCTGTGTTTACGGAAGGAACCTCGGCTGTCTGAGGCTTGATGACATGCAGGAGTTCTATGTACCTTCCTCCTACCCGCACAAGCCGTTCATGTTCCCGGATGATTATGAATAACGGTAAGCGTCATGTACGACTTCACACTGAACTGGACGAGGCTTCCGCTTGAGAACGGCAACAATTTCAGGGAGATCGGCGGATATCCCGGTGACGATGAAAAGATCATTCAGTATCACCGCTTTATCCGTGCCAGCAATACCTCAAGGCTGACAGACAATGATATCGCGTTTCTGAAAGGCTACGGGGTCACGGCAGACATCGACCTGCGTTCAAGGGCTGAGATCAGCGCATCTCCGGACAGGCTTGAGGGTGTTGAAGGGATCGATTACCGCATCATCCCCTTTGCCGGAAACCAGCCTGTGGACACGGACAACCTTGCCTACCAGCGGCTGACGCTTTCCATAGCCAAGCTGTATGTCAGGGAAATGATCGAGCAGACCGATGCCGTGCGGGATATCTTCAATTACATCGCGCAGGCTCCGGAAGGCTGCATCCTCTTCCACTGCCATGCCGGCAAGGACAGGACAGGCGTACTGGCGATGCTGCTGATGTACCTGGCAGGTGCCGACAAGGAAGACTGCATGAGCAATTACGAGCAGAGCTATTCCAACCTCCGCAGAGGCAACATCTTCTACGCATCGCACCTGACTGACCCAAGTGATGAGGACAGCGCTGAATTCCTGTTCTCAAGACCGGATACGATCATGCAGTGCTATGAATTCATCGAAAACAAATATGCCGGTGTCCTGCCCTATCTCTATGACTGCGGCGTCAGCGAACACGACATATTAAAAGTAAAGTCCAGACTTCTGGACCCCTGATCACATTTCATTCAGATAGACAGGCTGCGATACACGCAGCTGTCTTTTTTTGCCGAAGCAGTATTCCAGCAGGACTCCCGATGCCCCGGATGTCCTGTTTTTATATACAGGTACAAGCTCGACAGCCTGCAGACCGTATGCGGCGGAAGTCTGATACAGTTCATTCAGCCTGGATGCCCTGTGCACCAGATAGAAATGCCCGTTTGTTTTCAGCAGCCTGCGCACATTCTGGAAGAGCTCATCCATCGTCAGATTCGCTTCGTGCCTTGCACAGGCAAGATACGGATTCGTACTGATCAGTTCTTCGTTCTCCGTATCAAAGTACGGCGGATTGCAGACGATCACATCGAACTGCTCAGCGGGACGGTAGTCCTGCACCCTGGTGCGCACAAGCTCTGCCCGGACATGATTGCGTTCAAGATTCTCCCGCGCCTGTTCCAGCACTTCCTCAAACAGGTCGATCCCCGTGATCTGACGCGGATGATGCAGCGCCGCATACAGCAAAAGTGCTCCGGACGCGCATCCGATATCCAGAACACTGTCTTTCTGTTTTGCTTTCATAAACCGCCCGAGCAGGACCGTATCGGAATTGAAGTGATACATATCATCCTGCTGGATCAGCGTAAACTCCGTGCCCGGCAGATAATCAGTCTTCATCAGGTTCCTCCACTTCCGTGGGATTGCTCAGTTCAAACCAGAACATCGAACCATTGCCCTCTTCGCTTTCAACGCCGTACTTTGCGCCATGGGTATCGAGGATCGCCTTGACGATCGACAGTCCCAGACCCGTATTGGTCATACTTCGGGAGAAGGAACGGCTGGACTTCTGATATCTGTCCCAGATATTCGGAAGGTCTTCTTTCTTGATGCCTTCACCCTCATCCTTGATCTCCATGCGGACCGTTTCCTCATCCGGCTTCAGATACGCCTTGATATGGATGCTTCTGCCGGCCGGCGTATGCTTGATCGCGTTTGACAGGAAGTTGGAGATCACCTGTCCGATCTTGATCTCGTCTGCGTAGACGGTCAGCGTATCGGGGAGATCGGCCGTCACCGTAAGACCGCCTTCCTGGATCATGACATCGTGCAGATAGATGATCTCGCGGATCTTTTCCGCCAGGTCAAAATTCCTGCGCTTCAGCACATAGTTGCCGGACTGCATCTTGCTAAGTTCATTCATATCTGAAACAAGATGGTCGAGATAATCCGCCTCGTCAATGATGACATTGAGATGCTGTTCGCGTTTTTCCGGAATGTTTCCGGAAATGTCCTTGATCATCTCAGCGTAGGCCTTGATCGAGGTCAGCGGTGTTTTGATATCGTGCGATACATTGGCAATCAGGTCTTTCCGCAGTTCATCGATCCTGGAAAGCTTCCTGTTTGCGTTGTTCAGCGTATCCGCAAGCTCCCTCGTCTCCGTCAGCGCGCCGCCTTCAAAGCTGGCGGAATAGTCCGCGTGGGCAAGCTTGAGCGCTTCGGAATTCATCCTGACGATCGGCATGGTCAGCCTTCTGGAGAAGTAGACCGAGATCAATGATGCCGCCAGGACTACAATCAGGCCGTACAGCAGGTATTGTCTGGAGAAAAACGAAATGATCGAATCGACCGGTTCCAGCGGTGAGTTGACAAATACATAATAGCTTCCGAGATTGAACCGATACTGTCTGCCGTAGACGATCATTTCCTGCTGTGTCCTGGCATTGACGACATTCAGGCTCCATTCACCGTTGTTCTCCTGGACTGCCTGCTTCAGGACCTTGCCGTCCGTCAGGTTGATGCCGCCGGCTCCTTCTACCTTATTGGCCACATGAAAAACACATCCGGACCCAAGTGAGTCCGCATCATAGATCCGTCTGCCTGCATCATTGTAGATGCAGACGCATACATTGTTGTCGACTGTCAGCTGGAATGCCCTCGTCAGGTCATCCGCCGAGCTGCTGTTTTCCAGGATATATTCCCTGATCAGATCCGTAACGCGTGATACCGTAACGATCTTGTTGTTGCGGTAATACGGCTTGATCAGCAGGATCTGCATGAAACCGAGCATCAGAAGGATGCCCACAGCAAAAGCAACAAAGTATTTCCAGATCGTATAAACGATTCCGTGCCGGTCAATCCTCAAACTTGTACCCCATGCCTCTTACAGTAACGATCTTATTGCGGTAATCGCCCAGATTGTGTCTGAGCATCTTGATATGTGTGTCGACCGTGCGGTCATCCCCGAAATAATCATAGCCCCATACATCTTCCAGCAGCTTGTCACGGGAAAGCGCGACATTCGCATGTCTGGCAAGATAGATGAGCAGGTCGATCTCCTTCGGTGTCATTTCCGCGCGTACGCCGTCGACCGTGACGCTTCTTCCGTCCGCGTCGATCACCAGTCCGTCATAGCGCATGACCTGATGATCGTTTTTTCTCGAGCGGTCGATCACGACCCTGACCCTTGCCATCAGTTCCTTCGGTGAGAACGGCTTGACGACATAGTCATCAACACCGAGCTCAAAACCGAACAGCTTGTCATATTCCTCCTGACGTGCCGACAGCATGATCACCGGCACGTTGCGGATCTTCTTGATCTGCTTGCATGCGGAAAAGCCGTCAAGCCTCGGCATCATGACATCCAGGATCACACAGTCATATTCTGTCTCGGTCACCATGCTCATCGCCTGCATGCCGTCTTCCGCTTCATCCGTTTCATATCCGTTCAATACGGCATATTCACGGACGACCTCCCTGATATTCTTCTCATCATCCACGATCAGTATTCTGGCCATCATCTGCTCCTTTCCGCTTTCAAAACCTTGAGTTTCCCGCACAGGCAGGAATCTTCTTTTTCTATTTTACCATGAAACAGGATGTAATTCCCTTTCACAAGGTCCTGCCCGTACTGCCTGTAAAGATTCGGCATGACCGTCAGGTCGATGTTTCCCGTTTCATCCATGACATTCAGGAATGCCATCATATCACCTTTTTTGGTTCTGTGCTGATGCACCTTCTGGATCATCGCAAACCCGGTCACTTCACCCGAAGCTTCTTTCAGGGCAGCGATCGATTCCGTATTCAGGCTGTATTTCCTGCGCATCAGGGCGATCGGATGGGTACCGATATAGAACCCCAGAGCCTGCTTTTCGCATTCGCTCCTGACCGCCTCATCATCCGCCATGCGGATCATGACGGGCCGGGAAACGAGCGACATATCGATCAGGCTCATCCCGCCTTTTTCGATCCTGACAAGGTCCGCGTAGCTGAGCGCTTCATCCAGGGAGCCCTTCATCGTGCTCCGGTTTTCCCCGAAGCAGTCAAACGCGCCTGCATCTATCAGCATCTCAAACATCTTCCGGCTGATCTTCAGGCAGCTCAGTCTGACGATGCAGTCAAAATAATCATCAAACGGCTTCTGTGCCCGCTCTGCCAGGATCTCGTCCGCCACATGCTCACCGATCGATTTGACGACAGTCAGGGGAAGCACGAGTTTCCCCTTCACGTCCGTACAGCCCGCTTCACTCAGACTGACATCCGGACCGGATACGCTGATCCGTCGTCTTCTGCACTCGTCGATATACTGGGCGCACTTCGTATCGTCCCCGATCACGGAGTCGATCAGGGCGCAGTAGAAATAGAGCGGATACTGGGCCTTCAGGTATGCCAGCTGGTACGCCACCACGCCATAGGCGACGGCGTGGGAACGGTTGAAGCCGTATCCGGCAAACTTTTCGATCCAGGCAAACAGTGATTCACTGACGTTGTCCGGATAGCCGTTCTGCCGGCAGCCCTTCAGGAAATCCTGCTTCAGGTTTTCCATCTCGGAGAGATTCTTTTTCGAGACAGCTTTTCTCAGCACATCCGCTTTGCCCAGCGTGAAACCGGCAGCGATCCTCGCTGTCTGCATGACCTGTTCCTGATAGATCATGACCCCGTACGTGCTCTTCAGGACGGGCTCAAGCTTCCTGTCGGGATAAGTAATATGTTCAGGATCCATGCGGTTGTTCAGATAGACCGGGATGTTGTCCATCGGTCCGGGTCTGTACAGCGCAAGTGCCGCAACGATGTCTTCAAAACAGTCCGGCTTCATCTTTCTCAGCAGGTTCTTCATGCCGGAGGATTCGAACTGGAAAATGCCTGTCGTATCACATGTGCGGAATACTTCGTATGCCGCAGGGTCATCCATTGGGATGTTCATGATCCGGAAGCCGGGATCTTCCTTCTGGATGCGTCTGACGATGTCATCGATGATCGTCAGGTTGCGCAGGCCCAGGAAGTCCATCTTGATCAGTCCCCTGCTCTCCAGATGTTCCATCGTATACTGGACGGTCGACATGCCTTCTTCCACCTGCATCACAGGTACGACCTGCTGCAGAGGCAGACGGCTCATGACGATGCCTGCCGCGTGAAGGCTTGTATGTCTTGGCAGACCTTCCAGTTTCTGCGCGATGCGGAAGAGTCTCTGGTAGCGTTTCTCTGCATTGACGACCTGGGAAAGCCGCGCGGACTGTCTGAGCGCATCGCCCAGCGTGATCTTCTGTGTATTCGGGATCATCCTTGCCAGCATATCCACATCACGCTTATCGATATCGAGCACCCTGCCGACATCACGAATCACCTGTTTGGCGCCAAGTGTTCCGAACGTTACGATATTCGCGATATGCTCGCTTCCGTATTTCCTGTACACATAATCGATCACTTCCTGACGGCGGTTGTCAGGGAAATCCGTATCGATATCAGGCATGGATATACGTTCGGGATTCAGGAAACGTTCAAACAGCAGACCGTATTTCAGCGGATCAATCTGGGTAATGCCAAGGGTATAGGAAACAAGGCTTCCGGCTGCGGAGCCTCTTCCCGGTCCGACATAGATCGACTGTTTTCTGGCATAGCGGATAAAATCATAGACGATCAGGAAATAGTCTTCAAAATGCATTTCCATGATCACATCCAGTTCATATTTCAGACGTTTGATGTACTGGTCAGGTACATTTCCGTTCATTCGTTTTTTCAGTCCGGCAATGCACAGCTGTGTCAGATACTGCGCGCTGCTGACGCCTTCCGGTGTTTCGAAAACCGGAAGACCTGTTTTTTCCAGTTCCATATCTGCCCTGCACTGGGCTGCGATCTCATCCGTCCTGGCCAGGTCATCGCTGTCATACAGCTGTTCCATTGCCTGTTTGTTCAGAAAGCTTCTGCCCGTGATCAGCGGCAGTGACTGGTCCTTGATCGTCCTGCCCTGCCCGATTCCTCTCAGGATCCGGTAACTTTCGCTGTCTTCTTCGTCCAGATAGTAGATCCGGTTCAACGCGCACGTCCGGACGGACAATGCGGAACAGATCCGCTTGATCATGCCGCTGCGTGCTTTCCAGAGCGCGGCGTCCATATAGGACAGCGCGACATCAAAAGGCGGCAGTTCTTCCTTCATGACGGACAGGCGTCTGGTCACCTCGTCCCTGTCTTCGGAAATGATGGCTGATTCAAACCACCCGCCTTCGGTGAAGACGATCAGGAAACAATGCCGGCAGCTTTCGATCAGCTGTTCCGTCGTACAGTACCCGGCACCCGAGGCAATGACCGAGCTGAGCTTCATCAGCGCGGAAAAACCGATATTGTCCTTTGCCAGCAGCAGGAACGGCACGATCTCATCGTGATACATGCAGTCTGCTTCCAGGCCGAATACCGGGCGTATGCCTTCCCTTGCGCAGGCACGCAGAAAGACCGGTGCCCCGTGCATCACATTGTGGTCGGTGAGCGCCAGTGCCTGATACCCGTACTGCTTTGCCCTGCGCACCAGGTCATTGATACGGATCGTTGAATCGAGCAGTGAAAAACTGCTTCTTACATAAAGATGAACAGTCATATACCTATTTTACCATTCTTCGCGTGCAATAAAAGAGATGCCCTCAGACTGCCCCGCAGTATCGGCGGCAGTGCTGTGATTTCGTCATAAATCTTAAAACATCGTTAACCAGTGAAATATACACTGACTATGGATTATGTTACAATATAAAGACGTCTGGAGGTTAACTATGACCAGAAAAATCGACTATCGTGAGATCAAGGAACAGATGGATTCCGAGAATGCTCACGCAGTAAATAAGAAGAAGCCGCCTGTCGATTCCGATGGACCGACCAAGATATATTCCGTCATCCATGAGGATCCTCATGAAACGCTTGAAAAAGAAAAGAAGCGCAAAAAGCAGGTCAGGAAACACCGTGGGTTTGCGGTCGTCACGGCATTGCTGATGGTGATGCTGATCGTGATGATCACAGTCGGTGCGATCGGTTCTGCTGTCGCATGGCAGATGGTGGAAAATTCCCCCGAGCTGAAGCTCACGGACTTCGTCAATGAAGAGTCCACCATTATATACGACAATGACGGCAATACGATCGCCGAAGTCGGTGTCTATCTTCGTGAAAACATCACTTACGCCAGCTGTCCGGAAAGCCTGGTCGACGCGTTCCTCTCCATTGAGGACTCACGTTTCTTCACGCATTTCGGATTCGATATCCCCCGCTTTACCAAAGCGATCCTTGAGAACCTGAAATCCAGGGATTTCTCCCAGGGCGGTTCTACATTCACGATGCAGCTGGTAAAGAATACCTACTTCCAGAACGACGAAGCAGGTATCCAGGTCGCCAGAGGCATCCCCTACAAAGTTCAGCAGATCTACCTTGCGATCAAGCTGGAACAGCTGATCGGCAAGAAAGAGATCTTCCAGCTTTACATGAACAAGCTGAACTTCGGCGGTCACGTCAGAGGCGTTCAGAAAGCAGCCCTGTACTATTTCGGCAAGAACTGCAACGAACTGAACCTCACGGAATCCGCTATGCTGGCCGGCATCGTCAACCTGCCAAACGGCTATAACCCGTACTACTTCCTTGATGCGGCGACAAAGCGCAGAAACGAAGTACTGGGCATGATGGCGTATCACGGATACATCACAGATGAAGAAGCAGAGCTTGCCAAAACGATCAAGGTCGAGGACCAGCTTGCCGGTGAAACACGTGTCGCTTCCGTTGATGCCAGAAACCAGTCCTATATCGATACGGTGCTTGATGAAGTCATGAAACTCACAGGCAGGGATCCTACCGTGACCGGCATGCAGATCTATACCTGCATGAACCAGACCATCCAGGATCAGATCGAGGCTATTCAGAACAGTGAATCAAGCGTCTACTTCCCCGATGATCTGATGCAGACAGCGATCATGGTCATTGACAACACCAACGGTGAAGTCGTCGGTGTCGGCGGCGGCAGAAACTATGACGGCGGCCGTCTGTTCAACCGCGCTACCATGGGATTCAAACAGCCCGGTTCTTCCGTCAAGCCTGTCCTGTCATACGCGCTCGCATTTGAATATCTCGGTTACTCCATGAACGAAGTGCTGATGGACAGACCGATCACATATCCGCATGAAAAGAGAGTTCTGGTCAACGCAACAGGCAACTACAGAGGCGATATCGAGATCAAGGATGCCCTGGCATATTCATTGAATATCCCGGCGATCCTCACCCTCGGCAAAGTACAGGATGCCATCGGCGGCGACAGGATCGCCAGCTACATGAACGCGATCGGTTATTCCAGGGTCACAGCGGAGAACTTCCACCTGTCGTTCGCAATCGGCGGTACATGGTTCGAAACGACCGTCAAGGAAATGGCTGGCGCGCATGGTATGATCATCAACCGCGGTATCTACAATGAGCCACACACGATCAGAAAAACGGTTTTATCGGACGGCTCCGAATACTATCCGGAAAACCAGAACAGAAAAGTACTGAGCAGCGGAAGCGCGTATCTCGTATCCCAGCTCATGAAGAACAATGTCGACGGTTACGGCTTCGGCAACGTGAACTGGATGCAGGTCCTGAGAAGAGATTATCCGGTCTACGCCAAGACAGGTACATCCGACTGGGGCTCCGACGGTATCCAGTACGGCATCCCTTCCGGTGCCATGAAGGATAAATGGATGATCTCCTCTACCAGCAAATATACCAATGCTGTGTGGGTAGGCTATGACATGGCGATCGCCGGTCAAGGAACATACTTCAACGATTACAAGCAGAACCTGAATATTCCCGGACAGATCAACAAGCTCCTGCTGGATATTGAAGATACCGTTCTGACATCCCCTCCGATGGGTGTTGAAGAACCGGAGGATATCGAAAACGTAACTTATGTATACGGTACATATCCGCATGTCCGTCCGGAAGACTGGATGGACGGAAGCTGCTATATTACTTCACAGGTCTCCAAGGCAGGCCTTGAAGCACAGCCTCTGGTCAGTTCCCAGGAATACCGTCAGTATGTTGCCCAAGAAGCCGCAAAGAACACAGGCAGCTTCGGTATCTCGGCGACCTATGACCAGTACAACACACTCAGGATCACATGGTCCGGTGCCGGTGATACCTATTGTACCGGCGGTTCAAGAAACATCTCCCTGCATGACCAGTGGGGCAATGACATCGATGCCTGGGGTGCGTGCCTTGTCGATCTCGGCTGGCTCGTCGGATACAGCGGCGGAAGCGGCTATTGGGCTACCGTATACTGTGATGACGGATATGCCGGCGAAGCTTACAGTGAGACGAACTACTTTGAGGGCTGGGTAGCAGACCTCTGGGGCAACGTCAAGGTATGCGGCGGATATACCGCTTCTGACGGCAGCTATAAGAACGCCTGCACAGTTGCAAGACCGATCACAGTCGACTGGTGATCATCATGACTGCAGAACCAAATATTCTGCAGTTTTCTTTATGCCCGGTTTATAATAGTTTCAGGTAGCCATATGACCGAACCGGTAAACATTTACACATTATCAAGGATCAGGGAAGAATATGCTTTTCATATTGTCAAGCGGCATCAGTCGCATAAGGCTTCCGGGGCAGTGACCAGATATCATGAGATCGAATCACTGCGTTTCCTGGTCAATGCACTGGTCGAGAACGGTGTATCAGTCAGTGAACTGGACGGCTTTTTCTTCGGCTATCATATCCCCCGCATCGGCAAGGAATTCGATCTGCTGAAATTCACGGACACGATGTGCCTGAATATCGAACTGAAATCCCAGAATGTTTCTCCCGGACAGATCCATGATCAGCTGAAGAAAAATGACTATTACCTTTCACGTCTGGGGAAAGACTGCATCCTGTTTACGGTCGAAACGAATACGATGAAATGCTGGACCCTGAACAACGGGTGCCTGCAGGAGTCCTCCCTCAGTGAGATCGTTTATGCTGTCCATGCCTGCTATACAGACTATGTATCCGGGATCGATGAACTGTTCAAGGCTTCCCTGTATCTGGTTTCCCCGCTGATCACGCCGGAGCTCTTTATCAGGAACGAATACTTCCTGACGCCTGCCCAGGAACAGATCAAAAACAAGATCATGAATAATCTTTCCCACTCCTGTCATTGTATCGACGGCAGATCGGGAACCGGCAAAACACTGCTTCTGTATGATCTGGCGGTCACCTTTGCCGAAAAAGATAAAGTACTGCTGGTACATTACGGAAAACTGTCGGATGAACACAGGCAGATCATGAGAGCCTTCGACCATCTGACCATCTGCTCCAGTGAAGAAAATCTTCCGGATCTCTCTGATTACGATTACGTACTGGTGGATGAAGCGCACAGGATCACGCCGGCGCTGTTCGATCAGGTCATCCAGGCACCGACGAGCATCTTCTCCTGCGATCCTGACCAGGTCCTGACAGCGGGTGAGACCAAATATGACATCATTTCCCGTATCCGTTCCGTTCCCGCCGTCAAGATATACGTACTGTCGGAACATATCCGCATCAACAAGGAACTCCATACATTTATCCTGTGCATGAAGAATCTCAGACATATCGGCGAGTTTGCCATGAACTTCCCGAATGTTGATGTCAATTATGCCGATACGACCGGCGAAGCGCAGAACATGATCGAATATTACCGTTCCCGCGGCTATGTGTTTATCAACTGCGTCAGAACGGAGGATCCCGCTGATCCGTATGCCGGCTTTACACAGGACTTTGACCCCTTCCATGTCATCGGTCAGGAATTTGACCGTGTCGTCCTGCTGATGGATGATTCGTTCTACTATGACGCGAAAGGAAAGCTTCAGGGTGTCCCGCATCCGAACCCGGATTACCTGTATCCGAATCTGTTCTATCAGTCGATCACGCGGGTACGTGAGCAGCTTTCGATCGTCGTCGTCAATGCCCCGGATCTGTTCGCCCAGATCATCCGGATCCTGAACCAGGAGATCTACGGCGCCTGATGCGTCATCATGTTATTTCATTCCTTGATCAGTTCATATGAACTGATTTTTATTTTTCCTGTTGACTTAAAGTGTGCTTTAACTTTTACGGTATATCCGACGAACAGGAGGATCGTATCATGAGATTAAAAAACAAAGTCGCACTGATCACCGGCGGCGGCACCGGGATCGGTCTTGAGATCGCAAAACGCTATGTCGAAGAAGGCGCATATGTTTACATCACCGGCAGAAGAGAAAACAAACTGAAGGAAGCAGCTGATATGATCGGATCAAACATCGGTTATGTAGCTGCTGATGTCACAAAAAAAGAAGACATGCTGAAAGTGGCTGAAAAGATCAGGGAAGAACAGGGGCACGTTGATATCGTCATGTGCAATGCCGGCATTGGCGGCTATGTATCCCTGACGGATATCGATGAAAAGGAATTCTACCGTGTCATGGGTACGAATGTACTGGGAACCTACTATACAGCGCAGGCATGCCTGCCTCTCATGGGTGAAGGTACGACATTCATTATGAACACATCCGTAACAGTATCGCTCGGACTGCCGGATTTCAGCCTTTATATCGCTGCCAAATCAGCCATGAAGTCATTCATCCATACATGGACGAGTGAACTCAGAAGCCGCAAGATCAGGGTCAATGCGATCGCTCCCGGCATCATTCCTACACCTGCTGCAGGCGGAGAGCTCGGAAGAAGTCCGGAAGAAGAAAAAGCAAGACAGGAATACCGCTCCACCCTGATCCCCGCAGGAAAGGTCGGAAACGTACTGGACGTTGCCAACGCGGCCGTTTATCTGGGATCGGATGAGTCTTCCTATGTCAACGGCGTTGAACTGCTCGTTGACGGAGGTCTTGCGGCGATCTATCCCGTCAAGCTCTGAGACTGTTCAGCTGCCGGGTTTTGTTCCGTAATCCGGATCAGCCTTCCGGCTGTCCATCTCACGTTTCATAAATGTATCTTCATAGGTACTGATCATCTGTTCCAGCTGTGCGATCAGTTCATTGAGGTGTTCAGCCTCCTGCCTCAGCCTGTCCAGATGATCGATGAGGATCTGCTTTCGTTCCGGTATCGTTTCTGCCCCGGCATAAAACAGATCGACATATTGTCTGATCCCTTCTACCGGGATCCCGGCATCACGCAGTGTCACGATAAAACGGATTCTGCGGAGTTCCTTCGGTCCGTAGACACGCCTGCCGCTTTCATTTTTCGCTACAGGTTCAAGCAGTCCCTCACTCTCGTAGTACCTGAGAGCCGAAGCAGCGATCCCGAACATCTTCGCTGTTTCCCCTACTGAATAAAAATCTTTCATAAATTGTAAATTTCCTCTTTACTTAAAGTTCACTTTAAATATTACTATATAACTGTAAAAAACAACATGTTGACGGAGGTGTTGAATATGACAAAATCATGGATCATTACCGGTGCATCTGCCGGCGGAATCGGCGAAGGAATTGCAAGAGCTGTCCTCTCACACGGAGACAACGCTGTCATTACCGCAAGATCATTATCAAAACTTGAAGGCATCGCAAGGGATTATCCTGAGACATGTCTTCCTGTAACGCTTGACATGTCGGACAGAGCCGGCATGAAGGAAGTTGTCGCGAAGACGATCGAAAAATTCGGAACGGTAGATGTTCTGATCAATAATGCCGGACACGGTTACCGTTCTTCCGTTGAAGAAGGTGAAGACGAAGCGATCCAGGAACTCTTTACAACGAATCTCTTCGGACCTGTAAACATGATCAAGGAAGTCCTGCCTGTGCTGAGAGAAAAAGGTTCAGGTGTGATCATGAATACGACCAGCATCGCTGCTGAACGTTCCGCTGTCGGTTCCGGATATTACGCGTCCTCCAAGGCTGCCCTTGACCTGCTCACAGACGGTCTGTGCAAGGAACTCAAACCCCTCGGGATCCGCGTTATGGTCATTGAGCCGGGTTCCTTCCGTACGCACTTCTATGATGAAGCACTGAAGAGCGCTCCTCTGAAGGTAGACGCATATAAGGATTCCACATGGAAGAACGCAAATGCCGTAAACAAGAGACAGCAGCCCGGTGATCCGATGAAGGCCGGAGAACTCGTCTACAGAATGGCATATGCTGAGGAAGCTCCTTTCCGCCTGCTGCTTGGTTCCGACGCTGTAAAAGCAGTCGTATCCACAGCTGAAGGAAGGATCGAAGAAGCCAAGAAGTTCGCTGCTGATTCACAGAGCACAGACTTCTGATCCGCTGAACGGTACTGCAATAACTGAAAAAAGTCTCACCTGCGCAATTGAGCGTAAGTGAGGCTTTTCTTTATTCAGCCTGATAAACGATCCTGCCGGCACAGATCGTGTAATGGACCCTGCCCGGCAGTTCCCATCCTGTAAACGGTGAATTCTCCGACTTTGAGGCATAATGGTCCACCGTCCACAGCTCATGTTCGCCAAACAGGACGATATCCGCCGGATATCCCGGAGAGATGCTGTTGGGACGGAGCCGGTAGAATTCAGCAGGATTTTTCGACATCAGTTCCATCAGCTTCATCAGCGTGATATGACCGGGTTCGACCAGTGAACGGATCCCAAGTCCCAATGATGTCTCAAGTCCCGTAATGCCGCTTGGCGCCTGTGCCAGCGGCCTGTCCTTCTCTTCTTTGCTGTGGGGAGCATGGTCTGTAACGATCATATCGATCGTACCGTCCTTGATCCCTTCGATGATCATCTGGCGGTCATGTTCCGTCCGGACAGGCGGATTCATTCTGGCGCGTGTACCGTACTTCAGGACAGCTTCCTCTGTCAGCGTGAAATGATGCGGCGTCGCCTCAGCATGGATGTCCGCTCCGAGCTTTTTGAATGTCCTGACAAGTTCGACAGCATTGGCTGAGGAAATATGCTGGATACATACAGAAGCCCCTGTATGCAGCGCAAGCACGCCGTCCCTGGCTGTCATGATGTCTTCTGCCGTATTCCATGCGCCGCCGTAATTCAGCTGCTCTGATACTTTTCCTTTATTGACACCCGGCTGATCGATGAACAGCGGGTCTTCCTCATGAAGAGATACCGGGAGGTCCAGCTCCTTTGCTTTTCTGAGTGCTTCCAGCAGGATCTTTTCATCCATGATGGGAATACCGTCATCGGTAAATCCTGCGGCACCGGCCATAGCCAGCGCTTCCATGTCGACGAGTTCCTTCCCCTTCATGCCCTTAGTCACATTGACCGTCTGCAGCAGACGGATCCCGGTATTCTTTGCCCTGTCCAGGATATCATGCAGTGTTTCTTCGTTATCGACCGGAGGAACGGTGTTTGCCATGCAGACGACAGTCGTAAATCCGCCCTTCTTGGCAGCTTCGCTTCCTGTGATGATATCTTCTTTCCACGTTTGTCCGGGATCCCTGAAATGCACATGTGCATCCATCAGGCCGGGAGCCGCGGTCAGTCCCGACGCATCGATGACTTCACATTCCCTTTCGATCCCGCTTCCGGTCTCAACGATCATTCCCTGATCGATCAGGATGTCCATCACAGCATCCGTATTCGTGACCGGATCAATTACCCGCGCATGTTTGATCAGCAGCATACCTTCATTCCTCCTCATCGGTCTTATTATAGCTGAATGCAGAAGAAAACCGAAGCAGCAGGCTGCTCCGGCATGTTCTGATAACATTGTTATTCGTTTACTGAAGGCAAATCCATCCAGTAATTCTCATCGATCAGGGAGATTTCACGGTCTTCCGTGCCCTTATCAAGACGCAGTATGATGTCAGCTTCTTCTTTCCTGTCGGTCAGTACCGCTGACTGGCTTTCCGCCAGCAGGCTGACATAGGACCTGACGGTAAACAGCGGCAGACCGTCCGCTGCTGCGTATTTTGCGGTAAGGCCGTCCATCCAGTTCAGACTGGTTTTTCCGACAAACGTCACTTCCATATCCTCGATGTTCAGGAAGCCGTAGGTGAGGCTGATCGTGGCGGACATGAGTTCGTGTGAGAAGAAGCAGTTCGCAGGTGTATACAGCTTCACATCTGTTTTTTCACCTTCTTCCGATACCGCCATGATGCCTACCAGTACCTGTTCGATCTGTTTGAATGTTTTATTTGTATAGGAATGCAGTGAGAATACGACGCTTCGGATGCCTTCCTGCTGAGCTTTTTCCAGGTTGACATCGATATATTCTGCTGCGTTGGAATGTGTGATGTCACCTGAATAGACGATCGATCCGCCTTCGAAGCGGAAATCATCCAGCCATCCGATCTCCACGGTCGAGCCGTCTTTCTTAACGCCGTAGCCATGCAGATCGATATCCGTACGCTCTGCATCATTCCAGTATGTGAACAGACGGATGATCTTTCCCTTGGCGGGTACCTTCATGGTCAGTCCCGATCTGATATATCCGCCCTCTTCGGATTTGTCATTTGTCTGGATCACGGAGCGGTCCAGGTTATAACCAGTATCCTCCAGGAAGACGCGTTTTCCTCTCAGCGGCGTCTGTTTGCAGGCGAGGTTCTTTTTCAGCACTTCAATGAAGATCCCATCGAGCAGCTCCGTATCAAAATCCTTCCATGCCTCTGCGTAGACTTTGTTCTCAAAGAATCCGCATGCGCCGTTGGAAAAATACGTGCTGACCCTGACAAGTGTCTGGGTAGACAGACGGTCTGCGTATTCCAGAAGCTCCGCCTTGATCTTCTCAGGATCAACGCCTGCTTTTATCAGCATCGACACGAATCTCAGCAGACTGCCCGGACGTTCGCTGGCCACCAGAAGTCCCGCATCGGGTGACTCTGATAACGCTGCCTTCAGCCTGGATTCCCAGGAGCGCAGTTCATCGCTTCTCAGCATCGATACAGCCTTTTTATGGACTTCACTTCTTGAAAACCTGTTATAGTCCAGGAACTGCAGGACGACCAGGGTCTCTTCACGCTTTGCGTTTGACAGGATCAGGTTTCCCTTGAAATCACCGATCGGATAAGACTCCAGCAGCCTGACGCCTGTGCGTTTCTGACTGGTCTTCAGGTGGTAATCATGCTGTTCAAGATAGTATCTGAGAACTTTGAACACGTCGCCGCTGTTCTGACAGACAGCCCGCATGGCTTCTGTCCGTTCACTGCCTTTCAGGGTATCCATCATGACCGCAAATACGATGTTCAGGTTTTCCTTGAACGGAACTGTGATCTCCTTGATCTGATCAGGTTCCAGATACAGCACGCATTCAGACACCAGCGCCTTTTCCGGTTCCGTCATGCGCTCGCGTTTTGACATGATCATGCTGTAGACAGACAGGTATGCTGTCTGCTCATCCAGCAGTCCAAGCACTCTCGCTTCAAACAGATGCTCATCTTCCCTGACCTTTTCCGTTTCGGTGATATCTTCCTTTTCACCCGGCAGCCAGCCCCTCTGAACGTTCGTATCAAAGAGGAACTCGATCCCGTATGTCGAGAAATAGTGCAGCATCTGGTGGAAGCGGAACTGCGCTTCATCCATCTCCATCACCTGGGAAGGAAAATCCGGATACATCGGAGGAGCTTTTACTTCACTGATCATGCCTGAGACCATAGCAAAAACTGCTTCAGCCGCATCATTTCCGGCAATCAGGATCAGATCCTTCGGACCGAACATATAGCCATACTGCGTGCTGAGATTCATGTTCATCGTCAGCGCTCTCTGCATGGACTCATCGCTCAGCATATTCCCGCTGAGCGGGATCATGATCCTGCGAAGTTCCGTAAATACCATTTTCCTGAATGCTTCAGTCATAGCACGCCTCCATTTCCGGTCAAAAAAATGCGGACTATCCCAGGTCGGTCAGCCAGAGTGTAAAAGGATGACCTGGATCCGTCCGCATGTTCCAATGCGGAATCACATAAAATGTTTCCGTAATTGAACTATAAATTCAAACTGCTGAAGTGTCAATGAAAGCAGATATCAATCCTGCATTTTTCTGCTTTATGCGTATTGACCGATAAGCCTGTTCGATCCATCAGATCTTCATGGCTGTTTCATACGCGTTCCAGATGACCGTTCTCAGATTGCCGACCGATCTGCAGTCCCCGACTGTATGGATGTGCTGTGAAGGCTTAGAGAGCGGTGAAGGAAGATAGCCGGCGCAGCTGATCACGCTGTCACAGCTGACCGTGAACTCTTCCCCGTTTTTCACGCAGACGATCATATCATTTTTGACTTCCTTCAGTGTGGTCTCCAGATAAACCGGGATCTCATGGAGTTCAAACCATTCCCTCAGGTAGGAACTGTTTGCCATACAAACGCCTTTCTGGGAGATCAGATCATCCTTCATTTCGATGATGATGGGATGATGCGACTGAAGAGCCAGTTCATACGCGATCTCACAGCCTGTGAGTCCGCCGCCGATCACAGCCACCCTGTCTCCGGTTTGTTTCCCGTTAAGATAATCGCATGCTTCGATCATCTTTTCATATCCCTGCACATTCCGCAGCAGACGAGGTACGGCACCTGTAGCGACGACGATCTCCTGTCCTTTGAATTCATCAATACTGCCGATCCGCTCATTCAGGTGTACTTCGATATCAAGTTCACGCATCTGTCTGCGGTACCATTCCAGCAGATCGCGCAGTTTGCCTTTATAGGATTCTGCTGAAGCAGGAATAAACGTTCCGCCAAGCACGCCTGACTGTTCATAGATCACGGGTTCATGGCCGCGCAGCTTCAGCACACGGGCTGTTTCCATACCGCCGATGCCTCCGCCGATGATGATCACCTTTTTCGGGTGCTTTGTCTTTCTGATGAAATGCTTTTCTTTCTGCATCGTTTCCGCATTGACCGCGCATCTTGCCAGATGCAGGGAATCATACAGGTCCTGGTCATTCGGAACACCTTTGTAGTGTGCCATGTTGAAGCATCCGTTATGACAGAGAATGCAGGGACGGATATCCGCTTCCCTTCCTTCCATCAGTTTTGTGACCCATTGCGTATCTGCCAGGAACGGTCTGGCAAAGCCTGCACCTTCGATCCTTCCCTGCCCGATCTCTTCGGCAGCTTTGTACGGATCAAGCCTGCCTGCACAGACGACCGGGATATCAACGTTCTGACGGAGATATTCCACATCCTCAAGGTTGCAGTTCTCCGGCATATAAACGGGAGGATGTGCCCAGTACCATGCGTCGTATGTACCATTGTCGCAGTTCAGCATGTCATACCCTGCCTCTTTCAGGAAACGTGCCGCAAGAATGCTTTCTTCCATATCCCTGCCTGCTTCTGTATATGTTTCACCGGGCAGAGCCCCTTTGCGGAAACCCTTAGTTTTTGACACAACACTGTACCGCAGGGATACAGGGAAATCTTCCCCGCAGGCTTCCTTGACCGCACGCACGATCTCAGCGGGGAAACGGTAACGGTTCTCAAATGATCCGCCGTATTCATCTGTTCTGTGATTGACGTATTTCAGCGTAAACTGGTCCAGCAGATATCCTTCATGTACCGCATGGATCTCCACGCCGTCAACACCTGCCTTTTTCAGCAGGGCAGCACATCTGGCAAATGCGTCGACATATTCATGGATCTCCTCCCTGGTCATTTCCCTGGAAGGTATGACATCGCTCCATCTGTTGGGTGCCGGTGAAGCGGACGCACAGATCCTGTCGAGGTCCATGACAGGCTTTGCGATCTTCCGCAATGCCGGATTCCTGTACAGTTTCTCCATCATGGAAGAAACGGTAAAAGATCTTCCGAAACCGGCAGTCAGCTGGACAAACAGCTTCGCGCCTGTCTTATGGAATTCCGGCATCCATTCTGCCAGATCATCATACATTTTTTCGTTTTCATAAAGCCATTCACCGAACATCGGATTCCTGACCGGCTGACACCCGGGCAGTATCAGTCCGGCATTGTTCTTTGCGGCCTCAAGGATGAAGTCTGCGCCTGCCTTGTCAAAATGATGTTTTTCCATCCATCCGAGCAGGTTTGTTCCGCCCATCGAAGTCAGGACGATCCTGTTTTTGATCTCGCATGAGCCGATCTTCCATGGTGTAAACAAAGGTTCCAGTTCCTGTTTCATCAGCTGTTCCTCCTGTATTCAATATATGCATGACGTGAAGCGTCATTCTTCACGATCTGTTATGATCTGATCAATGTTCAGTGACCGCCCGGCCTGAACCCGTCTTCAGGGTGATCATGGTTCCTGAAAATGTCAGGAAGTTCAAGTGAAGTGATGCCTGCTTCCAAAGACGCATACGCTGTTCCATTGCATGCGGGCAGCTTCAGCGACCTGCCGGTCCTCTGATGTGTTTCCTGAAAACGGGAGTCCGGTACATTGAAATAATCATATCCTGACAGGGAACCTTTATCCCATGTCAGATCGACATTATAGAACTCCCCATCCAGCTTTACGGTATTCCACGCATGTTCGCCTTCCGCGTATCCGGTGACATAGTAGCAGGGAATTCCCAGTCGTGTCATGAGGTACTGGAACGCCCTTGCATAGCCCGCGCAGACAGTAGTGCGGGATACCAGCGCGCTGAATGCGCTCTGGTTCATGGCAGCTTCCGTATCATAGCCTGCCATATCCAGCAGTGCGTCATGTACGTACTTTTCTTTTTCATAGTCTCCGGAACATTTCAGAGCTTCATTGATAATGGCATCCGCGTTCTCCTCAAACAGTTTCTTTGTTTCCTCGATATGTTCTGCCGTATCGTTGAACTGCATGATGAGCTTTGTGCATACATGATCCTCCGTATACTGGTAGCTGAACGCGGTATCCAGCCAGAACAGTTCCGGATGATCATACAGCAGTGCCATGACAGCCTCCGACGCGTCTTCCTCGGAGATGGTGACTTCCGGTACGGTCTCCGCGTTCATGGAAAGGACCTCCCTGTACACCTGCTGGTAAACCGCCTTCTGAGCATCATTCAGCATCCCGTAATACGGATAGTACAGTTCATCGAACTCATAGACCTGCACAGGCTCAGAGGGCTGTTCAGCCTGTGTCTGTTCTTCGGCTGTTTCTGATACAGCAGTGCTTTCAGGTCTCTTGCTCAGAAGACCTGCGAGCTCAATGATCACTTTTCCGGTCTGGGGACTCAGGGCAAAAACGGCAAACAACGCTGCCGTACAAATGATCACCATCATGACTGCCTGTCTCATCAGTCTGCGTATACGTTTCATACCTTCATCATAAACCAAGTCCGTGAACTGTGCATGAACGTTCTCTGAAAACAGAAAAGAGGCTCACGCCCCTTCTCACAGATTTTCAGCTTTCAGTTCCCTGTTCATCAGGTCATGGATGGCATCTGTCGGCTTTTTGTTTTCAAACAGTACCGCGTAGACTTCATCCGTGATCGGCATGGATATGCCTCTTGCATGTGCTTCATCATGAACAGCTTTGCAGGCAAAGATACCTTCGACCGTCTTTGTATTGCGCTTCAGGAAATCTTCAGCGCCGTTCTCCAGACCGATCTCATAGCCTGCCTGGAAGTTTCTGGAATGTCTGGATGTACAGGTGACGATCAGATCGCCAACACCATCCAGTCCCAGATACGTTTCCTTTTTTCCGCCCAGGGCAATGCCGAATCTTGTCATTTCAGCAAGGCCTCTGGTCATCAGTGCCGCCTTGGCATTGTCTCCCTCACCGACACCGGTCAGGATACCGCTGGCGATCGCCATGATGTTCTTGATTGCCACGCCGGCTTCGGCACCGATCTCATCCGTGTTTCTGTAAACACGGAAGTAATCATTGGAGAACATATGCTGGATCGTCCGGGCTGCTTCTTCATTGACGGAGACTGCGTTGACTGCCGTCAGCATCCTCACGATCACCTCTTCCGCATGGGAAGGACCGATCAGTGATACGACAGCTTCCAGCTTATCCGCCGGCATGACCCTGCGGATGACCTCGGAAAGCCGTTCATGTGTATCCGGGTGGAAACCCTTCGCCACATTGATCACGATGACCTTCTTCGTCAGATATCCTGCCGCATTCGTGATCACCGGCTCCAGTGCTTTTGTCGGCACACCCAGCAGGATGACATCCGCGTCGGATACGATACCGATATCATTGAATGCCCTGACCTTTTCCGATACAGGCGCATCAAAGTATTTGCTGTTGCGGTGATTCAGATTGATGTCATCGACTTCCTTCTGATCGATACCCCACATAACAGCGTCCTGACCGTTATCGGTCAGCACCTGGCATAATGCTGTTCCCCAGCTTCCTGTTCCGAGAATTACCGTTTTCATTCCGTGATCTTCTTTCTTGTGATCAGTTTGATCGGCGTTCCTTCAAAATCAAACGCCTGTCTCAGCTGATTCTCAATAAAACGCTCATAAGTGAAATGCATTAGTTTCGGATCGTTGCAGGACAGCACGAATGTCGGAGGCTGTACAGAGACCTGCGTTGCGTAATAGATGCGGAAACGTTTGCCGTTGCGGGCCGGGGCAGGCGTGGTGATCTGCGTATCGGCGATCACTTCATTCAGCACATTCGTCGGGATCCTTCTGCGGGCATTTTCCACTACCCTGTCGACTTCCGGGATGATCGAGTTGACACGCTGTCTTGTTTTTGCGGAAACAAATACGATCGGCGCGTATGAGAGGTACGCAAATTCCGTACGGATCCTCTGTGTAAATTCATTCATCGTCCGCTCGTCTTTTTCCACGGCATCCCATTTATTGACAACGATGATCACAGGCTTGCCGCCTTCACTTGCGTATCCGGCGATATGCTTGTCCTGTTCGCGGATGCCCTTTTCCCCGTCGATCACAAACAGTGCGGCGTCGCATTTTTCAATTGCGGCCATCGCCCTGAGGACCGAATACTTTTCAACGGATTCATAGACACGTCCGCGTTTTCTGATGCCTGCGGTATCGACGATGACATAATCCCTGCCTTCAAACCGGAACGGCGTATCCACAGCATCCCTGGTCGTTCCCTGTTCATTTGAAACGATGGTACGGTCCTGGTTCAGGATCGCGTTGACCAGCGATGACTTGCCGACATTCGGTTCACCGATGACAGCGATACGGATCGCGTCACTTTCTTCTTCCGGTGTTTCTTCCGGCAGAAGCGCAATGCAGGCATCCAGGATATCACCGGTACCGACACCATGGATACCGCTGCAGGCGATCGGGTCACCGACACCCAGTTCATAGAATTCATAGATATTCATGGCTTTTGTTTCATCATCCACCATGTTGACCGCAAGCACGACAGGCTTGTCCTGTCTCTGCAGGATACCAGCGATATAGCGGTCATCTTCTGTCACACCGTTCTTCACGGAAGTCAGGAACAGGATGACGTCTGCTTCAGACATCGCGATCTGTACCTGTGCCCTGATCTCTTCCTGATACGGCTGATCCTCAAGCTGGATCCCGCCTGTATCGATCAGGCTGAACGTTCTGCCCTGCCATTCAGCCGTGGAGTAGATACGGTCCCTGGTCACACCCGGCGTATCTTCCACGATGGCGATCCGTTCTCCCGTAAGTCTGTTAAAAATCGTTGACTTGCCCACATTCGGGCGGCCAACGATCGCAATGACTCCTTTTTTCATCAGGATTCCTCCTATTCCAGAAATTTCGCAGCCAGTGCATATGCACGATCCACGACCTCATCGATCGTCAGATCAGAGCTGTCGATCTCCACAGCATCCTCTGCTTTGGTGAGCGGTGAGATCTCTCTGTGCATATCCTGGTAGTCCCTGGCTTCGATTTCTTTTTCTATCGTTTCCAGATCAGATGTACTGATCCCGTTTTCCTGATTCTGCTTCAGCCTGCGCAGTGCTCTTGCATGCGCGGATGCTGTGAGGTAGATCTTGACTTCAGCATCTTTCAGGACAACAGTTCCGATATCCCTGCCGTCAACGATATAGCCTTTTTCCTCGGCAAGCTTCTGCTGGCGTCTTACCAGGTCCTCACGGACAACTCCGACCTTGGATACGTCGCTTGTTGCCATGGAGATATGATCTTCACGGATCGCTTTTGAAACATCCTCTCCGTCAAGGAAAAAGTGTTTCTCCGTATCCTGACGGATATCGGTACGGGAAAGCATTTCCTTCAGTGCTTCCGCATCATCCAGGGCAATTCCCTCTCTCAGTGCCTTCAGGGCAACACAGCGGTACATCGCACCAGTATCCAGGTGGATATAACCGAGCTTTTCAGCGAGAATATCAGCGACAGTGCTTTTGCCGGCAGCACTCGGACCGTCCATTGCAATATTGATCTTTTTCATCAGAGAATCCCCTTTGCCATCAGAATCCAGTAAAGCACAACAGCAAGACCTGCGCCGAGCGCAATGATCAGAACGATCAGTACGAAATTGAGCACCCTGTTGGTACGGCTCATCTGATCGTTGACGTCATTGAGGTTTTCTTCATAGTCATCCAGCTGTGCGCGCATCTGTGTTGTTTCCTGGATGAGCTGCTGCTGTGTCTTTGTATTGACCGGTACATCTGAATATGTATTTGTTTCCGATCCGTCAAGGAAGTCAGGCAGTTCCATGGAGTCGTCTTCAGCGCTGATCAGGCTCTGTACCTGAGCGGCGATGTCTGCCTTTGTCATGGTAACGCCGCCGATCGTCGTACCGCCGACAGTGTCCATCTTGGTCGTTTCACGTTTCTTGAGGGTTTCCGGTTTTTCGAACAGATAATCATCGCCGAGGTCAATGTCAGACGATGTATCGGATTTGATGAACGGGATATCAACATCCTGCTGAGTATTCACCTGGGTGATCGGAGCTGTCTGCTGTTTGGGCTGGGATACAGGGCCCATCGGTCTGACCATGGAATCCTGTTCCATCGCTCTGCGCTGGGAACCTTTGACTGAAGTAAACGCATCATCCGAATAAGGACGGCGTGACGACATGTTATCGCCCTTCAGTGACTTCAGGACGTTCAGTTCAGTATCCTGTGTCAGCGCGTTGCCCTGGTCGATATTGTACTGCTTGACTTCACGGATATACTCGTTCATATAATCGTTATCCAGAAGGTTCGAAGTATCGTTTTCATTTCTGCCGTGCAGAACATGATCATTCAGATCGACCTGGTCCCGGTACTGTCTGGAACTGGCAGCTGCCCTGGGCGCTTCAAAAGCCGGCTGTGCAGGTTTGCGCGCAGGTTCAGGCTGTGTATAAGGCACATCATTTTTCGCATGGACCGGATCATAGTTCCTGGAACCTGTATATTCCATAGGAGCTTCGAAATTAACAGGATCCATTCTGTTCAGTCTCTGCTGAAATACAGAAAGGTCCTCCGTGGATAATGTATCATCCACATCATTCTGCATATGATTTCTCAGTTCTTCATATTTCTTTGTACGTGAATACTCCATAGACAAAAACTCCTTTTAACGCATTAAGTACCACAAAATTATAACATAAGTAAAGTATAAACTTACGAATGATTAAAAAACCTGCAATCTCATGCAGGTTTAAACTATCTGTGGAGCACAGGTGACACTCTTTTGTAGATCAATGCGGTGATCACCGAGATCATGATCCCCTTCAGGAGATTGAACGGTGTAACGCACGCAATGACAAACGTCAGCTTGTTCGTAACAAACGGGAAGATCTTTCCGCCCATTGCGACGATCGTTTCGATCGGCAGATGATAGAAGAAGCTGTATGCCGGCAGCAGGACAAAATAGTTCAGAAGCACGCCGACGACAGCCATTGTAACGGAACCGATCACCATACCCCTGATCGCGCTGTTCTTAGTCTTATTGGCGTTGTAGATCATGGCAGCCGGGACCGACAGTGAGATGCCGATCAGGAAGTTTGCCAGTTCACCGACATAAGCGGTGGATGTGCCCTGGAACAGCAGATTCAGTACGATCTTCAGTGCTTCGATCCCGACAGCAGCCATCGGACCAAGCGCGAAGCCGCCGAGCAGTACGGGAAGTTCACTGAAGTCCATCTTGTAGAACGGCGGAGCGATGAACGGGACAGGGAATTCTACCATCATCAGGACGAAAGCGATCGCGCCGAGGATCGCGATTTTGGCTAAAACATGGATGTTGGAACGTTCTGTAGCTGTACTTGTCATAGGTTTTCCTCCATTGCCTCAAAAAAAGAGGCTTATGATAAAAACCTCGGGGAAAAAGATAAATGTAAAGAATAAAATACTCTTCCATCCAGACTTTACTGTCGCCATCGGAATCTCACCGGTTCGTTCTGCAGAAGCAGTTCGCGGGGTATACCGCCGGTCGGGAATCTCACCCAGCCCTGAGTTTTATCGTTTGTATTATAGTACCTTCAGAAGAAAATGGGAACAGATTTGCTCTGTTCCCACTCACTTTATTTTTCCGGCTTTATTTTCCCGAAATGACCGAATAGATCTTCAGCAGGTCGCCGCCCATATACTTCAGACCGTAATATCCAAGCAGCGCAAGCACGCAGAAGAACAGCAGCGAAGCAATGAGCGCAGGTATCTTTTTGCATTCCGTTGCCGTCTCCAGCGCTTTGATCCTCATCAGCAGTTCATATCCTGCAGCCGCAGCGGTCACCGCAATACCGGAACCGGTATTCACAAACAGCAGCGCGCCGCCTGCCAGGAACATCAGCGGGCTGAAGTCTGCCTCCAGCATGACCGTCATGATCTTTCCTGCGCTGGCTTTCCTGTTCCCGCGGCAGATCAGTTTTGCCGGGAGCAGTGTCAGCAGCTCGGCAGCGACGCAGACCAGCACGAGCCTGAACCAGAGCCATGACGCGTCTGTGAATACCATTCTCGCGTAGCTGAACGCGTCTTTGTTCAGTTCATTTGCGATATAGGCAACGTATACGACGCAGCTCAGACCCCATTTCAATATCAGGCCCATGAGAATGGACATTGCGCTTCTGGACGTCTGTTCCGTGACCTTTGCCATGCATCCGGCAGGATCACTGATCCTCCTGATCAGCGGATTCTTTCTGTACTTGAGTTCCTCAAAGGAAACTGAAGGCTCGGGGATCGGTTCGGAAGCTTCCGCTTCGATCGATGACAGGGAAATGCTTCTGGTTCTTTCTGCTTCCCCTTCCGCCGGTTCCTCAGGTTTCAGATCAGACAGGAACGGTATTACTTCCGCCTGCTGTTCCTCATCCCTCGGATTTACGAACGGCATCTCTTCGGGAGCTTCATTCACCGGACTTCCAAACGGGATGACTTCAGGCTCTGCATGTACATCTTCCGTTATTTCCGGTTCAGGTTCCTGAACGGGTACGGGCTTTTCTTCTACGATGCCCCGTTCGATCTTACTGACATATTTTTCCTTCTTTTTGGACTTCTTCTTTTTTCTGCGGTTCTGTTCCGCAATACGCTTTCTGCGCGGTCCCGGATCCTTTTCTTCGGAATTTTCCGGTGCACTGCGCTCAGTGCTCTCCTCTGCAGGAACATCCTCGTCCGTAAACGGGATCTCTTCTTTTTCCTGCTCTTTCAGGAATGCCTGGTACTCAGGCGTATCATATCTGGAAGGAAGCTCTTCATTCCCTTCTTCAGTCTGCTCAGGAACATCCTGGCTGTTTTCAGCTGTTTCTTCAGGAACTGTCCGTTCTACGCCTTCTTCAGCATTGATTCCGGTTTCCGCAGGCTGTTCTTCTTTTTCCTGCTGTTCCTTCAGGAAGGCCTGATATTCAGGCGTTTCATATCTTGAAGGCAGTTCTTCCTGCTCCTCAGAAACACTTCTTTCAGGTACCTCCTGCTCAGAAACCTCCGGGCTGTTCTCATCAGCCGCAGTCTCTTCACTGACTGCCTCTTCCGGAACAGTTTCAGATTCAGCAGGTTCCTCTGATGCATCTTCAGGAACTTCCGGCTCGGTACTGACTTCAGCCGGTGTCTCAGCTTCAGACACTTCCTCTGCAGGGACTGCAGGCTCTTCGGAAACTTCCGGTACGCTGCTTTCTTCAGCAGGCACCTCTGTTTTTTCTTCCGATGCTTCCTCAGGCATCACCCGCTCGGGGATATTCTCCTCAGGTGCTGTTTCAGCTGTGAACGGGATCACCTCAGGCTCAGCTGCCGGTTCTTCTTCAGCCGGTGTCTCAGCTTCAGGTGCTTCTTCTGCAGAAACTGCAGGTTCTTCAGATGCTTCTTCTGGAGTTTCCGGTTCGCTGATTTCTTCAGCAGGCGCCTCTGTTTTTTCTTCCGATGCTTCCTCAGGCATCACCCGCTCGGGGATATTCTCCTCAGGTGCTGTTTCAGCTGTGAACGGGATCACTTCAGGTTCAGCCGCGGGTTCTTCTTCAGCCGCTATCTCAGCCTCAGGTACTTCTTCTGCAGGGACTGCAGGTTCCTCAGGTGTCGAACGTTCGACCTGTACCTCTCCTGGAATTTCGTCCGGCAACGGACTTTCTTCCGGGAACTGTGTTTTCAGGAATGCCTGATATTCAGGTGTCTCATATCTGGAAGGAAGTTCTTCACTTTCCTCAGGGATCTCCCTGACTGGTTCGGCATTGACTGCTTCAGGCATGCCAAAAGCCAGAACCGCTCCGTTTTCTTCTGTGCGTGGTTCCGTCTCATTCTGCTGTTCTGTTTCGGACAAAACAGCCTGTTCAGTTTCAGCAGCCGCTTCTTCAGCAGCCTCAGTCTTTTTCCTTCTGACTCTTCTGACAGGAGGCTTTTTTACCGCATCCGTACCGGTTTCAGCTGATCTTCTTCTGCGCGTTCTTTTGACAGCTGTCTGCTCAGCATCAGCTGCTTCCACGGGAGGTGTTTCAGACTGTTCTTCCGTTTTCTTCCTCCGGGTGCGTCTGACAGGCTTTTCAGCAGGCTCACTTACGGAATACTCCGTCCCTTCTGTACTCTTCTTTCTGCGGGTACGTTTGACAGGCGCTTTTTCCGTCTCAGGGTTTTCCGCTGCCGCATCGGACTTTCTTCTGCGGGTGCGCTTTACCGGTTCTTCCGTATTCTCTGTATTCTGATCAGCCGGCTGATCGTTTATTTTCCTTGGTCTCCGTTTACGTGCAGGTTTGACTGGAGCTGGCATCTGTTCGGTTTCCGACACATTGTTATCTATTTCACTCATAAGCTAACCCCTATTGAAACAAAATGTGCTTTATCAGCACATTTTACGCTCTGCCTGAATATTTACCGTCTGCTGTGGATACCAGAACGATCTCACCGTTTTCGATGAACATGGGTACTTTGATATCCAGACCTGTTTCTACCTTGGCATTCTTTGTCTTTGCTGAACCTGACACAGTATCACCTTTTACTGCCTGCTCGCATTCCACGATCTGAAGCGCAACTTTATCCGGCAGGATCACGCCGAGGATCTCGTTGTTGTACATCGTGATGTTGACCATGTCATTTTCTTTCATGAATTTCAATTCCCATTCGAGATTGCTCTTGGAAATTTCGATCTGTTCATATGTCTCGGTATCCATAAATACCAGTGCTTCACCGTCATCATAAAGGTACTGCATCTCTTTCTTTTCGATATGCGCCGGTTCAACTTTGTCTCCTCCGGTGAAGGAGATCTCATTGATAACACCCGTGCGCAGATTCTTGACTTTTGCCTTTACGACCATCTGTCTCATGGCTGTTTTATTCAGATCAAGATTGAGAACAGTATAAAGGTTATTCTCATATTCAAACGATGTTCCGGGTCTTAAATCATTAACAATAATCATATTTTATGCTCCTACGTCATTATTTTATAAGAATGGTTTCTTTTGTCAACGGAACACAAAATAATTAAACATTCCTGTCAGTGTATTTGATCTTCCTCCCGTATGGGGACGTAATCGTAGATATGTCTGTCATTACCATACAGCTGAATATCCAGCATTTCACTGACGGGATCAATGATCTCGGCCAGGCAGGAGTCCGCTGTGCACTCCGCCCGGAACGATACCCCGGCATACGAATAATAGCCGGAAACCGGAACATCGTTCTTCAGATAACAGCTGATACACCTGATCACCGCTTCCTCAGCAGACAGATAGTCATTGGCCTTTCTGAGATTTGTGATCGTCCTGATGCGGTGCATGCTGTTTTCCGCGATGACCGCGATCACAGCGGTGATCAGAATGAAGATGCTCAGGAAATAGATGCTGACGGATCCCTTTTTAGACATGCACGAGCACCCGTTCTGTTTCATTTCCGTCCCTTGTGTATTTCAGCATCAGGATCCCTCCGGATTCACGGAACCCGATCCCGGAGATGTCCGAGAGGAAGATCTGCGTTCCCGGTGAAAGGATCAGATGCCGGTTGACGAACCGCAGGACATTTTCTTCCTCATGATAAACGAACCGCACTTCCTGCGGGCTGACCATGAAGCCGTCCGATACGATCAGGATATGCCGCAGCTGGCATAATGCGATCTCATCCTGGATCTCCTCAGAAAACTCCGTCAGCGGGATCAGCAGCTTCAGACAGCTCAGCGCCGCAGGCATCAGGAACAGACACGCCCACAGCACAATGATCAGTTCAGCGGTGAAGAATCCGCTTCTGCTTCGCATATGACACATGTTCCGATCCTTTCGCTGATCTGCCTGTGGGCGTCGTTCATCTCCTGTGAGCATTCCCTGATGAGTTCGGCCGACCTGTATGAAGTACGTACAGCACATACTGTCAGGATGACAGAGACCGACAGAACGGCCAGGCCTGCCAGCAGATCTGTCAGGCTCATCTGTCATCACGGAAGACCAGTCTTCCGCCTCCCAGTTCGATCACCGCAGTATATATTTTCCTGCCGTCTGAAAACGTGATCGTTCCGACATGCGCGGCATTCCCGTACCGGTTGAAGCCGATGCGGGTCCGCACGTCATCCTGTGCAGTAAACGACCTGCTGTCCGCATGCAGGATCGCTTCTGACTGCATTTCCAGATACCGGTCGGGAAACAGTGAAAAAGCGCCGCGGGAAAACCTGACTGACTGCAGTCCCAGCAGTCCGAGCACGGACAGCACGGACAGGCTGATCAGCAGCTGCAGAAGCACAAAGCCCTCAGTTCGCCCGTGCCTGGCCGTTGTAGATCGAGATCGTCCTGCCATCTTCACAATTTCTCTGAACATCACTCATCAGTCCTTCATTGATCAGGTCGCTGACACTGTTGGGATCCCTGTCATAGGCAAGTCTGTACTCCAGGATCGCAGAATCAACGACTTTTACCAGCGCGTCACAGCCTTTTTCATTCACGATCCCAAGCACCTTCTGGATATTCGGAACAGACAGGATAAACAGGATCGATACGATCGTTACTACGATGATCATTTCAAGCAATGTAAAACCTTTTTTCATCAGAACCTCCTAAATTTCCGACAATACGGACAGCGGCATCATCAGGATGCGGTATACGATGATCAGCAGGATACCGACACCGGCATAACTGATGATCCTGATCACTTCGGTGTATCTTTTCATCTTTCTCTGCATGCGCAGGGATGACATCTGCAGATAGCTGCTCATCATATTCCCTGCCCCTTCCGTATGGACCGCGATCCTCATAAACCGGTAAAGGGATGGATCCAGATATCTGCTGTGCATCGCTTCCTCAAAAGCATCCCCATCCCGCAGCGCTTCATCCATCCCCTCCGCCAGCATCCTGATCAGCGGCTGGGAGTCCAGGTTCTTCAGGACCTGCAGGCTCTGCATTGTGTGCATATCCATTTCAATGCATTGTGTGTAAAAGAGGATGAACCTGGCAGATACATATTCCCTGATGAGTGGCAGGATCCCCCTGGAAGCGAGAAAACAATACGCTTTGATGCGGTATTTCCTGCGTGTGCAGACCGCTGCGGCGATCATCACAAAGATCACTGATGCCAGCAGGCTGCAGCTGACAAGGCGTACTGCTGCGGCGATCCGGCTGTAAACCGAGAGATCGATGCGGAAGCCTGCCATCATGGAAAGCAGTGCCGGGAAACAGAACTCCGAAAACAGCAGACAGCCGCACAGCATCAGTATGAACATGCTCAGAGGATACGCAGCCTGTGACAGATACTGCTTCCTGGATGCCTGTCCGGCATTGGCCATGCGTATGGAAAGACCGAGCGCTTCCTTTACCGGCAGGACCGGGATAAACCCTTCCAGGTAATGCCTGTATCTGTCCGGACAGAAATCCGTCATGACACGGTCTCCCGGTTCACCGTTCTCCAGCTGTGCGCGCATCAGCGCAAAGCATTCCCCGTTCCGTTCATCCTCCAGCACATTGAGGCACTGACGCAGGGAAAAGCCTGCGTTCATGAGCGACAGTATGCCTTCACAGTCAAACGGTTCAAGCAAGATCCTGCGCTGCCTGTGTGAGACTGATATATCCGTTTTCAACAGCTTCCATAACCGCTTCCGAAAGCTTTTTGAAACGGGTGCTGTGCTTCCTGTTTCTGAAATAATAATTCACCTCCTCCCTGTCCATCATTTCGTATACGCATATTCTGCCCGGTCTGTCCGTTCTGTCATAAAGCCTCTGGCTTGTGATCCCGCTGAGCACATCACTCAGCTGGTATTCATGGACGCCGAGATCCAGCAGCCTGTGCACCGCGCCTGTACAGTCCGCGGAATGAATGGATGTTACGACGAGATGTCCGGTAAGTGCGCATCTGACAGCCATCTGCGCAGCTTCGCTGTCCCTGATCTCACCGATCATGATGATATCCGGGTCATGCCTCATCAGCTGGCGGATCCCTTCCGCAAACGACAGGTGTGCCTGGGGATTGACCTGAAGCTGGACATATTTCTCGGAATACACTTCCACAGGATCTTCCAGCGTATAGATCTTCCTGCCTGTTGTTTCATTGAGGATCGTATACATCGTCGTGGTCTTGCCGCTGCCGGTCGGACCGGAGAATACATACAGGCCTGCCCGGTGTCCCGTTATGCTTTTCAGGTAGCTGACCTGTTCTTCATCCATGCTCAGGTCACTGACCGAGAGATTTCCCGTACTGCTGAGTATCCTGAGCACACCGCTTTTCAGGTGGTATCCGCTGACCAGCGCAAACCTCAGCGCGACACGCCTGCCGTCTACCGTGATCTCAAACGAACCTGTCTGCGGCAGTGCTGAAGCACTCACATCCATGTCAGCCCTGTACAGAAGAAAGCGGAAAAACCGCTCATCCGCAGCTTTCTGGGGAAGCCGGTACATCTTTCCGCCGATCCGCATCTCCACTGCCAGCGCGCCTTGGGCATCGACGCTGAAATGGATATCGGTCGCTCTGTATTTCAGTGCTGTCCGTAAAAACTCTTTGAGCAGTTCTTCCATAGTCCTCCCTTCACTCATTGATACGCACAAAAAAAGATCATTCCCTCTTTTTCGGAATGATCAATACTTGTTCAGGAATTCTTCTTCTGTCATCACTTCGATGCCGTGCTGCTCAAGCATCTGGGCAAATGTTCCGTTTCCATCGACGAGTGTTTTTGTGAATGTGCCGTCATAGATCTTCCCATAGCCGCATGCCGGGCTTCTTGCTTTCAGGACAGCTGCTGTACACCCTTCCTTCAGACATGTTTCCAGCGCAAGCCTGCTGCCCTTCATATACGCTTCGGTCACATCAGTGCCTTCACGGCTGACGACACGGCAGCCGATGCGCTCAGACGGTATCCTGGGAACGGGCAGTCCGCCCCATACCTCCGGGCAGACGGGAACGGCAGTTCCTTCTTCTGCCATCTTCCGGATCTCCGGTATTTCATTTGTTTTTCCGTCATATCTGCACCGGCAGCCGGCCAGACATGCACTGACACATATCTTTGTCATCTTAGCTCCTGTATTTATCATACAACATTTGGCAAATCCGCACTTTTAGTGAAGTATTCACTTTCTCTTGTGCTATCATAATTTATAGTGAGGTATCAGAATGGACCGCGATCAAGTACTCCCGTATCTGAATAAATTCATAACTGTCACGCTTCAGGACGGCAGTATCCGGTCCGGCTACGTGACGAATCCGCAGGATTTCAAGTCCCCTGAGGACCATCCGGTGGAACTGGACCTGGTCAACGGTTTCCTGATCGAAAACGTCCCGCTCGGTCAGATCATCAAGATCGAGATCCAGAACAGGGAAAATACAGTTTCTCTGCCTGTAGTAGACCTGAAAAAAGGATACGGCGTCGAAGAAGAGTAAAAAACCGGTCTCCCGGTTTTTTTTCATAGATTCTGCAGATAGGGATTGACCTTCAGCTGAAGGCCGATCGTAGATGAAGGACCATGTCCTGGATAGAACGTGAGATCTGCAGGCAGTTTGACGATCCTTCTGAGTGAAGCAATCATCTGTGCCTCGTCACCCGAGTAAAGATCCGTTCTGCCGATGCTTGAGGCAAACAGGGTATCCCCCGTAAACAGAACGTTTCTGTAGCGGATCAGGACACTTCCGGCTGTATGACCGGGTGTATGGTAGATGTGCAGCGGAAATGATCCGATCGTCATATCCCCTTCCGGCAGATCCTCAATAGGCGACCAGACCGGATACTCGGTCCCGTCGATCCTGCCGGCATCCTTTGCCGTAAGCGGAAGATCCCCATGGTTCATGTAGACGGGACAGCCGTATTTTTCAGCCATGTCGTCTGCTGCCATCGTATGATCGGAATGTCCGTGTGTCAGGATCACAGCATCCACCGTTTCATCAGACGCGATCTTCCGGGAGATCTCTTTCCCGTACCTTCCGGGATCGATGATCAGTACGTGACCGTTGTCATGCAGAACGTAGATGTTTTCCTGATACAGTCCGATCGGCAGTATATCGATCTTCATACCCGATATTCAAAAAAATAACCCGGCAGGTTATTTTTTCTCCTTATGCAGAGTTTTCTGATTGCATCTCGGGCAATACTTTTTGATTTCCATTTTCTCAGCGTGCTTGCGCTTGTTTCTTGTACCGATATAGTTTTCTTCACCGCAGACTGAGCATTTAAAGGTGATATTGTCTCTAGGCATTTTTCAAACCTCCTGATTTACCATGAGAGTATACCACATGTATTTTCTTTTTCCAAGGAATTCATTTCAAGCATTGATAAAAAAATGACCCGGAAATGATGCCCGGGAATTGAGGTTTCCCCTTTTTTCGGCATGCATGCATATTCAAACCATTGATCTGCCGGGTAAAAATGTCAATTTCCCTTTACTTGTGAGATAATACCCGTGGGAGGTCATCTCATGAAAAGAACAGAAACACGCCCGATCTATGTCGGAGGACTTCAGATCGGCGGGCAGAACGCATGTGTCATACAGTCTATGACGAACGTTCCTGCAAAAGATATTGAAGCGAGCGTCAGACAGATCAATGAGCTTGAGGCAGGCGGATGCCAGATCGCCCGTCTGGCTGTGCTGGATAAAGAAGATGCGCTTGCGATCCCTTACATCAAGGAAAAAACAAACATCCCGCTCGTAGCGGACATTCATTTCAACTACCAGCTTGCACTGCTTGCCCTGGACGGGCATGTCGATAAGATCCGCATCAACCCCGGAAACATCGGCAAGCGCGAGCATACGGAAGCTGTTGTTAAGAAGTGTCTCGAAAACCATGTGCCGATCAGGATCGGCATCAATTCCGGTTCACTTGAACAGCAGTTCCTGCAGAAATACGGCGGACCCTGCGCTGAAGCGATGATCGACAGCGCTGACAGACACGTCAGGATCCTGGAAGATCTCGGGTTCCATGACATCTGTCTGTCCTTCAAGTCGTCCAACGTTGCCCTGACGATCGCCGCGTATGAGGCTGCCGCAAAGCACTTCCCTTATCCCCTGCACCTCGGTGTGACGGAAGCAGGCGGTTTTGCGGAAAGCGCGGTCAAGAGTTCCGCGGCACTCGGAACATTGCTGCACGAAGGGATCGGCGACACCATCCGCGTATCCGTATCCGGACCGCCGAAGGATGAGCTGATCATTGCCAAGCAGCTGCTGAAATGCTTCGGACTGTATGACAAGGTTCCCGATCTTGTTGCCTGTCCGACATGCGGAAGGATCCAGTATGATATGCTGCCGCTGGTAAAGAAAATGGAGGAATTCCTGGCTGACATCCACGAGGATATCCAGGTCGCGGTCATGGGCTGCCCGGTCAACGGTATGCAGGAAGCCAGCCGTGCCGATATCGGTGTCGCGGGCGGATATGAAATGGGCATGCTGTTTGCGAAAGGCAAACTGCTCAGGACTGTACCGCAGAGCGAGCTGGAGGACGCATTGAAAGCAGAGATCCTGAAGATCGTAGAGGAACGCAGTAAATAATAATAGACACGGACACACACAGCGGTCCGTGTTTTTTCGTGAAAAGATCCTTCCTTCCGGAAGGACCTTTCAGCGTATCAATAGTTTTCTTTCCTGACTTCGAAATATGCCTGCGGATGACTGCATACAGGGCAGACTTCCGGAGCTTCCGGACCGACTGTTACATAGCCGCAGTTCCGGCATTCCCAGACAGTTTCCGTATTCTTTCTGAACACTTCTTTCTGTTCGATATTCTTCAGCAGAGCACGGTATCTTTCCTCATGCAGTTTCTCGATCGCGCCGACACCTCTGAACTGGGCTGCCAGTTCGGGGAATCCTTCCGCTTCGGCATCCTTGGCCATTCTTTCGTACATGTCGGTCCATTCGGCATTTTCACCCTCTGCCGCATGCAGCAGATTCTCGGCTGTATCACCGAGTTCACCAAGAGCCTTGAACCATAGCTTCGCATGTTCTTTTTCATTCTCGGCTGTCTGCAGGAACAGCGCAGCGATCTGTTCATAACCGGCTTTCTTCGCAACGGAAGCATAGTAGGTATATTTGTTTCTTGCCTGTGATTCACCGGCAAAAGCTTCCCGCAGATTCTGCTCGGTCTTTGTGCCGGCATACCTGCTCTTCTTCACTGTCTCAGGTGCTTCTTCGATCTTGGTGAATACAGATGCGGGCTGTTTGCATACAGGGCATTTCTCAGGCGGTGTATCGCCTTCATGTTCATAACCGCAGATCGAGCATTTCCATTTTGTCATTTTGCATTCTCCTTCTTTCACTGTTTCATTGCATGGAATCGATTTGATGAGTTTTTCTGCTGCTTCCGCAGGGAACTGCGGGCCGGGCGGGTGCTTTACCATGTCCTGCAGCAGTTTATGCGCATTGCCGCTCTGCGGCAGCATAAACCCTGCTTCACGCATGATGTCTTCCCCGATCAGACGCTCAGACATGGCGACGGCTTTCATCAGCCGTTTCAGGCCTTCCAGTTCTGTCTGTTCCGCGATCTGCAGCGCTGCAGCTTCGGCATCTGCCCTGCTTTGCGCCATACGGTTCAGCGCCTTGCGGACAGTCTCTGTTTTTGCCTGCTGGGGCGGGTACTCCAGGGGCACCATACTGATGGCTGCACTCGGGCACGCATCGGCACACATGCCGCAGCCGATGCATCTGCTGACATCGATGATGCTGTTTTCCGTATCCGACGCGCCGGTCGGACAGACATACAGGCACAGGCAGTCTTTCGTACAGAGCCGCAGATTTCTTACAGCAACCTTTGTTTTCATCTGACTGTGCTCCTTCCGATCTTTTCAAACTTCCAGGCCGGCACCCTGCATACAGGGCAGAGTTCCGGCGCCTGATCCGAGACCCATACGAAGCCGCAGACCGTGCATACCCAGATATCGGTATCCGCCAGCATGGCTTCACCTTCCCTGAGGTATCTGCCGACAACGCTGGACAGTACCCTGGTGACCTTTTCGCCCCAGACACAGACACGCTGTGCGCCGCGGTCATTCTCACTGACAGCGGCAGCCCTGAGGGCGGCATAACGTTCGATATCATCCTGCAGCATACCTGCGATCATCTGTACACCGGCATCCTGTACAGCCGGTACTGCAGAACGGAAATAGTCGGACAATTCCCTGAAAAGCGCAGCTTCCTCCTGTTTGTACTGCTTCTCGCAGCCGCGCGCGAGATTTGAGCATATTAAGGAAAGCTGGCCCGGAGAATACGGATGATCGGTGTCCTCGTCGTAAGAGGCCGGCGGCGCGGATGTTTTTGTCCCGGCAGGCTCCTGCTGTTCCTCCGGCCGGAAATCAGATCGTGCCGCCCCGCAGAGCGGACATTTCCAGTCATCGGGAAGCGTGCCGAACAAAGCCTCTTCCACGGATTCGTCATAGACATAGCCGCAGACCAGACAGATATAGCGCATACGCGTTTCCTCCTTCATGAAACACGCAGACAGAAACATCCGGGCAAACTCAAAATACAATAACAATGCAGTTACCGGTGTCCGTCTGATGATTTCTGTCAGATGCAGGTTTCTGTCTTTAGCATACCGTATATTGCCTGATATGCCAACAGCAGCACTCCAAAATACCGATCTGCATTGCGGCACAAAAAAACAGTGTCCTATTCAGACACTGTCAGATGTTCCTGCCAGCCTTCTTCGTAAACACCCTTCCTCAGCATGGCGATCTCCTTTGCATAAGGAGGCTCTCCTCCGATATACGGTGTTTCCAGTATCTTGGCGATATGCGCAGTCCGCGGATTTGCTGCGATCCTGTGCAGCGTTTCAAAACCGATCGTTCCCAGACCGATATTCGCGTGTCGGTCTTTCCGTGCTCCGCGGATATTCTTGGAATCATTGAGATGGATCACGTGCAGCCTTTCCAGGGTAAGTACACGGTCAAACTCATCAAGCACTCCGTCAAAGTCATTGACATCATATCCTGCGTCATTGATGTGACAGGTATCCAGGCAGACCCCGTAATGTTCCGGGTGATCCAGGCGTTCCAGTATTTCCGAGATCTCTTCAAACGTCCTGCCCAGTTCACTGCCCTTGCCTGCCATCGTTTCCAGACAGATGACGATGCCTTCCGGCAGTTCGGGCAGTCCGTTCAGACACCTGACGACGGTATCAATGCCTGTCTGTGTGTCCGTCGTCGTATAGCTGCCGGGATGCAGGACGATATATGATGCGCCGATGGCATGCGTCCGCATCACTTCGGAATACAGGAATTCCCCTGCCAGCTCAAACACTTCCGGTTTGACGGCATTGGCCGGATTGATCAGATACGGCGCATGGATGATCATGTGCTGCATCGGGATCCCGTTCTTCTCCATCAGTTCCTTTGCTTCAGCGATGCGCATTTCCTCCAGAGGCCTGCGCTTTGTATTCTGCGGCGCGCCTGTATACAGCATCAATGCATTGGCATCATAGCTGAGCGCTTCCTTGACACTGCCCTCCAGAAATTCCGGGGCAGTCATTTTGACATGGCAGCCGATGATCATTCGGAATCACCAGCGTTCTTTTCTCTCTGGGCCTGGCGGTATCTTGCCTTCTTCTCTTCCTTGATCTTGGCGCGGATCAGCTCACGCTTCTTCTGGCGCTGCAGTTTTTCAATCGCTGCCTGACGCTTCTTTTTATACCCGGGCTTGACCTTGGTATTCTTCTTCGTCATCATCTTGGAGATCTGTTTGGACAGTTCATCTTCCTGCTTCTGGAACTTCTGTCCGTAAGGACGCAGCTTTGTCCAGGCATTGTTATGATAACGGCTGTGTTCAAAACGGATACCGCGCTTCATCAGGGAACGGATCGCCTGATCATCGGATTCCTGGTACAGCGCATAGCAGATGCCGTCGGAACCTGCCCTTCCCGTACGTCCTGCACGGTGGATATAGTATTCCAGATCGCTCGGGAATCCGCATGAAATAACATGTGTGACGGTCGGAATATCGATACCTCTGGCAGCCAGGTCCGTACATACGACATATGTATGCCTGCTGTCAGCGATCTCCTTCATTGCCTGCTTGCGTTTCCTGCTTTCCAGGTCACCATGCAGTTCTGTCACTTCAACGCCCTCGGAACGCAGTCCTTCAGCGATCTGGGCTGCCATTTCCCTCGTATTTGCAAAGATCAGGCAGACATACGGGTTGAAGCCGGGCATGATGGCACGGATCGTTTCGACGTATGTGTGGTGGTAGCACGGTACAAGGATATGACGGATGCGGGGATTGAATTCCTCATCATCTTCGATCGTAAATGTAATGGGATGGTGCATGTACTTCTTCAGGAACGGTTTCAGCTGGTCCGGCATCGTTGCTGAGAACGCCAGCATTTCCAGGTCCTCGCGCATCCTTCCGGCAAACGCATCGATCTCATCAAGGAACCCGTATTCCAGCGTCATATCAGCTTCATCCACGATCAGCACAGGCGTTTCCTCGATACGGAGCGCTCCGGCATTCAGGAACATGTCCTTGATCCTGCCGGGTGTCCCGATCGCGATGTGCGGCTGGGAAACTGAAAGCTGCTGGATCTCACGGTCGCGGTCCTGTCCGCCGATAAACAGACGGACACGGATCTGGGGATCGATCTCCTGCATCATCCTTGCCTTCTCATAGATCTGGGCTGCCAGTTCCCTGGTCGGGGCAGTGATGACTGCCTGGCACTGGTCCAGTGACGGGTCGATCTTTTCCGTCAGAGGGATCAGGAACGCATGCGTTTTTCCCGTTCCTGTCTTGGAGAGACCGATGATATCCTTGCCGCGCAGAAATGCCGGTATGACTTCCTGCTGGATCGGTGTCGGTTCCGTGAACCCATTGAGACGGATGAAATCCATCGTGCTGCTCTTCATATTAAAATCTTCAAACTTCTTCATTGGTACCTCCTCATGTTCCTCTGACTTTCCAAACAGATGCAGTTCAGAGTACAATAATGAAAACATGTTGGATCCGCTCAGCGGATGACAGCCAAATTATATCGGTTTTTTTCGTTTTGTGAAGAGGAGGAACCCACATGAAAATCATACCGGTCGTACCGAGAGGATACTGTCAGGGCGTTGTCAGGGCGATCAGGATCGCCAGGGAGACCGCCGAACAGTACAAGGGCATGCCTGTATGCATGCTTGGAATGATCGTTCACAACAAATATGTTGTCAGAGAGTGTGAATCACTCGGCATCCGCTTTGTCGAGGATTCCCATAAAACAAGACTGGAGCTGCTGGACATGATCGATGAAGGCGTTGTGATCTTCACAGCCCATGGCGTCAGTGACGCGGTCAGGGAAAAAGCACAGCAGAAAGGACTGATCGCGATCGACGCGACATGTCCGGATGTTTTGAAGACGCACGACCTGATCAAAGAGCACTGCAAAAAAGGCGACGTGATCTATATCGGCAAAAAAGGCCATCCTGAAGCAGACGGCGCGCTCGGTCTCAGTGACCGTGTATGGCTTGTAACGAATGAGTCCGATGTGGCGGCACTGCCTGATACGCTGGAACATATTCTGATCACGAACCAGACGACACTTGGCATCCTGGATACGGAAAAAACGCTTCAGGCATGTCTGAAGCGCTGGCCCGATGCCCTTCCTGCACCGGAGATCTGTACCGCAACAAGGATCCGTCAGACAGCCGTAATGAACCTGAAGGACACCGATGTCCTGATCGTTGTCGGTGACCCCCACTCCAACAATACGAACCAGCTGAAGCAGATCGGTCTTTCATCCGGCATCAAACGTGTCTATATGGCAGAAACGTGCATGGACCTGAAGGAAGAAATGATAAAGGATGCCGATACCGTAGCGGTGACCGCGGGGTCTTCCACGCCTACGATACTGACATCCCAGGTAATTTCATTTCTTGAATCCTATGCAGAGAACGGTGAATTCAATCCTCCTCAGATCCCGGATCACGTCTTCTGAGACTGCTGAGTTCTTCATCCGTCAGTTCACGGTAACAGCCTGAAGGCAGGTCATCATCCAGGACCAGGTCCTTCATACGGATGCGCTGCAGTTCAATAACTTCGTTATCGATCGCCTGGAACATCCGTTTGATCTGATGATACTTCCCTTCCCTGATCACAAGGCGGCAGTGATGATCATCTTCGATCGTGTATGACGCGGGTCTGCATCTCTCCCCGTCCTCCAGGACGATCCCTTCTTTGAATCTTTCCAGGTCCTCTTCAGCAAGAGGATCTTTTAATGTGACCGCATATTCCTTTTCCACATGGTGTTTCGGGGAAAGCAGTTCATGCGCCAGATCGCCGTCATTGGTGATCAGGAGCAGGCCTGTTGTGTCCTTGTCGAGACGCCCGCAGGGAAACAGGTTCCGATCCGGTTCACTGATCAGATGCAGGACTGAATCCGGATCATCGGTAGAGCTGACATAGCCCTTCGGCTTGTTCAAGAGGAAGTACGCATATCTGCGGTAGCGGACAGTCTCCCCGTCTACCGTAATGACATCATGTTCCTCATCAGTCTTATATCCGGGATTGGTCACGATCTGTCCGTTGACGCTGACGAGTTTGTCCTTCATCAGCTTCTTCACATCATTTCTGCTGCCGTATCCGGAGTCCGCAAGCAGTTTATCAAGCCTCATGAAGCTTATCTCCTGCGGAAGATACCGCCGATCAGCTGCTTCATGGACTTATGGAATACAGCCTGCGGTACTTTCATTGCGGCGGTAACAGAGATATAAACGATCATGCCGGCAATTCCGACCAGCGCGAGCTGTCCCAGGCATACGAGCCTGGATGCTGTATTGAATGTAAAGCCGGCCAGTTCGATCAGGGCAAATACGCCGTTCATGGCCATACAGCCGAGGATCATCTTGAAGAGCCTGATCACGGTCTGTCCGTATGTCGCGCCGTATCTGTTCTTGATCTTGCCCAGGCACAGGTAAATGATCGTACAGCTGCACAGCACGCTCGAGATGATCGCGCCGGGATAGCCGATCATGCGTATCACAGGATAGAATGTCGCGCACTTCACGACAAAGCCGATCAGCAGATAGAAGATGCTTTCTTTTCTCAGATGAAGCGTCATCATCATGGAACTGCATACCGGCGTGATCGTTGTCACGATTGCAAGCAGCGCAGCATAGGACAATGCCTGTGCGCCGTAATCCAGATTTGCGTTTCCGTACATGACACAGTAGATCGGACGCGACAGCACACAGAGGCAGAAGCAGATCGGCACGCCGATATAAAGCACTGTATCAAGGCATTCACGTACATAACGGCGCAGATCCTTCATGTTTCTGGTCTCCAGGGCAGTCGTCATATACGGGACGATACCGACGGAGAATCCCGCTCCAAGCACCTGCGGAATGGATGTCAGCTTGTCACACTGTACCTCGATAATGCCGTAGATCAGTGTAGCTGTATCATACTGCATGCCGAGCTTCGTCATGGTCGGCACAAAGAAGTTCGTATTGATGAGTGTCTGGGAGTTGCCGAGGATCGCCGCAAACAGATACGGCAGACCGAAGGCAAACAGTTCCTTGAGGATATCGTTCCTTCTGACCGCAGGTGTTTCCTGCGCACGCGCGGTTCTTGCGATCGCGCCGATATGACGTCTGTCGAACCGGCTGTAGAACAGGATCGCACATAACGCGCCGATCGATGTCGCGAGGATCGCCATGTACACGGCCCAGATGCTGTTGAAGCGGAGGATCCTGACAGTCACGTAACCCAGACCCAGCAGTGCTGCGACTCTAGCGATCTGTTCAAGGACCTGTGAATCGGCATATACGCGCAGTTCCTTCATTCCCTGGTAGAATCCCCTGTAGGAATACAGGATCGGTACGAGGAACAGGGCGATCGCCAGGATCATGAAGCAGGTGCGCATCTGGGAAATATCCAGACCGGTAGCCTGTGAGCCCAGGATAGCCGTTGCCAGCGGCTTGGAGATGAGGATGAATATCATCGCCATCAGGAAGCCCGATACGCTCAGGATCGCTGTAGAAAGCCTCCTTATCAGCATGACCGTCTTGTAGTCATTGCGTGTTGCATATTTCGCAACGATCGCAGCGATCGCATACGGCAGTCCGGCAGAGCTGATCTGCAGCAGGACGTTGTAGTATGTGTAAGGCGCAGAATAAAAGATCATGTTCTTTTCACCGGCCAGTGCGGTAAAAGGAATGACATAGAACAGACCGATCGCCTTAGCCAGAAACACTCCTGCGGAACTGGTCAGAGATCCTGCCAGAAATGACTGTTTTACTCTTGAAGATGTATCAGTGCTCATCGGTTCCCTCCTCAGGCAGTGCTGAAGGTTCAGCAGTGCTCTCCGGTACCGGTTCTACGAGCAGCTCACTCGGATAAACAAATCCGTCTGTTGTCAGTACCATTGATATATATTCACGTGTCACTTTTTCACGGTTTCGATCTTTCCATTCGACCATCAGCTTCAGCCTGACTTCCTTCTCTTCGCACTCCCCGCCAAGTACCAGACCTTTTACAAAGCCTGCGTCCGCGTTTGCCTGATAAGGGATCAGACTGTAATCCTTTGAATCGAAGATGCCTACGCTCGGCATCATTTTCTTTGAATCTTCATAAGGAATATCATTCTCAACTGCCATCATTGTGACATCATACATGGAGACCTGTGCGTTATCGAGAAATACATAGTAACGGTGTGTACCGTCAGGCATATTGCTCATCTGCGCACTGATCGTATAGTAAAGCGATCTTCCGATGAAGCGTTCATTATCTTCGATCGCTTTATAATATCCTTTATATGCGGTCTGTGCCGCTGTCTCACTGTCATTCCTGCGGATCACGCATCCGGACAGTATCAATGCAAATGAAAAAAGACAAATCAGTAATCTTCGCATAAAATACCTCCATGTGATTATAACATGGCTGTCACTTTCTGACGGAACAGATTCAGCATACATATCCGTATTTTTGATCCTGCGTGAAAAAAAAGCACATCCGCTGCGGCAATGTCATTAAGTTAAGACATTGAGGTAGCGGCTGTGAAAAGCTTTCAACCAAGCAACAGGTTGAGGGCTTTTTTTTCTTCAAAAGGTGAAGAAAAGACTTGACACGAAAACAGGCCGATTTTTACACAATCCGAAGGAA
>JAILLA010000101.1 GCA_024693325.1 Solobacterium sp.
ATGATTGCCATCACAAGGAATTACTCCGTTATACGGATATTGTATGTATATCTCTTCATCCAACATAACCAAATTATAAAAGAAGCAGACACTTTCGTATCTGCTCACTCTGATTTGGTCACCGCAGGTGGCCTTTTTTTATTCAAACAGACTTGCGCCGTTTGTTTCGCAGACTTTCTTCATCCATTCATAGGAATCTTTTTTCGAACGTTCCAGCGTACCTGTGCCGTCGTTGAATCTGTCAACATAGACAAATCCGTAACGTTTCTTCATTTCACCGGTACCTGCGGAGACAACATCGATCGGTCCCCACCAGAGGTAGCCCATGACATCGACTCCGTCTTCGATCGCTTCCTGTACCTGGATCATATGATCTCTTGCATACTGTACACGGAAGTCATCGTGGATCTCACCGTTCTCATCCGGTGTCTCATCCAGACCGATGCCGTTCTCTACAATGAACAGCGGCTTATTGTATCTGTCATACAGTACATTCAGTACATAGCGCAGTCCTTCGGGATCGACCGGCCATGACCAGGGCTTCGGAGATACTGCCTTCAGATAAGGGTTGTCAACACCCTTGATTCCGCCTGTATCAAATTCAGCTTCACCGCTGTACTGATATGCGGAAGACTTGTAATAGCTGAATGCATAATAGTCGACTGTATAGTCTTTGATCATCTGAAGACCATCTTCACTGATCACAGGATCGATGCCTTTTTCTCTCCACATTCTCTTCAGGTATCCGGGGATCTTTCCGTTGCACATCGGATCGCCCATGTAAAACAGTGCCGTACGGGTCAGATTGTATGCGCCAAGTACATTTTTCGGATCACAGTTGACAGGATAATTGGCAACAGCAGAGCTGGAAAGCATGCAGCCGATCCTGTTGGCAGGGTCGATCTCATGACCGATCTTAACCGTCCATGCATTGGCGACCAGGATATTTACATATGCCTGCCATTTATCCTTTTCGTTGACGACCTGCGGATTCACTTTGTTTTCCGGGTCGAGAGAAAGGACACCTGCGGAGACCATCGGTCTGCGGTACATGTTGTTTACTTCGTTGAATGTCATCCAGAGGGTGACTTTGCCTTTATAGCGTGTGAATACAGTTGTTACATAACGCTTCCAGAATTCCAGCATCCTGTCGCTGCACCATCCGCCGTATTCTGTGAGCAGATGCAGCGGTGTTTCGTAATGAGAAAGCGTGATCGCAGGTTCCATGCCGAGTCTTCTCATCTCATCAAACAGATCGTCATAGAATTTCAGGCCTGCTTCATTCGGTACTTCCTCGTCACCGTTCGGGAAAATACGTCCCCATGCGATAGAAGTTCTGAAACATTTGAAGCCCATGCCTGCCATCAGCGCAAGGTCTTCCTTGTAGCGATGATAGAAATCAATGCCATCATGGCTCAGATAGATCTTGTTTGGATCCAGCTGCATCTCCCACTTATGAGCTTCTTCATTCCATTTCAGTCCGGGTTCTGCTGTGTTGATGCCGACGCAGATATCTGTTACATTCGGCTGCTTGCCGTCTTCCATCCATGCGCCTTCAAGCTGGTTCGCTGCGACTGCTCCTCCCCACAGGAATCCTTCCGGGAATCTCTTTTCGTTCATTTCACACACCTCTTTTCTTCATACACAGTATAGTTCACTTCATATATAATTAAAAATATATATTATATGTATTAAATATCTGTAAAAGAGATATTCAGAGGTGTGATATGAACAAAGACAATCTGCATGTGTTTCTGACCATTGTGCAATACGGAAGCATCTCTTCAGCCGCAAAAAGGCTCTTTACCAGCCAGAGCAATCTGTCCGCAAAACTGCAGAATCTGGAGGAGGAAGTCGGACATCCGCTGATCATCCGCGGACGCGGCAGGAAAACGATCGAACTGACCGCGCATGGGGAGAAGCTGCTTGATATTGCCCGGCGCATGGAATCACTGGACAATGAACTCGATGAACTGAAAAAGGACAACGGCAGACAGACACTTGCGGTCGGAATGATCGAGGCGTTGTGTACGGTAACGCTTCTTCCGTTTCTGAAGGGGTTTATGGTCAGGCATCCGGAGATCTGCCTGACACTGCATACATATCATTCCAGGGAAGTATGTTCCATGGCGGAAAACAGAATGATCGATCTGGGACTGGCCGGCCGTTCCTCTGTTTCCGGTGCAGTGCGTTCTGAATACCTGCTGTTTGAACCGATGACTGTCCTCGTTCACCGGGACAGTGATTATCAGGACGGCGTCAGTCTTTCAGATCTTCCGGCAGACGGAGAGATCTACGTCCGCTGGAGTTCTGCATTTGAAAACTGGCACCATGAGATCTGGCAGCCCGGACAGTTCCAGATCCAGGTCAGCACCAGCAGTATGGTCGGTGATTATATCTGCAGCGCGCAGAACTGGGCGATCGTCGGGAAGAGTACGGCATTGCGGATGACGGAACGGTATCCGGTCAGGGTGATCAGGTGCCGGGAAAAGCTGCCGGTGCGGGCATTTTATATCATGGAAAACAGGTATCCCCGTCCTTCCCGCATAGCTGCCATGGAACTGTTCAAGCATGAACTGCGGGACTGGATCAGCGGAAGTCAGATCCTGCTGGATGGCAGAACACATCCCAGCGGCATTATTATCTGATCATATTGAATAACGGCAGAGACATGAAAAAAACGGCCTCCGCCGTTTCTGCTGCACCGTGTTTCAGAATGAACTCAATGAAACAGATCCGCAGGATCATTTCTGAGGATCTGTTTTTTTCAGTTCCTGCGCGACGATGTCATTGAACATCAGGAATGCAAAGGTGTCGGAAAGTACCGTATTTGATGTTTCGGAAAGGGAGACGGAAGGCAGTGTGATCACTTCATCAAAATTATGACGCAGAGGATGCTTTGAATTGATCGTGATCAGAACAAGATATGGTTTCTCATCGTTCGCTGTACGGAACTTCCGCATCAGATCCTGATATGAAGAACCGCTGATTGCAGAATATATGATGACCATATCATCAGATGACAGATGCTGCGGAACGAAATCCAGGGGCGGCAGCACAGCAGTTACTTCAGTTTCAAAGTTCAGCGCTATCAGCATCTCTTCTGCCGGAAGTCTGGAAAGGTTTGCACCGAACAGCAGTACTCTGCGGCTTTCACGCATTTTTACGATCAGATTCCGTACTGTATCACGGTCAGTCGTTTCATATACCTGTTTCAGCAGTTTTCCGTATACGTCCGCATTGCTCTGACGGTCAGATCTTCCGGAAAGCTCACGGATATCCTGGGCAAACTGATACTGGAACTCGGCAAATCCGCCAAAACCAAGCTTCTGCGCAAACCTGGTCAGCGCAGGTTTGGAAAAATTGCCCTGATTGGCTATTTCACTGATCGGAAGTGAAGAGTACTCTTCGGGAAATTTTTTGATCGATTCATAGATCTTGCGGTCATTTTTGGAAAAGGATGTTTTTCTGGAATCCATCAGATCGATTACATTCATAAATACTGTCTCCTGCGATGACATTATACAACAAAATAAAACGAAATATGTTTCAAAAACATTAAATTATTATTGACACACGTTTTAATTGGTACTATATTATGGACGTGAGATAAAAGCGCTTTCACAGGGGAGGGTGCCGCGGCCCGATCAGCCCGGCATACTTAAAACAGGAGAAAAAAACATGGACAACTTTATGGATAAACTGATCTCGGTATCAGGTAAATTCGCACAGAACAAAGCATTAAATATTATTCAGGGAGCCTTCATGATGCTGATGCCCATCACCATGGTCGGAGGTTTCACAGCACTCTTCAACGGCATCGGAGTTGATGCCTATCAGGCCTTCATCGCTTCCGCAGGCATCAAGGATGTCCTGAGCGTGATCTATCAGTGGACGATCGGAATGTTCGGTGTTTACGTATCATTCCTTGTCGCTTATCAGTTTGCAAATGTTTATAAATGCGCAAAATCAAATATCGCTGTCGGTCTGACTTCACTGGTCAGCTTCATGATCGTGACGCCGTTTATCGTACCGGAAGAACCGTATGCCGCAAGCACACTGCCGCTGAACTGGCTCGGATCCAGCGGACTGTTTACAGCGATCATCATCGGCTTTGTGACAGGATTTATCTTCCTGTTCTGCCAGAAAAACAATATTGTCATCAAGCTGCCGGATCAGGTCCCGCCGATGGTTTCCGCACAGTTCACAAGCATTATCCCTGCCGCACTGACGATGATCCTCTTCGGTATCGTCGGAAAGGTATTTGCAGGAACATCTCTGGGTTCATTCCACCAGCTGATCTATACACTCGTTTCCACACCGCTGCACGCTTTAGGCTCCAATATCTTCGGACAGTGGATCCTGATGGTCGTACTCTACGGTCTCTGGTTCTGCGGTATTCACGGCGGCATGACATGCGGACCGATCATCATGATGCTGTTCATGCAGCTGCAGATGGAAAATATGACAGCTTATCAGGCAGGTCAGGCTCTGCCCAACATGGTAGCGGGCGATGCGCTCTCCTTCGGAACAGGTTCACTTCCGCTGCTTATTGCTGCACTGATCTTCTGCAGATCTGAATCCTGCAAATCAATCACAAGACTTGGCTTTATCCCGGCATTCTTCGGTGTCGATGAACCGATCTACTTCGGACTGCCGATGATCCTGAACCCGATCTTCTTCATTCCCTGGGTCCTGGTCGCTCCGACAGTTTCCGTTTTCGGAACACATCTGCTGAAGATGATCGGACTGCTCTCCTACAGCAACTGCACAGCCGGCGCAAATGCTTCGAACCTGCCGTTCTTTGTAGGAAATATGATGAACTACGGCGTATCCGGCCTGATCTGGGGCTGCGTCCTGTTCGTGATCATCGTTCTTGCATACATTCCGTTTGTCAAAGCATATGACAAGCAGATGCTGGAACAGGAAACCAATCAGTAATAAAATGACAGGCGGAGGGGGGAAACTTCCGCCTTTTTTTAAAAAAGAAAGAAGGAAAACAGTCTATGAAATTATTAGTTCAGAGCGATGATTACGGGATCACAAGAGCAGTATCCCTCGGATGCATTCACGGTATCAGAAACGGTGTAGTAAGAAATACAGGCATGTTCGCGAATATGCCCTGGATCGAAGAGTGTGTGGAGTGGATCCGTCCGTATCTGGATCAGATCGCTTTCGGCATTGACCTGAATGCGTCCACAGGACCTTCGATCCTCGGACATGACCGTCTCCCGACACTGACGCATGAAGACGGAACGTTCCTTGGCTCAAAAGAAAACAGAGCGCTGGATACAGATGAAAACGATCATGATCACCTGGCTGCGCACAGGGATGAACTGTATGCGGAGTTCAAAGCACAGATCGAGCGTTATATTGAACTGGTCGGCCATAAGCCTGATTACATCCATAACCATGCTTACGGAACTGCGACAACTGATGAAGTGACCAGAACTCTGGCAAAGGAATACGGTGTGCTCTGCTCTGTCGCGTTCATGGACAGGCCGGAAGTCAAGGAAGCAGGCATGGGCTGGTATGTCTGGGGAGGACCGGAAGCACAGCTGAAGGAAGATCCCATTTCCTATATCACAGAAGATAAGGGCGGCATTCTCGGAAAAGAATACGGCTATATCGTTTCCCACTGCGGTTATGCGGATGCTGAATTGTTTGAACTGACAAGTTTCTCCACCTGCAGAGTGAAGGACCTGGAATGCATGACCAGCGAACAGGTGAAAAACTGGGTCAAAGAAAACAATGTTGAACTTGCTTCATTCAACGATCTGCCGGAGGACTGGAAATGATGAAGCTTCCGGAAAACTTTCTCTGGGGGGCATCCACAAGCGCATTCCAGATCGAAGGGGCTTACAACATTGATGGAAAAGGACTGGCAACCACAGACGTCAGAGAAGTCCCTGAAGGGATGGCAGATACGAAAGTAGCGTGTGACCATTATCATCATTGGAAAGAAGATGTGGATCTGATGGCAGAGCTCGGTCTGAAGGTATACCGCATGGGGTTCTCCTGGAGCCGGATCATGCCGGATGAAACTATGGTCCCGAATGAAAAGGGACTGGCTTTCTATGATCAGCTGATCGACTATCTGCTGGAAAAAGGGATCGAACCTTTCGTAACGCTCTATCATTTCGAATGTCCGCAGGCACTGGTCGATGCGTTCGGCGGATGGAAGAGCAGGAAGATGATCGACGCATATGTAAAATATGCGGAAGTATGCTTCAGGCATTTCAAAGGAAGGGTCACAAAATGGGTGACTGTCAACGAGCAGCTGATCGCTACAGCTGCACCGGGACTGGCAATGGAATACCTGAAGGATCCGCATGAACGCGCGAAATGGATCTGGCAGATCAGCTATCATGTATCCCTGGCAGAACACCGTGCATTCGATCTGCTCAGAACGGTCGATCCGGAAGCTGTCATCGGTCCGGTATGCGCTATTCAGGTCGTTTATCCCGCATCCTCTGATCCGGAAGACATCCGGGCAGCACAGGAAGCAGAAGAAATGATGGAATTTGCCCTGCTGGATATGAGCGTATACGGAGAGTATTCCCCGTTTGCACGTACATGGCTGAAAGAACGTGGTCTGCTTCCGGAAACAGAAACAGAAGATGAAGCAGTCCTGCATGGCTCAAGACCCGATTTTATTGGTGTGAACTATTATTTCAGCACATGCGCGAAATATGAACAGAAGCCATTTGATTTCAACACATCATTCTTCTGGGCATCAGATGACTGCCGCATCATTCCGAATGAAAATCTGAAGAAGACCGAATGGATGAATATGGGGATCGATCCTCAGGGACTGTATAACGGCATGAGAAAGGTGTGGGAACGGTACCGTCTGCCGATGATCGTGACGGAAAACGGAATGGCCGTGAGTGAGACACCCGATGAAGATGGCAGAATTCATGACACATACCGTATTGAGTATCTGAGAGATCATATCAATGCAGTGATGCGGCTGAGAGAAGAAGGCTATCCGGTATTCGGATACTGCCCGTGGAGCTTCATCGATGTTCTTTCATCTCATCAGGGTTTTTCCAAGCGGTACGGGCTGGTATTTATCGACCGTACGGAAACAGATCCGAAGGACTGCCGCAGGATCAAAAAGGACAGTTTCCGGTGGTATCATGATGTCATTGAAAAGGATGGAAGGAATCTATGACAAACAGATTTCTGGCCGGTGCTGCGACAGCAGGACATCAGGTAGAAGGAAACAATACAAACAGTGACACCTGGGCGATGGAACAGATGAAATACGGCGGTTATTCGGAAAAGTCCGGAATCGCCTGTGACCACTACAACCGCTGGAAGGAAGATATCGACATCATGAAAGCTGCCGGTCTCAATGCATACCGCTTCTCTTTGGAATGGGCACGTATTGAACCGCAGGAAGGTGTCTTTGACCGGGAAGCGACAGAACATTACCGCAGGATCCTGCAGTACTGCAGGGAAAGCGGGATCGAACCGGTCGTTACACTTGTGCATTTCACCTGTCCCAAATGGCTGATCGAACGGGGCGGATGGGAAGCAGATCAGACTGTTGAATATTTCCGCAGATATACGGAATATGTCTGCAGGCAGTACGGTGAACTCCTGCATTACATCTGTACGCTCAATGAAGCCAATATGGGCGTTCTTATCAGTATCTTCATTGCCCAGGCAATGGCACAAAGCCGGGAAGAAGGCGGAGCTCTGCAGATCGGCATGGATGTTGAAACTATGGCTAAGGCAGATGCGGAAAAGAAAGAAGAAGAGCTTCAGGTCTTCGGATGCGAAGATCCAGCAGTCTTCACATCACCCCGCACAAAGCACGGAAATGATGTGATCCGCAGGGCACATATGGCAGCGGTCAGGACGATCCATGAACTGCTTCCCAACGCAAAAGCAGGCATTACGCTGAGCCTGCGTGATATTCAGGCAGCTCCGGGCGGTGAAGCACGTGCTGCCCAAAGCTGGGAAGAAGAATTCCGTCAGTTCCTGCCTGCTATGCAGGAAGATGACTTCTTCGGACTGCAGAATTACACGCGTACCGTCATGGATGCCAGCGGGGAACTGGCGCCGGAAACAGGCGCGGAACTGACCCAGATGGGCTATGAATATTATCCGCAGGGACTGGAACATGTGATCCGTACCGTTCACAAAGATTTCAAAGGAGAGATCCTTGTCACAGAGAACGGCGTTGCGACAGACGATGATACGCGCCGCGTGGAATTCATCAGGACCGCATTGGAAGGCGTCAGAGCCTGCCGCAGGGATGGCATTCCGGTCAGCGGCTACTGCTATTGGTCACTCATGGACAATTATGAATGGCAGTCCGGTTATTCCATGCGTTTCGGACTGATCGGAGTAGACCGTAAGACACAGGAGCGTATTCCCCGTGAAAGCCTGTACTTCCTTGGTGAACAGCTGAGATCATTCTGAACAGCCGTATAACAGATCATTCTTCCGGTAAGGAGAGCGGTCTGTTTTTTTTGTTTGCAGGGGGCGATCGTTATAAGTTAGTTATAACTAACTTTGTGCTATGATAGAGTTATGGAGGTTAATTGCTATGAAACTTGTATTGATCCGTCACGGAGAAAGTGAGTGGAACAAACTGAATTTATTTACCGGCTGGACAGATGTGGATCTGAGTGAAAAAGGGCATGAGGAAGCGAAGAATGCAGGAAGGCTGCTGAAAGCGGAAGGATATGATTTTGATGTCTGCTATACGTCGATCCTCAAGCGCGCCATCCATACACTGGACCATGTACTTGATGAAATGGACAGGGTATGGCTTCCGGTAGTGAAATCATGGAAACTGAATGAGCGTCATTATGGCGCGCTGCAGGGACTGAATAAGGCGGAAACTGCTGAAAAATACGGAGAGGAGCAGGTAAAGATCTGGCGCAGGTCCTTTGATGTCAAACCGCCTGCACTGGATCTGACAGATGAAAGAGCACCGCAGAACCAGGCTATGTTCCGAGAGATCCCGGCAGAAGAACTCCCTCTCCATGAATCACTGGAGACTACGATCGAGCGGGTCGTACCTTATTTTGAGCAGGTGATCAAAGAAGATATGAAAGCAGGAAAACGCGTGCTGATCGCTGCGCACGGAAACTCACTCAGAGCGCTGGTCAAGTATTTTGACGGTCTTTCAGATGATGAGATCATCGGAGTGAACATTCCGACAGGCTCCCCGCTGGTCTATGAATTCGATGATGAATTCCATGTGATCAGGCATTATTATCTTGGAATGAGTGAAGAGGAGCTCAAGGCAAAAATGGATGCTGTGGCAAAACAGGGCTCCGCTCAGAAATAACCGGATCAAAAAAAACCGGGATCAGAATGAAAATTGTTTCTGTAATTCTTTCTGTTTTTTCTGTTTTGTGCGGATAATCAACTTTTGATTTGCAGTCCTCTGTATTATAATCTCACTGTCTGTCAACAAAATGATCGATAAGTGACAGTTCTGGAGGAACTACGATGAAACCATATATTGAGATGACTTCTGAAGAACTTATAGAAGAACGTGCAAAACTGAAAGCACAGTATAAAAAGATACAGGCACAAGGCCTGACGCTGGATATGAGCCGCGGAAAGCCCTGCCAGGAACAGCTGGACCTTTCCATGGGAATGATGGATGTCCTGAATTCTGTGTCGGACCTGACATGTGAAGACGGTACGGACTGCCGAAATTACGGTTCCCTGACAGGAATTGAAGAAGCACGTGAACTTCTTGGGGATATGATGGAGAACAATCCGAAGGATATCATCATCTACGGAAACTCTTCGCTGAATGTCATGTTTGACACAGTCAGCAGATGCTGGACACATGGTGTTATGGGAAATACTCCCTGGTGCAAACAGCCGGAAGTCAAATTTCTCTGCCCGGTTCCCGGCTATGACCGCCACTTCGCGATCACCGAGTACTTCGGCATCAAAATGATCCCGGTACCGATGACACCGACCGGGCCGGATATGGACATTGTGGAAAAACTTGTTGCGGAAGATGAGACGATCAAGGGCATCTGGTGTGTACCGAAGTATTCCAACCCGCAGGGTATCTCCTATGATGACGAAACAGTCCGCAGGTTTGCCAGACTGGAACCGGCCGCGCCTGATTTCCGTATTTTCTGGGATAACGCCTACGGTATGCACCATCTGTATGATCATCATCAGGACTACCTGATCGAGATCCTGGCGGAATGCAAACGCGCAGGAAATCCCGACCTTGTATACAAGTTCGCTTCCACCTCCAAGATCACTTTCCCGGGAAGCGGTATTGCGGCATTTGCGACAAGTCCGAATAACATGGATGACTTCACATCCTATCTCCGTCATCAGACGATCGGCCATGATAAGGTCAACCAGCTCCGTCATGTCCGTTTCTTCGGAGATATTCACGGCATGGTAGAGCATATGCGCAAACATGCGGACATCATCCGTCCTAAGTTTGAAGCAGTGGAAAATATTCTCGAAAGAGATCTGGAAGGTCTGGGACTCGGCACATGGACAAAACCGCTTGGCGGATACTTCATCATGTTTGACTCTTATCCGGGATGCGCAAAAGATATCGTGGCACGTGCGAAAAAAGCAGGCGTTGTCATGACGCCGGCAGGCGCTACATGGCCTTACGGAAAGGATCCCAACGATTCCAACATCCGTATCGCGCCGACCTATCCTTCTATGGGTGAACTGGAGAATGCGATGAACATCTTCACATTGTGCGTCAGGATCTCGGCAGCGAAAAAGATCCTCCAGGAACGCGGAGATTACAACCGGTAATACCAATAACGTTTATCTGTATATGGCAGGTAAACGTTTTTTGATGTTCATCATGATACATTCCTCGTTGAATGTCAAATTATCGCTAATGTATAATCGGATTACACGGAGTGCTGTCAGATGAATGTCAGAAAGAAACTGCTGCTGATATGTCTTTCGATCATGACTGTTTTCAGCATGTCCTGTTCTTCACCGGAACGGAAATATGACCGTTATCTTGATCTCAAACCATATGAAACAGCATTGAAGGAACTGATCAAGATGAACAGGGAAGGCAGGAAGAACAACGATCCTGTCCTGAAGAAATATCCTTATTGCATAAAGGACGCCCTCTATGACGAAAGCCCGGTCACTTCCGACCGGGGCTATGCTGTTTACCATGCGTATTCGTTTTATGAAAGCGGACAGCTGAAAACAGATATGCTTTATACAGAAAGCAGGTATCTGAAACGCCGACGGCTGGAATATGCGGCAGAGTATTACGAATCCGGAAACATCAAAACCTACAGTGTTTTCAGTACCAGCAATGCTGAGATCAGGGAATACCGTGACAGAAAACACTATCTGGAAACGCCGGTCGATGTACAATACGCGATCAATATTTACCTTCGGCCGGATGATCCGTTTGAAATTGAAAGACAGCTGCCTCCTGGTCACAACAGCATTCTCCGTACAACAGAGATCTGGGAAGGCGGGAAATATGTTACGGAATTCGATGAAAACGGGCTTGTCGTTTCTTTCGAGGCGGAGTCCGCGTCTGCAATCGAACCGATCATGGAACAGGAACAGGACGGGGAGATCAGAACAGTCCGCTATGGGTACAAACGTGAGTATTTATCCGGTGAGAAACGGATGCAGTTCCGTGAGCAGATCTCAAAGGACGGCAGGCTGCTCACACGTTCGGACCAGGAATATAAGACGATGGATCCGCCCCATGTCATACATAGATATGACTATCAATATGACGATGACGGGAAACTCTGCGGGTATCGTTTTCTGATCGGTGAAGATGAAACCGGGCCTTATGAAACGGTTGAATTCCATGTCAATGACAGAGGACAGCTGCTGGATCATACCAGGGAAGATGCATTCGCAAGATCATTCTTTACAAATTTTTATTACGATTCTGACGGTTGTCTGATCAGGGCGGAAGGTCACAGACATGCTGACTATGAACTGCTGTTTGAATATGATGAAGAACACAAACTGCTGAAAGCATATGACAACGACGGGAAAGTGATCGAATTCTCATATGATGAAGAAGGAAGAAAGAAAACAAGATCATTTATCATTGATGGTACATGTTATTTGTTTGATGAATATATATACGAATGAAAGGATCGATGAACAGATTTTTAACTTTTTAACATATAATACAAACATGGACACTTTGCATTATTTTGAATGGTTCTGCTGGTCTCGGCGGGCATCTCAGGCTGGGGTTATCCGTTCAGGAATGAAGCACACAGCAATTATGATGTCATTGAACTGAGACCTGCCGAATAAATACTGCTTTGAAAGATCCTGCAATTGCAGGGTCTTTTGGTGTCTGCAGAAACAAAAAAAACTGAACAGCGTCAGTTTCTTTCGTTCACGATAGCAGAAGCAGCCAACAGCATGACACAGGTGACCCAGATGGTCTTCTCCCCGATGTACCTTGCAAGGATCGCCGCAAATACGGCGCCAAACAGGAATCCGAGGAGGATCATCGTATACTGTTTTGCCCGCTTCAGATTCTCGGGCCGTTTCAGCACCAGTCCCATGTAGTAATTTTCAGCACAGGAACGCATATTTCCGCTGGCAAAGACAGAGGAATATGTTGCCTTGTCATCCAGTTTCCGGAAACAGCAGTACTGCAGCGCTGCCGTAAAAGAGATCAATGAATTCGGCACCAGGTTGATCGTTGAATCAGGGATCAGACCGACTACAAGCAGAAGAACTGTTTCCGCCCAGAGAATATAACGCTTCCACCGGACATCACGTATTTCATGGTCAGGCTCTTTCAGAATGACGTGGAAGAGGTGTTCTGCCGCAAAGATACCCAGCCAGAAACCGATGATCGGAACGATCGACTTGATGAACAGCGTTTTATCCAGGTTGACAACGCCAAGGCCAAGCTTGATGAAGTTGCCTGTCTGCCCGTTGGCAAATACGCCGCCCCGTACAACATAGGAATATCCGTCCATCATTCCTCCGATGAAGATCATCAGAACACTGAAATATATGGTTTCAGCAATATTCTTCTTTGCAGTCATAAGTAACCCCCCGCCGTTATTTACACTAGAGAGATCTCTATGTTTTTTACAGCCGCCACTATTTTATAACTTTACCGGATACAAACGTCAAGCAGTATCCGGAAAGAGAATAAAACGTACTGAAAATACTGTCTTTTCAGTACGTGATGGAGTTTTATTGCTGGGGATCGATGACTGTCACTGTTTCCATCGTATCATCGGAGAGTCCGTGTATATAACCGCCGGACGCCCTGACATGTTTCAGATGATCCAGTATTTCATCAGTGAATATCTCACCCGGTCTGATCACAGGGATCCCGGGAGGATACGGCGCGATCATCTCAGCGCTGACACATCCTTTTGCTTCGCTCCAGAGGATGATCTTTTTCTTTGCAAAGAAGGCTTCTCTGGGTGTCATAGCACAGACAGCCTGTCCGGGAAGTACGGTACTTTCCGCAAGGGGTCTTCCATCAGAATACTCTTCAGCGATATTACGCAGTGCGGAAACAAGCTTTTCAATATCGTCCCGGGTATTCGCATAAGTCACGATCGCGACGATGCTCCTGCTGTCAGCCATCTCGACTTCCACATTGTATCTTTCAAGAAGAACCGCTTTGAGCCCGAACCCTGTTAAGCCAAGTCCGGAAGCACTGATGATGAGTCTTGTTTCATCGATCCGGAAGATGGCCGCATTTCCTTCAAGTTCTCTGTCGGCACATTGCAGTCCGGGTATGGAATTGATCATGTTCCTTGCCGAACATGCCAGCTCCAGTGCGTGTTCAGTCATTTCAGCTCCATGTAGGGCAAGATCTCTTCTTGCTGTATCGAGGGATGACATCAGAATATAGGACGGACTGCTGCTCTGTACGATCTGCAGGCTGCTCCTGAGCATTTCGATATCAGCCAGACTGCCTTTCACATGCAGAAGGGAACTCTGCGTCAAAGCACCGGCAGTCTTGTGCAGGCTCTGTACACACATGTCAGCGCCGCATCTCAGCGCTCCTTCCGGAAGCTTTTCGGAAAAATAACAATGGGGTCCATGTGCTTCATCCACCAGCAGAAGTGCGCCATGTCTATGACATATTTCTGCCAGGCTGCGGATGTCCGAAACGATCCCGTAGTAGTCCGGGCTCGTGACGAGCATTGCCTTGCAGTCAGGATACTGCTGAAACAGCCGTTCCACTTCAACAGGTGAGACGCCTCCGGAGATGCCCCAGTCATGAACAGCCCCGGGCATGATATATACAGGATCAGTGCCGCTCAGGATCAATGCATTGTATACGGATTTGTGACAGTTCCCGGCGATCATGATCTTTTCCCCGGGCTTTACCGCAGACAGGATCATCGCTTCATTCCCGCATGTGCTGCCGTTGACCAGAAAAAATGTATGATCAGCTCCCCAGAGATCTGCCGCAAGTTCCTGTGCTTCTTTGATGGCACCGACAGGGCAGTGCAGATCATCCGTGATCAGTGTTTCCGTAAGATCAATTTTAAAAATATTGTCACCCGCAAACGATCTGAACTGTGTATCTGCACCATTCTCATAACGATGTCCGGGCACGCAGAAATAAGCAGGTCTCAGATCTGCATATTTCATGACTGCTTCAAAGATAGGGGCTCTGTTCTGTTCCATTCTGCTGATCCTCATAAAGCCTTAACAGTATACCATGACAGACACGCTGACGTTCCGGAAGCGCAGCACATATGCTGAATTTTCTGACAACCATATCATATGTTCCGCACAGATATTTTTGAAACAAAGACAGGCATGACAGTTTGCGTTTTATAACTTTGCGAATACAATTACGTAGTATAAAGGAGAAAAACAATATGCCATGCACAACAATTCTGGTAGGCAAAAAGGCCAGTTATGACGGATCGACAATGATCGCAAGAACAGACGATGGTTTCTTTGATGTCAAAAAGACGGTCGTTGTAGAGCCGAAGGATCAGAAGAAAGAATACAAGAGCGTGATCGGTCACTGCAGGGTCACTCTGCCGGACCATCCGCTGCGCTACACTGCATGCCCGAGCGTAGACCCGAAAAAAGGAATCTGGGCAGCCAGCGGAATCAATGAAGCCAATGTCGGAATGACTGCTACCGAGACGATCACTTCCAACCCGAGAGTTCTCGGTGCGGATCCGATGGTTGTATACAAAGAAAAGACCCGTACCGCACCGGAGCAGACCGGCGGGCTTGGTGAAGAGGATTTTGTGGTTCTCGTTCTTCCGTATATTCACTCCGCACGCGAAGGCGTGGAACGCCTCGGCGCTCTGCTGGAACAATACGGAACGTATGAATCCAACGGCATCGCGTTCAATGACGCGGATGAGATCTGGTGGCTTGAGACGATCGGCGGCCATCACTGGATGGCAAGAAGGGTAAAAGATGAAGAATATGTCATCATGCCCAACCGGCTGGGTATCGACTTCTTTGATTTCGAGGATGCCTATGGGGAAAAGAAGAACTTCATGTGCTCATCCGATCTGAAAGAGTTCACAGAGAAGTATCACCTTGATCTCAACCTGGACGGAAACTTCAATCCCCGTTATGTTTATGGATCGCACAGCGATGCCGACCATGTATACAACAATCCGCGCGCATGGTATATCGGCCGTTACTTCAACCCGAATACATTCCGCTGGGATGGAGAGAATGCAGATTATACACCGGAGAATGATGATATTCCCTGGTCAATGGTACCAGAGAAGAAGATCACGCCGGAAGACATGAAACATATCCTGTCGTCGTATTATCAGGGTACTCCGTACAACCCGTATCAGAAAGCAGATCTTCCGGAAAAAGGCATCTACCGCCCGATCGGCATCAGCCGTACCGGTGTGACCGTTCTCTGTCAGATCCGCGGCTATATGCCGAAGGAACTGCAGGCAGTGGAGTGGATCTCATACGGTGCCAATGCATTCAATGCAATGCTCGGTATCTATACGAATGTTGCGAAACTGCCGAAGTACATCAGTGATGTCAGTCTTGATGTATCAACAGAGAACTTTTACTGGGCAAGCAGGCTTGCCGGTGTGCTCGCAGATCCCCATTACGGCTATACGATCCAGGTGATCGAGCGCTATCAGAACGCGGTTGCGTCCAATACCCATCGTCTGCTGAATGAATATGACGCAAAGGTGATGGAAAGCGGTGATCTGTCACTTCTTGAAGAGGCAAACAGGAAGATCTGTGATATGGCAAAAGAACAGAGCACCAAAACACTCAATCAGCTGATGCTCATTGCCAGCCAGCATATGAAGAATGGATTCTCCAGAGCTGATAACTGATAACGGAAACAAAGGTGATCAGTATGATCCCGTCAATGCAGATAGTGCAAATAATTGAAGCACTGCCTGCGGAGGCGGGATTTTAAAATGGGAAGGACAAAAACCATACTGATGGTATAAAAATAAATATTATTTCAGTATTGATAGTGTCTTCTGTCCGTATGCCATTCCAAATATAATGACAGTGGAAACAAACAAAAGGAGACGCTGCATATGAAACTGATGCTTGCTGAAAATATACGTAAATTCCGGAAACAGCGGAAACTGACACAGGAGAAACTGGCTGAGGCACTGGGCGTGACTGTCGGGGCAGTGTATAAATGGGAATCGGGACTGTCACAGCCCGAACTGGATCTTGTAGTTGAACTGGCGGATTTCTTTGATACCTCCGTAGACGTGCTGCTTGGATACAGAATGAAGGACAACAATCTGGATTCCGCTCTGGAGCGTATCATTGCGTACTGCAGGACTATGGATCCGGAAGCGCTGGCAGAGGCGGAAAAGACACTGGGGAGGTACCCTCACTCATTTAAAGCGGTATATGCCTGTGCGGAAGTTTATCTTGTCTTCGGTGCAGGCAGTCACGATGCCGGTCTGCTCAAAAGGGCACTGGAGCTGATGGAACGCTCAAAGGTACTGCTCCCGCAGAATGCTGATCCGCGCATCAGCGAGTCAACGATCAGCGGAGATATTTCGATCGCTTATCTTCTGCTCGGAGAGACCGAAAAAGGCATAGAATTGCTGAAGCAGAATAATGCCGGCGGAATGTTCAGCGGAAATATCGGGGTCCTTCTGACAGTATATAAAAATGATCCGGAACAGGCTGCGCCTTTCTTGTCAGAAGCACTGATGACCAGCATGTCCGGTCTGCTTACCGCGGTCTTCGGTTATGTGTTTCTGTTCCGGTCCGGGAAAGACTGGAAGCAGGCTATGAATATCCTGACCTGGGGACTGGATCTCCTGACCGGCCTGAAAACAGAAGACAGATCGGATGCGCTGGAAAAGACGCATGCGGAAATGCTTGTACTGCTCGCATATGTTCAGAGGAATCTCGGTAAACAGGCAGAAGCGTATGACACACTTAGACAGGCAAAGGCACTTGCTGTACATTTTGATTCCATGCCTGATTACACAGTGAAAACAATGCAGTTTATCGACCGCAGTGATCAGCCGGTAGTATTTGATATATTCGGCTCGACCGCTTCCGGAAGTATAGACCGCCTGATCAGTCTCCTGGATGATCAGAAACTGTCCGGACAATGGAAGGAGATGAAAGTACATGAGTGAAACGATGCATAAAGACAATGTCTTCCGGAACAGGAACTTCCGTCTTGTGTTCCTTGGGGCATTGGTATCCGAGCTTGGAGCAATCCTGTATAGTTTCGCTGTCAGCTTCTATATTCTGGATATCAGCCGCAGCAACGCTTTCCTGCAGGGGCTGTATCTGGCATTGTGCGGCATTGCAATGCTGGTGCTGACACCGGCAGGCGGGGTGCTGGGAGACCGCATGAGCAAAGCCAGGATCATGTATGTCTGTGATTATCTGAAGGGCAGTATGATCCTGCTGGCCGCTGGTCTGATGAAGCTGTTCCCGGGACCGGCAGAGCAGCTTGTGATCCTCTTTGCACTGGGGATCCTGGGCAATATGGTCAGCGGTGTCTTCAATCCTGCGGCAGGAGCGCTCTTTCCGCATATCGTACGGGAGGATCAGCTTCAGCAGGCAAACTCATATTTCACAATGAAAAACGCACTTGAAAACATCTTCGGGATCATACTTGCCGGTATCCTGTACGCAGCCATGCCGGTCCGGGCGTTATTCGTTCTGGTAGGACTCTGCTATATCGCCTCCGGTATTTCGGAAATGCTGATACGTTATGAGTTCCGCCCGCCGGAGGACCGTCTGACGCTGAAGCTTGCGGTATCCGACATGGCGGAGGGGATCAATTATCTCAGGACAAAGAAAGCGATCCTGACACTGCTGATCGCGACACTGTTCATCAATTTCTTCTTTGCGCCTGTTACAGGAAACTTTCTCCCGTACTTCGTCAAAACGGATCTGTCAGGTTCTTCTCATTACCTTCTGGACAGCATCCTGACACCGGAACAATGGTCGTCTGTGTTCTTCGCCTGCTTCGGAGTCAGTTCACTTGCGGGAGCGGCAGTCCTGAGCGGACGGGCTCAGAGCGATCGATGCGGCAGGAAAGTATCTCTGCTGCTGTGCGCAGTGGCAGCTGTTATGGTCTGCCTGACAGGCTGCTACCTGTTCTTTGCGGACCGCGGCACACAGATCAGTTATTTCCTGATCGCATTCAGTCTGGGATTCTTCGCGATCGGTTTCCTGATCTCAAACATCAATATCCCCATCAGCACGGCAGTCATGCGCGTCGTGGACAGGGATAAGCTGAGCAAGGTCAGCAGTATCACCAGCATCGGGTCCCAGGGGATGATCCCCATTGCCTCAATGCTGGCAGGCATTATACTGAAAGTGTTTGGCAGCACCGCGCTTCTTGTCTTCTGTACGCTGGGCTTTACAGTCACTGCAGTAGTGCTGCTGTTCAGTCCGCAGATCAAAGAACTGTAAAAAAAGAAAGCGTCAGTTTATGACTGGCGTTTTTCTCCTGCAGGTATGTATTTCCGGCGGATATATGATATATTGCGTTTGCTGAAGAATGACTGATGTATGTATTTGTCAGCCAATTGATCTGATATGGTGAAGATATGATGGAGTTTGAACATACCGACAGACATGGATTTCTGCTCGGATTCATTGATTTTTTCACAGCAGGATTATTCTTTGTCGTATATATGAAGCTTGGCCTGCAGGATGAGCTGGATGAGATACTCGGAAGAAAGACACAGCGGTATTATGTGGCATATCTGGTCGGAATTCCGACATTGTTTATCTACACTCTTGTATGGATGGCAAATATCTCAGAGGAACTGAAGGAAAAAGCGATCGAACTTGGAATCCCGGGACCGTACACATCATTCAGGCATATGTTTGGATGGAATACACTGGGAATGCTGGTGCTGGTCGGACCGATGGTTGCTACACAAAGGTTTTTCAATACATTGAATCAGGTCGAAAAGGAACTGAACAGGAGAAACGGATATCCTGAAAGGAGCAGTAAATGAAGTACACAGGAGACGGAACAGTTAAAGACATTCAGATCGCATATATCGGCGGAGGATCCAGAGGCTGGGCATGGACATTCATGACAGACCTGGCTATGGAAGACGCGATCGGAGGTAAAATCAGACTCTATGATATCGACAGAGAGGCTGCCAAACGCAACATGGTGATCGGCAATCATCTGATGTCACGTGAAGACACAAAAGGCGACTGGACATTCGAAGTCAGAAACAGTCTCGAGGATGCCCTGACAGGTGCGGACTTTGTTGTGATCTCGATCCTTCCGGGAACATTCGACGAGATGGAATATGATGTCCATCTCCCGGAACGGCTCGGCATCTGGCAGTCGGTCGGAGACACAGCCGGACCCGGCGGTATGATCCGTGCACTGCGCTCTATTCCGATGTTTGTTGAGATCGCGGAAGCAATCAAAGCATATTCACCAGACGCATGGGTGATCAATTATACGAATCCGATGTCACTGCTTGTGAAAACGCTGTATACGGTATTCCCTGAGATCAAAGCATTCGGATGCTGTCATGAAGTGTTCGGAACACAGAAGGTCCTGAAAGGAATCTTTGAAACAGAGACCGGAGAAACGGTCGGAGACTGGCATGATGTCATGGTCAATGTCGTCGGCATCAATCATTTCACATGGTTTACGGAAGCTTCCTGCCACGGCAGGGATCTGTTCCCGATCTACAGAAAGTATATCGATGAGCATTTTGAAGAAGGTTATACACCGGGGATCGCGCCTCAGGATAAAGGCTGGATGGATGATGTGTTCAAATGCGGTCACAGGGTCAAGATGGACCTGTTCAACAGGTACGGGGCGATTGCGGCTGCCGGGGACAGGCATCTGGCAGAGTTCATGCCGGGAGATGAATACCTGAAGGATCCGGAAGCAGCACGGTCCTGGCTGTTCAGCCTGACACCGGTATCATGGCGCAAGGAAGATCTGAAGAGACGTCTTGCCCGCAGTGAAAGACTGCTGAAGGGTGAAGAAGAGATCGCGCTGGTATCTACGGGTGAAGAAGGGATCCTCCTGATCAAGGCACTGCTTGGTCTGACCCGTGTCGTCTCCAACGTCAACATTCCCAACTATGCTCTGCAGATTCCAAATCTCCCGCAGGATGCGGTGGTTGAAACAAATGCCGTATTCTCTCATAACAGTGTACGGCCGGTTGCTGCAGGAAAACTGTCCGATGAACTGAAGCAGCTGATCCTGCCGCATGTGGAAAACCATGAAAGGATCTACCGGGCAGCTGTTACGGCAATGGAACCGGGACATGCAGAGGAGTGCAGGAAACTTGTTGCCGAAGCATTTATGCATGACCCGCTGACCATGGGACATCATCCCTCGGAAGAGGATATACAGGCACTGGTCAATGATATGATCGATCATACATCTGCATATCTTCCGGAAGGCTGGAACCGTTAAAATAGAAATCAGTCATACGATCTGCTTTCAGAAATGGAGGCAGATTTTTTTAATTTACGGTAAGGGGCAGGCATCTTCTGAAATATATAGATAAATTTATGCAAAAATATATAGACATATGTTACAAAATAATATATATTAAAAGCACGAAAGGTATAGATAAATATGAAGCGAGTAGTTCTACTGACACACGGGGAACTCGGCAGGGGATTCATGAGCGCCATGAAGGTCATCTCAGCTGAGGATGCCGACATCCAGACGATTGCACTTCAGCCGGAGGATTCTCCGGAAACACTGACGGGAAAGATCGCAGAAACACTTGGGAAGTATGAGGCTTCTGATCTGAAGATCCTGATGACTGATGTCCCGTTCGGTTCAACAACACAGACAGCCATACCGTTTCTGATGGAAACAGAGAACCTGTACATCGTAAGCGGAACAAACCTCGGCCTGCTGATGGGTGTGCTGATGGATACGTTTGAAGACTGCAGCGTAACTGAAAGACTGCACGATCTGATTGCCCAAAGCAGGGAGACGGTCTCACTGATCAACGACATGCTGGATGACAGCGACGAAGACGAAGAAGAATTGTAAGGAGGAGAACAATGATTCAATTACTGCGCGTAGATGACAGATTGATCCACGGACAGGTTGCTGTGTACTGGGTAAAGGCTGTCAATGCATCAACGATCGTTGTAGCCAGCGATAAGTATGCAGAAAATTCCGTTCTGAAAATGTCCCTGAACGTAGGAAAGCCTGCAGGCGTAAAGATGCCTGTACTGACGATCGAAAAGGCGATCGAATATCTGAATGACCCGAAGAACGATAAGAAAAAGATCTTTGTGGTCACAGGCAGCTGCGCAGACGCACTGGCGCTCTGCAAAGGCGTAAACGGTATTGAAGCAGTCGATATCGGCGGCATCAGACATGCCGAGGGACGCGTCAGCGTATCTTCCCAGGTACATCTGCTGCAGGAAGATATGGACGCCATCGAATCCATGGCGGAACTGGGAAAAGACGTGTATGTCCAGGAAGTTCCCAGCAAGTCAAAAATGCCGCTGAATGAGATCCGCGCAAACTTCAAAAAATAGTGCATACACGAATGAACATCTATGAAAAGAGATCTGTAAAAGGGGGTAAGTAAAAGTATGTTCTTAATTCAGTGTATTCTGATCGCTCTGGTCCATGTCCTGGGTATTCTGGACGGCCGTATTTTTGGTCAGAATCTTCTCAACACACCGATCGTTGAGGCAACTCTGGTCGGCATTATCTGCGGTGATGTTGTTACCGGTCTGACAATGGGGGCAACGCTCCAGCTGATCTTCATGGGATTTGTCGGCATCGGAGCTACAAGCCTTCCCAACTCTTCAGCAGGAACGATCCTGGCTGTCTCATTCGCTATCCTCTCAAAGCTTGAACCGGAAGCAGCCATCGCGCTTTCTATGCCGATCGCTCTGCTGTTCCAGCCCTGCGGGATCATTCCTCGTATCTTCAACAACATCTGGAACGTCAAATGCGATGAAGCAGCTGACAAGGGTGATTTCAAGGCTGTTGAAAGATACTTCTGGTATGGTGTATGCGCATTCGCAGTCGTTTACTTTGTACCGATGTTCCTTGCGGTATACTTCGGTTCCGGTGCTGTAGAAGCGATCATCAACGTGATCCCGAAAGTTGTTCTGGCCGGTCTGAATAAAGCATCCAGCCTTCTGCCTGCACTTGGTATTGCTCTGCTGATGAACTATATCGTTGACAAAGATGCAATTCCGTTTATGATTCTCGGCTTCGTTCTGGCTGCATTCATGGGTGTCAGCTCACTTGGCATCGCTCTGATCGGTCTGGCGATCGCACTTGTTTACTACAACTTTAAAGGCACATCTGAGGAGGATTATTGATCATGACAACAGCAGAAAACAAGAATGAACTGGTTGCAGGAAAGATGACAAAACAGGAATTCAAGAGCGGATTCTGGCGTTCATGCGCACTGCAGGGCTGCTTCAACTACGAGCGCCAGCAGGGCCTTGGCTTCGGATACGCAATGATTCCTCACCTGAGACGCATTTACAAGGATGATGAAGAAGGGTTCAAAGCAGCTCTGAAGCGCCACCTGACGTTCTACAATATCACTCCTCAGTGCACGACCTTCGTACAGGGCATCGCTGTTGCCATGGAAGAAGAAGCGTCAGAAAACAAAGAGTTTGACGCAAGTTCCATCAACGCTGTCAAAACAGCTTTGATGGGTCCTCTGTCCGGTATCGGTGACTCCATTTTCTGGGGAACACTGAGAACGATCGGACTTGGTGTAGGTCTGTCATTCTGCATGCAGGGCAATATTCTCGGCCCGATCATGTTCCTCCTGATCCACAACATCCCGCACTGGATCGTCCGTTATAAGGGCCTTGAGATCGGTTATACACAGGGCATGAGCTTCATGGAGAACGCAACGGAAAGCGGTGTTCTCGAAAAGTTCACAGTCGCTGCAAAGATCCTCGGTGCTACCGTCGTCGGCAGTATGATCGCTACTATGATCAGCTTCACAACAACGATCACCCTGAACATGGGCAACTACCAGACACTTGCGCTGCAGTCTGTATTTGATCAGATCATGCCGAAGTTCCTTCCTATGGTCCTGGCAGTAACATGCTTCCAGCTGATCAGAAAAGGAAAGAAGACAACGACCGTCATGCTGATCCTGTTCCTTGCCGCATTCGTCATCGCATTCCTCGAAGGACTGGCTATCTTCGCGCCGGCTGCGTAATTAACAGCAATGGCATACGATATCTATAATTACATTCTTGAGTCTGCAGAAACCGTCAGGAATCTGATCGCTTCAAAAGAAGAAACGATGCATGATGCTGTAGAGTACCTGGCAGACAAAGATGTCAGAAGAGTAGTGATCCTGGGATCCGGAACCAGCTACCATGCGTGTGTCGCAGCTAAACGCAGTATGGCAAAGTCCCTTGGCATCCCTGTAGAATGCATGTATCCGATCGATTTCAAAGATGGGGAAGTTGTCCGTCAGGAAGGTACGGCAGTTATTGGAATCAGTCAGGCAGGCAGAAGCACATCTACGATCCTCGCTCTCCAGAAGGCAAAGGAACTCGGATATTACACGATATCCTGCACTTCCGAGAGAAACACACCTGTTCAGGAAGAGGGCGAATGCTATCTTCATCTGAATGTCGGTGAGGAACTGAGCGGTCCGAAAACAAAAGGCTTTATCGGATCGATCGCCGAGCTGGCACTGTTTGCGGCAGTACTGGCATGCAGAAAAGGCAGAATGACTCCGGAAGAAGTCAGCGCGCTCGAGAACAGACTGATCGCGTCCTCCGAGAACATTCCGGATATTGCGGAAAAGTCCAGAGCATGGGCGGAAAGCAATATCGAAGAACTTGAAAAATGCCGGAGACTGATCATTGTCGGTTACGGCGGCTGCATCGGTGCGATGATGGAAGGAAGCCTGAAGATCCTGGAAGGTGTCAGATGTTCTGTTACGGGATACCAGATGGAAGAGTTCATGCACGGCATCTATCATTCCGTTTGGGAGAATGATTACATCATTTACCTGGCAGAACCGGGAGAATATTACAGCCGACTGAAAGGCATGCTGAGATACTTTGATGAAGAACGTCACGCGCATCAGTTCGTGGTTACTTCGGACAAAGCATTCGAAAACAGCAGGAACGCATTTGTATATCCGTTCAGGGACGATGAAGACTTCGCCACGATGGAATATGTTGTTCCCCTCCAGGTCATTACAAAGGTAGTTTCAATGAGACTTGGTATTGACTGCAATATTCCAAGCGACACACAGTTCCATCAGAAGATGGGAAGCTATCGTTACTGATCGGACAAATACAAAGAAGGAGTTGTGGAAAACCTCCGGTTAAAAAGCCGGAAGCTGCACAACTCTTTTTTTCATCTGCACCCGGGTCCCTGCCATCAGGTAAAGGAGATCGTCGGATAGTCCATTTCGTAATTTCTGCACAGATCCATGAATTCTTTCGCACTTTCAGTCAGATGTTTTTTCCGATGTCTGACGATCGAGCAGTATCTTGCAAATTCCAGTCCTTCCACATGGATTTCAACCACCTGTTTCTTTCATCCTTCTGACAGTCATAAAAGGGGAAACCATGAAATACAAACTTATGAGTGATACACTTTACAGTTCTGATGATCAGCAGTTCACAATGATCCGTTCCGAATTCTGCACTCAGGAAGAGAAGATCAGCGCTGCTGAGCCTGAATATAAAGAACATGAAGAACCTGCTGAGGTCGGATGGCTTGTCAACAGGATGCCGGTGGTGAATCATGCTTTGCTGAAAATGTCCGGTACCAGCTGATAAAGGAAAACAGCCCTTTTCTTACGCCTGTCACAAAAGAAAAGCAGCCGTTGGACTGCTGCTTTCCGGAAAGAGGGGCATAGATTCTTATTTGGCTTTGGTCGCCATCTTCTGCATGAAGCGCCATGTATAGATGGTGATCCCGCTTGCACGTGTATCGTCACAGATCCGTGAAGCGATAACCTGGAAGGGAATGACAGCCAGCAGGGGCAGAAGTACAGGATCGATATCCGTATCCAGAGTCAGTACCCTGCTGCCTGAAGCCTGGGCGGAAACAAGATACACATGATCTGTCAGCTGACGCATTGCGTCGAAGATCTGCAGCGCACGGTCATGGCTTTCCCGGTCGATGTCTACCAGGAAGATGCTGTGCGGTTTTTTGATCTCATAAACGGGACCGTGGAGGAACTCTTCCATTTCATAGAAATTGGACGGGAGACCGACAGTCTCTTCAAGCTTCAGCGCACCTTCCTGGGCGACTCCCAGACCCGGACCGATCCCCACTGTCATGACACGCTCCATGCTGCAGAGGTCAGTTTTGTTTGCCTCATAGAACGCATCAGCCTTTTCACGTACAGCAGGCATCAGCTCGACTGCTTTTTTCAGATCGCTGACTGCCTTTTTGTACTGTTCCTTTGTGCAGCTGCCTGTTTTTACACCGGCTTCCAGCGCGAACAGGATCAGGAACAATGTGGATGTCGGAACACCTCTGCAGACAAATACGTCTTTTCCTGCTTCATGTGATCCATACAGGAATGTATGCTCACAAGCCTGCTCCAGCGGAGATCCGGGCTCTGATACCAGTGCCGCAACATCGTTCCCGCACTGCTTTGCCCGGTCGAGAGCAGCCAGCGTATTTGTGCTTCTGCCGCCCTGTGAGAGGCAGAGTACCAGTGCACCTTCATGGAACCGGTAATCGTACTTTTCGTATGTTACGGAATGAATGACTTCAACTTTTTTGCCGAGATACTTTTCCATTGCGTATTTTGCGCATGACGCAATATTGAATGAGGAACCTGATGCAGCGATCACGATCTTCGTATAGTTTTTCGAAGTATAGATGTCAGTAAGTCCGCTGACCAGTTTGTCTTTGTTCTGCAGGATCTGCCGGCAGTTTTCCGGTGCTTCAAGCACACAGTCGTACATCCATTTTTTCATGTTTGGAACCTCCTTTGGAATACATATGCTGTACACAAGTATTATAGATTATATAGATATATAAATCAACATAAATATATAGATAATATATGAAATAATCTTGCTAAATATATAGATATATGATAGATTATTGGCATGAACAGATCACTGCAGGATGACAGAAGAAAAGTCGGAAAAACAGCGGATTACTGCAATAATATGCGGTCTGCCGGCGGCTTTTTTGACGGAAGGCCATCAGGAAAGGGACTGCATGACAATGATATGGATTTATCTGCATTGAGTCTGATAATATATATACGTAAATCGGCCCGAAACGGGTATACATGAAAGAGCAGACTATGAAACAGAAAGCTAAATATCAGATTATTGAAGACTATGTTATTGAGGAGATCAAAAACAAGCACCTGAAGCCGGGTGATCAGATCGAAACGGAAATGCAGCTGAGCCAGAGATTCGGTATCGGCAGACTAACAGTCAACAGGGCACTGATCAATCTTGCCAATGCGGGGTATATTACCCGTATTCCGGGAAAAGGCTCATTCGTCCAGCAGGCAACCATCAGCAAGAATCTTATAACAAGCAGAAGAAGCTTTTCGGAAGATGTGCGCTCGATCGGACTGAAACCGGGTTCCCGGCTGATCGAATACAGGCTTGTTACGGGAAAAGAAGCACCTGAAGCCGCAGGCTTCCTCAGGCTGGGTCCCGAACAGAGAATGCATTACTTTGTAAGGGTCAGGACCGGAGATGATACGCCGATCGCGGTGAGTTATACATACCTCTCGGCGGAGCTGATCCCTGTGCTGGATGTACGTGCTCTGGATGGTTCACTGAACGAATATCTGCGTTCGATCGGGATCGATTCCAGCGGCGGTGCCGAGTATAAGATGTCTGCACATCTTCCGACAGAGCGGCAGAAAGAACTGCTGGGGGTCGATGAAGCAGCACTTCTCAGGAATGCGCATGTTACGTACAACGCCGATGACGTGCCATATGAATATGTTGAAACGTATTATCTATGTACCAGATATGAATATACGTTCTCGACCCGAGGTAACAAGGATTCATAAAAATGGATCCTTTTATTTTATGATCAGGAGAAGAAAATGAATCAGGAATCATATTATGAACTTGTAATAACCGATGTTGACGGTGTTCTGTTCAATACGGAACATATCTTCCGGAGTGCCTACCGGATCGTCGGTGAGAAGCACGGCATTCCTGCCTTGAACGAAGACCTGTTTGTCAGAACCACAGGGATCAGCGGTGCAGATACCGAGAAACTGTTTGACCGTGTTCTTCCGCACATACCTGACAGAAGAATGCTTCTGGAAGAGATCAGGCAGCTTGGAAAAGAGATGATCCGGAAAGATCTGCAGCTGCTTCCGGGTGCCCGGGAAATGCTTGATTACTGGCATCAGAAAAAAGTCCCTCTCTGCGCGGCAACATCCACGATACGGTCATTGACGGAAGAGCGGTTCGGCAGGATGGATATCATGCATTATTTCAGCTTTATTATCTGCGGTGACGAAGTGCGTCATAAGAAACCAGATCCGGAGATCTACAGAACGGTGATGGACCGCATGAATAAGCGGCCGGAAAGAACGCTTGTCTTTGAGGACACGGGTTACGGCGTCAGAGCTGCTTACTCTGCCGGCGCAGACTGTGTATGGATCCCGGCTGTAACAGAACTTACGGAAGAAGAAAAGCAGATGACCAGATATATGGCCGGAGATATGTATGATGCCATCACTTTCATTGAAAACATACGGGCAGACTGACAGCAGGATCATCAGGATCCTGATCCCTGTCATCATCGAGAACGGATTGATGACATTATCAGGCATGGTCCTGACAGGATATATCGGAAGGCTACCGGTCACGGATATCAATGCGTACGGATTGTGCACAAGGATATACAGTATTTACGGAGCACTGATCAGGGGCATGGCTGCGGCAGTGCTTGTTCTGCTTGCGAAAGAACTCATGAAGCGCAGACGGCATTTGGTCAATCACCTGATACAGGAATGCTACATGGAGATACTGTTTGTTTCCGTGCTTCTGTCTGTTCTGATCCTGATCTGTTCCGGATGGATCCTGTCATTTATGAGCAGGGATCCAGTACTGCTTGCCGGGGGAAAACGTCTGCTTCTGCAGACAGTCTGGTTTTATCCGCTGTTTGCGCTGATCCGCCTGAATGCCAGCGCATTCCAGGCTAAGGGTAATACCGGAACACCGATGAAGATCGCTGTTGCGGGCAACATCATCAGTATCATTTTCGGATACATCTGGATCTTCGGGATCGGTTCTTTTGATGGATACGGGATCAGCGGGGCAGCTATGGCACAGAATCTTTCGCTGTGTGTGATGTTTCTGCTCGGTACATTCCTGCTTTATGGAAAAGGCGGTGAATATGAGGGCGCCTTTGAAAACTGGAAAATGCAGGATTTTTCCGGCAGTTCAAAGCTGATCAGAATGGGTATTCCTGCTGCGCTGGAAGACTCGTTCTGGCAGTTTGCGGCAGTAATGATCAGCAGGATCATACTCGGATACGGCCAGGAATATTACGCATCCTACCAGCTTGGTCTGCAGGCAGAGGGCTTCTGCGATACGATGTCAGCAGGCTTTATGACTGCTTCATTGTCCCTGGCTTCCGGATCATCGGAAGAACAGAACGGTGTATACCTGAAACGCCTCAGATTTTTTTGCCGGATCGTGATCATGATCACGATGCTGTTTCTGCTGAAGCTGTCATCAAAAGTGCTCGGGCTGCTCACAGACAAGCCCGGACTGATCAGGATCGCGTCCGGGTACCTGCTGGTCATGGTCTTTTCCCAGTATCCCACGCATATGCAGAAGATCTCCAACGGATTTATCAAGGCTTCCGGCCGTGCAGGTACGACAATGACAGTCAACCTGGTCGGTCTGTGGCTCATCAGGGTCCCGCTTGTGTACCTGCTTGGCAGTGTACTGAATGCGGATATTATGATGATCTGGTGGGCGTTCAATGCAGATCTGTGGTTCAGGTTCATCCTGCTGGAGATCATACTCAGAAGGCAGAGATCCGCAGCAGCACAGCAGATGCGATAAAAGGCTGTGTTTTATCACAGTCACAATATACAAAAAGAAAACGGCAGCTGCTCTTGCTCATCATATGCAGAGGGCATCTGCCGTTTAAATAACCGTTTTTACTGCTGTTTTCGTCCTGCTTCAGCAAAAAACCCGCTGAGTTTGAAATACCTGCCGTCCTGATCTGCCAGGCTGCGGTACATTTTCCACGATGTATTCTTCGCGGCATTGTTGATGCTGTGGTTTCCGTCTTCCGAAGTCAGGAAATCTGTTCCGAAGGCAACATAAGTATTCTGTCTGCTGTCTTTATCTGTCAGAAGATCCGGGTTCTCAGGATATACGATGTTGACCCAGCAGATGACATAATCATCACGTTTTTCCTGGACGAACATATCCTTGTATTCTGAGATGCCTGCACCGTTGATCCAGAAGTAGAACGTAGGACAGTCATCCGGTTCCATTCCGGAGTGTGTCCTGTTCTGGTCGTAAACATATACGATCAGGGCTTTGTTGACATCATTTTCCATCAATACCAGCGTATCTTTTTTCAGTTTTACCGGGATCCGTACAACAGTTCTCGTACTGTTTTTGTTGGTCACCTGGACCGGGTTCAGGTCATTGACATATACTGTCTTAACCTGGAAATAATAGGGCATGACCGGTTCATGTGTTCGTTTGCCGGCATTCAGGGGATCCATAGCCAGCACATCGAATCCGTAATCCACGGGAAGCTTGAATGCGTCATATTTCCGTCTGGACAGCGATGCCATCAGGAAGTATTCTCCGCCGTTCCCGTGATAGAAGTAGTCATTGGCATTTCCGTTGCCTTTTGTAATAATATCTTCACGCTTCAGCATTTTTTTCATGATCGATCTTCCTTCTTTTTACATTACAAAGTCTAACATATTGTGAGTTCTGATAAGCATATGCGCGGGAAAAAGAGGCAGTTCTGCACTGCCTCCATAGACGGCTTTCATACTGACGGGTATATCTCCTCATAAGGTTCAGCATCTGAAGGTGTGGCATTCAGTTCTGTTTCCAGAGAGGTAATATCGTATTTCTCAGTCATGACAGGCTTCTGCCCGCGTGTGAACAGCCATGCGTGATCGACAGGCATGGCAAGGATCTGTTCCATCGGTTTGTTTGCCCGGTGGCTGATGTATTCCGCGGTGTCCAGGTCCTGACCGCCCAGATAGAGCTGTCTGTCGCAGTTGTTCAGGATCGTTGCGGCACGGTCTTTGCCGTACAGGGAATTCAGCTGGGTCAGGCTCTGGAGAATGACACTGACGCTGATCTCACGTGAACGGACCACGGATATGATCTTGTCGAAATCCGGGATATACATGTTCGACGCAAAGTCATCCAGGTAGAATCTGACCGGAACCGGAAGACGGTGTTCCGGATAATCATGATCGGCACTGCGCATGAGAATCTGCAGAGCCTGCGTCATGAAGATATTTGCCAGCTTATCCATGGACCGGTCGGTATCACTGATTGTCAGGAAGACGGCACACTTTTTCCTGCCGAGCTCCGCAAAATCGATCTGACCATCCCTGAGGTAAAGTTCACATGCCTGATCGAAGCACAGCGGATCCAGGTTCGTGGAGACAATGCCGCGGATGCTGGCATCCATTTTCTCGGCTTTCGCGATCCCGCGGAACGCGCTGTACCGCAATGCTGTGGTGCTGTGCGGATAGAGGAGAGTGCACTCTTCGATCAGGGCAGAAAATCTCTCACCGTCCATGACGGACAGCAGCCGCATGACTTCTTTCAGCGTTCTTTTTTCCGGAGGCATGATCTCAAGGACGTAGCTGACCAAACACGCGAGATACTGCCTTGCGGCATGACACCAATAAGGATCATTGGAATGCCAGTCTTCGATCAGGCAGTAGCTCAGCGTCAGGATATCCTGCTCATTCCAGTAACCGTCACAGCGGATATAATTCAGCGGATTATATCCGTCACTGCCGGAAAGCGCAGTGAAGTTGATGTTGTGGACGGTATATCCGTGCTGTCTCAAAAGGGGACCCAGTTCTTCATACAGTGTCCCCTTGGTGTCGGAAATGATCATGCTTTCGTGGGAAGTCATGATATTCGGCTTCACATAGTTCCGGGTCTTCCCGGAACCGGAAGGGCCGAAGATCAGTACATTGTTATTGACGCCTGTCCTCCAGGTGTCTGTATCAGCGATGCAGTTCTTTGCGAGGATATGTCTGTTCTGATAATTCTTTCTGTTGTTCATATGGATTCCTTTCTAGTCGGAGATATAGAGTACTCCGTCTTCATCTCTTGCAATAAATACGGACTCAGTCCAGAAGAGGACTGCCATCCGGATGTCATCATCGGTAATATCCTGCAGACGGAGTCCGTACATCGGGTACAGTCTGCCTCTGCCGTCTGGGAGAGAGACCGGCATGAAAGGCACCGGATTTCTCTCCACGGTACGAACTTCATCAATGTTCAGGAAACCGAGGCTGTGGAGGGATCTGTTCCTGCCGGAGGGCTTGACCTTGATGCCTCTGGAAAGCTGTTCATCGATCCAGAGTCTTGCAATGCGGTCTGTTTCCTCAGACCGCTCAAGGCCTTCTTCCAGCATCACGGTAATACCGCGCATCTGATAAGTAACATTCATATCTGACCGTCTCCTTTCTGACTGCCCATGATCTCTGTGGCAAGTCCGTATTGCAGTGCTTCTTCAGCGTCGAACCAGCTGTCTTCACATGTGACAGACATGACTTCTTCCGGCGTTCTGCCTGCTGCCTCGGCAATGATGCTGCAGATCACATCGCGGGTCTGCTTCAGGTTTTCCAGACGCTTTTCGATCTCACCGGGCTTCATGCCTTCCAGTGATCCGCCGCCCGGGGCAGGATCGTGGATCATGATGCGGGAATGCCTGGTCATGACGCGTCTGGATCCTGCAAGGAACAGGATCGCTCCCATGGAAGCTGCTGTACCGATGCAGACAGTCGTCAGCGGCGCGGACATCAGCTTCATGTAGTCAAATACAGCGATCCCGCTCTGCACTTCGCCGCCGGGACTGTTGATATACAGGATGATCTCTTTTGCCGGGTCATCGCGGTTCAGGAACATCAGCTGTTTGAGCAGGCTGTTCATCGTATCCGGACTGACCGGATCGGTCAGGAAGATCTCCCTGTTCTGCATGAGTTCATCTTCGATCTGAATGCGCTCGTAACCGCGCGCATTTTCCCTGATAATGCAGGGCTGCGTAAAATTGAAATTTGTCATTTTTCATCACGTTCCTTTCTGAAGTCTGTACGTAAAGACGCATTGATCAGCACTCTGAGCAATGTGTGCATCTCAGTATCATTGAGTTCGAGGCGGCGGAGCGCTCTCAGCATTACCACATACGAAGTCGCAAACTTCTTATACTCGAACAGCGCGTTTTCCTGTTCTACGTCATTCAGCTTTGCTTCGTACTCTTCGTCACTGAGGCTGTCGAAAGCTCCGGCTTTTGCTTTCTCGGCGAAAGCAGCTGCCGGATTTTCCATGATCCGTGATTCCGGCTCTGTCCTGAGAAGCCGGAAAAGACCGATCCAGAACCGGTATGCATAATCTTTTGTCATATGTTTTTCACCTTCCTTCACATTTACTCCCGCGCCCGCAGGGCGACTTTTTGTTTTACTTTTTTATATTCATTCATGTCTGTTCTCAGCATGTTATGGCCGCGCTGACGCGCAGCCATAACACCACTGATAGAAAGGAGAACGACATGTGAGAAATGCTGTTTTACAGATTTCTTCAAAATAACACCCGTGCCCGAAGGGCATCTTTTGTTTTACTTTTCCCGCCCGGGCGGAAGCGAGGGCGTTATTCTGAACATATGAAAACCGGAATGCAATTCCGGTTTTCATAGCCTGCGCTGCTTGTTTACACGGGATCCAAAAGAACACCCGTGTCTACGGCGCAGACGCAGACACCAAAAATAAAACAAAATATATCCTGTCTTTTGAACAGAAGAATATACTTTGTTTATCGCTGTTTCTTGATTTCAGCAGTTCCAAAACTCACATGTCATGATTCAGAAAGACATCATACCGCAGGAAACGTACAGTACCGTTCTCCATGAGTGAAAAGGTATGCATAAAACCTTCGTTTTTGAGGTGCTTCAGGATCCGGTTTTCCATATTCCGCAAAGTACTGCGCTGTTTTGCCGTCACACCTTCGTTCTCACATCCCGGTACGGTTCTGAGTACTGCAAGCATATGATCGAATTCGATCATGGAAGCCTGTCTTGTGGAACGTATATAAGAGGAAGCCGGGGCAGATCTTACCATGCGGATGATGTAATGCGTCATCGCCATCTGCAGGAATGAGGCATGCCCGGTCTGTTCGCTGCGGGAAGGGGAACGGCGCTCATAACGGTATTTCATACCGTTGACGTGCTCCGTAAAGCGGTATAAGGGAAGCCGGACGGACGGATCAATGTTAAATGCGGGCGGCTGTTCACTGACAGGCAGGAAACTGCCTTCAAACTGTACCGGAGGCGTTTCAACGGTATGCAGGGTGATGGATATGGTGATCCCGGAAAGCTTACGGAGGGAGGCTCTTACATCATCAGCCGTCATCTGTCTGCCGGTCACCCTGAAATCCTCAAGCAGTTCCCTGAGCAGAATTTCAGGATGCAGGGCTGTCAGACCTTTTTTCATCAGTGACACGGCACCGTCAAATACCAGCAGATCTGTTTCTGTCAGAGGCTGGCTGACACAGCATGAGACAAGCAGATCACTTCTTCTGGGATTGATATGCAGGTCATGGGTCTCCAGAACCCCGCGTTTTAAAGTCTGTGTCAGAACCGGAGAGCTGACATAACTTTCCGGAAGCTTTGCACAGAACAATGCGGAAAGAGGAACGGAGAACAGTTGGTTGTTCATGGCTTCCGCATATTCGTACAGAGGCGGAAGGCATTCAAAGTCATACAGGAAACCATTGTCAGCGGCGGTCAGCGGAAGGAAGGAACCGTCAAAGCATCTCTTCCTGTCTCTGTAAAAGAACAGCATGACATAGGAATTCTCCGTGTCGATATGGATACTGGTACGCATCATTTTGCGCAGGCTGTCTTCGATCATAGCTTTGCGTTCAGGACGCAGCGCGGTCTCATGATTTCCGGAAAGCAGTTCGGCAATGGTTTTCGGATAGATTTTCGGCACCCGGTGGATCATCAGTGTATACACAGCGTCAGCTACCATCATGTCAAAATAGTTCAGCTGTTCACTGAGCGTATAGGATGCGTGCAGTCCGGCCTTTTTACTGACAGTCAGACAGCCTTCCGTATTTCCTTTGCGGATATCATTGGCAATATATGTATTGTTGATATACAGGACATCGATCTCTCTGACTTCACGCAGAAACATATTCTGTACATCCGAGCCGCTTTTCCTGTCCGCATCCGGTTCATAGTTTCTGAAGTATTCCGCAATGTATTCCTGGGGATCTTTCAAAGGCTTTTTGAAATGATACCTGCAGTAGTCTTCCATCTGCTGAAGTCTGTCCATAGTGATCTGCCTGCGCAGGGAAAGAGCCGGTTCCTGCAGTCCGCTGTCTTTCAGCGACCGCTCGATCAGTGTTACGCAGGTCTCCCTGTCTTCCGGCAGCCAGTACAGAATACACTCTGCAGGTTTGCCTCTGCGGCCTGCCCTTCCTGCTTCCTGTGTATAGTTCTCCAGGCTCAGGGGCATACCGGCATGAATGATCCAGCCGATATGGTCGAGATCGATGCCCATGCCGAGCGCATTGGTCGTTACCATGATGCCGGCAGCAGCTTCTTTGAATGCTTCCCAGTTCGTCTGTTTATTCTCGCTGTTTTTCAGGGAAAGACTCCTGTCCAGGGATGCGTAATAGCGGTATACCTGCAGGTCTGTTTCCTCTGACAGACGCTGATAGATCTGTTCGACCTGTCTGACCGTCTGGCAGTAGATCAGGCCCTGCTGAACCCGGTGCTCTTTCGCGTATCCGGCGATCATTACGAGCCGGTCTTCAAGCCGCTTTTCTTTGGCGGTTTTATGACTGCCGAGTACACGGAATGACAGTTCTTTGCGTATGACCGAACCTGTTTCCTGCCGGAAAGGATATATTGCGGGATGGTCCATCTGCAGGAATGTGAGGATGTCCTGTCGGATCATGCTTGTGGCGGTAGCTGTAAACGCTGCAATCACGGGATGTCTGTCGATCCGGCGCATAAACCGCGGGATCTCCAGATAACGCTTGCGGAATTCATAACCCCATAGTGAAATGCAGTGTGCTTCATCAACCGCGATCATACTGATGTCCGCGCGCTGCGCAAAGCGGATAAACGCACCTGTGCGCAGGCGCTCAGGCGTGATGTAAAGCAGCTTATACGCATCGGGATCATTCCGGTCCTGTGCACGGATGATCTCCCGGAAAATATCCCGTTCCCGTTTGCCTGCCTGCTCATTGTTCTTTCCTCTTGGAAAATACAGACCGTCCTTATCCGCGTATACTGTTCCGGAAATGCAGGCAGCGGGAATGCTGTGCTTCAGAAGATTGCTGACCTGGTCCTGCAGCAGGGAAACGAGCGGGGTCACAACAAGCGTCAGACCCGGAAAGATCATTGCGGGTATCTGAAAACACACGGACTTGCCGCTGCCTGTCGGCATGACAGTAAGCGTATCACGGCCTGAAAGAATGCTGTGAATAACTTCCAGCTGTGTGCTGTTCAATGATTCCGTGATGTCCGGACGCAGGGTGTGGAATACCCGGTTCAGTTCATCGTCGCTGCAGTTGATCATCCGCTGTCTTCCTTTCCATATTATTCTGACAGAAAAAACAGCATCTGATCGTGTTTTTTCCCGGATGTTCTTAATGAGGTGAAGCATGCGCTGTTATCGTGGATCTTTAAGATCACGGACAGGATATAAAATAGTGAGCATGACGCAGATGAAACGATATAATACATACATGCGGAAAACGATCATAGCTGCAGGCATCAGCCTGCTTACGATATGCAGTCTCACACTTACAGGAATCGCCGAAAACGAACATCCCGATGACGCGCCGGACATTGCGAGTGAATATGTTTACATGGTGGATTCCGGGAACGGTCAGGTGATCTGGTCACTGAACTCAGAGGACCGGATGTATCCGGCATCCATGACCAAGCTGATGACGGAGATCCTGGCGATCGAAGCACTGACAGATCCTGATGAAAGGGTCATGATCACACCTGAAATGACAGCCGGACTGTATGAGGCAAATGCCTCGGTAGCAGGTTATCAGATCGGGGATGAACCGACTGTACGCGATCTGCTTTACGGGACTGCCCTGGCGTCAGGAGCGGAATGCGTCAACGCGCTGGCTATTCTTACCGACGGATCGGTACAGGCTTTTGTGGACCATATGAACCGTAAGGCAGAAGAACTGGGAATGCATGATACGCATTTTGTGAATCCAACCGGACTGCATGACGGGGATCACTACAGTACATGCCGCGATATTGAGACGCTGTTTGCATATTGTTATCAGAATGAATTCTTCCGGGAACTTCTCCGGAAACGCACATATTTAAGCACGCCTGTTGCGTCTGCTCCAAACGGTATCCCGATGGAGTCCACTGTCTGGAGCATGATCCAGGACACCCCTGTGCCGGGATTCGCCGGCGGGAAGACCGGGTTTACCTATCCGGCGGGAAGATGTCTGGCATCCGGTGCCCGGATCAACGGAATGGATCTTGTGCTTGTGACGGGAAAGGCACCGAACGATCCTGCTTCCGCGGTCAATGACGCAATGACGGTCTACGGGTGGCTTTCAGAACATATGAGCCGCCGCGAACTGATCCCCGACAATGACTTCCTGGCAAAAATACGGGTGACCGATTCTGAAACACAGTACATCGCCGTTTACAGTGAAGAATCCTATTCCCGGGATGTACTGGACAGTGAAGATATCCGGGTAATTGTTGACTTCCCCCCGGAGCTCATCGCTCCTGTCAGTCAGGGGGAATATCTCGGAAAGATCACCGTTTATTCCGGGGATGAATTATTGTATGAATATGATTTTGATGTGCTGGAAGAAATCCCCTACAGCCGTCTGGTCCATATCAAGCGGATCCTGAATGAATTCTATAGCAGTCATCCGTTCCTCTGCAGAGCTGCGGAAGCCGCGGCAGGACTGCTGCTGATCCTTCTGATCAGCAGGATCGGCACAACGGGAAAACGCAGACGCAGAAGAAGACACTGAACTTCTGAACAAATCATGGAGGCATAATATGAAACACCCATTCAAAATCCTGACAGCAGTCATGATAACTGCAGCCTCTCTCAGCGCCTGTCAGAAACAGGAACAGGTACAGGAGGACCCGAAGATCGAAAACTGCGCCATCATCCATGAAACTGAATTCGGCGGAGTCTACATCAAATCAACGATCGATGATTTCAACAAACTTGGATTTGAATACGGGGACAGTGTGAATGTCGAGTTCTCAAACGGATTCAAACTGGAGGATGTACCATATTACAACGGATATTATGTAGATGCGGGACAGCCGCTGCTGATCGCATATCCCGGATACGACTACATCAAAGCAGCAGTCAACTACGGTGACGATCTGTGGGAGACCGCAGGTCTTCAGCAGAAGAACGATCCGCAGCTGAACCTGTGGCTGCGCTCAGAACTTGATGAACACGATACCGCATCCGTATATCTGAATGAACGCGGCAAGTATGCGGATATCCAGGCAGCCCGTGATATTCATTACTATGATGAACGTGAACGGTATACAACAGATGAAGAGTTCGCAAACTTCCGGACAATCCGCATGGGCAGTATCGCGGAAAACAAACTTTACCGTTCCGCGTCACCATGTGACTACCAGCACAACAGGGCACCTTATGTTGATCAGCTGATGGAACAGGCAGGCGTGAACGGCATCCTGAATCTTTCCGACAGCCACCTGAAGATCAGGGGATATATTGAAAAGGACAACTTTGATTCACCGTATTTCCTGTCACTGTATCAGAACGACCAGGTCGTTCCGCTGGCACTGAATATGAATTACCTCTCACAGGAGTTCGCCGTAACGGTCGCCCAGGGACTGGTCAGCCTGACGGAGATCGAGCCTCCTTATCTGATCCACTGCACGGAAGGGAAAGACCGCACGGGATTTGTATGCATGCTGGTGGAGGCGCTGGCAGGCGCTGATTATCAGCAGATCGCGGATGACTATATGGTTACCTATGACAATTACTACGGCATCACTGCGGAAAGCGAACCGGATAAATACAAAACGATCCTAGAAAAGAATCTGGATGCGATGATCCGTTCCATCGTCGGTGATGAGAGCGTGGATATTACGACCGCTGGCCTGTCCTTATACGCGAAGAACTATCTGATCAAAGCCGGCATGAGTGAAGCAGAGATCGCAGAATTCCTGGATCGTATCTGTAACTGAAATACTGAAAAAACCAGATCAAGGTACCTTGCAGAAAAGGTGCCTTTTTATGTATCGGTGAAGTTCTATGTCAAATGAAAACAATTTTTGAAGAGTAAATAAGCAGGCATCACCCAATAGCAAAAAATCGATGTGTGATTGAAAAGTATATATATGTGCTTCAGGTTTTGCCGGAATGAAGCTTGCAGCAGCGCTGTGACCGGGATTGCCAGCGACGATTCACCATCAGTTCTGAAGCGGATCGGCACCGTAAGTGCTGGCCAATGACAGTCATAAGTCATTTTGTTCTATACAGCGCGATCATACGCTCGGTGAGGTCAAGTGTCTGAATGGCAGACATGAGATGATTTTGTGCATGTACCATCAGAAGCGATACCCGGATTTGATCGGCATGATCCGGCTCCATTTCCAAAGCAATCAGCTGACTCTGAATCTGATGTGCCGGCATGATTGCCTTTCTTCCATCCTTAATGCATTGCCTGGCTTTGCTGTAATTCTTTTTTTCCAGCCAGTCAAATGCCTCATAGGCAAGACGCTGAGCTTCAGAAGCATAAGAAATGATTTCAAGCATTTCATTTTCAAGATTCAGCCTGCCATCCTTATATTTTTCTTCATACATCTGAATGCATTTCTCAGTCAGTTTTTTCCCGTCCATACTGCCGAATTCACGAACGGTAAGCAGACAGAATACTTTACCGCTCCCATTAAATTCATTTCTGCGTTCTTCATAATGCATGGCGACCTGAGGGGCGAACAGGATCAGATCATAATTCTGTATGACAAAGGAAAGATTGTCGTAGGAATCAGAGTCTACATGAACATCAAGATTGTTTTCCGCAGCATATTTGTTCATTCGGCTTTTGATCAGGCTGGTGGACATGCCCGATGCACATACGATCAGCACATTCATAATGAGATCTCCCTGCTTGAGTAAGTACATCATAGCATGATGCAAAAAATGATACAGTTCAATAAATTTCTATGGGGAAATGAAAGTCATCTGATTGAATGTAAAAGTATGGACATCATAAAATAAAAGCATGATAAATAAGAGACAGTCAAATATTATATCTCTGCTGATCAAAGCGGGAAAACCGATGTCCAATCGTGATATAGCCAAAGTTGTGGATGTGTCTGCACGTACGGTAAGCAATGATATTTCTATTATTAATCAGGAAATATCCGGCAGCGGACACGGGATTGAAACCGGGGGAAGCGGACATTATATTCCGGATGATCAGGTTTCTTATTTCTATAGCATGCTGAATGAACCGGAAAATGAAAATGATGGGGAATTTCCGGATACCCCGAGCCGCAGGATGTATTATATTCTGTTTCAGTTTCTGTTTCTCGATGATTATGTCACGATGGAACAGCTGGCCAATGCGATGTTTTTTTCCAAGACTACAATCAGTTATGACATCCGAAGTATTGAACAGTTTCTGGAACCGATGAATGTATCGCTGATGATAACGCCGAAGGGCATGTTCCTGGATGCGGGTGAGGAAGAAAAAAGAAAATTGCTGGAAAGCATCTTCATGTCTGCATATAAACAGAACAGTTTTCAGTTTATCCGCGGACTTCTTTCCAGGATGGGGATTCTGGACCAGGATAAAATGATGCATTTATATCAGATACTGATAGATTCTTTTGCGGAAGCCGGCATGTCATTAACTGACAGGGGAATTCAGATTTTCACTTTAATGAATTCTGTGGATTATTTCCGGATAGCACAGGGTTATACTGTACCCAGCTCTTCTTTGGAGATATCAAATGTCTTTGATTATGAGAAAATTGAAGAACTGTATGAGATTGAACTGAATGATGCCGAGCGCAGGTATATGTCGGTTCTGCTGAGCCGCAGAAGAGTAACACATTTTGAGCAAGTGCCCGCACAGGACGATGTGATCCGGGTTATTATAACGGAGTTTTATGATGTACTTCAGAACCATTACGGCATTGATGTCAATCTTCTGAATACAGGAAGGGACGGACTGACATCCCATCTGAGTGCCATGATACAGAGAGCCCGCAGCAAGGCTGTCGGGGACCGCGAGGTCACGGAACGGATCAGAAAGAACTATCCGTATGCTTTTGAATGTTCCACAGCTATCCTGCCGATCATTCAGAAACATCTGGGGTTGGTGATCTCTGAAGAGGAAGTTGCATATATTGCCGTATATATTGCCATGATTCTTGATATGGAATCAGAGAAACAGGATGTGATTATACTGTGCGGATCAGGTATGGGATTGGCTCAGCTGATCCGGACAAGAGTGGAAAACAATTTCGGAACAAAGCTGAATGTTGCCGGAACATATTCTGTTTATCAGCTGAATCAGGCTCTCCGTAAAAATCCGGACACAAAACTGATTATTACAACGGTACCGGTACCGAGATCCTGTACGGTTCCTTTCGTTCTGGTTTCTCCGCTGTTCGAAAAAGAGGATATGGAAAAACTGAGTCAGTTTCTGAATTCTCATCGGATGGATATCGATGCTTCAGAGCGTGGAATAACAGTCCGGGAACTGTTCCGTCCGGATCTGTTTGAAATCCGCAGGGGCTTCATCGAAAAAAAACAGCTGATTGCTGAAATGGCAGGCCATCTGGAGGCGGCCGGAATCATTGAAGACACACAGGCATTTATACAGTCGGTATGGGAAAGGGAAGAAGTACATTCCACATTGTATGACGGAATCTGGCTGCCGCATCCGATGAAGAGCCTGTCTGACCGGTCGGTGTTTTCTGTCTGTATCTGTCCGGAGAACTCGGAATTCACTGTTGTGTTCCTGATGTCGCTGCGCAGTGAGGACATTAACCGCTATCGTATCTTTTATGACAAGCTGATCCGGATCATGGATGATAAGAATCTGCTCAGAAAAATACAGAAAACAAACAGTTTTGAAGCGTTCATGGATACCATAGAAAAATTCTGAAAGACTTCATAGGGGGATGGAAATTAACTGAATTGAATACCCCCTTTTCTTTTGCAAAAATGAAGTTGTCAAACGAAAGGGGATAAAAACATGTCTGAAACCAAGAGTTCATTCTTTGACACCTTACAGGAAAAAGTACTTCCTGCGGTCACGAAATTCTCCAACTTCAAATTCATTAAAGCAATGACGACCGGCATCACTGCTCCGGTATGTGCAACAATTATCGGTTCTGTGATTGCAATTCTGATGACGCCTCCGTTCCCGCCTACAACAACAGGAGGATTCGTTGATGCATGGCGTGGCTGGTCTGCCGCAAATGCCAGCTGGCTTTCTTTGGTATACTCACTGACCTTGAACAGTGTGGCGCTTTACACACTGGCAGGTGTTTCCATCGCAACATCAGGTCTCAACAAAAAACGTCCGACTACTCCGCTGGTAGTAGCTATGATGTCCTTCATGATTCTGGCTGTAAATCCGGCAGAAGGCGGCGGAGTTCTCATCAATCATTTCGGATCCACAGGTTTGTTTACAGCAATCATTGTCGGATATATTGTTACGGACATTATCAACAAGCTGGATGATTCCAAACTGAAAATCAAACTTCCTGACGCAGTTCCGCCGAATATTGCGGACTCGATCGGTGCGCTGTTCAATTCAATGATCGTTGCGTTTGCGGTAATTGTTCTTCGTGTTGTTCTTGTGAATACAACCGGAAAACTTCTGCCGGTTCTGATCAACAGTCTGTTTGCACCACTGTTCTCTGCATCTGACAGTGTATGGGCTGTGCTCCTAATGATTCTTCTTGTACGTTTCTTCTGGTTCTGCGGTCTGCACGGCGGAAATATTGCCGGTTCCGTAATGACACCGTTCCTTACAGCAAATATGCTTGCCAATTCAGAGGCATACGCTTCCGGACAGGCTCTGCCTCATATCTTCACGGGTGCCTTCAACTCTCTCTGGGGTACCATGGGTATGCTGCCGATCGCAATCACACTGCTTCTGTTCGCAAAATCGGAACAGCTCAAGGCAATCGGACGGATCGGTGTTGTACCGGCTCTGTTCTGCATTGGTGAACCGCTGACCTTCGGTATTCCGCTGGTACTGAACTTCCAGCTGGCAATTCCATACTTCCTGACCTTTGTGATCAATGGTGTCACTGCCTATCTTGCAACTGCAGCAGGCTTTATCGGAAGATCCTTCGTCAGCGTACCTTGGACATTGCCGCACTTCCTGCAGGCATTCCTGACAACAATGGATATTAAAACAGTGATTCTGTACTTCATCCTGCTGGTTGTTGACATTCTGATTATGCTGCCGTTTGTCAGACGTTATGACAGACAGCTGCTCGAACAGGAACAGTCAGCTCTGGACTGATTGAACATTCGATAATAGTAAGCAGCCTGCAGAGATGATCTGCGGGCTGTTCCTGAAAGGAGATATTTATGGCAAAGCCTGATATTCTGATGTTTATGACCGACCAGCATACTCCGTATTATTCCGGGTGGTATGGAAATAATGTCGATACACCGAATCTTGATCAGCTGGTAGAAAATGGAACTGCCTTTGATGAAACCTATACAGTCTGCCCGCTGTGTGTGCCATCCCGTGCAGCAATGCTGACGGCAAAGCGCCCTGCTGAAACCGGAATCTTTACGCTGAGTGATGCGATACCGGATATGACACCGACTTTCCTGCATCATCTGGTAAAGGAAGGCTATGAAACTGTTCTGGTCGGAAGAATGCATTTTGTCGGTGCTGATCAGAGACATGGATTCACAAAGCGGATATTCCCGGACTGCACTACCATTACCTGGAACCGCCAGGATATGACAAATCAGCGCGGCGTATATGAAAGTGCATATGGCGGGTACAAAAACACAAATGTTGTAGGCGGCGGAAAATCTTCATCTTCCTATTATGATCTGAGGGTGATTGAAACGGCGCTGGATTATCTCTCCATGCCGCATGAGAAGCCGCAGTTTATCTGTGTCAGTATTTATTCTCCGCATCATCCGTATGTCGGACCGGCAGAATTGTTTGAAAAATACAGGGCGAAAGTACGTCTTCCGGAATCTTTTGAAGATGAAATGGCAGCTGATACATGGAAGAACCAGAAACGGAATCACGTAAGCCCGGAACTGGCACTGGATATTCAGGCAGCCTATTGTGCTATGGTAGAGGAGATGGACTTCCGCATGGGAATGGTGCACTCCGCATTTCAGGAATACTGCCGCACGCTGAATCATGACCATCTGTTTATCTACACATCTGATCATGGGGACAATATCGGTGATCATCGTACACTCGGGAAGAACAATTTCTTTGAGAAATCCGCAAAGATTCCGATGATCTTCTCTGGTACCGGCGTGGAAAAGAATGTCAGGATCAAAGATGCTGTATCCATAATGGATCTCGGTCCGACAGTACTTGAATATATCGGTGCGGAACCCATGCACCAGGTGGATGGGGTCTCGGTCTGTTCATCGCTGCAGAACAAGCCGTTCAATGAACATGCGGTATATGGTGAATATATCAATAATTACGATAAGGATGAAAAATACTCTTTCATGCTGAAAGAAAAGCAATATAAGTATCTATGCTTTTCAGCAGAAGATACCGAACTGCTTTATGACACGATCAAGGATTCGGAAGAACGTCATAATCTGATTGATGAGCTCCCTGAAACAGCACAGTATATGCGCAGGCTTGCCGGGGAATACCGGAAAGATGAGCAGGCTGTCCGTGTGGATCTGTATCATAAACAGAATTATCAGCTCTGGAAAGCATACGAATCCGCAGCCGGTGTACCGTATATGGATGCACTGTTCAGTGAAGAGGTTCCTCAGGAATATCTGAGTTCTCCGGAAATTCTCTCCTCGTATTGTACAAAGCTGTAGAAGCGAATAGCTGCAGGCACATCTGGCATTGATCGGTTGTGACTGCAGTTTTTGCCTAAGAAGGAAAGTCCTTTTCCAACGGAGTCCTTACATGCGTTTCTGAGCGCAGCCGGTAGATATTTATTCCCGGCAGTGATTCGTATAAGATGTATGTGAGGCATATGTATGAACAATGATCTGATGATCCGCAGCATCTATATTGACTGGGATAAAATCGCATCCGGCAGCTATCTGAGAAATATTGAAGCGCTCAGGGATCGGGACAGGATCGACTTTCATGCGCAGGCAACGATCCTGACGGGAGAAAACGGGTCTGGAAAGTCAACACTGCTGGAAGCGATCGCTGTTGCCTATGGCTTTAATCCTGAAGGAGGATCCAGAAACTACAGCTTTTCCACCTATGACTCCCATTCGGACCTGTCCAAAGCAATCACATTATCCAAAGGCGTACATCGTGGATGGGGCTATTTCCTGCGTGCAGAGAGCTTCTACAATGTCGCGACAGCCGAGGAAGAATACTCAAAAGATACTGAAAAAGGATCGATGTATTACCACAGAAAATCTCACGGGGAAAGCTTCCTGGCTTTGGCACAGGAAAACTTCCGTTCCCGCGGTCTATATCTCCTTGACGAACCGGAAGCTGCGTTGTCGCCGCGCAGACAGATGACCATGCTGGTAGAGATCGCAGAAAGCATCAAACTCGGTTCCCAGTTTATCATCGCAACACATTCACCGATCCTTTCCGGCATACCGGGTGCGGAATTATGGTCATTTGACGGACCGCTCCATACCTGCACTTATGAAGAAACAGATGCGTATACTGTTACCCGGATGTTTATCAACAACAGGAAACAGATCCTGAAACACCTTTTGGAAGAAGATCCCGAAGAAATATAAAACCACAGTCTGTATGAAAACCAATTCAATACATCACTGTGGTTTTTTAAATATTCAGAGCTTTTCGCGCAGGAAATCACGGATGATCGTTCTTGTCTCTTCCTGAAAGAATTCATCAGAACCGTGGTCTGCTCCTTTCAGCACGTAATAGCTGATATCTTTTCCTGCTTCAGCCATGGCATGATAATACATCTCACTCTGTTCAATATTGACCGCGCGGTCATCGCTGCCGTGCATGACGAGGACAGGACAAGTATGTTCCCAGATCCCGTTGATCCCGCCTGCCTGCTTCGCTGTTTCGGGAATATCGGAAGGCAGTCCGCCGAGCATCATGCATTCCGGAAATTCTTCGGGAACATTTGAACGTCCCGGGCGCTTCCCCTGTTTGACGGCATTGAGATTGAAACGATAGATCGCTTCGATATCGGCGATGCCATAGAGATCGACGGCACATTTGACATGGCTGCTTACGCTGCTGTATGTCTGTGTGTCAAACTGTCCGTCATTGTTTGCGGCAAGCAGTGTCAGGTGTCCGCCTGCGGAAGACCCGATGATGCCGATGCGCTCCGGATCGATATGATATTTTTCTGCGTTTGTTCTCAGGAACCTGACTGCGGTCAGGACATCGCTGATCTGTGCTGGAAACACCGCTTCACCGATGATCCGGTACTCAGCAGCAGCGATGATGATCCCTTCCTCAGCGAGATACATCAGCTCCGGCAGCATCTCTCCCGCACGTTCCCGTCCGCCGCGCCATGCGCCACCGCATACCCATACCATGCAGGGATATCTGTTTGTGTCTTTGGTGCGGTGTCCGACAGGAGATAGCAGTGATACATGCAGGTCACGCATATCCCCGTTCAATAATGGCTGTGTGTCGTAAACGATCCCCTGGTGCAGATAGATATGTTTCCGTCTGATCTCCGGTCTGATCACTGTCTTCATGGTATTGCCTCCCTGTTTTCAGAATGATTATAGTTCAGCGTCCGGATATCCATGAATCTGATATGTTTATGATTCATTCCGGCAGAAAAAAACCACAGCATGTTCTGCTGCGGCTTCATTCAGTAGTTGCGGAAATAGTCTTACAGTTCTTTCATCGTGCTGGCAAGAATGACTGCGGAATAGTCCCTGACAAACATATCGGTATTGATCAGCAGGTCATATGTTTCTTTCTTTCCCCATTCCGTATCACTGTGTGCCATGTGATAGTTGTAGCGGATCATATCCTCTTCATGGATCTTTGCTTTGACTTCTTCGTCATCCGTCAGATCATGATAGAGCGGCGAGATCCTGGCACGTACGATCTTTGCCGGGATATCCAGCGCATAGGTAAGGGCACTTACACATGTATACCCTCTTTCCAGGATCATTTCCCTGGTGGCACGGTCATGGATCAGGCAGGGACCTTTTTCCAGGGCAATGCCGATCGCTTTGTCAAATGCGGCAGAAATACGGGAATACTCGGGATCATTGATGATCTCTTCCTTTGTGATCGTATCGCTGCGCAGTTTTGTTTCAAACGCTTCCACATCTTTCTGTGAAACGCCGCACTCGGGAACCAGTTCCAGCAGAAGGACTGCGTCCCAGTACGTATAACCGCCGGCCTGACATGCTTTCACGGCAATCATTCTTCCCATCGAGCAGTATTCACTGTCCAGAACGATGCAGTGCGGTCTGCTGTACTGTGCTTCAAACTCTTTCGCGCCTTTCGTATCAAACGCTTGTCTGACATCTTCAGCCATTATGATCTCTCCTTATATTTACTAACTTAAATATATCCCAAGCACCGTCTGTTGGCAAAGCATAACAGGCGTGACAGCCTGAACAGCCGCCATAACGTTCGGATTTATTTATGAATCATAAATTTTCCCCGCATATGCCGTATCACACATTTTTTATAATATATAAGAAGAAAAGAACGGGAAGGGATGTATGAATACAAGAGATTTGCAGATCTTTATCAAGATTGCCGATTACCGCAGCATCACAAGAACTGCCGAAGATCTTCAGATGACACAGCCCGCGATCAGCAGTGCATTGAAACGGCTGGAAGAAGAACTCGGTTATCCGCTGTTTATCAGGCGCGGCAAGTGGCTGCTTTTGAACAGCCAGGGAGAGCTGTTTTACAATGCATCAAAAGATTTTCTTGCCGAAATGGATCATATGAGGAGCGGACTGCAGCTGAATGATCATCAGAAAAAGGAGATCGTGATCGAGATGCATCTGCACAGTGACAGACTGTACGATCTTCTGGGATCATTTACCGCAGAGAATCCTGATATCCGCATCACGCTTCAGCTGAGATCACGATCCGGAACGGAAAGCTACCGGACCAGTGATTTCAAAGTGCTGCTGTCTCCGGACAGGGATGAATCCGATGAATTTCTTCCATTAGAGCATATGGGAGGACTTTATGCGGTCCTGCCTATCCATCATCCGTTCTCATCATATACACATCTGACGATCGATGATCTGAAGGACGAAAAATATGTATTTATGACAGCGTCTGATCCGGCAGGCATTGAATCGGTCTACAGTACCTGCATCAGCGCAGGCTTTACACCGGCGATCTCTGTGATCACCAGCGGAAAGACCAGCAAGTTTGCGGCGATCAGAAAGGGATGCGGCATCGGACTGGTTTATGATAATGCATTGTCACTGGCCCCTCTGATCAAGGACTGCCGCGTCATCCCGGTGGAATTCCCCCTGAAGATCAGCTGGCTCGGCCTGACATGGAGACCCGAGGAAATGACTGAAGCAGCAGAGCGTTTTCTGACGTATGCAAAGGAGAATATCTGATATGGAACTGGAATCGATCAAGTCATTTATCAAGATCGCCGAAACGAACAATATGACCCTGGCTGCGGAAGAACTGAATATGTCTCCGTCCGCATTGAGCAGCGCGCTTCAGAAGCTTGAAAAAGAACTGGGATACAGTCTGTTTGACCGGTCGGTAAAGGGTATGAAGCTGACCGCAAACGGGAAGTACTTTCTGGAATGGGCAAAGAAAAACGAGTCGTTCAGGGACAGGCTGATCGCGGACATCAACCGTTCTGCTCATGATAAAGGCAGGATCAGGATCGGAACGATGATCAACAGCGATACGCTGTATATCATGCTGTCGGCATTCCTGGAACGGTATCCCGGTATCCAGATCGAACTGTATGATGAAAAAGCGATCCTGGACAATTATCTGATGTCAGCACTGGATGCCTTTCTGATACCGAAAGAAGATATGCAGGGCCAGCCGGGTATCAAAATAGCTCAGCGTACTTCATTGCTGGTGATGATGAATGAAAAAAATCCGCTGACATCCAGGGAACATCTGACGCTGGATGATCTGAAAGATGCCGGTTTTGTGTTCACTGCCCATAACGGCAGGCTGGACTGGACATATGACTACTGCACAGGTCATGGATTCAGTCCGGATGTACGATTTGTATGTGAGGAATTTGATGACAAACTGGACCTGATCGCGAACTCCGATGCTGTAGCGATCGGATACAATACGATGCGCCTGCTGAGAGCACAGATGCGGAAGATCAAAGCCATACCCCTGCTGACAGAAGAAAAGGTCAACATGGAATTCTGGTTTGTATGGCGGAAAAAACCGCTCAATCCGCTGATGGACCGTCTCAGCGCGTTTGCCCTGGAATTTGACCGGAAGGGACGCGATTATTTCAGCAGAAACTGATCTGCAGATGTGAGGAAAGATCCTCACATTTTTTCTGAGACAAAAAGATCTTCCGGGATCTCCGGAAGATCATGATGCTCAGTTGTTTCCGCTGCTGACAGGAAGATAAGGGATCAGTGATTTTGCGAGATTCGGGATCGTCATAGTCTGCAGCCAGACGGTACCGGGACCTGTCAGTACAGTATTGAACAGACCTTCACCGCCGAGCAGCTTGTTTTTCAGACCTTTGACGGGAACGATGTCCATCGTTACTCCCTCGGTAAAGCCTGCGACATTTCCCGTGTCGACGATGATCTGTTCACCGCGTCCCAGCTGACGTTCTACCAGTGAACCGTCGATCTCAACGAAGGCGATCCCGTTTCCTGAAAGTTTCTGCATGATGAAGCCTTCGCCGCCGAACAGTCCGCTGCCGAGTTTTTTGTTGAAATACGTACTGAGTTCAACGGATGATTCAGAAGCCAGGAAGGAACCTTTCTGGAAGATCCATGAGCCGTTTCTCAGATCCAGGGCGATGATCCTGCCGGGGAAACTTGCGCCGAACGCAATGTAGGAGCCGTCAGCTCCTGCTGTATAAATATTCTTGAAGATGCTCTCACCGGAGAACAGTCTTCCCAGACCGCCTGCGCCGGTGGTGTGCATTTCAATATCATTGGACATCCATACCATGGATCCGCCTTCCGTGATCATTTCTTCTCCGCGTTCCAGCCTGCATTCAACGACCGGGAACGGTGTACCGGTTATTTCAAATTTCATAGTGTCAAATCTCCTTATGCTGTCTGAATTATATCATTGTTCATGACTGATACCATGAAGCCCGGATAATATTAAACTTCCGGACCTGCCCTCAGGATACATGCAGTACCGGGAGAACATTCCTGAAAACAGGTTTTCATGATATGCGGGAAAATTTCATCAGGCTGCCGGTGTCTTTGATCTCATGTGCCCACAAGCGGATAAAAATATGAGATGATATTGGCCAAGGGGAGATTTAAAAATGACAGGGAATGAAACATTGGAAGAACTGGAGGCTCAGCTGCAGAAGATCGAAGATGCGGAAGCCAGAGTACTGGGAAATTACGAGGAAATACGTGCCGATCTGGAAAACAGGATCGCCAGACATCAGGCAGAAATTGCCTCCCTGGGTCTGTTCAAATTAAGGGAGAAGAAGGACCTGCAGGGGCGCATCGATGAACTGAATGAAGAACTTGCCCACGAACTGACGAAAGCACAGGAAGAAGTCCGTGTCCTGAGGGATGAGGAATACGAACTGACACTGAAGATCCGCCGGATGCAGGGAGATCCGATCATATGATCAAAAAAAAGCACTTGCGCGAAGTGCTTTTCATTTTGCTTAAGCAAGCTGTTTGATGTCTTTCCTTAAACGGAACAGCAGGAACATCATATAGATCGCGAGCCCCAATGCGAGGAGCATCAGTGCGAATACAAGAACAGTCATCAATGTATCAGGTGTTCCCTGAGCAGGAATCTGGATAGCGATCAGTTCCATAAGGCATACTGCGACAAGATTGACAAGCTTGACGGTATGAAGTTTTCTGCTGAGGCCTGATCCGTAATCATCGGCGACATTCTCGAGGATCCCAAGCAGGAAGTACAGATAGACTGCAGAGGCTGCAGAGAGGACTGCATCCAGCACTCTTGTGCTGAACTCCGGTTTTGTCAGGCCGAGTATCCATATGACAAGTGAGAGTACTCCCAGTGCCAGGGATGTCCATTTCAGCCAGACCTTTCCTTCTGTATATGTTCCGAGGTTATCATAAGCAAGGAACAGCAGGATCCATCCGATAAATGACGGTGTGAAATTGATCGAATTGATATTTATATTGAGCAAGGTGAACAGAAAACCGAATGCGATAAACGATAATGCTTTCTGAATGTTCATACGTTTCTCCTTTCATTATTCAAACAGCATAATTATGCTGTTAAGTGGGATTATAAGCATGTGTTCCGAAAAAGTAAATATCTGCAGGATCCTGGATCACTTCCATTGTTTGACATCATCCGCAAGACAGGTCAATAATAACTTTGAAGTCGTATGACGGGAGGCAGCACATGGCAGAAACAGTTTCACTGGTATTTACGGGAGATATCGGATTCGACAAATACATGGACGGCAAATGGAATGACGAAGAACTGATCTCGGATGAGCTCTTGGATTTCCTGCACAGCGGTGATCATGTGATTGCGAATGTAGAGGGTGCACTGGTCCGTCAGGAAAAGAAGGAAGGGCTGCAGGGAGTCCAGCAGCTGGTCCACGCAATGGATCCGGACGCGGTAAAGGTGCTCAGAAAGATGGGTGCTGATATATGGAATCTCTGCAATAACCATATCCTGGATGCGGGAGATGAAGGTGTGCGGAAAACGCTGGAGGAAGCGGAAAGGTTCGGTGCAAAGACGGTAGGTGTCGGCATGAACCTGAATCAGGCAAAAGAGATCCTGTATCTGCCGGATGCCGGAGGCATCGGCTTGTTCAGCGTCGGTTTCCGTACCGGCTGCAAACCTGCCGGGGAAGCCAAGGCAGGCTGTCTGCTCTGGAATGAAATGGAACTGATCGAAGAGAATATCCGCGAGATCAAAAGCAGATGCCGCTGGTGCTGTCTGATCGTGCACGGCGGGGAAGAATTCACGTCATTGCCGAGCCCTTATGTGCGTGACCGGTACCTGAAATTCCTCGATATGGGGGCGGACATGATCGTTGCGCATCATCCGCATGTACCGATGAATTACGAGACTGTCGGTGATAAGGTGATCTTCTACTCGCTTGGGAACTTCATCTTTGATACGGATTATCAGAGAGCGCAGTATCATACGGAAGAAGGTATCCTGCTGAAACTGAATTTTACGGAAGAGAACTATACATGGGACGCCGTCGGGATCAATATCATCCGTGGTCCCGAGCATATCGTAAAGGCAGATCTGCCGCAGATCTTTGCGGATGTCCGGCAGGACGAATATGAGAAGCTGTCCCCGCTCGCCGCAAAGATGTTCCTGGCAGCTACAAAGCGCCAGCAGATCTATCTGAACCGCGCGGCGTTTGAGAATAAGACCCCGGAAGAATGGGAAGCACACTTTACGGATCCCAACAGGCGCTACCGTGTTCCGGGAGAAGCACTTGATTTCACGATCATCTGGGACCTGGCACAGAAAGAACAGGAAGGTGCCTGGAAGGATAGTGAACTGCATCAGGTGGTTGAATACATACTTGGCCAAATGTAAAATGGTGTTATACAGCAATACTTTCATAATCTTTTGGTGACCGGAAACGATTCAGCATGGATGTTTTTCATCTGCGCATTGTATAATAAAGCCGGAAATCGAAGTACGTACGTTTAAGAGATCATAAGGAGCCCATCATGAAAAACAAGTTTGTTATGTCGCGCCCCCGTAATGCTGCATATATCCAGAAAAACATGGATATGCTTTTGTTCAATGCAATGAGGCTTGCAAGATATGATGTCACGCAGGAAGAGTGCCTTCAGGGAATCCAGGATGAAGAGAAGGCTCTGGCATATGCGAATTTTAAGCGTACCTTTGAATATCTCCAGCTGGATAAGGATGCAGAGATCGATTATCATTACCTGCTTGATCTGCATACATTGTTAATGGAAGGCCTGCAGGCAGGCTTTACCAACAACATGACAGACGAGCAGATCGAAGAGCTTAACCGTATCATCAACCAGCCGGCAAAAGCCAATACGGAGATCGCCATTGATGCGATGCTGTACATCCTTGACAAGCGTCTGTTTGAAGACGGAGACATCCGTGTTGCTTTGATGTTTGCCAACAAGATCATGCTGGAAAACGGATGCGGTGTGATAACCGTGCCGCCTATGTATGATGATGACTTCAGAGCGCATCTGCGTGAACTGAACGTGACCGGCGATTCCGAACCGTTCAAGAACTGGGTATTCAAATGCTGTCTGAGAGGAGAGCGGATGTTCTGAATACTCTGAACACCAAATAAGTACAACGTACCGGTACATGCCGGTTTTTCTTTGCATTCTTAAAGATATACCGGTTAAGAAAGGGTCATAACTGTGTGACGGATAGAACATGATGACATATAATAGTGTTCATGATTTGAGGGAAAGAATATGAACAGATTTAGCAAAACATTACTGGCACTGACCATAGGTGTTTCTGTAAGTGCATGCGCATCCGGCAGTACTGCCCCGGCAGGACAGGATGAGCCTGTCAAATCCAGACAGCCTGTTGATGTGTCCGATCTGGAAGGCATCGACGCGGCAGTCGGAACAGATATCGTTTCTTATCTGACAGACGGCGCACTGAACAATGAGACGATATTGATGGATGAAGAAGGTACGGTACTGACAGCCGATGAACTGTCATTTGAGCTTGCATATCAGGCATATGACGCATTCAGTTTCTATTCGTATTATTACGGAAAAGAACCGGCGATCACGGATGATATGGGCGACGGAACAACGTTCGGCCAGTATATCGCAAAGATCGCGGCAGAAACCGCGCTGAATTATGCGGCGGCAGAAGTCATCGCAGACAAAGAAGGCCTGAAAATGCCTGCGGAATATCAGGCAGAAGTCGACAATGTTTACGACAACAATGTCAGGTATTACGGAGAGAATGAATGGAACCATGCCGTAAGTGCCGGAACGCTGTCTGAAGCCGATTACACGGAAGAACAGAAACAGGAATGGATCAAAGAACACGGGACCACAGCCTTCAGGGATTACCTGCTTTACTTCGGTACGACCAGGGAAGCGTATGAATCACTTGTAAAGAAGAATTATACTTACCTGACCGCGCAGAAACTCCTGTTCGCTGACGGCGGCAAATATGCTCTGACGGACGAGGTCAGGGCTGAAGAGACTGCGAAATATGTTGAAGACAACGGAGTCGTCTGGGCAAGATGCATCCTGTTCTCCACAATGGAGGATACAGAAGATTCTGCTGTACAGGCAGAAGCACAGAAGGCTTATGAAGAACTGTCTGCCCTGACCGGCCAGGAATTGTCCGATAAGTTTACGGAAATGCAGCAGAAATATGACAAGAGCGGTTATACAGCAGGTGAAGTCCAGATGTACACAAACACCGATTCACTGGTAGACGGTTATTACGAAGGCATTACCGTCCTGAAACCGGGAGAGATCGGTATCACTGACCGTACAGCATACGGATACTTCATCCTTCTCAGGGAAGATGATCAGCCGGAAGATCTGGAACAGACGATCACCGACGGCTATGCTTCAAACAAAATGAGGGAACTGACAGCACAGGTCCTGGAAGAAGGCGGATGTCCTGCTGAGTCGGTCCTCGAAAAGATCGATCCGTCATCCTATTACACAAAGCTGTTTGAACTGCAGGATCAGCTTGATGCTTTAAAGGGAACAGCTGAAACGCAGAACTGATCCCTGTTTAACAAACAGTGTTTGAACACACATGAAACATCTTTCTTGCGAAGGATGTTTTTTTTGTTGGTTGTCCAATCATTTTTACAGATTGGATATGCTTGTATGGTATACTGATTTCAATATTAGACTGAAACCTGTATTTTGTACAAAACTGCAGATCAGTATTTTGGGGAGATCAGAATATGCTGAAAAAGAACAAACAATTATTATCAGTCATGATCAGTTTTTTGATGTGCTTCACGAATCTTGTTTCACCTGTTTATGCTGAAGAGATCATCAGCGAAGAACCGGAGACACAGGAAAGCGCAGCGCCTGAAAACACAGAGGAAGTTATCGTTGAAGAGGCCGCTGAAGAGGATGAAACACTTGAAGAGGAGACCATAACTGAAACGGCTGGAGAGGAACAGGCGGAAACTGAACCGGCTGAAGAGGAACAGACCGAACCTGAACAGCCGGAGCAGCCTGAAGAGACAGAAGACTCATTTGTGCAAGGAGATGAGGAAATATCGGAAATTGAAGATGACGATGAACCTGTCTATACGCAATTGGAAATCACAGTCCTTCCGGCACACTTGAAATACCAGATTGGCGATGTTGTTGATCTCACGGGTATTGAGTTATGCGCACGCACGGATGATGAAACATCTGTGACAGTGACAGATCCTGATGAAATAGAACTAATTTCTTACGATACTTCCAAGAGCGGTGTGAACAAAGTTCAGGTTGGATATGCCGGCTTGACTGCTGAGTTCAGCATCCAGGTTCATACAGTGTATGAACATAATATGCTTCTGCTGGACAGTAATACATATCCGCAGTCTGCCCATAATTACAACAATAGTTTGGATGTCAGTTATCCTTTTGTGTATGAAGGCGCAGAAAGCCTGACACTGGTTTTCTCCGAAAGTACTGCAACGGAAAGCGGCTATGATTATATCTATCTCTATGACGGTGAAAATAACCAGCTTGGAAGGTACAGCGGAACAGAGCTTGCCGGGCAGACGATGTTGATCCCCGGTGACCGATTTGTGATTCGTCTTACTTCCGACGGCAGTATGACTGCTTATGGCTTTTCTTTCGACAGCATTACCGCTGAAATATACAACATTGAGCACGAGCATACAGAATCCGGGGTGTATACGCCTTCCACATGTTTTGACGATGCATTTACCACGTATATATGCTCAGTCTGCGGCGAAGAGTATATTGTCGTTGATGAAGACAGTGCGCACCATGAATACGAGAATGGCTTCTGCAGGCTTTGCGGTGTCCCGGAAAATGCCGTCAGTTCCGGAAAAATCAGTGATACGATGATATGGGCTGTCACGGAAGAGGGGACGCTGTATATCAGTGGGACCGGTGAAATGCCTGATAATATCACGTGGGAGATTGCTCTGGACAGTGTCAGTACTGTGATTGTCGGTTCTGGGATCACCAGGATCGGAAGCTATGCGTTCAGGAATTTCACGATATTAACATCCGTTGAGATTTCTTCAACGGTGGAGACGATCGGTTCCTATGCGTTCAGCGGCTGTACGCTTCTTTCAGAATTCACAATCCCTGAGGGTGTGAATACCATTGAAAATAACGTATTTAACGGGTGCTCGGGACTGCGGAGTGTGTATATTCCGGACAATGTGACTTCCATACCCGCTTCTTCCTATTCTTATAGTCCATTCTATAACTGCAATTCTGCCCTTGTATTATATTGCGGGCCTGAGTCGAAGCCAGACGGCTGGGGTTATTATTGGAACTATCGTTCTTCAGGAAACCAGCTGAGTACAAATTACGGTTTTTCCGCACAAGATTATTCTTTTTGGACCGGGGTGGATAAGTCTGCTGAAGTCTTTGTCATCCCAGAAGGAATTACACGTATTCCGAATAACGCGTTTGCGAATCTTACTTCGCTCACTGAAGTGTATTTTCCGAACAGCGTGACAAGTATCGGGAATTACTCTTTCTCAGGATGTACATCCCTTGTCAGTGTCAATATGCCTTCTTCCCTGAAGTCGATCGGGGACTATGCGTTCCAGAATTGTTCTAAAGTAGAGACACTTTCTTTGCCGGAAGGATTAATAAGTATCGGGAATTACGCTTTCTCAGGATGTAAGCTTCTGTCTGAGCTTGTCCTGCCCGGGACTGTGGAATCTGTTGGTTACCGCTTCCTAGGTGGCTGCACCGGGGTAAATGAACTTGTTCTACCAGCTTCCCTTACCAGCTTTGGTTATTATTCTGGCAACAGTATTCTTACAGGCAGTTCAGTGAAGACGGTAACGGTTTCAGAGGGTTTTGAAGAAATACCTGATTATGCGTTCTATGCCGCTTCTGCGCTGGAATCCATTTCTCTCCCGGACAGTGTAATGTCGATCGGGGCATATGCATTCTATAACTGTTCATCACTGACCGGGATTGCAATCCCGACAGGTGTGGCGGCGCTCCCTGAATATGCGTTCTACAACTGTTCAAAGCTTGTTTCTGCAAGCCTGCCGGAAGAACTGGCATATCTTGGACGATATGTGTTTTACGGCTGCAATTCCCTTACAGAACTGACAATACCGGACCGTGTCACTTCCATTCCTGAATATGCGTTCTATAATTGCCAGTCGCTGGCATTCAATTCATCTTTCAGTTCTTTGGAATATATTGGTAATTACGCATTCTACAATTGTAAGAAAATCACGGAATTCACCCTGCCGGAGTCTTTGACTGAGGTTGGTTGGTGTGTCTTCTCCGGCTGTACCCAGCTGGAATCCATGACCATTCCAGCAAGCCTTACTTCATTTCGCAGGAATGGCAATAACGGGTTCCTGACAGGCAGTTCTGTGAAATCTCTTGTCTTCGTCGAGGGAACCACCTTTATTCCTGATAATGTGATGAACGGTGCTTCTTCGCTCACGTCTGTTAACCTGCCGGAAACAGTTACTAGTATTGGTTCTTACGCATTCTATGGATGTACTTCCCTAAAGGAACTGTCGCTACCCGAAGCGCTGAATAATATCGGACCGTATGCTTTCTATAACTGCCGGTCTTTAGCAGAACTTGTCATTCCTGTAAACGTGGTGTCGATCCAGGTAGATACATTCTATGGCTGCACAAGCCTTACCAGAGCTGTTCTCCCGGAGGGACTGACATCCATTGGTTCCTATGCCTTCTACGGTTGCTCTTCTTTGGCGGAGATCACACTTCCTGAGACGCTGACCGGCATCGGGCAGTATGCATTCTATAACTGTTCTTCCCTTGAAAAAATCACAATTCCGGTATCTGTAACAACAATCCCGAATTATGCTTTCTACGGATGCGGAAGTCTCAAAACTGTTCTGATTCCCGAGACGGTGAAGAATGTCGGTCAGTACGCTTTCTATAACTGCCGTTCACTGGAGGACATTACCGTCCCGGCAGGACAGAATGTCGGGAATTATGCCTACGCCAACTGCAGCGGCACGAAAACACTTACCATCGGTGACAATGCCGTGATCGGCAATTATGCATTCAGCGGCTGTACCGGACTGAGTTCCGCAGTCATCGGAAACAACATCTCTTATGGCAATAATGTTTTCAACGGTGTTGTTTTCTCAGGTGAATGCGGGGAAGGGGCAACCTGGTCACTAAGCATGGCAACCGGGGTTCTTTCAATAGAAGGATCTTATCTGATGACAGATTACTCTCCGGAAAACCCCGCTCCCTGGAACAGTTTCACCTCTACGATCAAAACCATTGACATTTCCGAAACCATTGACGGGATCGGTGCCTGGGCTTTTGCCGAGTGTGACAAGGTCCAGTCTATCCTTCTGCCTGACGGCGTCAAGATCATCGGTGAAAATGCTTTCCGGAGATGCACAAGCCTGAAGTATCTGGAAATCCCTGACGGTATCCAGTCAATCGGCGCTGATGCCTTTGCGGACTGCACAGTTTTGGAACAGGTGATCTTCCTGGGTGACGCGCCTTCTGTCATGGAGGATAACTGCCTTGGCTCGGAAAAGGCAACAGTGTATTATCCCGAGACGGCGAGCGGCTTTACACAGAGACTGATCAACCGGTTTGCCCAGAACGCATGGCTTCTCTGGGATGATACGGTACCTTCCAAAGATATTGTCATCCTGCTGGACACTTCCGGCAGTATGAGCGGAAAGACTTCCACGCTTTCCAGTGCGGCAGGAGAACTGATCAACAGTATCGGCGGGGCTATCAAGAAGACCAAGATCTCAGTTGTCCGTTATGATTCTTCTGCTTATACGCTGAACGGGTTTACCACTGACCCAGTGACCCTCCAGAACAGTGTCGCTTCCCTTACAGCGAACGGCGGTACGGAGTATTATCGGGCACTGTCCCACGCGAATAACCTTCTTTCCGGAAGAAACTCGGATATCCGTTTCGTCATCATGTTCAGTGACGGCGAACCGAACGACAACACTTCCTCGATTTACGCGCTTGCGGATTCGATGCGGGAAAATACCGTCATCTATACAGTCGGCCTTTTGTCCTCCCAGTCACAGCGGGATGTGTTAATCAACGTTGCCGGCAGTGAAACAAGATACTTTGAGGCGACGGATATCCAGAGCCTTGTAGCTGCGTTTATTGAACTCAGTGAGAACTTCGGCAAGAGTGAAGAAACAACAGCCGAGATCAAGCGTCATGGTACCAGGCATAACCTGTTCACTGAGGAACAGACGCTTTGTCTGAATTCCGATGAAATGGTGACGATTTACATTACGCCCGGTACGGCACCGCAGTATGCGGCTGTGGATTCCATTGCAATCAAGCAGGGCGGTCAGATCCTGCTCCGGAACAAGACCGGTGTGTTTGAAGGGATTCTGCCAAGCGCGTATTTTGAAAAGGACCAGCCGGTTTACGAAGCCCTCTTGGACGCAAACGGGAACACGATTGAAGAAAAAGAGCTCCTTCTTCGGTTCAGGGACTCTTATACCATCACATATATGTGGGGGACAGAAGGCGGCAGCCAGTTTGCTGTTTACGCAACAGATACATTTATCCCCGGAACAAACATTCGTCCTCCGAAAGCTCCCACACTGAAGGGATACACTTTCGAGGGCTGGTACGCATCAATCACATGTGAGGGATACTCCTTCTTCCATATTCTGAATTATTTTAACCGTTTATATGTGGAAGGGGATATAACGCTTTATCCAAAATGGGAAGAGGATCTTGGAACACTGAGGATGGGTGTTGATAACTGGACCTTCCTGAATAACCATGATAGTTTCGGCTATGGAGACTATGAAATTACTACCGGTGATTATGCAAGATTGATCGACGGTTTGAATAAATCAGATAAGTCTGCTATCGAAGATGACAAAGAGGAATCCTGGAATGGATCTTGCTTTGGTATGTCATCTTCAACAGTTCTTGGAAAAGAGGGTTCTTTGGAGGTGAACAACTTTGATCCTGGCAGTTCACTGATCGGAGAAGCGCCGATTTATAAGAATATAGATGGTGACACCGATGTCGGAACGATTGAAAGTATGATTAATTTTTATCAGCTCCGCCAGATTCTCGGCAGCATCAATACAATAAGAACAACCTGGGATCGTAATAATGATTCACCAAATCTGAAAGGTATTATTGGTAAGATGCAATCCGTCAATGAGCCTGTTGTCATGACAATCATACCCGGAGGCGGCGGACACGCTGTCGTAGCGTTTGATCTGGAGAAGACGGAAACCGGATATACCTTCCAGGTGTATGACTGTTCTTTGGATGTAAGAAATGCATTCCCTGTTACTGTTACGGTCAGTGGCGAGACATATACCGCGGAGTGTGATGAATGGGAATCCAAATGGGGTGGAGATATTTTCTTCAAAACAGCTTTATCTGCTGAAGAATTGAAAGCACTTCCTTATTTGGTCGCTCCTGATGTGCTGCATACTGCTGCAAGTCTTGGCTCTGCTGTAGCGGGATTCTATTCCATGAATACGACTTACGGCAACTTTACAATCAGTGACGGAAAAAACTATGCTGTTATTTCTGACGGCTATAAAGTTTCAGGTGAATTGAACATCATTTGTTATGGCAATGAAGCAGAAATCGGTTATTCGCCTAAATACCTGTTCGAACTTCCTGTCTTGTCTGTGGGTGAACGATATGAAATCACCCAAAGCGGTACAGGCACATTTAAAACCACATTACGGTATTCAGATGATGTCAATGGCTTCTTTGCCAAACATAGTGCTAATACCCCCGGAACGATTTATTTCGGAGCGGATGGAAGTGTTCAGACTTCTTATGCTGAGGCGGTAAGCCAGGACATCAGTGTATGTGTTAACCGGATGTCAACTCCATGGTATAACGTAACGATCAGCGGTATCAGCGCTGGCTTCAACGTTACGCCCGACAGTGAAACGGTTTCCGTGGTGCCTGAAGAAGCCACAACGGTAACTGTTGCCGCCAATTCTGACTTCAATGAACTGACACTCACGAATGTCCCTGTCGGAACAGGCGGGGTCACTGTCCTGGAAGGTCAAGATGACGTATGTGAGGTACGGGATGATGAAAGCGTGCTGGCAGCCCAGGGACTCTATGGCTTCTCCGTGGCGTTTGACAGCCAGTTGGGATCCAATGTACCAACACTCTACAATGTTGCATATGGCTCCACAGTTGAAGAACCAGGTGACCCTGTCCGGGAAGGCTTTATCTTCCAGGGCTGGTTCAAGGATCCGGATTCTGCGGAACCGTGGGACTTTGAAAATGACACAGTTACAGATGACACCATCCTATATGCCGGATGGTCAGTCAATCCGAATTACATCATCTCAGTAACCTTCCATCTGCCCGGTGTAGCAGATGAAACTGTCTATCTCCCGAAGCGGTCGCTCATCAACGCGGAATACGCGCCAAAGACATCCGACGGGGAAGAGTACCTCTGGTATGTCAAAGAAGACTTTAGCGGTGAACCGTGGAATTTTGCAGAGGATGTTGCCGTGGATAACATGGTGCTTTACGGCAAGACCGGTGAATGCAGAGTGATATTTGAAACCGGTATTGATCAGAACCTTCCGGTACTGACAACGTATTACGGGATGACAATCGAAGAGCCGTCCGGCCTTGTCTTTGAAGGTCATACGCTGTGTAGCTGGTATACTGACAGTGACTTCACTAACCGCTGGGATTTCGCTAATGACACCGTGAAAGAGGACATAACCCTCTATGCGCACTGGCTTGAAAACATCAAGGATAAAAACGGTGCGGATACAGGTATCTGCATTGAAATCGTGGAAGAGAACAATCTGACGTATACGGGCAAAGCAGTTGTGCCGGAGGTCATCGTCAGGGATGACGGAAAGATGCTTACTGCTGGGACTGACTATACCTTGAGCCTTAAAAACAACGTCAATGCCTGTGATAAGGACAGCAGTACTGTAAAGGCTTCCAAGAAGCCCCAGGCAATCATCACCGGAAAAGGCAACTATAAAGCTGCAGAAAAGATCATCGTTTACTTTAGTATCAGACAGGCAGATCTAAATGATCTGAGTGTTGTTGTTCCGGAACTGGTTGCGGCGAAGGCGAAGAACAAGCTCCAGACGATCAAACCGACTGTGAAAACAGAAATCGCTTCTGTTCCGGCTTCTGCCTATACCGTAAACTATTACACGGATGAAGCGCTGAGTGAAAACGTTAAGGGAATCACCGCGGCAGGTACGTATCATGTTGTGGTGGAAGCGAAAAACAGCAGCGGGGTTTACACCGGTAACCTCACCGGGAATGCCGGACCGTTCACCGTTACTGTTGTGGAATCCGCAAAACTTCTCTCTTCTTCCGCAAAGATCACGGTTCCCAAGACAATCAGCACTGTTACAGAACTGCTAGATGAGGATACTGCGCTGAAGACACTGCTCACAAAAGTCACTGTAGGCAATACAGTATTCTCGACAGAGGATACCGGTATTGACGAATTCAAGTCGTGCTTTGATGTGACGGCAGTTGATTCGGATGGGACGGTTTATTCACAGGACCAGTTGGGGCAGGTGCTTCTGACCATCGGCAAAAAGACATTGAAGGTTTTCGCAAAGGATGGAAACAGCTATGGCTTTGTCGGTGAAAAGAGTATAACTGTCAATGTCAAAGGACCGACGCTCAAGAAGGCTGACTTCCTGGTTACCTTTGATAAGGAAAGTGATGTCGCTGTTCTAAAGCGCGAATACAGCGGTCTCTGCCAGGTACCGGACATCGTCAGTACACTGAGTGAAGAAAGAGACTACACGGTCAGTTACCGAAAAGGCAAGAAAACGGTCTCCTCGGATCAGATTAAGAATGCAGGCGCTTATTCCCTGGTGATCACCGGGAAAGGAGCGTATTCCGGCACGCTGACCTATACATTCAACATTACAAAGGTGAGTCTTTCTAACGCGGCCGCGGAAGGAAGGATTAAGGCTGAGCAGATCAGCCGGGCAGTCCAGAATCTTACCGGCGCGAAACCGAGATACACAGTTTCATTCGTCAATCAAAACGGGAACAGAATCCGGCTGACAGAAGGGACTGACTATACAGCCAAATACACTAATAACACGACAGCCAACGAAAACGCTTCTGTGACCTTTACCGGTAAGGGAAACTTCGCCGGGTCACTCAGTAAGAAGAACATGCCGGAGCTTGTCTTCAGTATTGAAAAGAAATCTCTGAACGTACCGGAAATCACGGTGTCGGTAGAAGGAATTACAGTCAAGAACGGTGCTGTGGCAGGGGTGAAATACAGTCTTTATGACGGCAGTAAAAAAATCCCTGCGAAAGAATACACAGGTACTGTTGAAGAAGGCGAAACGCATGTGACCTTAACCATTACGGCAAATGAAATCAATTACACAGGTACTCGGACAGTGGCCGTCCAGAAGACACTGGAGAAAACAGGCAACACCAAGAAGGTCAAAACTTCAATACCGAACGGCATAAAGTATTACTACACCGGTTCTCCTATTCGTCCGGATGTTTCCATTCTGGATGCGGAAGGCAATGACATATCCTCCTGCTTCACCGTTGTCTATGGTAAAAACACAGGTGTAGGAATCGGGACTGTGAAGATCATCGGCAATCCTGAAAAAGGTTATTACGGATCGAAGACACTGAAGATAACCATTCTTCCGAAGTGGATGCAGTGGCTGTTCAAATAAGTACTGTGACAGGACTACAGTGAACAAATTTTAATATGATAAGACCAGGATCATCTTTCCTCAGATATTGCCTAAGGAAAAGGTCCTGGTTTTTCTCTCGATAAAGAAAGTCTGCTTAACATATGTGCTCATGAATTGAAACATATAATCCCGGAGATCAGAAGAAACTGATGCTCTGGAATTATTTCAAGGGGCTGTTAAAAAACCTCGGTTAAATTAACCGAAGTGAAACAGCCTCTTTTTTCATTTGAAGGCGTAAAAAACAAGAAAAAGGCTCGGGGAATCGAACCCGGAGCCAAATTCGGTAAAATGTCTTTGATTAGGAGACATATACCATGAAACATTTTAGCACGAGGCAGTGTTTTTTTAGCTGTTCCTCCAGTAGTGATGTGGAGGAACGGACAAAAC